>CAYWIF010000012.1:0-81444 GCA_964458265.1 uncultured Hyphomicrobium sp. | reverse complement strand
CGGCCGGGCAGACGCCTGTCATCGGCTTCCTTGCGATAAAGCTGCTGCACGAAGCGGGTGTCCCGCCGAAAGTACTGCATTTCCTTCCCGGCGGCGGCGACGTGGGTGCCGCGCTCGTGCGCGATCCGCGCGTCAAAGGCATTGCGTTCACTGGGTCCAACGACACCGCGTGGACCATTCAAAAGGCACTGGCCGGACGCCGGGGCGCAATCATCCCATTCATCGCCGAAACAGGCGGCATCAACGCCATGATCGCGGACTCGAGCGCACTGCCCGAGCAGGTCGTGCGCGATGCCGTGCGCTCCGCCTTCGACAGCGCCGGCCAACGCTGTTCGGCAGCCCGCGTCTTGTTCCTTCAGGACGACATCGCAGGCAGAACCATTCCGATGCTGACGGGTGCCATTGCGGCACTGAAGATCGGCGATCCGTTGGACATCGACACCGACGTCGGTCCCGTCATCGACGAGCCGTCGCAGGACGCCTTGGAAACCCACAAGCTCAAGATGCAGGATCAGGCGCGTGAACTGGTCGATCTTCCGCTGCCTGTGAATGTCCGCGGCGGCACGTACGTATCCCCCGCTTGCTATGAAATCGACAGTCTCGCAACGCTCGATCGCGAAGTCTTCGGGCCGATCCTGCATGTCATTCGCTATCCGCGCGGAGGGCTGTCAAAGGTCATCGAGGCGATCAACGCCTCGGGATACGGTCTCACACTTGCTCTTCACAGCCGGATCGAAGCGGTCGCCGATCAGCTGGCGCGCGATGCGCGGGTCGGCAATCTCTACGTGAACCGGAACCAGATCGGAGCCGTGCCGGGCGTCCAGCCGTTTGGCGGGGAGGGGTTGTCGGGAACCGGGCCAAAGGCCGGCGGCCCCAACTATGTGCAGCGTTTTGCCACCGAACGTGTTCGAACGACCGACATCACGGCGACGGGCGGCAATGTTCAGCTATTGACGAGAACCGTTAAGGACGACGGCTGAGATCGCCCTTGCCGCTCAGCCGGGCGATCCCCAAACTATGCCTATGAGCACGAAGGACAAGCGCCCAACGCCGACCGGTGAACGAGCAGCCCGCACAGCGGGCGGCGCGGTGTCAAATCCCGATGCCGCCAACGCGCCATCGGCCAAGAATGAAACGACGGCGGACGTGGAGGACTTCATCGCCAAGATGAAGACCATCGCCCCGTCCACCACGGGACTGCCCGGCCGCCTCGTCTTTGCCATGGACGCTACCATGAGCCGCCAGCCCACATGGGATATGGCGCTGGCGCTTCAGTCGGACATGTTCACGGTCGTCAAGGATATCGGCGGGCTGGACGTTCAACTGGTCTTTTTCCGCGGCATGAACGAGTGCCGCGCGTCGCGCTGGGTATCCGATCCCACAGGCCTTGCGCGCCTGATGACAAGCGTAACCTGCCGCGGCGGCTTGACTCAGCTGGCCCGCGTCCTGACCCATGCCGCGCAAGAGAGCGCCAAGCGCCGCGTCAATGCCGTGGTCTTCGTCGGTGACGCCATGGAAGAAGATATCGATTATGTCTGCTCGAAAGCCGGCGCGCTGGGGTTGCTCGGCGTGCCCGTGTTTCTCTTCCAGGAGGGCGCGGACCCGAATGTCACACGCGCCTACACGGAAATCGCGCGGCTGACCAAAGGCGCCACATGCCGCTTCGGCGCCGGTTCCGCCGAACAACTGCGTGCGCTCCTGCGCGCCGTCGCCGTGTACGCGTCCGGTGGACGCAAGGCCCTGCTGGCGTTGAGCGCGCGCGGTGGCGAAAAGGGTGCGCAACTCTTGCTCAGCCAGATGAAGTCCCAAGAGTAGGTGGGCGATGACATACCTTCTGTCCGGGCTTTCCGTTCTGGTCGCAATTCTTCTGATCGTGCGCGGCTTCACGTCGGCAAATCCTTCCGTCCTGGCCCGCCAGCTCCGCTTTCTCGCTGGCGCAGCGCTGCTGGCGTTCGCCGCAATCCTGGCACTGCGCGGGCGGATCGATCTGGCGCTGTTTGTCGGTTTCGCCGGCTGGGGTCTGCTTATGGGCCGTGGCGTGTTGCCCTGGGGATCCGGCGGTTGGTCTGGCGGCGGCAGCCCTGACCCAAATCAAAGTTCGCGCATGAGTACGGATCATTTGGAAATGGAGCTTGATCATACCAGCGGCGCCATTCGGGGCACGGTGCGGAAGGGCCGCTTTGCCGGCCAGGAGATCGAAACGCTCTCACCGGCTGATCTCGTGCTGCTGTGGCAGGACTATGCCTTCGCCGATCCGAACTCCGCGCAAGTGCTCGAGGCTTACTTGGACCGCCGCCATCCCACGTGGCGCGACGATCTGGAGCGGCAGGCAGGCGGCGACGAACCCGGCGCATCGTCGAACGCACATCGCCCGCCCGGTTCACGTGGCATGACTCGCGACGAAGCGTTGGAAATCTTAGGCCTTGACGATGGAGCGAGCGATGATGCCGTGCGCTCGGCCCATCGCGAACTGATCAAAAAAGTGCACCCGGATCGCGGCGGCTCGAACTACCTCGCCTCGAAGATCAATGAAGCCAAGGCCGTCCTGGTCGGCGACTGACTTTCAATTCGCTCGCGCCACGAAACAATCGAGTCCGGCGCGGCGCAATTCGTTGCAGGCACTCGTCGCCGCAGCGCTGTCAAATCCCGCAAACCGCGCACGATAAAGCTGCTTGTCGCCTTTGGTCAGAGGCATCGCGATCGGTTCGCTGTCACCCAAGACATGTCCGGCCTTGGTCCGCGCAGCGGCCATGGCGCGCTCCGCGTCCGACGGCGAACTGTAAACGCCAATCTGGACTTGGAAGCCCGGCGCAGGAGCATCCGCATCAGACTGCGCAGGTGCGGGCCGGGTTTCGGCCGCCATCTGCCCGGCGGAAACCGCAACCGGCATGGGGGCAGGAAGTTCGGCGACAGCGGCCTGCAATGCCGGCTTGTCGCTCCACGCTGCCGAGTTGGACTGACCAGGGTCCACCTGAGCGAGATGAGCGAACTGGGCTTGCAGCGTGGAGGGCGGCCGCCCGCGCTCGCTTGCCTTGGAGATGACGGTTTCGGTCTCACTGACCGGCATCACGAGGTTCGTTGCAGAACCGCCGGCCGTCGATTGGTCCGCTGGTGCTTCTGCTTCAACGGGGTTGGCCGACGCGCGTGCGGCAAGCTCGGCCTTCAGCAAGGCGAAATCGGGACGCGGCATCGTCGATGCGAATGACAGCGGCTGGGCGCCCTGCGAAGCCGCAGCCGGCGTCGCGGCTGTTTCGGCCACGCTGTCAACCGCCGCTGCCGGTTCGTTCGCCACGGAGGGCGCGAGAACCGATACGGCCTTGACCTTCGCAATTGAAATGCGAAGTCCGGGAGCGCTCGCGGCACTCTCGGCAACCTCGACCACTGCAGGCTGCGAAGGTGCCGCATCGTTGGCGGCGGCAACCGCAACGTCCGCCGGTTTCGGGTCCGCGGGCGGCTCGGGCTTGATCACAGGCTTCGGCGGCGGGCGCTTAGCCGGCTTCGCTTCGGCAACGAGTTGTGGGCCCGCCTTACGCGTGCGCCCTGTCGACGCTTTCTCGATGGCCCGTGCGAGCAGCATGCGCATGTGCGCATCGCGCAGACCTGCGCTGACGCCGCCGAAGACCGCCGCGACCACGTGCTTGCCGCCGGTGCGATAGGATGAAACGAGGTTGAAACCGGACGCCCGCGTGTAGCCCGTCTTGATGCCGTCGACGCCGGCAAATCGGCCCAGAAGCGCGTTGTGCGACCGATAAGTCTTGCCGCCGTACGAAAACGTGCGTGTCGCAAACAGCCGGTAGTGCTGTGGAAAGTCGTCTTGCAAACGCATCGCGAGCGTCAGCATGTCCCGCGCGGTCGTGACTTGTCCGGAATCCGGCAAACCGGACGCATTCCGGAAGGTCGTGTCGCGCATCCCGAGCTGACGTGCGCGCTTTGTCATCAGCCGGGCAAACTCGATCTCGCTGCCGCTGATTTTCTCCGCGATCGCAATCGCGACATCATTCGCCGATTTGACGATCAGTGCCTTGACCGCATCCCGTAAGGCAATATCAGCACCGGCTTTAAGTCCCAGTTTGGACGGTGCTGCCCCGGCAGCCCGCTCGCTCACTGGCAACCGCGTCGAAAACGACAGCCGGCCGGCTTCGATGGTCTCGAATGCCAAATAGAGCGTCATCATCTTGGTCAGGGAGGCGGGATAGCGTGAGGCACTGCCCGCGTTATCGTGCAGAACCCGTCCCGTATTGGCGTCGATGACCATCGCCGCCGACTTGTCTGCAGCCGCCACAGGCGCGGCCGCACCCGCAAACACCGCCACAACGGTGCTCATCACAAACGCAACAACGGACCATCCGGTAAGACGCACGGTTTGACGCCCGAAAGTATGTACCCTGCAACAATCGGGGTCGCTTTACCGACAGGCCGCGCAGCCAGGGCCGCGTGGACCATCTTCCCCCTCCGACACCCCATAGAACGCTGCCTTGTGGGCGGCTTTTGGGCCGGTTCGGGGCATGCGCCCGTCTCTTTAAAATTTAGACTAGCGCAAAACCGCTTCGTTAGGGTAAATGCCATGCACCAGCAACATGAATTGCTGCATTGCGATATTTCTGCTTTCATTATGCTGCGCTGCAACTATAATGTTGAGCTAGCTCGATGTGAGCGAAAATTCGGCATTCCGGGTCGAGCAGCCCGGCTCCCTACCAGAAAGGCGGATACCGATGATCAATAATTTCCAGGACTTCCAGAAGATCGGCCAGACCGGGATGGAAGGCTACATGAAGATGATGGGTGAGTGGAACAAGAGCTGGCAGGCCATCGCCACCGAAATGACGGACTATTCCAAACGCGCTTTCGAGGACGGAACGTCGGCCTTTGAAAAGCTCGTGACAGCCAAATCGGTCGAGCAGGCCATGGAAATCCAGACCACCTATGCCAAGCGCGCCTACGAAGATTACATGCAGCAGATGTCGAAGATCGGCGCCATGTATCAGAACTTCGCCAAGGACGCTTTCAAACCTGGCGCTTTCCCAGGGTCGCGCTGAAGGTCCGGCCGCTGCAAATCAGCCGCCACCGAATTGAGAAGGCCCGGGTCTCCTCCCGGGCCTTTTTTGCGTCGCAGTGCGACACCACATATGACCAGGAATGTTCCGCAACACGCTTCGCCCACCAACATCCACGCTACATGCAACCGTCGTACAACAGCCGGATGGGACACAGCATGATAGGGCCTTGTCGCCGTGTGCCGGATGGATTGAACTGTCGGAGCGCGACGGCGTCAACCCGCCGGCGATTCGACGAACAGAAGCGATGGCCTGACCGGCCGCAAGTACGGGCATGATCGAGGGCATGGGAGACGGGTGGCAAGACACGATTGGCCCGCGCGCCGCTGGTCCCGGCAAGGACCAGGGGCAGGGGGGCGACGGCGATCAGGGCAAGACCGGGATTGTCACCAAGACACGGCCAAAGACGAAGAAGCCGTCGCTCTACAAGGTTCTGCTCTTGAATGACGACTACACGCCGATGGAATTCGTCGTGCACGTGCTCGAGAAGTTCTTCCAAAAGGGCCGTCAGGAAGCGACCGACATCATGCTGACCGTTCACCGCAAGGGCGTCGGTATGTGTGGCGTGTTCACTTACGAAGTGGCCGAAGCCAAAGTGACATTGGTGATGGACTTCTCCCGCCAGCACGGGCACCCTTTGAAATGCACCCTGGAGAAAGAGTAGGTCAACAGTGCCGTCCTTCTCGAAGAATCTGGAAATCACGCTTCACCGCGCTCTCGAGCATGCCAATCAGCGCAGTCACGAATATGCCACGCTGGAGCATCTGCTGGCGGCCCTGATCGAAGACCGCGACGCAGCAGCCGTCATGCGCGCCTGCAACGTCGATGTTGACCGCTTGCGCGCCCGCATTACCGAATATCTCGATACCGAATTCACGTCGATCACCTCGAAGGCCTCCTCCGAGGCCTCCCCGACGCCGGGCTTCCAGCGCGTCATTCACCGCGCGGTTGTCCATGTGCAGTCGTCCGGCCGCGAGGAAGTCACCGGCGCGAATGTTCTTGTCGCCATCTTCGCCGAGCGTGAAAGCCATGCCGCGTTTTTCCTGCAGGAGCAGGATATGACGCGCTTCGACGCGGTGCAGTACATCAGCCACGGCATCGCCAAGCGCCCCGGCATGTCTGAGCCGCGCGTCGTGCGCGGATCGGATGAAGGCGAGCAGGCGGAAACCAACGACGACAAAAAGAGCCAGCAGGACGCACTCAATACCTACTGCGTCAATCTCAATCGCAAGGCCCGCGACGGCAAGATCGATCCGTTGATCGGCCGCGAACCCGAAGTGCTGCGCACGATCCAGGTGCTCTGCCGCCGTCAAAAGAACAATCCGCTGCTCGTCGGCGATCCCGGCGTCGGCAAGACTGCGATTGCCGAAGGCCTCGCCCGCAAAATTATTCGCGGCGAAGTGCCCGAAGTCCTGCGCGACGCAACCATCTTCGCGCTCGACATGGGCTCGCTCCTCGCCGGCACGCGCTATCGCGGCGATTTCGAGGAACGCTTGAAGGCCGTCATGAAGGAAGCCGAAGCCTACCCCGGCGCGGTGCTCTTCATCGATGAAATCCACACCGTCATCGGCGCCGGCGCCACGTCGGGCGGCGCGATGGATGCCTCCAACCTCTTGAAGCCGGCACTTCAGTCCGGCGCTCTCCGCTGCATCGGCTCGACCACCTACAAGGAGTACCGCCAGCACTTCGAGAAGGACCGGGCGCTCGTCCGCCGCTTCCAGAAGATCGACGTCAACGAGCCGACCGTCGCCGACGCCATCGAAATCCTGAAGGGCTTGAAGCCGTACTTCGAGGAATATCACAAGCTCAAGTACACCAACGACGCCATCAAGGCGGCGGTGGAACTGGCTGCGCGCTACATCCACGACCGCAAATTGCCCGACAAGGCGATCGACGTCATCGACGAGACGGGCGCGGCCCAGATGCTCGTGACCGAAGCGAAGCGGAAAAAGAAGATCACGGTGAAGGAGATCGAGGCCACCATCGCCACGATGGCGCGCATTCCGCCCAAGACCGTGTCGAAGTCGGACGCAGAAGTACTGCACAACATCGACAAGGATTTAAAGCGCCTCGTCTTCGGTCAGGACAAGGCGATCACGGCGCTGGCATCGGCCATCAAGCTGGCGCGCGCAGGCTTGCGCGAACCGGAAAAGCCGATCGGCTGTTATCTGTTTTCGGGCCCGACCGGCGTCGGCAAGACCGAGGTCGCCAAGCAGCTCGCCAATCTGCTGGGTGTCGAACTCCTGCGCTTCGACATGTCCGAATACATGGAAAAGCATTCGGTTTCCCGCCTCATCGGCGCGCCCCCCGGCTATGTCGGTTTCGATCAGGGCGGCCTCCTGACCGATGGCGTCGATCAGCACCCGCATTCCGTGTTGTTGCTGGACGAGATCGAGAAGGCGCATCCCGATCTGTTCAATATCCTTTTGCAGGTGATGGACCACGGCAAGCTGACGGACCACTCCGGCAAATCGGTCGACTTCCGCAACGTCATTCTCATCATGACGACCAATGCGGGCGCGACCGACATGGCCAAACCGCCGATGGGCTTCGAGCGTGGCCGCCGCGAAGGCGAGGATACGGAGGCCGTGAACCGGCTGTTCACGCCGGAATTCCGCAACCGCCTCGACGCGGTCATTCCGTTCGGCGGTCTGCCGCCGGAAGTGATCGCCCGCGTGGTCGACAAGTTCATCTTCCAGTTGGAAGCCCAGCTTTCCGAGCGTTCGGTGACCATCGAACTCACCGATGCCGCCCGCAAGTGGATCGGCGAAATCGGCTACGACGAAAAGTTCGGCGCACGCCCGCTCGGCCGCGTCATCCAGGAGCACATCAAGAAACCGCTCGCCGACGAACTCCTGTTCGGCAAACTCGAACACGGCGGGACGGTCAAGATCGACCTGGAAGGCCAGGGTCTGGAAAAACATCTGGCGTTCGAGTTCATCCCCGCCGCTCCAGGCAGCCGCAAGCCCGAGCAGACCGACGACGAGGAGGAGCCCGAAACGGCACTCGTCGATCTCGCGCCGCGAAAAGCGCTGCCGGGGCCGAAGGAAAAGAAGGAAAAGCCGCCGCGTGCCGCCGGCTCCGTGCCGGGCGTACCGCGCAAAAAAGACGAGTGATGAAAAGCGGCGGGGCTCCGCCGTTGCCAGCCGACTCGCGTTACCATCGGCGCGCCGCAGATTAGTCTGCGGCGCGCTTTTTTCTTTTGCCAGTAACCGCCGGGAGGTCGCCAAGCCGCGCGGCCGTACCTATCTGAGAGCTGGGGAACCGCCGCGCCCTTGGCCAAGGCCGCGGCCACGATGGAGAAGGTCCGATGACTGAGAACTCAGCCACATGCATTCGCCCGAACGCCGCGCTCCGCTTCGCCGGTCTCGCAGCAATCGGCACTCTACTCGCCACGTTCAACACGGTCGCGCCTGTCAAAGCCGCCGTTGCCGCCGAACTCTCCGGATCCTGGAGCGGCAGCGGGACGGTGACACTCGCGAACGGAGCCCGTGAAAAGGCGCGCTGCCGCGCATCCTACAGCCGTGCCGGCGGCAAGACCTACGCAATGTCCGCGACCTGTGCCACGGCCTCCGCCAAAGTCTCCCAAACCGCGATCCTCTCGCAGAATACCGCCAACCGTTTCGGCGGCACGTTCTACAACCCCGAATTCGGCGTCACCGGCCGCATCCGCATCATCCTGAGCGGCAAACGCCAGACGGTCTATCTCACCGGCAGTGCGGGGCACGCCACGTTCAACATGTCCCGGCGGTGACCGGCGGGCACATGAACGCCAGATGAAAACAAGGTTCAGAACCGGTTCAGCCGCGCTCTCCTAAGGTCTCACACATGACGGGGCGAAAAGCTTCGTCACGAGATCCAACGGAGACGACCATGATCACGCTCGCACGCCCCCTCGCCCTCGCCGCTGCCATCCTGGCCGCTGGCACCGCTGTCGCCTCGGCTTACACGTTTGATCAGCGCCAGACCAATCAGAATCTTTCCATCGAGCGCGGTCGCCAGACCGGCAGCATCACCTGGCTCGAAGGCCGCCGCCTGCGCGCCGAGCAGCAGCGTATCGCGCGCATGGAGAAAATTCTGAAGGCCGACGGCCACCTCTCCGCCAGCGACCGCCGCATCCTGAAGAAGATGCAGGATGAGGCCCGCGGTCACATCGTCGCCGAAAAGACTGACGCCCGCCGCCGGTTGCGCTTCCTCCCCCGCGTCGGCAACTGATCGCCTGCCCGCTCTTCCCCCTTTTTCTCCCAGAACTGCGGGCCGCCCCACCGGGCGGCCCCTTTTTTATGTTCGACGGGCAGCGGTGCCGAGCAGCAACAACGGCATTCCGCTCCGCAAAAGCGAACACAACTTAGCACTTTGGTAAGCACACCCAGCTAGCGTCTCCCCCGACGGTTTGAGTTGAATGTTGGGGTTGGTTCATGAGCATTCTGCGTGCGGTCTCGGTCGATATCATTATTTCCCGCGGCAGCGTTCGCGACCAGGATGTCATGCGGATGCGCCAGGCGTTTTACGACGATGGCCTGATCACCCCAGAAGAGGCCATGAGCCTGATACGCATGAACGAGGCTTGTCCCGTCCAGGACGCCGCCTGGGCGCCATTTTTTGTCCAAGCCATTTGCGATTACGTGGTCAATCAGGCCGAACCGGAAGGCTACGTTACGGCGGCCAACGCCGACTGGCTGATCTCCATGATCGCGCCGGACGGCAGGGTCCGCACCAAAACCGAACTCGATCTTTTGTTGAAGGTCCTGGACACGGCACGCTGGTCGCCCGAGCGCCTCGTTCGCTTTGCGCTGGAAGAAATCAAGCGCGCGGTTATCGAAGACGACGGTCCGCTGCGGCCCAAAGGAACCCGTAGCGCCGGCAACATATCCGACGCTGAAGTGGACCTCATCCGCCGCATTCTCTATGCCTTCGGCGGCGACGGGAACATCGCCGTGACCCGCGCCGAGGCGGAGGTGCTCATTTCCATCGAAGAGAGCCTTGCCGGTGGCACACCGAACGCGGCCTGGACCGACCTCTTCGTCAAGGCCATGGCCAACGTCATCCTGGCGGTCTCAGGTTATGCGCCGCCCAGCCGCGAGGAGGCCCTGCGTTCCGACGCCTGGCTTAAGCGCCGGGGCGAGCTTTCGCCCGCCAACCTCCTGGGCGCGATGGTCTCTGGCAGCCTCTCCAGTGTCTGGGATGCCTACACCGAACAGAGTTCCGAAGAGCGTGCGCTCGCCCGCCTGGAACGCCAGCGCATCGAAATCATCACCAATGAAGAGATCACCGAGGGCGAGGCAGCTTGGCTGGTCGAGCGACTGACGCGCGACGACCGCCTGACGCCGACGGAAATCGCACTGATCGAATACCTGCGCCGCGAAGCCACCATGCTGCACCCGTCCCTCGTCGAACTTGTCCGCCGGACGTCGGCCGCCTGAGGACCGGAGGGCTGGCGGCACGCCGTCGCCGGGCCCGTGGCCCTTCCCTGGACCGTTGAAGATCGCCCGCCAAGTATGGACCTCGCGGGGCCAAGCGGCGTGCGCGCCCGCCATGCTGCCTCCCTGGCGTAAACCCGCTCCGGGCGCGCTATGTTGCCCGTTTACGTGCCGGGAAGAGGCGTCTAGAACCAGCGGTTGATCCGACGTTTTTCCCACCCATTCCGAACCAAGACGGGACCGCATCCGCGATGTTCAAGAAGATCCTGATCGCCAACCGCGGCGAGATCGCCTGCCGCGTCATCAAGACCGCTCGCAAAATGGGCATCAAGACCGTCGCGGTCTATTCGGATGCGGACCGTGACGCGCTCCATGTCGAGATGGCCGATGAGGCCGTGCACATCGGACCGGCCCCGGCGGCGCAGTCCTACCTGATCATCGAAAAGATCGTCGATGCCTGCATCAAGACCGGCGCCGAGGCCGTCCACCCGGGTTATGGCTTCCTCTCCGAACGCGAGTCCTTCCCCGTCGCGCTTGAAAAGGCCGGCATCGTCTTCATCGGTCCCAACCCGCGCGCCATCGCCGCCATGGGTGACAAGATCGAATCCAAGAAGGCGGCAGCCGCCGCCAAGGTTTCCACCGTCCCCGGCTACATGGGCGAGATCGACGACGTCAAGCACGCCATCAAGATCGCCGAGGATATCGGCTATCCCGTGATGATGAAGGCCTCCGCCGGCGGCGGCGGCAAGGGCATGCGCATCGCCTTCAACCGCAAGGAAGTCGAGGAAGGCTATCCGCTCGCCAAATCGGAGGCGAAAGCCTCGTTCGGCGACGACCGGATGTTCATCGAAAAGTTCATCGTCGACCCCCGCCACATCGAAATTCAGCTCATCGGCGACAAGCACGGCAACGTCGTCTACCTGGCCGAGCGCGAGTGCTCGATCCAGCGCCGCAATCAGAAGGTCCTGGAAGAGGCGCCGTCGCCGCTCCTCGACGAAAAAACCCGCAGAGCCATGGGTGAGCAGGCCGTCGCGCTGGCCAAAGCCGTTGGTTACGACAGCGCCGGCACCGTCGAATTCGTCGCTGGCCAGGACCGCTCTTTCTACTTCCTCGAAATGAACACGCGCCTCCAGGTCGAGCACCCGGTCACCGAGATGGTCACCGGCGTCGACCTCGTCGAATTGATGATCCGCGTCGCCGCCGGCGAAAAGCTCCCCTTCAAGCAGTCCGACGTCAAGATCAACGGCTGGGCTGTCGAAAGCCGCGTCTATGCCGAAGATCCGTTCCGCAACTTCCTGCCGTCCATCGGACGTCTCGTGAAATATCGCCCGCCGGCGGAGGGCGTTCGCGACGGTGCCACCGTCCGCAACGACACCGGGGTCTTCGAAGGTGGCGAAATCTCGATGTACTACGACCCCATGATCGCCAAGCTGGTCACCCATGCGCCGACCCGCGAGAAGGCCATCGCCGCCCAGGCCGATGCGCTTGACGCATTCTACATCGACGGCATTCAGCACAATATTCCGTTCCTGCAGGCCGTGATGCAGCACCCGCGCTGGATCTCGGGCAAGATTTCAACCGGCTTCATCAAGGAAGAATACCCAGACGGCTTCAAGCCGCGCGCCGCCGAGGGCGAGGAGCGCCGCGTTCTTTCCGCCGTCGCGGCGGTCATCGATCATCAGCAGAATTCGCGCCGCCGCCAGATCACGCATCAGATGTCGGGCACAGCCGTGAGCTTCGCCAAGCTGCGCGCGGTCAAGATCGGTGATGACCTGTTGAAGATGGAAGTAGGCGGTGAGGGTCACTCGTACGCCGTCACGATGCTCGGCGAGAACGGCAAGCGCGGCGACACGATCTCAATCGTCTCGAACTGGACCCCCGGCGAGCCGGTGTGGCACGGCAAGGTGAACAATCGCGACGTCTCGATCATGGTCCGCCCGCGCCTCAATGGACTGAACCTCGCCTATCGCGGCATCTCGGTCCCCGTCCACGTCTTCACGGCGCGCGAGGCCGAGTTGGCGGCTCTGATGCCGGTCAAGGCCGCCGCCGATATGTCCAAATTCCTGCTCTGCCCGATGCCCGGTCTCGTCAAGGCGATCAATGTCGAGGAAGGGTCGGATGTGAAGGCCGGCGACCCGCTCGCGATCGTCGAGGCGATGAAGATGGAAAATATCCTGCGCGCCGAGATCGACGGCAAAGTCAAAAAGGTGAACGCGAAACCCGGCGACAGCTTGGCCGTCGACGCCGTCATCCTCGAATTCGCCTGATCCGGTCATTCTAGCACGCCATTCCAAGCGCGTGGCGGCCGGCTCCCCGCAGGGGTGTCGCCACGCGCAACTGAGGAATTCGGCCGGCTCCCCGCAGGGGTGTCGCCACGCGCAACTGAGGAATTCGGCCGGCTCCCCACAGGGGAGTAGCCAACCGCAAGCTGGAATGTTCAAGCGTTTAATCTGACGCGTATCGGCCGCTTTCCCGGCGCAGCATGTCGAGTATGGGGTCGTACGCATCCTCGTCGCGCGCTTCCGGATAGACGAGGTAGACGGGATAGACAAAGCGGCGTGCGCGCTTGGGCTGTTTCAGCCGCCCCCGCGACAGGTAGGGCTTCACCAGCCGCATCGGGAAATAGGCGGAAAGCTCGTTCGCTAGAACGTAGTCCAGCGGCATGTTGCCGAGATCCAGCGATAGTCCCGGCTTGATCAATTCGGGATAGGCCGCCGCGTGGTCGCGCTGGAAGTCCGATCCCCAGTTAATGAACACATAGTCGGTATTACCCTTTTTCTGGCCGGTTCGCGCGCCGGTCACCAGCACGAACTCCTCGTCGAAAAGATGCTCCACCGTGTGCCCCGGCGGCTGAATCGGCCGGTACATGATGGCGAGATCGAGGGTGCCTTCGTTGAGGCGCTGTGTCAGCACATCCTGAACGGCGGCCACCGCGGAGATCGCGATGTCGGGCGTCTCCGTTCGCAACTTTGAGATCGTCTTGAGAAGCACGCCGTGCCAGAGCGTGGCCGGTGCGCCGATGGCAATATGGTCGCGGTGCTGGTCGGAAAGCGACACTTCCAGTTGCGCGCGCTGCCATACGCGAACGAGTGCCAGCGCGTGCTTGTGGAACTGTTCGCCGGCCGCCGTTAGATCGGCGCCTGACTTCGAGCGTTCGAAAACGGGACGCCCGAGCAGGTCCTCCAGTCCCTTGATACGCGCCGAAACAGTTGACTGCGTGATGTTCAAACGATGAGCGGCATCGATGAAGCTGCCCGTTTCGGCGACCATCAGGAACGTGCGGGCGAGGTTGATATCCATGTGCGCACTCGCGGCGGATGCGACGCTTCTGTTCTATCTATCGAAAATTTCGATAGTGGTCAGCGGAAAATTCCGTTTGAAGCCCGATTTGATTCTCACCACATTGCGGTCGTCTCGACGGCGAGTCGGGAAAGCAAAGCCGTGCAGTCATGCCCGGTGCAAAAACTGAAGGACGAATATCATGGCTAAAGCTGCAAAGAAGCCTGCCGCTAAGAAGGCTGCCAAGAAGCCGGCGGCGAAGAAGAAGAAGTAAGAGTTTCCTGCCTCGTGCCCCGGAACCCCGTGAGTCGGCTCTTGAGAGCTTCGTTGGTTCCAGCGGCGGTGCTGATCAGTGTTTTCTCCGCTGCTAACGCGGCGTCGGTCACCAACCGGGATGATGCCGACCGCAAGGTCACGATCATCGAGGGGGACACCCAGAAAGACCACGTTCTCAAAAAAGACGAGGTTCTTGAAGGGGTCTGCAAACGCGGATGCAGCATTCGCATCGACGGCGACGACGTGAATCCTTACGTGCTCGAAGGCACCGAGGTCACGGCCATCGAGGGGGGCGATCTCTACGCAGAAGGGCAGGAGCCGCCGGCATCTCCGTCATCCGGAGTATCCGGCCAGCCTTTCAAGCCCGGCCCTTAGCGCGTCGGAGTTATGCGAGGCACTGTATTGCGGCACCCGTGCCTCTTGGCCCGGGTGCCGTTTTCGTCACGATGCCGGCCCGCCCGGCTGCGGCACCCGCGCCTTCACGGGCCAGCGATATGGGCCGATCGCCTCAAGCGTACGGCTGCGCCATCGGGCCAGCCACGGCTTCCAACGCACCGAGATGCTCCGCGAAACTCGCGATCAATGCGTTATCCACAGTTTCCATGTCCACAGTCCGCCCAAGCGCCTGAAGGCTCGTCACGGCCGAACCTTCAAGCCCGCACGCGACGATTGCGCCGAAATGCGAAAGATCCGGCGCCACGTTGAGGCTGAGCCCATGCAGGCTGATCCCGCGCCTCACCTTAAGCCCGAGCGCTCCGATCTTGGCTTCGCCGCCCGGCAGATCCGCCCCGCGCACCCACACGCCCGGCCGCACCGGATCACCCGTCGCCGTCACGCCGAGCCTGGCGAGCGCACCGGTCACGCACGCCTCCAACAGCCGCACGAAAGCGCGCACGTCGCCAGCGGTGTGCCGCCGCACGTCGAGGAGCGTGTAGACAATGCGCTGGCCGGGTCCGTGATAGGTCAACTCTCCACCCCGGTCCGTCTCGAACACCGGAAAGCGGCTGCGCTCGAGAAGATGTACATCGCGCCCGCGCGAACCCTTGGTGATGAGCGGCGGGTGTTCGAGGAACCACAGCAGTTCCCGCGCCTCGCCACGCGCAATGCGATCCGTCTCTTGCAACATGAACGCGACGCTCTCGGGATATCCCACCGGATCGGCGGAACGCATCACCCGGATGGGAACATCTAAAGCCGCCATATCGCGATCCGTTCGTTTGAGGCCGCACCCTGGCCCACGCCGATGCCGTTGACTTTGCCAGCCGGCGATCGGCACCGCCAACCCCAGGTGGCCCCGCAACTGATGCCCCTTGCCGCATCCCGGCGAAGTTGTCCGCCATGGCCGGGTTCGCCCTTGCCATCTCCGGTACCGTCTGTTAGTTCCCGTCGCCTCGGCATTGCCCCGGTGAACCCGGAGGCTCTGCGCGGTTCTTCCCGGCGATCTTAATGTTCAGCGGGACGACCCATGCGGTTGTGGCGGAATTGGTAGACGCACTACCTTGAGGTGGTAACGGGGCAACCCGTGGAGGTTCGAGTCCTCTCAACCGCACCATATTTACTTGCGCGATGCCGCTTGCCAACGCAACCGCCCGGGTTGCGGCTTTCAGGCAAGCCGTGTCCGCAATCGCAATTCGGCCGTGACGCCGATTATCAAAACCCAAACAGTGAAAACGGTGGCGGCTCGCTGACGGTCGCGCGCTTCACGCGCGCCGTCTTGGCTTTCTTCGCGGCCTGAGCCCGCTGCGCCGTCTTTTCGCGCGGCTCAGTCTCGCTGTGCTCCCGCGCCGGTGCGCTCTGCCGGACGCGGGCCGGCGGAGAAAGCGACGTGACCGTCGCGTCCTCACCGGCAAGCGTCTTCAAGACGGCCGGCGAACCGAAAAACGGCAACAGATGCGGTTGCTGATCGCCCGCGGATTGCCCGGCGCCGCCCTGCACGGAAGCCGCAACGAGTGTGGCGGGCTCCTTCGCTTTCGGCTGCGACTTCGCCAAGAGCTTTGTCAGTTCGGCATCGTAGGTATCGACCGGCACCAACGGCGTCTTCGACCGCATGTGAACGACCTTGTATCCCCGCTGTTTGATGCCGGAGAGGATCGCCGGAAGGGCCTTCGCAGTGGCGCTCTTGATGTCGTGAAACAGCACGATGCCACCCCGCCGCCCGTCGATCTGGGACAGCGTGTAAGACGCCAGCCGGTCCGCGCCGCCGATGTAGCTGTCGTTCGACACGACATCGACGGTAAAGGCCGCGATCCCGCGCGACTGCAGATACGCCATCATCGGATCGCTGTCGCTGAGGCCAGGAAAGCGGAAGAAGGGCGCGATGGGCTGCCCGGCTGCCAACGCGATGGCCGAAAACCCCCGCTCGATCTCATCGACGGCCCGCTCGATGCCGCGCCGCTTGAGGTTCAAGGGATGCGACCAGGTGTGCGAGCCGAGCGTATGTCCCCGCGCCAGAATATCCTTCACGCTGGCTGGATAGGCGACGGCCATGCGCCCAACGGAAAAGAATGTCGCCTTGGTGCAAAACCTGTCCAGCGTGTCGAGAATGGATTTTGTGATCCACGGCATGGGACCGTCGTCGAAGGTCAGGACAACCTCGCCCGGCGCGAGAAAGCTCTCCTCCCGCTTCAGCACCGAGATATCGCCATAGAGAGGACCCGTCGCGGCGTCGATCTCCACGACCCGCTCGACACCGAGCGCCTGAGCGGGGTTTGCGCAAGGACCGTACGCCCGGCTGTCATGCGCCGCACCGAAGACGCCGGCCAGAAACACGGCGGCTGCCAGCCTTAGTCTCGAATACATCTCGTATTGCCCCCGGGCCCCTGCGCGGACGGAAGGTCGCTGATTTTATCTGGACCAGCAACCCGGTGCGTTCAGTTCGTGTGCAGGATGAGGCTTAGAGGCATCCCTACGGCCGGCCCAGCGGGTGAGTCGCCCAGGCGTCGTCAGTCACGGTGGGGCGCAGATTCGGCCGCACCGGTGGTGGCAGCGGCGGCGCACCGGAACTGGACCTTACCGGCTGGGCAGCCGGCGCGGGTGCCGTCCAAGGCAAAGTTTCCCCGTCACCGGGTGTCATGGGCCAGACGGCTGAACGGTTGGCCAGCGGCTGCCGCGACAGCGCAATCCGCCGCCGTTGCGCCTCCCGCTCCGCGATCGCGTCGAACTCCGGGAGCGTTGCAATCGAACCCTTCGCAACGATGTGCACCACCCGGTACCCCTTCGCCTTGAGTTCACCGAGCAGCGCCCGGATGCCGCCCGCGGTCGAAGGCTGGATGTCGTGGAACAGAATAATCCCGCGCCCTTTTCTTGCGAGTTGCGACATCACGTTGTTGCGCATCACGGTGGGATTGCGGGTCAGGAAATCGCGGCTGTCGACATCGACGGCAATGTTGGCAAGGTCGCGCGCTTTCAAATGGGCGCGCATCGCCGTGCTCTCGCCGAGGTAGGGAAAACGAAAAAACGGCGCCACCGAATGCCCAAGCGCCAGCGTGGTGGCGCTGAGGCCAAGCTCGACCTCCTGTTTGGAAGCGGCCGTCCCGATCCGGTCGAGCCTTTTGTGCGACCAGCTATGCAAGGCAATCGTGTGCCCACGCGCCGCCGTGTCGCGCAGCGTCTCGGGGTCCGAGATCGCCATCCGCCCCACGGTGAAGAACGTCGCTTTGACGCATTCCTCGTCCAGGGCATCCAGAATGGGGCGCGTGTATCGCCGCACCGGTCCATCGTCGAAGGTCAGCACGACTTCCCTGTCGTTCAGCAATGGGAACGGCTCGGGCCCGGGCGAGCCGAACCTTGGCCCGCCGGTCGTGTCGATCTCGGCCACGCGCGCGACCCCCAGTGCGTCCGGGCCGCCGGCGCAAGTGCCCCCGGCTGTCGCCGCCTCATTGGCGCGCGCTCCATCGCCGCCTGCGATCAACAGCAGGACGATCATCAATCCCCGGAGCGAGACCTGCCGCGCGGCAAGTGTCATCTAACCGTCATCCCCATGCTGAGCGGGCGGTACATTGAGCGTTCCGTCAGCGCGCAAAATGAGTGCTGCTTCGAACCGCCGGCAAACCTTACCCGCGCCGCTTCCATTCGGGCAAGCCGGCAAGAATTTGCCTGTGCCTTTCGCGCACCACGGTAGGCGGGCAACCGTACATATGCTAATGCCGCCCGAACGTTGAGGCCGCCGCTGGTGGACACAACTCTACGCGACGAGACGAGGAAAACGCACACGTGTCTCAGCCCGGCCCGACCACCGCGTCCCCCGAAGCCGAGGAAGCCACGACCGAGGAACTGGTTCGCGATGTGGCCGCAGCCCTCGCCGCGGGCGCTCCCGAGGCCGCACGGCACCTTGTCGAGGACCTGCGCACCCCGGATCTGGCCGACGTCATCGAACTGCTCGACCCCGACCAGCGCGTTGAGCTTATCGAGGCCTTTGGCTCCGACTTCGACTTCGAAGTCTTCTCCGAGCTCGACGAAACCGTCCGCGACCAGCTCTCCGAGGCGCTGCCCAACGAATTTCTCGCCCGCGCCGTCAAGGAACTCGACACTGACGACGCCGCCTACATCATCGAAGGCCTGGAGGAGAGCGATAAGCAAGAAGTTCTCTCCCACCTCGAGACGTCCGACCGCGCCGCCCTCGAACGCAATCTTGAATATCCCGAAGAGACGGCCGGCCGCCTCATGCAGGCGCATTTCGTGGCCGTGGCGCCCTTCTGGACCGTGGGGCAGGTTATCGACTACATGCGCGAAGCCGACGACTTGCCCGAAAGCTTCTCCGAAATTTTCGTCGTCGATCCCTCGTTCCGCGTACTGGGCAGCGTCGAACTTTCGCGCCTCCTGCGCGCCAAGCGGAACGTCCTCGTCGAAACACTGATGGAAACCGACCGGCACGTCGTGCTGGCCACCGAAGACCAGGAAGAAGTCGCGCGGCAATTCAAGCGCTACGATCTCTTCTCCGTTCCAGTCGTCGACGAGAACCAGCGTCTGGTCGGCGTCGTCACGGTCGACGACGTGGTCGAGGTTCTCGACGACGAAGCGGACGAAGACATGAAGGCGCTGGCCGGCGTTGGCGACGAAAGCCTGGCCGACAGCGTTTTTGAAACCGTGAAAAGCCGCGTGCCGTGGCTGGTCGTCAATCTCGGCACGGCCATCCTCGCGTCCTTCGTCATCCAGCAGTTCGATGCCTCGATTGAGCAGATGGTCGCGCTTGCGATTCTGATGCCGATCGTCGCTTCGATCGGCGGCAATGCCGGCACCCAGACCATGACCGTGACTGTGCGTGCACTTGCAACCAGCAAGCTCGGCTCGTCGAATGCCCGGCGCGTCATCACCCGCGAAGCTCTCGTCGGCCTTTTGAACGGCCTTGCGCTGTCGCTGATCATGGCGGCGGTCGTATTCATCTGGTTTGGATCGGGAATCTTGGGTGCGGTGATCGGCGCCGCGATCATCGTCAATTTGTTCTGCGCGGGCGTGGCCGGCATCCTTATCCCGCTCGTCTTCGACCACTTCGAACTCGATCCTGCCCCCGCCTCGGGCGTGTTCGTGACCATGGTGACCGACTGCGTCGGCTTCTTCGCCTTCCTCGGGCTTGCCTCGATCTGGCTGTTTTGACCGGTCAGCTCGACGGCTGATCGAGCTTACGTGTCAGCGCCTCGAATTCCCGGCGCAGTTCCTCATTGCGGAAAATCTGCTCGAACGTCGGCGCCTCTAGCTTTTGCAAGGCCTCGAACGAGGCCGAACCGTCGCGCATCAGATTGTTTAGCTCGAAGCTCGCCTGCACGGTTTCGAACGTGTTGTCTGCGATTCTGAGGTCGTGCGAGGCCTTCTGACGGGCCCGCGCGATCTGCTCGCGCTGGAGCTGCAAGTAGCGCCGGTAGGCCTTCGCGGCATCCTCTGCGATCTTCTGGCTTTCGCGGTTCGCCTCCAGAATGCGCTCTTGATCCGGCCGGTTGTCGGCGCGCAACAGCTCGCCGGTCCGCGTCTTGGCGTTGGCGATGTCCTTCATGACGGCGTCGAGCCGCGGAAGATATTGCTTGTCGATTTTCGTGATGGCCATGTCCTGCGCGTGGACGAGCATGGCGAACAGCGCCGCGTGCATGGCGAAATATTTGCGCGCCGCGCCCGCGTTGTCGCCCGCGGCTTCGACCAGCCGCGCCAACTGCTGATCGATGAGCTTGGCAGCCTCGAACGTCGCGACGAGGCGGACGAGATCGCCCGACAGGACGCCGTCGAGCAGGAGATCGAGTTGTTCAGGAGAAAGATCGGCGCCCGACGACTTCAACGCCGCACCGACCTCGCCCTTGGCGGCCGAGATCTCGTCCCGGTTCTTGGCGATGCGGGCCTGTAGATCCTGGATCCCGGTTTCGAGCGAACCGACCGTATCGGTCAGCACACCCGGCAGCGCGGCATCTTTCGGTGCCATCAACTGCTTTTCTTTCATCCGCGCGATCTGATTTTCCAGGTCCAGGATCGTCCGGCGGTGGCTCTCGATCCGCTTTTGCACCTCGACAACCGGAACGTCCGTTACGATACCGAGCGCGCTGTCGAGCAGGGCCTTCACCTTGCGCTCGCGGTCTTCACGGGTTTCGGCAAAAAATGGCGCGACGACGAATTCGCTTTCCTTGGGCAACGTCCGCATGTCGCCGCGCTTCTCAGCCGTATCGGCGAGAATGTCTTCGACGGCCTGCATCAAGAGGCGTGCCTGCTCGTAATCCTTGTCGCCGGAGCGCGGATCGGCTGGAACCGCATCACCATCGACCACCGTCGCACCTTCAACCGCATCCGCTGCGGCCGTCTGCGTGCGCTGAAGAATGTCGGCAATGGTCTGGTTCCGCTCGGCAGCGAGTGCGGCTGGCGAAACAGCAATGATCAGGGCGGCGGCGATTGCGCCTCGGCGCGGCAGGGAACGCGGCATGGCGATGTCCTCCATGAGCACTAGAGGCGTGGCAATTCTGGCGATTAGATGGTGTCCCGCGTCACGTCCGGCAATGGCGCTATCACGCAGGCGCAAAGGCCTGCGCTACCGCCGTCATCAGCTCGGGTGTGACCTGCCGCGCGTCGGTCAGAACGACCATATGTGTGATCGCTGCGGGAATCTCGGGCGACGATTTGGGAAATTTGGCTTTGGTGAATGGCGCGGGGTCGGCGCGCTCCCCGTTGGCGAGTCCGAGACGCAACTCCCGCGCCGTGACGGTCAGCACGGCGGCCAGGGCACCGCGCGGATTTTGGATCGCAACATAACCTTCGCGCGGCTCCAGGATGGCTCCCGGCGCGATGCTCATGATTTCTTTCAAAACCAATTGGGCCAGTGGGCGGTATCCCTTTGCCTCCGCCAACAGCGTCTCGAGCGCCGCCGAGCCCGTCGGCACGGCTGTTGCGCGCAGTCCGGACGGCTGTGCCGTCTGCGCGTCCTTGGCGGCCGCGAACGGGACGGCAAGGGCCGGTCTGCGTTCTGACGGTGCTTCGAGATAAATGGGCCGCCCGCCATTGTGATAAATGCGTTCCATCCAGGACGCGCGCGCAAACAGAAAGCCCTGCTGCCGCAGCCAGTCGATGATCGCGTTCCGGTCGGTCAAACGCGTCTCCGCGATCGCCGCCATCCAGCCCGCAAGATCGCGGCCCGTGTCCTCGGCGAGGCCATCGAGGAATTCGCGCTCCTTTTCGGCATAGTCGACGGCCATGTCAGTTAGATCCACCGCCGCGTGCGCGCCGCATACGATCGCCACGCATCGCCGAATTTGGCTTCCAGATGCCGTTCCTCCGGAATGATCTGGAGATAGGTGACGAGCCCGGCGAAAGCAAAAGCCAGAATGACAAACCAGATGTTGCGCGTCAGTTCCGCGGCCCCGAACAGCAAAAACACGTCCGCGATGTAGATCGGGTGCCGCCGCCAACGGTAGGGTCCCTCCGTCACCAACGTCGAGGCGCCTTCGTGCGGCAGAATTGTTGTCTGGTGCCGCCGTAGCGTCATGCCGGCCCACGCCAGAATGAGAACGCCGGCCACCCCGAACCCGAGGCCGACCGCCGACGCCGCCCCGTCGCCCACGCCCGGCCACGGCAGCGGAACCGATCGTCCGAGCGCCACCGCGCCGGCCACCGCCAGGACAAGCAGGATCGGCGGCCACGGAACTTTCCCCGGCCGGTCGCCCGCGTTTGAGGCATGCGGCACCATGTAGGCCCCCGAACCAACACGCAAATCTCGAATAAGACCTATAGCAGGCGACCGCCGCCGCGCCACACGGGCGTTCTTTCGCGCAACTGCCGCAATCGGCCATTATCACTCTCGCAACGAACGCGCTTATGCAATTCAGGGAACACAGGACATGACAAAAATCTGGCGGCTGGTAGGCCTTGCAGGACTGGTGCTGGCTGGCGCGGCCCCCGTCGCCGTCTCGCCGTCGCCCGCTGAGGCGGCCAAAAACTACGGCTGCTTCCTGGTCACGACACCCGCCCTAAACATCCGCGCGCGCCCTTACGGCGATGCGGCGGTCATCGGCACGGCGTCCGCCGGTGACATTCTCGAAAAGCGAAAGCCCCTGTGCACCCTGCGCGGCTACTGGTGCGCCGTCCGCAAGGGCGCGCTCGAAGGCTACGCCGACAAGAGCTACCTCGGCAAAGCGAAGTGCCCCTGAACGCCAAGACCCATCACGACGCTTTCTTGGCCGCTGGAATGGTCGGATGGGGCGTCGGCGCGGAAGGCCGGGCTTCGAGTTCCTTTCCGATATCGAAGCTCGCGCATCCCAATTCCTTGAGCCGCCCATTGTAGGCGTCGAGCATCGGCCGCTCGGACGAAGCACGCACGGCCGCGTTCTTCGCGGTGTCTGTGCCCAGTGCCGCACTCGTCGCCGACCGCATCGATTGAGCCGCCGATGACGGCTGCACCTTGAACTCTTCCCCGCGCAACGCCAGGAGACGCACTTGAATTCGGCCCGTCAACCGGCGGCAATCCAACTTTTTCTCCTCGGCACTGAGCGAATAAGCCTGTGGCAGGAGCGGCGCGCCCGCATCCGCGCCGGAACCCGCGCAACCAGGCAAAATGGCCAGCATCAGTGCCGGCACGACGATGTGAGCGCGATCGATCACGGAGCCCATGGGAAGACGAAGAGCCAATCGCCCGATGGTTCTCGATAAGCCGGGCATAAGCAAGGCGGCATATTGCGGTTGGAAGGGCCAAATGACGGCTTGCCAGACCCCACCCGCCCCGGCTTCAATCCCCTCGCGTCCGCATCATTCGGTGCCCAAGGAGATGGTCATGACAATCGACTGGACGGCCGGTGCGGCACGGATCGCATGTGTGCTGATCGTCCTCATCGGCCCGGCCTCAGCCGATGACGCCGACCAACCTCCGGCCCGCCTGGCGTGCACCTTCACGTCTGGAACATCGGTCACGTACGAATCCGGCAAATTCGCTTCCAAACCGGCGAGCGATCTGACCTTCTCCATCTCGCAGATTGATCTCGACGGGCAATCGGCGGCCCTGACCGCGGAGCAAGGCAAGAGCCCCGTGCCGGTCCGCATCGTTCGCGCCGTCAACGCCAATCACTTCCTTGAGGTGGTCAACGAAGGCTTCCTCAACCTGACCACGATCTACGACAAGGACTCCCAGACGGGCCTCTACCCTGCCGTCCATTCGCGCCACCTCGGCGTCGTCGGGCAACCGGTCTTCGGACAGTACACCGGCACCTGCTCCGAATAGCGCTGGTCACGAAAGCTGTGGATGGCCCGTCGCACTTTTCGCGCGCCCGGGATAACTGCACAACACGCGGTCGCGGACATCGAGCATGGAGGGCGGTGGAATGACGGTACACATGATCAAGCTCTCGGTCGGCTCCGAGTCGGTCGAGGACCACGCCCAATGGCAGGCAGCCAATCGTCAGTTCTGGCGCAAAGTCGGTAACAAGTCTGCCGTGTTTCACACGACCTTCCAGACCCCGAAGAAAACGGCGGAACTCCTGGACGGTGGATCGCTCTATTGGGTGGTCAAGGGACTGATCCAGGCGCGGCAGCGCCTTGTCGGCTTCGAGGATGGCCGCAAGGAAGATGGCACTCCCTGTTGCCTGCTGTTGCTCGACCCTCAGATCGTCCCGGTCCGCCCGGTCCCGCGCCGCGCTTTTCAGGGTTGGCGCTATCTGGACCCTGCGGACGCTCCGGCCGATTTGGCCGGAAGCCCGCGCGGCGATGTGGGCGAACTGCCACCGGCCATGCGGCGCGATCTCGCCGCGCTGGGGCTCATCTGACCAGAGGCAGCGCGCGGGTGAAAAAGCCGATCATTACAGCCGTTGTCGATGCGCTGCCGCATACCGTCCCATTTGTCGGTCCCGAACAGATGGAGCGTCAGCGCGGCCGCCCGTTCCGCGCCCGCCTCGGCGCCAACGAAAGCGCCTTCGGTCCCTCTCCCAAGGCCGAGGCCGCAATCGTGGCGGCCGCACGCGAAACATGGAAATACTGCGACCCGGAAAACCATGATCTACGCGCCGCTGTCGCTCGCCTGCATCGCGTCGGCATTGAAAATGTGGTCATAGGCGAGGGGATCGATGGCCTGCTCGGCCTCGCCGTCAAGATTGCGGCCGACCCAGGCACGCCCGTTGTCACCTCGGATGGCGCCTACCCCACATTCAACTTCCACGTCGCTGTCCAGGGTGCGCGTCTCGTCAAGGTTCCCTTCCGCGACGACCGCGAGGACCTGGACGCGCTGCTGGCTGCCGCCGTCCGCGAACAGGCTCGCGTGCTTTATGTCTCCAACCCCAACAATCCCATGGGCTCATGGTGGCCGGCAAAAGACCTGGAAAGGCTGATCCAGGCTCTCCCGGCCGGGCTCCTTCTGCTGCTTGACGAGGCCTACTGCGATACGGCACCGGGTGATAGCGTTCCGGCGATCGATAGTGCCAACCCGCAGGTGCTCCGGTTGCGAACCTTCTCCAAGGCCTACGGACTTGCAGGAGCGAGGATCGGTTACGCGGTGGGCGAGGCCGGCCTGATCGCCAACTTTGAAAAGGTCCGCAATCACTACGGCATCAACCGTACCGGCCAGATTGCGGCCCTCGCCGCTGTCGAAGATCAGCCGCATCTCGCCGCCGCCGTCGCTGCGATCGCCCGGTCACGCGAACGCATCGCCCAGATCGCGCGGGCCAGCGGCCTTGAGCCGCTGCCGTCCGCCACCAATTTCGTTGCCGTCGATTGCGGCCGCGACGGGAATTTCGCGAAATCCGTCCTGGATGAACTGATCGCCCGCGATGTCTTCGTCCGCAAGCCCGCCGCGCCCGGCCTCGACCGCTGCATCCGCATCAGTTGCGGGCTGGATCAAGAACTCGACATCCTGGCCGAAGTGCTCCCCGCAGCCCTGGACGCGGCGCGAAAAGCCACATGAAGAACGCGCAGTCCCGAAAGCAGCTTGTGCTCGTTGGCGGCGGTCATGCCCATGTCTTCGTGCTTGAGGCCTTTGCCCTCAAACCCATGACTGACGTTGATATCACGCTCGTCACCAAGGAACCGATGGCGCCGTATTCGGGCATGTTGCCGGGGTTCGTCGCGGGCCACTACGCGCTGTCTGAGTGTCTCATCGATCTCCATCGCCTTTGCAGCAAGGCCTGCGTTCGCCTCGTCGAGGGAACGGCCATCGGGATCGACCGCGAACGGCGGAGACTAAAGCTCATCGGCGGTGCCGAGATCCCCTACGATGTGCTCTCTCTCGACGTCGGCATCACGCCGGATGTGAGCGACATTGCCGGCGCTCTAGATCACGCGCTGCTCGTGAAGCCCGTTTCGCAGTTCGCGCCGAAGTGGCAGGAACTTCTGGCGCGTGCCCAAGCACCGGAAGGTCCACGCAACATTGCCGTTGTCGGCGGGGGCGCGGCCGGTGTCGAACTCGTCCTGGCCGCCCGCCACCGTCTCACGGCCACGCAAACCTGGGACAAGCGGCGGCATGACCCGTTCCGCTACACCTTAATCGCCGGCACGGGCGTCCTGCCCGGCTATCCACCGCGTGCCCAACGCCTGGTCGGCGCCGCACTGGCACAAAGCGAAATCGACGTCATCGAAAACGACGCTGCGGTCGCAATCCATCCAGGACAATTGCGGCTTCGTTCCGGCCGCGAAATCGCCTGCGACGCCGCCATCGTGTCCACGAAGGCCAAGGCGCCGGAGTGGTTCAGCGGCACGGGCCTGGCGCGCGACAAAGACGGCTACCTCGCCTTGCGCCCGACCTTGCAGACGCTCAGCGACGAAGACATCTTTGCCGCCGGTGACTGCGCGACCGTCATCGAGCATCCACGGCCGAAGGCCGGAGTTTTTGCTGTTCGCCAGGGTCCGGTCCTCGCGCACCATTTGCGCCGCCATCTCATGACCGGGCTACTCGATCCCTACGTGCCGCAGCGCGCATTTCTCACGCTGATCTCGCTCGGTGACAATTCCGCCGTCGCCAGCCGCGGCTCATTTGCCGCCGCCGGTCATTGGGCCTGGAGATGGAAGGACTGGATCGACCGCCGCTTCATAGCGCGCTTCAACCGGCCTTGAACTTATTCCGCCGCCGAAACTACCGTGGCGCCCCACGTGCTCGTGGCCGTGTTCTGGACTTCGGCCGGCTTGAAAGCGGCCGGGGTAGCCGCGAGCTCAACATCCGTCGTCCAGCCGGTAGCGGGTGCCGGCGCTGGTACCGCGGCAATGGCCGGCGGTGCGGTGAACGGTTGCGAAGCCTTGGGTTCGAGCTTCACCATTTGGCGCACGACATTGGTGTTCTGCTTGGCGATGTCGGCACTGACCACTTGCGAACCGACCTGCGTCGCCTCGTCGTATTTTCCTTGCAGCCCCAGGACGAGCGCGAGGTTCTGCTTGGTCTTCGGCGTCCCGCCATCGCGTGCGACGACCTTGCGGAGCATCGTTTCAGCCCTCGACGGGTCGCCGCTCATCGCATAGGCGAGTGCGAGGTTGTTCTGTACCGATGCCTGTTCGGGCGCGAGCAAATTGGCGCGCTCCAGATGCTGCACGGCTTCCTTGTATTTGCCGAGTTTTGCCTGCGCCGCACCGCGCGCCGATATCACACGCCAATCGGGCCGCATGGGATCGTCGGCGAATGCCAGCATTTGCGACGCCAGTGAAACTTTTTCCAGTTCGAGTGCCAGCCGCCCATATTCCGATGCGACCTCCCGGCTGTCGGGATTGGTCTGCGCCGCCTGGGCCAGAACGTTGAACGCTTCCGTCTTGTTGCCGAGCGCCTTGAGGTTCTTTGCGTAGGCGACGGCCGCCTCGGTGTTGGTGGGGTTCTTCGAATACTCCTTGCCCCAATACTCGGTCGCCTTGCCCAATTCGGTCTGCGGTGCGCCGCCTTCGTTGGCCGCCCGCGCATCGGCTGGCGGTTGCGATGCGGCGAGCAGGCTGAGCCCGGTTTCTTCTGACAGGCTTGAACAGGCGCCCATCAGTGTCGCCACGGCCAGTACGGCCGAACGTGCGACGATTGCCGCTCTATTTCTCGACGGACCCGACATCTCAACTGCTCCCGCACAAAGGCCGGCGAGCGAATCACTCGCGCCCCGCTTTCGCTACGGGCGTCAGTTTCTGGGACAGGTCTCAACAAAGGTTTAAGGGTTGTGCTCCGGGCCAATGCAACTCGAGGCCGCGGATCAAGCAGCGTCTTCCGACCGGGCGCCTGCCGCCCACTCCGTCATTTCGGGCATGGCAAAAATCGTCCGCACGTAATCGGCCGCCGTGCCGTCGTCACCGAACCGGCCGAGGTCCGGCACGTAGGTTCGAAAGCGTGAGCAGACAGGCGCGTACATCGCATCCGCCGCCGAGAAGTCTCCAAAGAGATATGGACCGCCCTGGCCGTATGACGTACGGCACTCCCGAAACACCTGCACGATCCGCCGGATATTGTGTTCCACGGCCTCCGGAAAAGTGTCCATCGGCTTGGCCGCGAAAAGGTCCATCGGGCAGACCTCGCGCAGTTGCTGGAACCCGGCGTGCATTTCCGCCGACACGGCGCGCGCGAGACCCCGCGCGACGCGGTCGCGTGGCCAGATCGGACGGTCGGGATATAGATCGGCCAGATATTCGATGATCGCCAGACTGTCCCACACGACCAGATCACCGTCGCGCAGGACCGGCACCTTGCCTGCGGGCGAATGATTGAGAATGGCCGACTTGGAATCAGCCTGCCGGAGCCTGATGCCGATCTCCTCGAAAGGGATCGAAAATCTCTTGAGTATCAGCCAGGGTCTGAGACTCCAGCTCGACCAGGTTTTGTTGCCGATGACGAGGGAGAGCGTGGGTTCGGGCATGCTTTCGCCTTCCTGCAGCGAATATGCTAGGTCCACCCCTGGTCGTAAGGCGGCTGGCGGCGCTGCACAAGATAGGCGCGTTCCGCTCTGCCGTGCTGGCGTAGCAATTTTGTCCAGCCGGCCCCAAGACGGCATCTGCTGCAAGCACCGAGAATAACGACGCATGACCAGCAAAAACGACCCCGCGCCCTCCATCGACTTCAACGCTTCGATGAGCGTTTTTGCGCCACCGGAAGCTCCCGCAATCCCGATCCACTTGATCCAAAGCGGCAAATCAGCCGACGCGTTACCCCCAGCGGCTCGGCCATGGGCGTCCGCAATCGCTTTCAAAGGCAGCGCCAAATCCCATGCGCTCATCCCAGCCGCCGATGGAACGCTCGCCGCCGTGCTCCTGGGCGCAGGCAACGGAACGTCTGGCGAACCTTGCGGCGCCTCCGAGCTGCTCCTCGGCCAGCTATCAGCGGCGCTTCCGGCCGGAACCTACAAATTGGCGGACGGGTTTGCGCAGCCGTACATGGCCGCCTTGTCGTGGGCGCTCGGGGCCTATCGCTACCGCCGCTACAAGTCGTCGAATGCGAGCGGCGTCACGGACGCAACGGCGCGTCTCGCGCTTCCCGGCAATATCGATCGGGACGCGCTCCTCAACACGGCCGCCGCCGTGTGGTTCGGCCGCGACCTCATCAACACGCCAGCGAACAACCTCGGCCCGGCCGAAGTCGAGGCTGCGGTTCGCACCGTCGCCGCAGTCCACGGCGCTTCCGTGCGCTCGGTCGTCGGCGACGATCTCCTGGCTCAGAATTTTCCGCTGATCCATGCTGTCGGCCGCGCCAGCCCGCGCCAGCCGCGCCTCATCGAGCTCGACTGGCAAAAACCCGGCGGCCGGAGCACTGCTCCGGCGATCACGCTCGTCGGCAAAGGCATCACCTTCGACACCGGCGGCCTCGACATCAAACCGTCCTCCGGCATGTTGCTCATGAAAAAGGACATGGGCGGCGCTGCCGTCGCGCTGTCGCTTGCCCACATGATCATGGGGCAGGGGCTCGACGTGCGTTTGAAACTGCTGATTGCGTCGGCGGAAAATTCGATCTCCGGCGACGCGTTCCGCCCAGGCGACATCATCCAGAGCCGGGCCGGGATCACCGTCGAAATCGGCAACACCGACGCCGAAGGCCGCCTCGTTCTCGCCGACGCCCTTGCATTGGCCGGCGAAGGCAACCCCGGAAGTATCTTTGTCTTTGCAACCCTGACGGGCGCGGCGCGCACCGCGCTGGGTCCCGATCTTCCCGCCCTTTTCACCGACGACGACGCCCTCGCCGCCAGCCTCCAGCAGACTGGGTTAACGATCGGCGATCCCGTCTGGCGGCTGCCGCTCTGGCCGGGCTATGACCGCCACCTCGACAGCGACGTCGCCGACGTCAACAACATCTGGGGAACCCCCTTCGCCGGCTCCATCACCGCCGCACTGTTCTTGAAGCGGTTCGTCAAGAACGCCACGCGCTTTGTGCACTTCGATCTCTACGGATGGCGGCCTGCACCTTGCGCGTTGGGACCGAAGGGTGGGGAAGTGCAAACCGCCCGCACCGTGATGGAAGTCCTGCGCGCCGAATGCGAGGCCGACGCATGATGTCCGAATTGCTCGACACGCGCCGCAACGCAATTCGGCCGGATCTCGCCGACGAACGCCTCATCGGCCGCTACGAAGCGATGCGCTATATCGCCGGCCAACCAGCCCAGATCGTAAGGCCTGCGGTTCCCCTTCGCCGCCGCCCTGTACCCACGGACGGACTCGATACCGAAGCACTGTACGGTGAGCGTGTGCGCGTCTTCGACGAGCAGGAGGGCTGGGCCTGGGTGCAGCTCGAACGCGACGGGTATGTCGGCTATGTTCCAGCCAATGCGCTGGCCGAAGCCATTGTGCCGCCGACGCACCGCGTGAAAGCCATCGGGACATTTCTATATCCCGAAGCCGACATGAAATGCGCACCGATACTGCACCTCAGCCTCAATGCCGAACTGACCATCGAGGAAGAAGGCGAGCGCTTCAGCCGCACGCACATCGGCGCCTGGGTGTTCAACCGTCACATTGCGGGCCTCGACAAATCCGCGCGCGACTTTGTCGAAGTGGCCGAGCGGTTCATCGATACGCCTTACCTCTGGGGCGGCAAAAGCCGCATCGGCGTGGACTGCTCGGGTCTAGTGCAGCTTTCGCTTCAGGCTTCCGGGATCGCCGCGCCGCGCGATAGCGACATGCAGTTTGCCGAACTCGGCGAAGCGATTGAAGTCTCCGGCGAATTCGAAGGTCTCGTACGCGGCGACCTCGTTTTTTGGAAGGGCCATGTCGGCATCATGGCCGACGGCATCATGCTGCTCCACGCCAACGCCCATCACATGGCGACGGTCGTGGAGACGTTGCCCGAAGCAGCGGACCGCATTGCCAAGTCAGGGACACCCTTGTTGGCGGTGAAGCGCCTCAGGATTTCCAGCGCTTGAGTTGCTGACGCGGGAAGCGCCACTCGGGCGTCTCAAGAGTTTCGCCGAAATCTGTCGCGTACCAGACCGATCCATCGATCGCCGCAGGATTCTTTAAGACATGAATTTCCTGCGCCGGCATGTAGCTTTGCGTCAGCAGAAAGCGCGTCTCTCCGGTCGCCCTGTTCACCACAACGTCGGTGACGAGCACCGCGTGTCCCGGAAAACCGCCTTTGATGAACACGTCGCCGGCCCGAACGCTGTCGAGCGGGGCAGGCACGAGTTCGCGTTCGAGGGAGTACGTTCCAGCGTAGGCGAACACGTAGTCCATGTACTTGCGAAAGCCGGGATAATCCTGCTTCGGCCGTGCCGAAAAGCGCAGCCGTTTGCCCTGCGTATCATTGAACGCGATGTCGGACTTGCGGCCGAGCGAATAAAGCCACTCGGCTTTGAGCCGCATGATTGCATCGGCGCACTGTTGCAGGTCGCGTTTGCCAACGTCGATGTCGACCACGCCCGCATGAACGTCTTGCCGCCATTTCGGTGCCCCGGTGTGTAAAAGGACAGGCGCACCGTCGGGCTTCATCGGCAGCCCGCGGAGCCATTCCGCGAAAGATTGGGGCTCTACGGCCAAGCGCTCAAAGCCGGGCGGTGGTGGAAACCGCTCCTCCAAAGTCGCCTGCGTCTGCGCGTCCTCAGCCCGCCAAGCGTAGCGCGGCTGGGCCGACACAGGGGATTGAAGCACCAGCAGCATCGACGAGGCGACAACGGCTGAAAGGCAAACAATCCGCACGAAGCAATTCATTCCGCCCAATCCCTCGAAACCGCCAGGCACTAAAACTTGCCGGGCGATCATGGCGGTTTGTGGGGCCAATCTCGTGGCGCATATCCAGCCGCTCAAAAGCAAGAGCCCGAAAAAGGCGGCTGCCTTTTTCGGGCCCGGAGCGTTGGGCTCGTCCAGAGAGGTTGTTTGCGAACCGGGATGTGGCCGTCGGATCCGTCATGGGTCATGGCGCTCAGCGCTGACCCGGACCACTTTGCCAATCCTCGTTACTCCGCTTGGTTCTCCCGACCCAATCACATCAGATCATCAGATATGCATGCCGCTACCGTGCCGCCGTTCCAGCCGGACTTTCCAAGCGCGCCGCGGGCCACGCTCAATTCCCGACCGAAATCTCCGTCATCGGGCACGCGCACCGAAACAAACGCCACGTATCGCGTTAGCACTCTGTTCAATCGTCCAAATTGTCGGTTATGGCCGCACTGTCACGGAACCGCTCGGCGCACTGGAACGCGCTTACGATCACCCATGCGGGGCCACGGATGAGTGGGCCCCTTGTGATCGCTCTTCGCGCATCTCGTATGGATCTTCCTTGCGTGCTCCCACGCTCTTTGATCCTTGGAGCTGTGCGTCAGGGCCGCTGAGGTTGCGGCGAAAGACTACCCGGCGGAGACATTTTCTTAAACCTCCCTTCAGGGACTACCTGAAGTCTGCGCCTCGATGCCGAAGCTGTCAATTCACGAAACGCGACGCCCTCTGAAGGCATGGCGTATCGTCCATCGCCCCGCATGGTTGACCAATTCTTAAATCATCAGCCGCTAGCCTGCGGTCGCAAGCGCGTGATTGGCCGTGCGGTGCGTGGAGGATGGACCACGATGAAACCGATGCTCAGTTTCGTTTCACTCATGGCGATTGGCCTGATCGCGGCCAGCGCCATTGCACTCGTCGGCGCATCCCTGACTCGCTTCCCCGCCGGTGATGCAACGCCGCTGCTTGATTACCGGTCGCTGTCGATCGGCCTCATCATCGGCCTTATGCTGTCCTGGCTCGCGCGGCTGAGTTGGGCCGAAATGCCCCGCCGCATTCTTAATTGGCTGTGGGCCAACGAGCGCAATTTTTATCGCGCCGGCCTTGCACTCGTCCTGGTCGGCGTCCTGATCTTCTACTGATCCCGCCGCGCGCTTCAATCGCTCCAGCACTACTAAAAGCGAAAAGGGCGGCTCGAAAGCCGCCCCTCTCGTACTCCCCCCCGGAGTATGCGCGGATGCTGTGTGGGCATCCGAAGCGCCCCTAAGGAGCGCGGATGCTGTGTGGTCATCCGAAGTGCTTAGACCGAGTAGTACATATCGTACTCGACCGGATGCGGCGTCATCTCGTAGCGCATGTTTTCTGCCATGCGCAGTTCGATGTAGGCATCGATCATGTCGTCATTCATGACCCCGCCCGCCTTTAAGAACGCCCGGTCCTTGTCGAGCGAGTCCAGCGCCTCGCGCAAGCTGCCAGCCACAGTCGGGATCTTTGCGAGTTCCGCCGGCGGCAGGTCGTAGAGGTTCTTATCCATCGGGTCGCCCGGATGGATCTTGTTCAGAATACCGTCGAGTCCGGCCATCAACATCGCCGTGAAAGCGAGATACGGGTTGGCGCCGGGGTCAGGGAAGCGGATTTCGATGCGCTTGGCCTTCGGCGACGAGACGTGCGGAATGCGGCACGATGCAGAGCGGTTGCGCGCCGAGTAGGCAAGCAGGACGGGCGCTTCGTAACCCGGCACCAGACGCTTGTAGGAGTTCGTCAGCGGGTTAGTGAAAGCGTTGATCGCCTTGGCGTGCTTGAGAATGCCGCCGATGTAGTAGAGGCAGGTGTCCGACAGGTCGGCGTACTTATTGCCGGCAAACATCGGCTGACCGCCCTTCCAGATCGACTGGTGGACGTGCATGCCCGAACCGTTGTCGCCGAAGATCGGCTTCGGCATGAAGGTGGCCGTCTTGCCGTAGGCCTGGGCCACCTGATGCACAACGTACTTATAGATCTGCATGTGGTCGGCCATCTGGATCATCGGGCCGAATTTCACGCCAAGTTCGTGCTGGGCGGACGCGACTTCGTGATGGTGCTTTTCGACCGTGACGCCCATCTCGGTCAGAACCGACAGCATCTCAGAGCGCATGTCCTGGCAGCTATCGATCGGCGGCACGGGGAAATAGCCGCCCTTGACGCGTGGGCGGTGGGCAAGATTGCCCATTTCGTAAGACGTATCCGAGTTCGACGGCAATTCGGAGCTGTCGACCTGGAACCCGACCTTGTACATGTCGGTGGAGAACTTCACGTCGTCGAAAATGAAGAATTCGGCTTCTGGCCCGAAGTAAACGGCATCGCCAATGCCCTGCGAGAGCATGAAGGCTTCTGCCTTCTTGGCGATCGAACGCGGATCACGCTCGTAGGCCTGACCGGTCGAGGGCTCCAGGACGTCGCAGAAGATGGCGAGCGTCGATTGGGCGAAGAACGGATCGATATGCGCGGACGCCGCATCCGGCATCAGGAGCATGTCGGAGGCTTCGATCCCCTTCCAGCCGGCGATCGAGGAGCCGTCGAAGGCATACCCGTCGCTGAACATCGCGTCATCCACACACGACACGTCGGCGGTGACGTGCTGCATCTTGCCCTTCGTGTCCGAGAACCGGAGGTCCACGAACTTCACGTCCTTGTCCTTGATGAGCTTGAGGACGTCACTGACCGTCTTCATAAGCACTCCCCTTGAAATCCCAGTTTATCGTCATGCTCCGGGCTCTCGCGGCCCGCTGCATTCTTCAGATCGCGTCCCCGCCGTGTTCGCCGGTGCGGATGCGAATGGCTTCCTCGATATTCGAGATGAAGATCTTCCCGTCCCCGATGCGCCCCGTCTTGGCGGCTTTTTGGATCGCTTCGACGGCCTTATCGAGCATCTCGTCGCCCAAAACCACCTCGATTTTCACCTTCGGCAGAAAATCAACGACGTATTCGGCGCCGCGATAGAGTTCCGTGTGGCCCTTCTGGCGGCCGAAACCTTTCGCCTCGATGACCGTGATGCCCTGCAGCCCGATGTCCTGCAGCGCTTCCTTCACCTCGTCGAGTTTGAAAGGTTTGATGATGGCTTCGATTTTCTTCATGATCTCCATGGCCTCCCGGAGGACCGGCGCCTGCCCGGACCTCAACGCGCGATGGTTAGCACGCCACATGCCAACTTCTGCGGCGATCGCATTGCTAATGGGATTCAACACGTTAAACGAAAACAGCCTGATTTTTGGCTGCACCGCCTTGCGCCAATAGCCGAAAAATAAGGCAACCCGCCAGTAAAATGATCAGGCTTCCGGACTTTCCACCGCACCGCAAGGATGAGACTTTGTCCGTCTCAGGGATCCGGTGACGGGTCACATTGGGGATCGCGGATGCCGCCACAGGAAGTGCTGACCAACGAACAGATGGCGCGCGCTGACCGCGCCGCTGTCCTGACCGGGGTGGCGTCTCTGACCTTGATGCAAAACGCCGGCCGGGCTGTCGCGGAAACGGCCATGGCGATGGTCAAGCCCGGTTCGCGCATTTCGGTTCTCTGCGGCCCCGGCAACAATGGCGGCGACGGCTTCGTCGCCGCCCGGCTTTTGAAGCGCGCCAGCTATGACGTGCGCCTGCACCTTCTCGGCGAAAAATCCGCATTGAAGGGCGATGCCGCCGAAATGGCCCGCTGGTGGGACGGCCCCGTCCGGCCTATGGACCCCGCGGCGCTCGAAAGCGTGCATCTTATCGTGGATGCCCTGTTCGGCGCCGGATTGAACCGTCCGCTCGACGGCTTCGCAGCCCGGATGATCGCCGCGATCAACGAAAGCCGCCTGCCGGTCCTTTCCGTCGATGTTCCCAGCGGCCTCGACGGCACCACCGGCACAGCCACCGGTCCGGTCGTGCAGGCGACACGCACCGTCACATTCTTCCGCAAGAAGCCGGCCCACCTTCTGCTTCCCGGCCGCGCGCTGTGCGGCGAGGTCATCCTTGCCGACATCGGCATTCCGACCTCGGTGCTCGCCGACGATCCCGGAGTTTCGACCTTCGAGAACGCACCGGGACTCTGGCAAGCCGCATGGCCCCGTCCGAGCATCGACGCACACAAGTATCACCGAGGTCATGCCGTCATCGTTTCCGGTCCGGCGTTTCAGTCGGGGGCGGCCCGCCTGGCGGCTGGCAGCGCGCTGCGCGCAGGGGCCGGTCTCGTCACGGTCGCAAGCCCTCCTTCCGCATTACCGGAAAACGCCGCACACCTGACCGCGATCATGCTCCTGCCATGCCCGGGCGCCGAAGCCCTGGCGCGTATCTTGGAAGACACCCGTAAGAACGCCGTCCTCGTCGGTCCAGGTGCGGGCGTCGGCGCCGAAACGGCGGCTCTCGCCGAAGCAGCCTTGCGATCGGGCGCGGCCGTCGTGCTCGACGCTGATGCCCTGACCTCATTTGCCGAGAGCAATCCCCAAAATCGCAGAACCGGTGGTTTCGGTTTCACCGGCGCCAGCAAGCCAGACGCCGTATTGCCCGCGTCGCTCTTCGCCCTCATGGCCGAAAACACGACCCGCCCGGCCGTCATCACGCCGCACGAAGGAGAGTTCGCGCGATTGTTTCCCGATGCATCGGGCACCAAACTCGACCGGGCGCGAATGGCGGCCCGACAATCCGGAGCGATCGTCATCTTGAAAGGCGCCGACACGGTCATTGCCGCCCCCGGCGGCCGCGCGGCAATCAACGCCAATGCGCCACCCTGGCTCGCCACCGCCGGTTCCGGCGATGTGCTTGCCGGCATCGTGGCCGGACTACTCGCGCAAGGCATGCCCGCCTTCGAAGCCGCATGTGCGGCCGTCTGGCTGCACGGCGAAGCCGCCACCCATTTCGGCCCCGGCCTCATCGCCGAGGATCTGCCCGAAATGCTCCCCCGCGTACTCGCCTCACTGTACTGAGGTTTTCCCACCAGCCAAGCGCCGCCACATTGGCGTCCTAGGTTTCACCCGAGTATTGACCCCGGCGTCGGATCAGACCAAACCGGAGCGATCTGAGCGAGGCTGATCCGCAACTCGAAAAGGGACATCGTGGCGAACGATCCCGCCAAGCGCGCAAAACCAACTGTCGTGGCGGCATGGGCCGTCGCGCTCCTGGCTGCGTCTGGTGCCGGCCTCCTCGCCAACGCCCAGGAGGCTGCTCCAAAGCCGAACGCCTCTTCGCTCGCCGACACCGCCGCCGGGTATCTTGCCCGCGGCCAGACCACCGAGGCCATCAACGCCTATTCAGCCGCCCTCGCCGACAACACGCTATCCAATGACCGGCGCGCTACGCTTCTCAACGATCGGGGTGTCGCATATGCCCGCGCAGGTCAGGTCAAGCTCGCGGTGGAGGACTTCAACACCGCCGCAACTCTGTTTCCGGAGTACGCCGCAATCTATAACAACCGCGGCAATCTGCTGGTCTCCCTCGGATTGCTCAAGGAAGCGATGAAAGACCTCGACCGGGCCATCGTGCTGGCGCCGGGGTATACCTCCGCCTACAACAATCGCGCCGGACTCTACGTTCGCCTGGGTCAGAACGGCGACGCCATCGCCGACTACAATCGCGCGGTCCAACTCAGTCCGCAGGTCCCTGCACCGCTGGCCGGCCGCGGGCAGGTCTATCTCGCCATGCTCCGCCCGCACGCCGCCGCACGCGACTTCACGCGCGCTGTCACAGCCGATAGCCGCTTTGTCCAAGGCTATCTCGACCGCGCGAACGCAAAGTTGATGATCGCCAACTACCAGGAAGCGATCGAAGACGTTTCGCGGGCCGCCGCCTTTGATGTCAACAACCCGGAGATTTACGTGCTGCGCGGCGAGGCGTATCTCGCATTGCGCGATCTGCCGGCCGCAATCAAGGATTTCTCGCAGGCCATCGCGCTCGACCCGAAGCGCGCGGCCGCCTACCAGGGACGCGGCCTTTCGCATGCCTTCGCCACCGCGTTCGACGATGCGTTCGCCGATCTCAATCGCGCAATCGAACTCGATCCCCGGTCAGCCCGCGCATTCGCCTATCGGGCTTTTGCCTATAAGCAGACGGGGCAGGTCGGCGTCGGCCAAAAGGATGTCGAGACGGCCTTGAAGCTCGACGCCAAGAGCGGCGACGTCCTGTGGGCAAAGGCCGAAATCGAGGAAGCTCAAGGCATGACCGATCAGGCGGTGGCCGACGCCCGGCTCGCGCTTGCCTGGCGCCCCGGTTCCAAGAATGCGCTCGAACTACTGCAACGGCTCGATCCCGCGGCCGCCAACGACCGCGCCGAAGTCGCCAACTCCGGCACCATCGAAGGCTGGCGCATCGTCCGCCGCGGCGCGCAGTTCGAGGCGTTGAGCGAAGCGTTGCCGCGCGTTGCGGTTCCCGTCGAGATGTTGAGCGAGGGCGTGCCGAAACTGTTGGACTGGACCGTCCAGCCTGCACCCCATGACGGTTTCGGAGTTTTGCGCTTTGCGGCGGGACAGTTGCAGACGGCGGCGGGCAAGGTTGATGTTCAGATCGCCGCGCTCGTCGATGTCGTCAATCAGCGGGTTATCACGATCCTGCCCGACAAGCAGACGGGCAAAGACGGCGAAAAGTCCGCGATTTGGACCTTCGAGGATCGCCGTATCACCGTCGCATCCGTTGACGGCGTAACGGAGGAATTCCCGTTGGAGGGTGGCCCGGCAAACGTCAGCGCGCTAGCGGCAGGTGCCGCCCTTGGTGCAGCGGGTTCGCGCCGACTGTCTCCAGGTACAGCAACGGGAACGGCTTGGGCGCCTTGGAATGAGCCCGTGGCCATGCCGCGTTCCGGCGGCTCGCAGCAGTCGAGGCCGACGCGCACGGTGCAGAAGAAAAGAAAACCAAAGAACATCTTCGAACTGCTCTTCAACTAGCGTCGACCCAATCCGTGCGGCGGCTGATCCGTCTAGAGCTGTGCTGCGTTGACCCGTCATGTAATTTTGAAGCCTCCACGCCCCTCGCAGCGTGCTTCTCAAACCGGTATCCGCCATGACCGCCGAACCCGTAATCGTCTGGTTCCGCAACGATCTGCGTCTCGCCGACCATCCGGCTCTCTCGGCGGCCGTTGCCACCGGCGCTTCCGTCCTGCCGGTCTACATTCACGACCCGGAAGCCGCCGGTCCATGGACGCCGGGCGAGGCCTCGCTGTGGTGGCTCCACCAGTCTCTTGTCCAACTTTCGCTGACCCTGAACAACCTCGGGGCGCCGCTCATTCTCCGGCGTGGCAAGACGGAGGACATCCTCGCGGACCTTGCCGCGCAATCCGGTGCCCGCGCAGTCTACTTTTCACGCGCCTACGAGCCGTGGGCTCGGGCCCAGGAAGTCAGCATAAAATCCCGCTTTGCCAATGAACTCGAGCTGAAGCGCTTCGCCGGAGCGCTGCTACGCGAACCGGAAGATGTGCGAACCAAATCCGGCGAACCGTTCAAGGTTTATTCGCCGTTCTGGCGAGCCTTGACGGCGCTGGGCGCACCGCCCGCTCCTCTCGCAGCACCCAACAACATCAAGCCGGTCACCAAAAAGCTTTCGAGCGATCGGCTGGACGACTGGAAGCTATTGCCCACAAAGCCCGATTGGGCTGGCGGCTTCCGGGAAACTTGGCAGCCGGGCGAGGGCGGTGCGCACGCGCGCCTTGCAGCCTTTTTGAAATCGTCTTTGGCTGGCTATGCCGAAACCCGCAATCTGCCAGCCGTCGAGGGCACCTCGCGGCTCTCGCCGCATCTGCACTTTGGAGAGATTTCGCCGCGCGTTTGCTGGCATCGCGCCACGCTTGCCAAGGAGAAAGTGAAAGCCGGCGATACCGCGCTGGAAACCTTTCTGAAGGAGTTGGTCTGGCGCGAATTCTCCTATCACTTGCTCGTGCATTGGCCCGATCTGCCCGACAAACCCTTCAGGCCGGAATTCGCCGGGTTTCCTTGGAAGGAAAGCAAGGCGAATCTGAAGGCCTGGCAACGTGGCCGCACGGGGTATCCGATCGTCGATGCCGGCATGCGGCAGCTTTGGCATACAGGGTGGATGCACAATCGCGTTCGCATGATCGTGGCATCGTTCCTGATCAAGCACTTGCTCATTCCGTGGCAGTCAGGCGAGGCGTGGTTCTGGGACACCTTGGTCGATGCCGATCTGGCTTCCAACGCGGCGAGCTGGCAGTGGGTGGCGGGCTCCGGTGCGGACGCCGCGCCCTACTTCCGCATCTTCAACCCGATCACCCAAGGCGAGAAGTTCGACGCGAAAGCAGCCTACGTCAGGCGCTGGGTGCCAGAGATCGCGAACCTTCCCGACGATGTCATCCACGCACCCTGGACGGCCTCCGCAGAGGTTCTGAAAAAAGCTGGCGTAACTTTGGGCCGGGACTACCCCCGCCCGATCGTCGACCACGCGGAAGCGCGCCAGAGGGCGCTCGAAGGCTATGCCGCAATGCGCAGTTGAGAGCCGCCGCTATTCGCAATCCTCCGCATGTGATGTGCCGGAAGCGGCGCTTCCCGCTTTCTCAAGTAAGGATATGCTAACGACGTCCGCCCCATATTGGCCCGCTGCGGCCGAACCCTGGTCGGACCGTCGGGATGGCATAACCGGGGAGGAGTATTTCGTGCGTAACAGATCTCTGACAGCGGCGCTTATCGTCATTGCCGCCACGTTCATTTCGTCTTTGCCTGCATCCGCCGATGTGCGTATCCGCATCAGCAAAAGTTCCCAGTCGATGACGGTCGCCGTCGATGGCTGGAATCAGTATCGCTGGCCGGTATCGACGGCCAAGCGCGGCTACTACACGCCGACCGGCAGTTGGCGGCCATTCCGCCTCGAGCGCTCATGGTACTCGCGCAAGTACGACAACGCGCCGATGCCCAACTCGATCTTCTTCACCGGCGGATACGCCATTCACGGCACGACCTACGTGAACCTGCTTGGGCGTCCCGCGTCGCGCGGCTGCATCCGGCTTCACCCGTCGCATGCCCGTGAACTTTTTGCCCTCGTCAGGCAATACGGCATGAAGCAGACGCGCATTACGATTACGAACTGAAATCGCGCCCCGCGGGAGACCATCACTTTTCGCAGGGTGTTCAATCGAAGGCCGGTCCCCTAGTATTTGCGTAACTGGAGCCGATTCTGATGCGCCGTTTCTGGACCATTGCTGCTGCGGGCTTACTCATATCTTTGCCGGCAGTGCTTCACGCCGAAACAGCACCGGCCGAGCCCGGCGCCGCTCCAGCCGCGATCGCCCCGGCGGCAGAAGCCGCCGCGCCAGCCCCTACCGAAGCGAAATCGGAAGTTCCGCTGGAGCCGGCACCCGTCAGCAAACCCGCCGAACCGGCGCCACCGCCCGAGCCCACGCTGCTGGTCAATATCAACCTCACCACCCAACGCATGGTGGTGACGGAAGGCGGTAAACCCAAATACACGTGGGCCGTCTCGTCCGGTGCTTACGGATATCCGACGCCCACCGGCACGTTCAAGCCGTCATGGATGTCGAAGATGTGGTACTCGAAGCAGTACGACAATGCTCCGATGCCGCATTCGATCTTTTTCAAGAATGGTGCTGCGATCCACGCGACAAGCTCGATCAACTTGCTCGGCACGCCGGCCTCGCACGGCTGTGTGCGCCTCGCTCCGTCGAACGCCGCAAAGCTTTACGCGCTCGTGTCGCGTCACGGAAAGGAGCGCACGCGCATAACCGTGCACGGCCGTCCAAACTACAAAACGCAGAAGATCGCCCGCCTGCGAGCGTCTGGCTCTCGCCAACGCCAAGCATACAGCCCTTACAGCTACGGCTACGGCTACGGCTACGGGACGTACGCTGCGCCCCGCTACGTTTATCCGGGAGACGCTCCACCCCGCTACTACTACGGGTCCAAGAAGCAGCGCGCCGCCGCGCTGAAGAAGCGCCGGGCTGCAACGCGGCAGTATTATTCATCGTATTGAGCAGCACGCCGCTTGACCCGTTCGATCGGCCAGGCAGCGGCGTCGGCGGCTATCCTTCGAATTTGACCTTGCGTCAGAATGGATTCCAGGTCGGTTGCGACGTGAACCGCAAATAGCCGATGTTGGCCCCAAGTCGAAGTCCCAGACCCGACCGAATTGGCGCCATGATCACGTCGCCGCCCTTCAGCAGCGTCATGCCGACACCGCCGACGAGATACGCTGACCCGTCAACGCCAGTGAAGCTGCGATACATCTCTGCCGGGTCGCGCATCCGGTAAACGAGAATGAGCGTCCTCCCGCCCTCCGCGCCGACGTCGTAGCCGATCGAGGGACCGTGCCAGTAGATCGGAACGGTGCCACCTTGACGAAGATAAAGCGTTCCCTTGCCGTACCGCAGGCCCGCTAGAAAGGCGCCGCCGCCTTCCTTGCCCAGAATGTATCCCGTCGGTCGGCCCGAGTTCGCAAAGGTGTACTCGATGACGCTTGCAAGGTTCGTCGAGATCGTGCCGAAGAAGCCGCGCGTTGCCTCGCGGATCTCGTCGATCGTGTAGCCCTCGTTCGTTGTGTCGAATGTGATCGGGGGAAGGGTTGCGGTTGCTGCATTAGGTGCTGCTGCGACCGCAGTCCCTGCGGCGGCACCATTTGGCAGCGGAACCACCGACTTGGAGGCTTTATCCCAGACGCCGTCAGGTTGCGCTTGAACCGTCGGCGGAGCTGCCGCGACCTTTGCCGGGTCTGATTTTGCGGCTGGCGTGGGAAGGGCCGCAGGTTTTGGCGTGGTCTCCGGCTTTGTGGGCGGCGCGGGCTCGGCGGCTTTCGCCGCTGGCGGCTCGGACTTGGCCGGTCGCGCGTCTGCAACCGGCTTTGCAGGTCCGGTTTCGCGGGCAACTTTGTCTTCCAGATACGCAGCCTTAGCCTTCATGACCGCCAGGATTTCGCCGCTTGCCGTCTCGATCTCGGCAAGCTTGCCGCAGTCATAGGTGCCTTGCGCATTCGGGCGGCCGATTTGGTCGACCTTGCTTAGAAGCTCGTTGGCTTGCGTGTCGAATTCGGCAAGCCGCCCGTCCTCCAGGTAAAGCATGGCACGCTCTTCGCGGTCCTCGCCTTTCCAGCCTTTCTTCTCAGCCAGCGCTGCCAGGCGGGCCCGCATCCGCGGCTGAGCTTCCGCGTTATAGTTTCTAAGTGATGCGCCGAACCGGTCCACGGCTTCAGCGAATGTGGTCTCGGTGCAGGCCACCGCGGCGCCGGTCTGTTGTATGCTGAAGCCCGCCAAGGCTGCAGCGAACAGTGCTGGTCGCAACTTTCGAATCATGCCGGTCCCCGAGCGGTTTTGCTCCGTCAGTGGAGACGGTGACAAAACGGCAGGAGCGTGGCGTTCAGTCGGCCGAACTAGTCGTTCGGCACGGTCTTGATGATGCTGCCCGTGGGCCGGTCAGCGGCGGCACCGGGAAGTCCCTTCACGTCCTTTTCGATGAGAGCGTCGTATTCCGCGATTGTTGCGGCCGGCGCCTTGGCTTTGACGTGGACAATTTTGTACCCGCCGGCCTTCATGGCGGCGAGGAGCTGCGGCATCGCCTTGGCCGTCACGGGCTGAATGTCATGCAGCAGAAGGATGCCTTTGCCCTTCTTGTCGAGCTTCGCCATGGTGTCCTTCACCATTTGCTCGGCATTGCGGAACTTGAAGTCAAAGCTGTCCACGTCCATCGAGAAGACGGCGATGTTGCGCGACGCCAGATGTTCCAGCGACTCCGGACTGTCCTGCAAAAACGGATAGCGGAAAAACGGTGCCACCGGCGAACCCGCGGCGCGCTTGACGGCGCTGAGCCCTTTCTCGATTTCGTCTATCGCCTCTTGCTTGGTCTTCTTCTTGCGAATGCTGGCATGGGTCATCGTGTGCGTGCCCACCGTATGCCCGCGCTTGATCACGTCGCGCAGGATCTCGGGCATCCCAAGCGCCATCTTCCCGATCGAGAAGAACGTCGCTTTCGTGCAATGGGCCTGAAGGGCATCGAGGATCGCTTTGGTCGTGCCGACTTGGGGACCGTCGTCGAAGGTCAAAACCACTTCCTTATCCTCCAGGAAGTCGTAGGCCTTGTACTGCTCGAAGCCGAACCCTGGTCCGCCGGTCGTATCGATCTCGACCGTTCGCGCCAGCCCAAGGGCATCAGGATTTTCACACACCGGCTTGGCGGCCGGCGGTGGCGGCGCGGCGCTCGGCTTTTTGCTGTCCTTGGTTTCTGCGGACGCGGTGACGGCAGCCAGCGTCAAAGCTGCGGCAACAACAATCGAACGGCGCATCAGATCCCCCCTTGAGATTCTAAGCCGATCTTACCATGCGGCAACGTCTCGGCGACATCCGCGCGACGGTCATCAACGTCTGACTTTTTCCCCGCAAATTCAGGTGACTCGCGGCGATTGGCCGCCGCGACCCGCTTGATCCCGGTCATGGTCATGCCCGCCATTGGCACATAATAGGGCTGAGTATGGGAACACCCCGGCCGACAGGAAAACGGGTTTCCTCCGCAAGCCAATTTGTCTACACTCGTTGACAAAATGTAACGTTTATTGAGTTAGACACCAAATTCGGAGCCTGGCGATGATGCTGGACGATCCCAGTCTTCAAGAAACCGCCGACAGCGCGCCGGCCAAACGGCCGCTCGCGCCCGGCTTGCGCCGGGAACGCGTGCTTTCCATCGACCACTACACAGACAAGCTCTTCTCGTTCCGCACCACGCGCGCCCCGTCATTCCGCTTCCAGAGCGGACAGTTCGCGATGATCGGTCTGGAAACGGAAAACCGTCCACTCCTGCGCGCCTACTCGATGACGAGCGCCATCTACGACGACCACCTGGAGTTTTTCTCGATCAAAGTGCCAAACGGCCCGCTGACATCGAGGCTCCAGCACATCAAGGTCGGCGACCAAATCATCGTCAACGGCAAGCCGACGGGGACGCTCCTTTTGTCGAACCTGAAGCCGGGCAAGCGGCTATGGCTGTTCGCAACCGGCACCGGCTTTGCGCCCTTTGCGAGTATCCTACGCGACCCGGAAACTTATGAAACCTTCGAAGCAGTTATCGCCGTCGAAGGCTGCCGTCAGGTGGCCGAACTCGAGTTCGCCTCAACTGTGGTCGACGGCGTGCGAAGGCACGAATACCTCGGCGATTTGGCTGGCGGAAAGCTCCACTACTATGCGGCCGCCACCCGCGAACCGTTCCATCACAAGGGCCGCATTCCCGGGCTTATTGCCTCTCACAAAATGACCGAAGATTTGGGCATGGCACCGTTCGGGACTGAAGACGAGCGGGTGATGATGTGCGGCAACCCGCACATGCTGGCCGAGATGAAGGCGCTCCTTGAAAATCGCGGCTTTGTCGAAGGCTCGAACAGCGAGCCGGGCACCTACGTCGTCGAGAAGGCTTTTGTAGAAAAGTAGCGGCCAAACGGGTGAGAGCCCGGCCCGACGGGCTGGGCTCTCAAGTTCGTCCGTCAGTTTCCGACGGCGGGATGATCCTTCATCGCCTTTCCGGTCAGGCTCTTGTCGTCCGGTTTGGCTGTCGGGTTGGCCGTCGTGCCGCCACCGGAAACGCCCGGCGCATCCTGCATGGCCTTTTCCGCAAGTCCGCCCGTCTCGGGCTTGGCAGTCGGATTGGCGGTAGTGCCGCCGCCCGTTACGCCGGGGTTATCCTCCATGACCTTCTCATTCAAGTCGCCGCCGGCAACGGCGAGCGTCGTCGATGCTGCGAGCAGCAGTGCGGCCAGAGCCGAAACTTTCATGGTCGTTCTCCAGGGATACGTTGAGGTTGATTGAGAGCGACGGTTCGAACTGTCGAATAGCAATACGCGGCCACGAACCCAAAGTTTCAGATGACAAGAATGCAATGAAAAAACGCCGGGCTGAATGGCCCGGCGTCGTATGGTTAAATGCAGTACTGCGCTTACTTTAGAGTGGGGAAGTTGAACTCCGCGCCCTTGCGAATGCCCGTCGGCCAGCGCGCAGTCACAGTTTTAAGCCGCGTGTAGAAACGTACGCCCTCCGGGCCGTAGATGGCATGATCGCCGAATAAAGACCGCTTCCACCCGCCAAACGAGTGATAGGCGACCGGCACCGGGATCGGAACGTTGATACCCACCATACCCACTTCGATTTTGTCCGCGAACGTGCGCGCTGCATCGCCGTCGCGGGTGAAAATCGCCGTCCCGTTCCCGTACTCGTGTGTGTTGATCAACCGTGCCGCTTCATCGAACGATCCCGCTCGCACCACGGAGAGAACGGGTCCAAAAATCTCCTGCCTGTAAATCGTCATTTCCGGGGTCACGCGGTCGAACAGGGAACCGCCAAGGAAATAGCCGTTCTCATAGCCCTGCAACACAAGGCCCCGCCCGTCCACGACAAGCTGCGCGCCTTCCTTCACGCCCTGATCGATCAGCGCGGAAATCTTGCGCTTGGCTTCAATGGTCACCACCGGGCCCATCTCCGCATCCGGGTCCGTCGCCGGCCCGACTTTAAGCGCGCGCACCTTTGGCGCTAGCGCCTCGATCAGTCTGTCAGCCGTTGCCTCCCCGACCGGCACGGCAACGGATATCGCCATGCATCGCTCGCCTGCCGACCCGTAGCCTGCACCCATCAGTGCGTCCGCCGCCTGATCGATGTCCGCATCCGGCATGACGATCATGTGGTTTTTCGCACCGCCCAGAGCCTGGACGCGCTTACCGTTGGCGGTCCCGCGCGCGTAGATGTATTCGGCAATTGGCGTCGAGCCGACGAAGCTCACCGCGGCAATGTCGGGATGGTCGAGGATCGCGTCCACGGCCTCCTTGTCGCCGTGCACGATGTTAAACACGCCGTTCGGCAGTCCGGCTTCCCGCAACAGGTCCCAGATCAGCAAGGTAGCTGACGGATCGCGCTCCGAAGGCTTGAGAATGAACGTGTTCCCGCAGGCAATCGCGACGGGAAACATCCACATTGGCACCATGACGGGAAAGTTGAACGGCGTGATGCCTGCCACGACGCCGAGCGGCTGCCGGTCCGACCAGCTATCAATGTCTGGCCCCACATTGCGGCTGAACTCGCCCTTCAACAGATGGGGAATGCCGCATGCAAAATCGACCACATCAATTCCGCGCTGCAACTCTCCGAGCGCATCGGGATGCGTCTTGCCGTGTTCCCGCGAAATGGCGCGTGCAATGTCATTGGCCCGGTTCTCGAGAAGCTCTTTGAATTTGAACAGCACCTTGGCCCGCTTCATCGGCGGGGTATTGCCCCACGCCGGAGCCGCCGCCTTGGCGATCGCCACCGCATCGTCGACTTCCGCTTTGGACGATAGGGGCAGAATGGCGATCTGTTCGCCCGTTGCCGGATTGAACACCGCCGATTCCCGGCGCGACGTCGAAGTCACCATCCGGCCGTCGATGCCATTTTGTATTGTGAGCATGTTGTCTGGCCTCGCTTACGGCGTCGATTGGAGGACGTCGGTCAGAATGTCGAAGAGCTGATCGATTTCGGACCTGGTGATGATCAGCGGCGGCGAAAGCGCCATGATATCGCCCGTGGTGCGCACCAAGAGCCCCTTCTCGAAGGCACGCACGAAACGGTCGTAGGCGCGCTTCGTCGGCTGATCCGGCAATGGCTGGAACTCCACCGCGCCAATGAGGCCGATATTCCGGATATCGATGACATGCGGCATTTCCCGCAGCGCATGCAAACGCTCTTCCCAATACGGCGCCAGATCCGCTGCCCGGGTAAACAGGCCTTCGTCCGCGAAGGTGTCGAGTGTGCCAATGGCCGCTGCGCACGCCATCGGGTGCCCCGAGTACGTATAGCCATGAAAGAAATCTATGGCCCAATCCGGCCCGGACTGGAACGCACCGTACACCTTGTCGTTGACGAAAACGGCGCCCATCGGAATCGTACCGTTGGTGACGCCCTTGGCCGTCGTAATGATGTCCGGCGCAATGCCGAAATAATCCGATCCGAATGCCGTGCCCATCCGCCCGAAAGCCGTGATGACTTCGTCTGCGATCAGGAGGATGTCGTGCTTCCGGCAGATCGCTTCCAGCCGTTTCAAATAGCCCTTCGGCGGAATGAGAACGCCCGTCGAGCAGGCGACGGGCTCCACGATCACAGCCGCAATCGTGGACGCATCATGCAGAGCGACCAACCGTTCGAGGTCGTCGGCGAGGTCCGCGCCATGTTCCGGCTCACCCTTGGAAAAGGCATTGCGCGCCAGATCGTGCGTATGGCGGAGATGATCGACGCCGGCAACGAGCGAACCGAACCACTTGCGGTTATTGACCATGCCGCCGACGGACATGCCGCCAAAATTGACGCCGTGATAGCCGCGTTCGCGACCGATGAGCCGCACCTTCGTGCCGTTCCCCTTCGCACGATGGTAGGCGAGCGCCATTTTGAGTGCCGTCTCCACCGACTCCGACCCCGAGTTCGTGAAAAAGACGTGGTTGAACCCTTGCGGCGCGATGTTGACGAGACGTGAAGCCGCCTCGAAGGCTTTTATGTGCCCCATCTGGAAAGTGCCGGCAAAATCGAGCGTTTCGGCCTGCTCCTTGATGGCCGCAACGATCTTCGGCCGGCAGTGTCCCGCGTTCACGCACCACAGCCCGGACGTGCCGTCTATGACCTTGCGTCCTTCGGGTGTGAAATAGTGCAGGCCGTCAGCCTTCGCGAACAAGCGGGGCGCGGCCTTGAACTGCCGGTTTGCCGTGAACGGCATCCAGAAGGCTTCCAGATCGTTGGTCTTGAGCTGCACGTTCATGTTTGTTCCCCGGAAGGCGCCGCCTTCCTCACAAGTCTGGAAATCATGCGGTCTGGGAGACGGCCTCGGTCAGCGCCGCCTCGAATACGTCCATGCCCTCGCGCACCAACTCATCGCTGGCTGTCAGCGGCGATAGAAAGCGGATCACATTGCCGTATGTGCCGCATGACAGAAGAATGAGCCCGCGCGCATTCGCGGCCTTGAGCAGCGCCTGTGTCAATTGCGGCGCCGGTTCGTGCGTTTTCTGATCCTTCACCAGTTCAATCGCGCACATGGCGCCGAGCCCGCGCACGTCGCCGACGCAGTTGAGGTTCGAGCGCTGCGCCAGTTCATTGCAGCGATCCATCATGATCTTGCCGATGGCATTCGCCCGGTCGCAGAGCTTCTCATCCGCGATGATGTCAAGCACCGCGTGCGCCGCCGCGCAGGCCACCGGATTGCCGGCATACGTGCCGCCCAGCCCACCGGGCCCGGAGGCGTCCATGATGTCCGCGCGTCCAGTGATGGCGGCCAGAGGCATGCCGCCCGCAAGCCCTTTCGCCAAGGTCACGACATCGGCTTTGACCCCCGCGTGATCCATCGCGAACATCCGGCCCGTGCGCGCAAAACCTGTTTGAATCTCGTCCGCGATGAGAACGATGCCATGTTCGTCGCAGATGGCGCGCAGTTCCCGCAGAAATTCCGGCGGGGCAATGTTGAACCCGCCTTCGCCCTGCACGGGCTCGATGATGATGCCCGCGATGCTTGAGGGATCGGCCGTATGCTTGAACAGGCTTTTCAGACTGTGCAGGCTCTGCTCCACGGACACGCCGTGATAGGCGTTGGGAAATTCCACTTGATAGACGTCGGCTGGGAACGGCCCGAAGCCCTTCTTGTAAGGCACCACCTTGCCGGTCAGCGCCATCCCCATCAGCGTGCGGCCGTGAAACCCTGCCGTGAATGAGATGATACCAGGGCGGCCGGTGAAAACCCGCGCCACCTTCACAGCGTTTTCTACAGCCTCCGCACCCGTCGAAATCAGCATGGTCTTGGCCGGCCCCGTCACGGGCGCGATGGCGTTGAGCCGTTCCGCCAGACGAACGTACGATTCGTAAGGTGTCACCTGAAAGCAAACATGGCTGAACGCCTTCATCTGCTCGTCGATGGCTTTCAGAATGCGCGGATGCTGATGCCCCGTGTTCGTCACCGCGATGCCGGCCGCGAAATCGATGTAGCGCCGGCCGTCCTCGCTCCAGATTTCGGAGTTGAGCGCGCGCGCCGCGTAAATCGATGTTGCGTGCCCGATGCCACGGGGCACGGCCGCGGCGCGGCGCTCGTGAAGTTCGGCGGAAGTGGCCATCGTCGCAATGCTCCTCAAGAGAAAGCCTGAATGCCGGTCTGCGCGCGACCCAGGATCAAGGCGTGAATGTCGGCTGTGCCCTCGTAGGTGTTGACGGCCTCGAGGTTCAGCATGTGGCGGATGACGGGGTACTCGTCCGAGATGCCGTTCCCGCCCAGCATGTCGCGGGCCGTACGCGCAATCTCCAGCGCCTTGAGGCAACTGTTGCGCTTGATGAGCGAGATCGCTTCCGGCGCGAGACGGCCCTGTTCCTTCATCCGTCCGGCCTGCAGGCAAGCGCCAAGCGCCAGCGCAATGTCGGTCTGCATGTCGGCGAGTTTCTTCTGGATGAGTTGGTTCGCGGCCAGCGGCCGGCCGAACTGCGTCCGGTCGATCACATACTGGCGTGCCGTGCGCCAGCAGGCCTCCGCCGCACCGATGGCGCCCCAGGCGATGCCGAAGCGCGCGTTGTTCAAGCACCCGAACGGCCCCTTGAGCCCGGCGACGTGCGGCAGCAGGTTGGCTTCGGGAACCAACACGCCGTCGAGAACAATCTCGCCGGTGACCGACGCGCGCAGCGAAATTTTGCTCTCGATTTTGGACGTGGAAAAACCCGCCATGCCCCGCTCGACGATGAAGCCGCGGATCGTGCCCTCGTCCGTCTTTGCCCATACGATCGCGATATCCGCGATCGGCGAATTCGTGATCCAGGTCTTGGCGCCGTCGAGGCGATAGCCGCCGCCAACACGCCGCGCCCGCGTGGTCAAGCCACCGGGATCCGAACCGTGGTCGGGCTCCGTCAACCCGAAGCAGCCGACCATCTCGCCCGCCGCAAGCGCCGGCAGAAACATTAGCCGTTGCGTCTCCGTGCCATAGGCCCAGATCGGATACATGACGAGGCTGGATTGAACGCTCATCGCGGAGCGATAGCCGCTATCTACCGCTTCGATCTCGCGCGCGATCAGACCATACGCGACCGGGCCAACGCCAGCGCCGCCATAGGCCTCGGGTATCGTCGGCCCGAGAAAACCCATCCCGCCCAGATCGCGCATGATCGACCGGTCAAAGCCCTCTTCCCTGAAATCGCGAATGACGCGCGGCGCGAGCTTGTCGGCTGCAAACTTTGCCGCCGCCTCGCTCAGCATCCGCTCCTCGTCACTGAGCATCGCGCCGAATGAGAGCGGGTCCGCCCAGTCGAATGCCGCGCGCGCCGCGTCCGCGCCATCCGGCGCCGGATAGGGATCTGCTGTTTTCATCGGTGCCGCAGTCATCGCCGCGACCTTTCTTCGGTTACCGGCTAGATGCCGCCCAAGCAGATGAATTTCGTTTCCAGGTACTCGTCGAGCCCTTCAGCAGCGCCTTCGCGCCCAAGCCCGGATTCCTTTACGCCGCCGAACGGGACAACTTCGTTCGAGAATATCCCTTCGTTGACGCCCACCATGCCTGCCTCCAATTTCTCTGCCGTCTTCCAGGCGCGCGAAATGTTCTGGCTGAAGAGGTAGGCGGCCAGACCGAAGGGCGTGCTGTTGGCCAACGCAATGGCCTCATCGTCCGTTTCGAACTTGATGAGCGCCGCCACCGGTCCAAAAATCTCCTGGCCGACGATGTCCATGTCCGCCGTCACGCCGGTCAACACGGTCGGCTTGTAGAACAGCGAACCGGCTGCATCCTTCGCCCCGCCCGTCTTGACTGTGCCGCCCCTTTTGACCGCGTCCGCCATAAGGCTTTCCACCTTGGCGATGGCCTCGGCATTGATGAGCGGTCCGAGGTTGACGCCCTGGCCCGTGCCGGGTCCGATGATGAGAGACTGGGCTGCTTTCGCGAGCGCATCGGCAAAGCGGTCGTAGATGCCCGCCTGCACGAGAATGCGGTTCGCGCACACACACGTCTGCCCGGCGTTGCGGTACTTGGACGCCATCGCACCGGCCACCGCCTGATCGAGATCGGCGTCGTCGAATACGATCAGGGGCGCGTTGCCGCCAAGTTCCAGCGTCAGCTTCTTGACCGTATCGGCACACTGCCGGTAGAGGACTTTCCCAACTTCCGTCGAGCCTGTGAACGTCAGCTTACGCACCCGGCTGTCGGCGCACAGCACTTCGCCGACGCCCCGCGCATTGCGGGTCGTCACGACGTTGAGAACGCCCTCTGGCAAACCGGCCTTCTCGGCAAGCTTCGCCAGCGCCAACGCGCACAACGGGGTATCTTCCGCCGGTTTCACAATGATCGTGCATCCCGCCGCCAGCGCTGGCGCCACCTTGCGCGTAATCATCGCGATCGGAAAATTCCACGGCGTGATCGCCGCCACGACCCCGATGGGCTGCTTGATCGTCACATAGCGCTTGCTGGCCGCCGTCGTCGGGATCGTCCGGCCATAAGCGCGCTTTCCTTCCTCGGCGAACCATTCGACAAAAGACGCGCCGTATGCAACTTCGCCGCGCGATTCAGCAAGCGGCTTGCCCTGCTCGGCCGTCATCAATTGCGCCAGTGGTTCCGCTTCAGCCAGGATCAGTTCGTTCCAGCGCCGCAGTACTGCCGCGCGGTCTTTCGCTGTCTTTGCCGACCATGCGGGCAACGCGGCGCTTGCCGCATCGATGGCGCGGCGTGCGTCCGCCGCCGTCAGATCCGGAACGCTGGCGATCACGAGACCAGTCGCTGGATTGACGACCGCAAACCGGTCCTTCGACGTCACCCACTCCCCGCCGATATAGGCGGAAGTCGGAAAATCGTCGGGCGTCATATCCATGGGTCGTGTCTCCGTCAGCGCAGTGTAATCGAGATGGCTTTGAGATCGGCGTATTTGTGCAGAGCGTGCATCGAACGATCGCGGCCGAAGCCCGACTGTTTGAATCCGCCGAATGGCATCGTGATGTCGCAGGCGTCCCAGCCGTTGACCCAGACAAGTCCGGCCTTCAAGTCCCGCGCCGCGCGATGGGCGAGAGACACGTCGCGGGTCCATAGCCCGGCGGCCAGTCCGTAGATCGTACCGTTGGCGATTCTGATGGCTTCTTCCGGCGTTTTGAATCGTGTCACCGCCAACACCGGCCCGAACACTTCTTCCTTCGCCAGCGTATGCGTCGGCTGCACCGCATCGAACACGGTCGGCTCCACGTAGAAACCGCCGCTGTCCTCGCGCGCGCGGTTGCCGCCCAGGCGCAGCGTGTTGCCCTCGGACGTCGCGGTACCGATGTAGCGCAGCGCCGTCTTCATCTGCTCTTCGCTCACCATCGAGCCGAACGTCGTGGTGGGATTGAGCGGGTCGCCAGGCACGATCTTCTTGGCAACCTTCAGAAGCTTGTCGGTGAACTCGTCGGCAATCGCCTCCTGCACGAGAAGCCGCGATGCCGCCGTGCACACCTCGCCCTGATTGAAGAACACGCCCCACGCCGCGCTGACCGCCGCAGCATTCATGTCTGGACAATCCGCGAACACGATCTGCGGCGACTTCCCGCCCAGCTCCAGCGACACGCGCTTCAGGTTGGATTGCCCCGAGTACTGCATCAGCAGCTTGCCGACCGGACCCGATCCGGTGAAGGCGATCATATCCACGTCCATATGCAACGCGAGCGCCTTGCCGGCCGTCGCACCGAAGCCCGGCACGATGTTGAGGACACCCGGCGGCAGTCCGGCTTCGAGGGCCAGTTCGCCCATCTTGAGCGCGGTCAACGGCGATTGCTCTGCCGGCTTCAGCACGATGGAATTGCCCATCGCCAGCGCGGGTCCCACCTTCCACATCGCCATGAGCAAAGGGAAGTTCCACGGCACGATCACGCCAATGACGCCGAGCGGCTCGTGCACCGCGAAGGAAATCCGGTCGGTCGTCTCCGGACCCACCTCGCCGTAGACCTTGTCGAGCGCCTCCGCGTAATACCGCAGAGTTTTGATCGAACCGGGAATGTCGACGGCAAGAGCGTCCTTGATGGGCTTGCCGACATCCAGGCTTTCCAACAGCGCCAGCTGCTCCGCGTCCCGCTCCATCAGGTCGGCGAACTTGAACAGGATTTTCTTCTTCTGGCGGTAGTGCAGTTTTCGCCATGTGCCGTCATCGAATGCACGCCGCGCGGCCGCGACCGCCGCATCGACGTCGCCCGCATCCAGTTCCGCGACCTTGTTGATGATCGCCCCGTTCCGCGGGCTGACGTTCGCAAACGTCTTGCCGGACTGCGCGGGCACGGTTTTGCCGTCGATCACCGCATGCGAAGGGATCGCAATGCGTCCGGCGAGCGCTTCGAAATGGGCCAGCGAAGTCATGTCGCTTTATCCTCACGCCACGCGGGCATACCATTGGTGATCGAGCGCCGTCACGACACGCTCGAAATCGCGCCGCTCCGTGTCTTTCATCTCGGCATAGGTCTTCTGGAAGATCGCACCGAGCGTTTCCGTCACGACGCGCGACTCGCGGAATTCGGCAAGTGCGTTGACCCACGCCGTCGGCACCTTCGGCGCGTTGGAGCCGTCGCAGTTGCCTTCGGCGGCGGGACCGGGATCGAGCTTGTTGACGATGCCGTGGTGAATGCCGCCCAGTACTGCGGCGAGCACCAAGTAGGGATTGGCATCCGAGCCGGCGATACGGTGCTCGACGCGCGTGGCATTCGCGGACGTATTCAGCACGCGCAAGGACGCGGTGCGGTTGTTAAAGCCCCAGTGCGCTGCCATGGGCACATAAGACTTCGGCTGATAGCGCCGGTACGCATTGGCCGACTGCGCCCAGATAGCCATGAACTCGCCCATCGTCGCTCGCAGACCGCCGAGCGCATTGCGGAAGAGGGGAGAAATGGGATCACCGGCAAAAACGTTCTTTCCGTTCTTGTCGACCAGCGACACATGAATGTGCATGCCCGACCCCGACCAGTCGTGGTGGGGCTTGGCCATGAAGGTCGCGTCCATTTTGTGTGCCCGCGCCGCCGCCTTGACCGCGCGCTTCAGCAGGAGCCCGTCGAGTGCCGAGCTGGCGGCGTCCTTTTTGTGCTTCAGGTTGATTTCGAATTGGCCGGGCCCCGCCTCCTGCAAGACCGCATCGACTGGAAGACCCTGCGCTTCGGCAATGCGATAGATGTCGTCGATGAAGGGTTGGACGCAGTCCAGTTCCTCGAACTGATAAAGCTGCTGCCAATCCGGGTTGTCGACAAGGCCACACGGGGTCTTAAGTTCGAACACGCCGTTCTTCGAGCTGGCGCTGACGTAAAACTCAAGTTCCACTGCCGTGACCGGCTCGAAGCCCATCTTGCCGAGCGCCACCGACTGGCGCTGCAGGATGCGCCGCGGATCGAGGCCGCCGTCGTCTTCGACAGGCACCATAACGGCCTGAGCATGCGTCGTACCGTCAACGGCGACGGGGGCAAGTGTTTCGCTGAGGATCTTGAATTGCAGGTCCGGATCGCCGGTCTCCCACAGCCGGCCCGTCTCCTCGACGCACGATCCGCGCATATCCATGATGTAGCAGGTTGAGGGGACCATGAAACCCTTGTCCGCGAAACCAAGTAGATCGCACGACCGGATACGCTTGCCGCGTGGAATGCCATTGAGATCGTGCATGAATACATCGATCCACTGCACGGTCGGATATTTGGCGAGAAAGTCCTTCGCCTGCTCGGTCGTCAGATACGTCTCGGTCATGTCAGCTCAGCTCCTGCTGCGCGGCCGAAACGGCGGAACAGCTTGACGGATACGGGGTTCTCGGCGGCACGCCACTCGGGATGCCATTGCACGCCGACACAGAAGGGATGTTCGTCCGGGCCGCGAACAGCTTCCACGAGCCCGTCGGCCGCGAACGCTTCGGGCGTCAACACGGGTGCAAGGTCCTTGAGCCCTTGGCCGTGCAGCGAGTTGACCATGATCTCGTCCTCGCCGATCCACTCACGCAGCCGGCCGGTGAGATTGAGCGCATGCACGGGCCCCCACCGCTGCTCCAGCGGCGCTTCCTTGCGTTCGCGGTGGTCGTGCTTGCCGCTCTGCGTATGGACCGCCTGGTGCAGCGTGCCCCCAAGCGCCACGTTGAGTTCCTGGAAACCCCGGCAGATCGCCATCATGGGGATTTTGCGTTCAACGGCCGTGCGAATGAGCGGCAGCGTCACCGCATCACGTGCCGGATCGAGAGAATCCGGCAGCACCGGATCTTCCTCGCTGTAATGATTGGGCGCTATGTTCGAAGGACTGCCAGAAAACAGAATACCGTCCGCAACGTCGAGCACCGCGCCGATGTCGACGAGCGCGGCATCGAGCGGAATGAGCAAGGGCTGGCATTGCGCCACCTCGGCCACCGCGGCCGAGTATTTCCGGCTGACGGCATCGAAGACGTAGCCCTCGATGCTCTTCGTGCAGCATGGAATGACGACGATAGGCCGGCTCATGCTGCAATCTCTCCGGCGACATCGGCCAGTGTCAGGTCCAGAACCTTGGCGATCACGCGCTCGGCCTCGTCGAAATGTTCCTGGTTGAAGATAAGCGGCGGCGCCGTCACCATCGTGTCGCCGATGGCGCGCATGATGAATCCCTCGCGCGAAAAGTGATTGCGGCAGATCGTGCCCACGCGGCCCGCATCGACAAAGCGGCCGCGCGTACGCCTGTTAGCGACGAGTTCAATCGCGCCCAGCATGCCGACGGACCGCACCTCGCCGACCAGCGGATGGTCCTTGAACTTCCCGAGCATGCGGGCAAGCGCCGGTCCGGTGAACTCATTCACCTTCTCCACAAGCCGCTCGCGTTGCATGATTTCGATATTCTTCAGGGCCACCGCACAGGCGACCGGATGCCCGGCGTAGGTGTAGCCGTGATAGAATTCGTCGTCGTGCTCGGCGAAGGCCCTCGCCACGCGGTCGCCGACGAGAAGTCCCGAGAGCGGAACGTATCCCGATGTCGCGGCCTTCGCGAACGTCACCAGATCGGGCCGCGTGCCGTAGAACTCGGCGCCGAACCATTTGCCCGTGCGGCCAAACCCGGTGATGACCTCGTCGTGCAAGAAGAGAATGCCGTACTTGTCGACGATCTTCTGCACGGCTGGCCAGTACGTCGACGGCGGAATCTTAAGTCCGCCCGCGCCCATGATGGGTTCACCGACAAATGCGGCGACGTTCTCAGGTCCGGCGGCCAGGATTTCGTCTTCCACTGCCTTTGCCGCCCGCAGACCGAACGCCTCCGGTGTCTCGCCCTCTTCGGCGTTGCCGTACCAGTAGGGCTCCATGACGTGACGAAAACCCTCGTACGCGGGATAGAGCTGTGAGTGCATCAGCGCCATGCCGCCCATCGAGGCCGCTGTGATCGTCGAGCCGTGATAGGCATTGCGCCGGCTGATAATGATGCGCCGCTTGGGTTCGCCCTTGATGACCCAGTAGTGCCGGATCATCCGCACGGCGGTGTCGTTTGATTCCGATCCCGACGAACCGTAAAAGACCTGCGCAATCCCGGCCGGAGCGATCTCCGCGAGCTTTGCCGACAATTCCACCACGCGGGGGTGCGTCGTCTGGAAGAACGTATTGTAATAGGGCAATTCGAGCAGCTGCTCGTAGGCGGCCTTGGCCAACTCTTCGCGGCCATAGCCGACATTTGTGGTCCACAGGCCCGACATGCCGTCGAGCACGCGCTTGCCTTCGCTGTCGATGAAGTGCGCGCCTTCCCCGCCGACGATGACGCGAGCTCCAGCGGCCCTCAGCGACTTGTGGTTCGAGAAGGGATGCAGATGATGGCGCGCATCCAGCTCTTGCAGCTGGGCCGTAGGATACTTGTTGGACATTTAGGCTTCGTCTCCAGCTAAAGCACGATCCCCCGTGGGATCTCGTTCGATCAGGGCTGGAGATCTCCCGGGGGCGTAAAGCCGACGCGCGCGCAAAGCCGCAGAAGTTCATTCTTCTGCGTGCGGCGGTCAAAAAAATTGGCAATGGCCGAAGGGCGGTGCGCGCGCGTCATAACGGTCTCGCTCCTCCCTCGTTCACACCGCGCCTTGGGCGCGGAACAGCCAAATCGCATTCGCCGGCAGGCGTCCCTCCGGCAGACCTTGCAACAGGACCGCGCGGCGCGACGAAGGGGGTTTACAAACCCGCCGCGATAACCCACACGTTATGATCTACGCCGTAGAAGTGTCAAGAGCTCGCGTGAGAAAACCCAAACCCCGTTCCCGTACGCCCCGTGGCCTGGACCGCTCCGCGATCCTGGAAACGGCATTCGCCTTGCTCGACGAGGCCGGCGAAGACGGCTTTTCGGTGCGCAAAGTCGGCGCCGCAATGGGGATCGATCCGATGACGGTCCTCCACCACTTTCGTTCGAAAGAAGAATTGCTCCGTCAGATCGCTGACCGGGCGCTGGGTTCGATTGAATTGCCAAGGCCTTCCGGCGACTGGCGAATTGATCTGAAGAACGTCGCGGTCGCATACCGCCGCCTCGCCCACCGCCACCCCCGCCTCTTCCATCTGCATTTTCGCTTCCACGCAACCGGCGTTGCCGATCACGTCTCAAGCGAAATCGTCTATCGCGCGCTTCTCGATGCCGGGTTGCCGGCGGAACGCGCTGCGGGGCTCGGACTATCCTTCTACGCCTTCGTGCTTGGCTTCGCGTTGGCGGAAGTCGAAGGACTCCTGAAGCCGCTGGAAGGTCCGGAAGACGAGGAAATGGCAGCGCTTGCTGCCGACGCCTTCCCGGCAACGACCCGTCTCCTGCCGGCTTTTCGATCGTTGAATAGCGATCAGGCCTTCGAGGATGCCGTCGGCGCCTTCATCTGCGGGATCGCCGCCGGAGAGTCCGAAGCCAGTGGGCGCGCGGCTTAAACCACGTCGTCGTCGAAGACGTACCCGGCACCCCGCACCGTTCGAATGGGATCGGCCTCCATCCCACGCACGATGGCTTTGCGGAGCCGCCCGACATGGACGTCGACTGTACGCTCATCGACGTCCGAATCCCGGCCCCACGTGCCGTCCAGGAGCTGTGAGCGGCTCAGCACGCGGCCCATGTTCTCCATGAACTGTTCCAGCAGCCGGTATTCTGTTGGACCGACGTTCACCTCGCGGCCGAAGCGCGTCACCCGGTGAGCGACTCGGTCGAGCTTGATCCCATTGCCTTCCAGCACGTCGGCGATCCGCTCGGGCGACGCGCGCCGCAGCAACGCCTTCACGCGCGCAACCAGCTCTGAAACCGAGAACGGCTTGACCACATAGTCGTCGGCACCGGTTTGCAAACCGCGAATACGGTCGCCTTCTTCACCCCGCGCCGTGAGCATGATGACGGGAAGAGCTTTCGTCTCGGGCCGCACCCGGATCTGACGGCAGATTTCGATGCCGGCAACCCCGGGCAACATCCAATCCAGAATGACGAGATCCGGCCGCTCCTCCTGGATGAGCATCATCGCTTCCGAACCCGACGGCGTATGGACGACGCCATAGCCCTCTGCCTGCAGATTGTAGGAGAGCAGTGTTACGAGCGAATCCTCGTCTTCTACGATCAGCACCTTGGCCGGCATTCGTAATTGTTCTCTCGGTCGATTGGTCAGGAGATTGGACTAGATAATAGCGTTGAACTTGTCAGGTCGCCCTTGGGCCGCTCGCCCTCAGGCAAAGCGCCCCGCGTCATGTAGGTCACGGTCTCTGCGATGTTCGTCGTGTGATCGCCGATCCGCTCCAAGTTTTTCGCCACGAACAAGAGATGCGTGCAAAGCCCGATGTTGCGCGGATCTTCCATCATGTAGGTCAGCAGTTCCCGAAAGACCGAATTGTAAACGGCATCAAGCTTCTGGTCCTGCCGCCACACCTGCATGGCCCTGTCGGCGTTGCGCGAGGCATAGGCGTCCAGCACGTCCTTGAGCTGGCGCGAAGCCAGATCGGTCATGTGCTGCAGCCCCGTCAGCAGGCCCTTGGGATGGGTCTCGCCCGATACGGTCTGCGCCCGCTTGGCGACGTTTTTGGCCAGATCGCCGACCCGCTCCAGTTCGCCGGCAACTTTGAGAACTGAGATCACCTGCCGCAAATCGTTCGCGACCGGCTGCCGCCGGGCGATCATCAAGATAACCTGTTCTTCCAGTTCACGATGCAAGAGGTCGATGGTGGCATCGCTGGCGACGGTCGCCTTGGCGCGCGTAGGATTATGGCTCGCAAGCGAGTCGAAAGCCTCGCCTACGAGTTGTTCGGCAAGCCCGCCCATCTGGCTGATCTTGCCGTCGAGCAGCGACAGTTCCTGCTCGTAGGATTTGACGATGTGTTCTGACATGGATGCTGACTTCCCGTGATGTGGGACGAAGAAGGACAAAAGGCCCGGACGGCGCATTAGCCGAACCGGCCGGTGATGTAGTCCTGCGTCCGCTTGTCGGACGGATTGGTGAAGATGTCGCTCGTATCGCCGACTTCCACCAGGTTGCCGAGATGGAAGAAGGCCGTGCGTTGCGAGACACGTGCCGCCTGCTGCATCGAATGGGTCACTATGATGATCGTGAAATTCCGGCGCAGATCTTCCATCAGCTCTTCGATACGCGCGGTCGCGATCGGGTCAAGCGCCGAGCACGGCTCGTCCATCAGAATAATTTCAGGATTGATAGCGATGGTCCGCGCGATGCAAAGACGTTGCTGCTGTCCGCCGGAAAGTCCCGTTCCGCTATCGCCCAGGCGATCCTTCACCTCTTCCCAGAGACTGGCCTTGCGCAGGCTCTGCTCCACGATCTGATCGAGTTCCGCCTTGTTGCGCGCAAGTCCGTGGATCCGCGGACCATAGGCAACGTTATCGTAGATGGATTTTGGAAAGGGATTGGGCTTCTGGAACACCATTCCCACCCGCGCACGCAACTGCACCGGATCGAGGGCGGGATCATAGATGTTCCGCCCGTCGATCTCGATCAGCCCTTCAACGCGGCACGACGAAATCGTGTCGTTCATGCGGTTGATGCAGCGCAGGAACGTCGACTTGCCGCAACCGGACGGGCCGATGAAGGCCGTGACCGCACGTTCCGGAATTTCTACAGAGACGTCTGTTAGAGCATGTTTCGGCCCATAAAAGACGTTGACTTTCTGAGCCACGACCTTCGGCTTGACCGAAACGGGGGCCTCTACGGGTTTGCCGGTCATCATCACGAGTTGATCTGGGCGCATATCCATCTGGGTTCTCTATGTTCCTACAACGGCTACCAGCGGCGTTCAAATTTCTTGCGCAACCAGATTGCCAAGCCGTTCATGACGAACAGGACGGCAAGCAAAACCATGATTGCGGCGGCGGTCCGGGCCTGGAAGGCCTGTTCAGGCAAATCAGACCAGATGTATATCTGAGCGGGCAATGCTGTAGCGGAGTCTGTAAATCCCGTTGGGATATCTACAACGAATGCGAGCATACCGATCATCAGAAGGGGAGCGGTTTCACCGAGTGCATGCGCCATCCCGATAATTGTCCCAGTCATGATTCCCGGCATAGCGAGAGGGAGGACATGGTGGAACACGGCTTGTTGATGCGAGGCACCTACCCCAAGTGCGGCCTCCTTGATCGATGGCGGCACCGCTTTCAACGCAGCGCGCGCGGCGATGATAATTGTCGGCAGAACAAGGAGCGCTAGAACTAGTCCGCCAACGAGCGGAGCAGATCGCGGTAGCCCGAAAAAGTTCAAGAAAACAGCAAGTCCAAGTAGCCCGAAGACAATCGAGGGCACGGCCGCCAAGTTGTTGACGTTGATCTCAATGATGTCCGTCAGCCAATTCTTGGGAGCGAATTCTTCCAGGTAAACCGCCGCGAGCACACCAAGCGGTACGCAGATCGCAATTGTGACACTCAACATTAGGATGGATCCGATGAGCGAGCCGAGAATACCGGCTTGCTCAGCTTCCCGGCTGTCGCCGGAAGTGAAAAAGATCGAATTAAAATGATTTTCAATCTTTCCCTCGGCTTTGAGACGCTCAAGAAATGCAATCTCAAGGTCGCTGATCTTTCGGCTGCTTTCAGGTGTCTCATACGACACGACCTGCCACGATCCGGCTGGCGCGTCCGCTGCTGAGGTAAGCGGGATAACGACTGTGCCTTCCGCCGAAGTGTTATCGATTTTGTTGAGCTTCACCAGTCCGCCGTTCAAGGCGACCAGCACACTTGGCAGCTTATCGTTGAGGTTCTCCGCCAATGCCGGCTGACCAACACGGCGCTCGATGTCGGCAATCTCAGCCTTCAGGTCCTGAATGTCCTGTTCGACACCTCCGCGTTCAGCACGCCGCAGCCTCGTGCGCAGACCTTCCAGCCGGCCCGCTAATGCCTGCTTTACGACTTGGAGATCATCGGCAAAATCATTGGCCGACGTGAATATTTTGATCGGACCCGTGGTTCCAGTGGGTGTCGCAATGCCGCGCGAACCAGTGTAAATGACGCGCGTCTCGTTCCCCTTCAGGAACAGATCCGCGTCATCCGAAAGCAATAGGCGCGTTTTGACCGTCTGCCCCACCAGACTGGGGTCGGCAACGACGAGGTCGCGCAAACTGTTCGCAGCGCCCGAACTCAAAAGGCCGTCAAGCTTTTTCCTTTCTAAGCGGCTGCTCACACCCGGAAAGGCGGAGCGAAGCGCGTCACGCGCCAACCCGAAGAAGTTTCCCCCTCGAATAACTTCCGGGTCGCCTGTGCCCTTCGGGTCGACCAATTCAGCGGTGATCGGCACGTCAAGTACGAGCGAATGCTGCGTGAAAGCCGGAATCCCCTTCAGTGTGATGTCGACGAGCACGGACAGCACAAAGATCGCGGTCAACGTTAGAGCGAACGCACCATAGGCACGGAAACGCCCCTCGCTGCGATACCTCGCTCGCAAGCGTGCACGCGCCTCTGGCCCATCAAAAGAAACCGATCGGGCGGCCAGTTGAGTTACTGAGACGTCAGTCATATTGTTCCCGATATTTCTGAGCGACACGGAGTGCGATGAAGTTTAACAGCAGCGTGACAAAGAAAAGAACGAAACCCAATGCAAAGGCTGACAAAGTTTTGGCGCTGTCGAATTCTTGGTCGCCAACCAGAATTGTTTTAATCTGCACGGTAATCGTTGTCACAGCGTCGAGTGGGTTAAACGTCAAATTAGCTGCCAGCCCCGCAGCCATCACCACGATCATCGTTTCGCCGATGGCCCGGCTTATCGCTAGCATGAATGCTGAAACGATGCCCGGCAGAGCTGCCGGCAGGACCACTTGCCGGATGGTCTCTGACCGAGTGGCTCCCATCGCATAGGAACCATCGCGTAGCGATTGGGGAACAGCATTGATCACGTCGTCGGACAACGATGAGATAAATGGGATGATCATCATGCCCATGACGAGACCAGCTGCCAAAGCACTCTCGGAGGCCACGTCCAGCCCGTAGTACTCACCAACACCTCGGATCAGTGGAGCAACTGTGAGGGCCGCAAAGAAACCAAGCACGACGGTGGGAATTCCAGCGAGAATTTCCAACACCGGCTTGGCGACCGCCCGAATCCGGGGAGTTGCGTATTCTGCAAGATAAATAGCAGAGAAAAGTCCCAAGGGGCCCGCAACGCAAATTGCGATAAAAGTTATGAGGAGACTTCCGACCAGCAGCGGCACGAAGCCGTATGCAGTCGTCAGTTCGCCTTGATCAGCACGCATTGCGGCTTGAGGGTTCCAATCTAAGCCAAACAAAAATCCAGTGACGCTGGGTTTGCCGCTTAAATTCGGATCGAAGAAGAAGCGGTAGGTTTCGAAAACCAACGAAAACACGATCCCGATCGTCGTCAGAATTGCGACGATTGCGCATCCGATCAGAACGAGTTTTACGAACCGCTCGACCTGCTGGCGAGCTCGAAACGAACTGGAAATCTGCCAATAGCACGCAACCAGTGCCGCAACTCCTGCTGCAGTGCCGGCGAGAAAGATTACCCAATGTCCCAGAGCTGTTGAATTGGCATAGGCTTCCGCGGCTTGCTGAAGCTCTGGCGAAGGAGCGCCGCCGTGCTTGCCGGTAAGAACGTTCGCTACGTCGCGCAAAATGACGCTGCGCTGCAGCGGATCGTCGCGAACAGGTTCTGGAAAGAAGTCGAGAGCCGCAGATTGGGCGAGGCTAGCGACCGAAGGCATACCCAGAATAAAGATAACCAGCATCGGCGTGAAGACGCCTAGCGCGGTAAACAACCCATGATAAATGGGCAACGAGTGCAGCTCTGCGAAATTGCCGGCCGCTGTCGTTTGCGCCCGCCTGCTTCCGAGTACATACCCAGCAAGCATTAGGGTGATCAGTGTCAGAAAATAGTAGCTAATCATAGCACCCCGCAGCCACGGTCAAATCTGACCCAAGACGTCTCGACAGCAAATGGCGGCCAAAAGGGGCACCCTAGTGCAGTCAATTTGCTAGCCGCTGGCCGCGCTTTTGGAACGCGCCCAGCGGCCTCGTCGATCGTGAGTTACTTCAGTACGCTGCCGTCGAGAGGCGACATAGCGGTTACTGCCGCCTTGACCTTCTCAAGTTCTTCCTTCGGCAAGGTCACAAGACCCTTCGCAGCAAGGTAGCCGTCGGGCCCGAGAGCGTTGTCCGAAATGTATTCCAGCGCAAACTTGTCGAGCCCAGGAATCACGCCGACATGAGCCTTCTTGATGTAAACGAACATCCGGCGAGCGCCCTTATACTTGTCGGCGGCAATCGTCTCGAAGGTTGGTTCAACTCCGTCGAGTTCGACGCCCTTCAGCTTCGCGGCGTTCTCTTCCAGAAACGAGAAGCCGAAAACGCCGAAAGCGTTTTTGTTGCCTTCCAATTTCGCGACGATAACGTTGTCGTTTTCTCCGGCTTCGACGTAAGCGCCATCCTTGCGGACGGATTTCCAGACCTTCTCGAAGGCCTTTGCGTCCGCTTTCTTCAGCTCCTTAAGGGAGTCGATTTGCTCCGCGCCCTTCTCCATGAAAAGTTCGTGCATGGAGTCGCGCGTGCCCGAGGTTGGCGGAGGTCCAAGAATTTCGATCTTGAGGTTGGGCAGCGAAGGATCGATGTCCGACCAATTCTTATACGGGTTGGCGACGAGTTTGCCGTCCTTGTCGGGAACATTTTCAGCAAGCGCCATGAAGAGTTGCGACATCTTCAGTTTGATGGGTGCGCCATCCTTGGACTGCGCAAGTGTCAGCCCGTCGAAGCCAATGTTGATTTCGACGATGTCCTTCACGCCATTCGACTGGCAGAGCTCGAATTCGCCTTTCTTCATCCGCCGAGATGCGTTGGTGGCATCAGCTTTGTCGACGCCCACGCCCTCACAGAAGATCTTGGCGCCACCGCCGGTGCCCGTTGATTCAACGATCGGCGTCTTACCGCCGTTGGATTTGCCGAACTGTTCGGCGACGGCTGTCGTAAAGGGATACACTGTCGACGATCCGACTACGCGGATCTGATCGCGAGCTTCAGCGGCGGTCGATAGAGCAAGACCGCTCGCGATCGAAACCGCGAGAATAGTTGCCATTTTCATAGGGAAAAACTCCTGTTGCCTGCACGGAGGCGGCGTCCCGCTGGTCCGAACGATTGCGCGCGGAGGTACTCTTAACGGCCAGGCACAAACCTTTTGTGACAACTTAAGTAACGGAAAAAACAATAGGAAATGGAACTGGGTCAACCACGCGGACCTTCAGCGTCCACCCGATCCCAGAATGACGGTGAACTGCGACCCCCGGCCGATTTCCGAGGTTATCTCCAATTCGCCCTTATGGCGGTTGAGAATATGCTTAACGATTGCGAGTCCGAGGCCCGTTCCGCCCTTTTCGCGGCTACGCGCCGTATCGACGCGATAGAACCGCTCAGTCAGCCGTGGCAAATGTTCCGGCGGAATGCCGGGACCGTCGTCCGCAACAGTAATCGCCACGAGTGTCCGGCCCGGCCTTTGCGCCCCGCGCTGAGCGATCGTGACATCGACCGTTCCGCCGGATCGCCCATACTTTATGGCGTTGTGGACGAGGTTCTGCAGAACCTGTTCGAGTTCGTCGCGGTCTCCGCGCACGTGCACAGCTTCGGTCAATGAAACGTAATTCAACGTGATGTCGGCCTGTTGTGCCAGCGGCTCCAGCCCGCGCATCACATGCGCAATGAGTTCGCCCAATTCGACGGTTCCCTCTGGCTTCAGATGCGCGCGCATTTCGATCCGGCTAAGCGAGAGCAGATCGTCGAGGATGCGGTTCATGCGCTGCGCCTGTGCCGCCATGATGCCGAGAAAGCGTGTGCGTGCCGCAGCATCCTCCCGCGCCGGTCCTTGCAGCGTTTCGATGAACCCCTTGATCGAAGCCAGTGGCGTGCGCAGTTCGTGGCTGGCATTGGCGATGAAGTCCGCACGCAGTTGCGCCAGCCGCTCCTGCTCGCTCGTATCGCGAAACTGAAGGAGCAGCCGCGAGCCGGATAGCAGCGTCGACGTCACGATGAAACGGCGCCCTTGCAGCATGCGCTCGGTGAATTCGGTGGTCTCCGTCCGGCCTTCGGAGAACACGCGGTCGATGGAAAGCAACAGTTCCGGATTGCGCGTGGCAAGTGCCACTGGCGCGCCAACGCTGATGGACGGAAATAGATCGGCCGCATGCCGGTTGAAGGCGACGATGCGGCGTTCGCCATCAAGAACGATGGCGGCGATATCGAGTGCATGCACGATTTCGGTGAGATCGGCCCCAAGTTCGCCCTCGGACCCATTCTGAGGATCGCCCGGCAAATTTGGATTTCCCGTACCGCCGGGCCGCCACCCGAAGAACCCGGCAGCAACGGCCCACTGCGCCATGCCGGCTGCCCCGTCCAATCCGCCGGACAATTGCAGAACGTAACCGAATGCGATCGCGAGCAGCGACGCGCCGCACACGATAGCCAGGACGCGCGAAAGTGCCATGCAGCTCGTCATCGCCGCCCATATAGTCGGATCGTACGCGACGCGCCACCCTGAGCCGTCAAAGCACGCTGGCCGCGCCGCCAATCTAAAGAGCATCAGATCACGTTGTGCGAACCGTCGCAGTAAGGTTCGTCGTCGGTAGCTTTGCATCCGCACAGATTGAACGTACCGGATGCCGGCGCCTGAAATGCGAGCGGATCGATCCCCGTATCCTTATGCGCGCCGTCGCAGAACGGCTGCCGCTTCGAGCGGCCGCAGCGGCAATAGAAATAGGTCTTTCCCCCGACCAAATCGACTTGGTAGGGCCCTTTCTGAGCGACGATCGGGTCTTCGGCCATGATGCCTCCCTCGTGATACCGGCTGGACCGGGGGAGATCGGCCGCGGGTCGGTCTGCTTTGCTCCGGTGGCGTACCCGCTCCCACGCGGCGTGACAAGCAGCCAACCCCCATTCCAGACGCGGATCAGCGGGTGGCGTGTCGCATCAGCCGACGAAGAGGGGGGTCCGCTCGACGGTCTTGATCCCGGCATCGTCCTCCCACGTGAAGACGAACTCTCCCGGACCCGGCACGCGCAGGTAAAACGCGACGAACGGATTTGAAGAAATCCCAGGCCCGAACTCGGCTTTAAAAATTGTCACCGAACCGAAGGTCACCACGAGCGATTTCACGATGTTGCGCGGAATGGCGGTCCCGCTGGCATCCTTGCGATTGCCGGTCTCCATTACATGGTTGATGAGCGCTCGGATCTCGATGACATCTCCGACGGCGCTCGTTTCGGGCAGCTTGATGCGGGTTTTGTTGGTCATCGGCGCACCCTCACTCGGTCCCGCATCCGCCGATCGTCACTTCCACTTTGCGCACGGCGACCAGAACCCGGCCGGTGGACACCTCGGCGATGGCAACCACGTCCTGTGTCTTGGCCAGACGCATGCGTCCCGACACCGACGCCTTGCCCGTCGCCGGAACGAGATGAAACGCAGCGACCACCGGTTGCGGGTTCGACGTAGACAGGAGATGCAGGGTCCGCACGTAGTCGGTATCCGTCATCGGGCTCTCGACCGCGACCGTGTAAGGCACGACGTTGCCGTTCTCGGCTAGCTCCGGCAACTCGAGCGTCAGGGGTTCGCCAACCACAGGTTCCGCATCGGCGAGTATGGACTGCAGGGCCTCGTCGAACTGCCTCGAATGCGTAAGCCCGCTGGAAACGGGAATCCGGCCGGCGGCAGCCTCTTCCGGGGGAGCGGCCACGTCCGCGGTTGGCTGGGACGTGTCCTCGCCCGCCGCAACCGCCCCGGCGCGCAGCATCATCGCCACCGCTACTGCGGCGGCACCGCCGAGCACGAAATTACGGCGGCTGACGACACGGATGAGTGAAAGTGGCTCCACGGGTGAGCGGCAATGGTCGGACATGATGGAACCTGCATATCATAAGCCGGTCGATCCTTTCCATCCGAAGCCGTACCGGCGTGCATTACGTCTCAGTTAGGTTTCGGCGTGCTGCCTTCTCAGAATTCGGTGCCACTGATACGATCGGGACGACGAAACCACTTACAAGCCGGGGTAAACCGTGCGCCCGTTACTCTGCCTCATCGTTGCTTTTTGGGCGCTAAGCATCGCCACGCCAACCGCCGGCGACCCGCTCCGGTCGCACGCACAAACCGTCAGCCCGTCCGAAGTGGCCAGAGCCCCCTCCCATTCATTGATAATGGTTGATGATCCGGCCTGCCATTACTGCCGCAAATGGAACAAGGAAGTCGGCGGCGGGTACGCCAGCACGGCGGAAGGCCGTGCCGCGCCGCTGCGGCGCGTCCGCCGCGATGCGAAAATCCTGAGTAACTTCGCCCCGGTCATTTACACACCGACTTTCATTCTCGCCCAGAACGGCCGCGAAATAGGCCGCATTACCGGCTATCCCGGGCAACTCTACTTTTGGGAAGAACTTTCCACGTTGCTGTCAACCGCCGGTGTCGATCCGAAAGGCTGAGCGCATGAGATTTGCTATGACGCGCCGTCAGTTCGGCGCCGGTCTCGCCGCTACGGGCCTAATCGCCGCCCCTGCATTGGCGCAGCGCGCCGCCAAGGTCGTCGTTATTGGCGGCGGAGCCGGCGGTGCCACTGTGGCCGGCGCGCTGAAGGCGCTTTCGCCGCAACTGGTCGTTACGTTGGTTGAACCGCAAGCAAAGTACACGAGTTGCTTTTTCTCCAATCCCTATATCGGCGGTCTCATCGACCTTGCCGCGCTGACCCACGGCTACCAGGGGCTCGCTGCGGCGGGTGTAGCGGTCGTGCACGGCCGTGCGAACGCCGTCGACACTGTCAAGAAGACCGTCTCGCTCGAAGACAAATCAGTTCTGACCTACGACCGCCTCGTCGTGGCGCCCGGCATTGATTTCAAATGGTCGGTCATCGAAGGCTATTCACCGGAGGCCGCCGCCGACATGCCCCACGCTTGGCGAGGCGGCGATCAGACATTCGCACTCCGTGAGCGCTTGCTGAAAATGGACGACGGCGGAACGGTCGTCATGGCCCTTCCGCAGTTGCCGTATCGATGCCCGCCAGGCCCCTATGAACGCGCATGCTTGATTGCGAACTACCTCAAGTCAGCGAAGCCGAAATCGAAAATCATTATCTTCGATGCGAAGATGACTTTTTCCAAGCAGGCCGCATTCCAGGATGCCATCGATCGCTACTACAAAAATATCATCGAATTGAATCTTTCCAACGACATCGACGATTTCACGGTCGATCGCGTCGACCCGCAGTCCGGCGAAGTCCGCACCAAGGCCGGCCTGAGCGTCAAGGCCGCCGTCGCCAATATCATCCCGCCGCAGACCGCCGGCGCGATTGCCCTCCAATCGGGGCTGGCCGATCCCGAATGGTGCCCCGTCAATCCGGATAACTTCACGTCCGTCAAAGCCGAAGGGGTCTACGTGCTTGGCGATAGCGCCATCGCCAACGAGATGCCGAAGTCGGCATTCTCCGCCCATAGCCAGGGCCTCGCCGTCGCCGCGCACATCGTCGCCGCGCTCGAAGCCCTCAAGCCGGAACCCGGTCGTTACCGCAATACCTGCTGGTCCGTCATCGCGCCCGATGACGCGATCAAAATTGGCGCGGACTACACAGCCGGCCCGCTTCCGGGTGGCAAAATGGGTCTCGTGCCGGCCAATTCGTTCGTCTCCAAGCCCGGCGAACCGGCGGCGGAACGGAAAGCGACCTACGACGAAGCCTTCGCGTGGTATCCAACGTTTATCGAACAGATCTTCAAGTCGGCGCCGCTCAACCCGCGAGCCTCCGCGGGCCCGGACGGTGCGGATAAATAGACTTCGGCATCCAATTCGCTCAGTGATTGTGCAACTTGAGCACGCCAATGGTTGTTTTCCGGCCCACCGGTGGCTAGTTAAACCTTTGTGATGACATCGACCGCCATGGTTGCGCGATGGCGGCCGCCCGAATGGCTGGGGCTCAACGCGTTCCGTCCCCTGCCTGCCGCCGCCAAGGCCTGAAGCCGGGCAGGGAAGCGACCCGGCCGCCCCGCGGGAGTACGAAGCATGTCAACGTTGGTTTTTCTCGTTCTTCTCATCGCGACGGTCACGGCGCTCGGAATGTTCAAAGCGCGCGTCGGAATTTGGGCTATCGCGCTTGGCGCTCTGCTTTTCGCTTGGCAGTCCGGACTGCTGACCGGCGATCCGACCTTTCCGCTGTCGAGCGTGTGGGCGTTGTTGGCGTGGATTCCGATTGGCGTTCTGGCGGCGCTGTCCGTTCCAGAGGTCCGCCGCAAGTTCTTTGTCACGCCCGCCTTCAACCACCTGAAGAAGACTCTCCCCAAAGTTTCCGACACGGAGCAGCAGGCACTCGACGCCGGAACCGTCGGTTTCGATGCCGAACTTTTCTCCGGTACGCCCGACTGGACGAAGCTGCGCGCCATTCCCCCCGTGACGTTGAGCCCCGACGAGCAGGCATTCTTGGATGGCCCTGCGGACCAACTTTGCCGGCTGATCGACGATTGGCAAATTCGCCATGCCGAACGCGAAATCCCCGAAGCGATCTGGGACTTCGTCAAGCAGCACGGTTTTCTCGGAATGCTCATTTCGAAGGAGCACGGCGGACTAGGATTTTCCGCTCAGGCCCAATCGCTCATTTTGGGCAAGATCGCGTCCCGTTCTCCCGACGTGGTCACCATCGTCATGGTGCCGAACTCGCTAGGTCCCGGCGAGCTGATCGAAAAATACGGCACCGACCAGCAAAAGCATCACTACCTGCCGCGTCTGGCGCGCGGCGACGAAATACCCTGCTTCTCGCTGACTGGCCCTACGTCGGGTTCCGACGCGGCCACCATGCGCGACATCGGCACCGTCGTGAACGGTGAGCATGAGGGCCGCGAAACGCTGGGCGTGCGTCTGTCCTGGGACAAGCGCTACATTACCCTCGGACCAAACGCGACGCTCGTCGGCCTCGCCTTCCGCCTCTTCGATCCGGAAAATCTGCTGGGTAAGGGCGAGGACGTCGGCATTACGGTCGCGATGATCCCGGCCAGCCATCCCGGCGTCAACATCGGCCGCCGCCATCTGCCGTCAGGTGCCGCCTTCCCGAACGGACCCAACTGGGGCAACGACGTTTTCATTCCCATCGATTGGATCATCGGCGGCGAGAAGATGGCCGGCCAGGGCTGGCGCATGTTGATGGAATGCCTCGCCGCGGGCCGCGCGATTTCGTTGCCGTCGTCCGCCACGGCCGGCGCCAAAGCGATGTTGCGGGTCACCTCGGCCTACGCGCGCGTTCGCCGCCAGTTCGGTCTACCCGTCGGCCGCATGGAAGGTATTGAGGAGCCGCTCGCCCGCATCGTGGAGACAGCCTACGTCAATGAAGCGGCGCGCGGCGTCACCGCGTCGATGGTTTCGCGCGGTGAAAAGCCATCCGTCATCTCGGCCTTGATGAAGTACCAGACCACGGAACGCCTGCGCCGGGCCGTCAACGACGCCATGGACATCCATGGCGGCCGCGCCATTTGCGATGGTCCATCCAACTATCTGCAATCGGCCTACGAGATGGTGCCGGTCGGCATCACGGTCGAAGGTGCCAATATCCTGACGCGCACGTTGATCACGTTTGCGCAAGGCGCACTGCGCTCACACCCCTATCTGATCCGCGAGATTCAGTCGGCCCAAAATCCCGATGGCGAAAAGGGCCTCACCGATTTCGAGGACGCTTTCCTCGATCACATCGCCTACACCGTGTCCAATATGTCAGGCGCGTTCTTTCACAACGTGACGTTCGGCATGTTCGCGCCCGCGCCCGATGCCGTCCCCGATCTGAAATCGCACTATCGCCAGCTCTCGCGCGCCTCGCGCAACTTTGCCGTCGTCTCTGACCTGACGATCGCGACGCTCGGTGGTGGCCTGAAAACGAAGCAGAAAATCTGCGGACGCCTTGCCGACGCACTGTCCGAACTTTATTTCGCATCCTGCGTGCTGAAACGCTTCGAAGACGAAGGCCGCCCCGCCGCCGACAAGCCCATCGTCGATTTCGCGATCGCCAACGGCCTCGCCCGCTTCGACGAAGCATTGGCCGGCGTCGTCCAGAATTTTCCCGTAGCACCGGTACGCTGGAAGTTGCGCGCCGTCGTTTTCCCCTTCGGCCGACATTATGCGCCGGCCGCCGACAAGCTCGGTGGAACCGTCGCCGGTCTCGTCCTTCAGCCGGGCGAAGTGCGCGAGCGGCTCACGCGCCACATCCACATATCGAAAGACGTGGCCGATCCCACCGGCATTCTCGAAGTAACGCTTGAAAAAGTTGTCGCCGCCGAAGACGCCGAGAAAAAGCTGGAGAAAGCGATCCGCGCCGGCACCGTGCGCCGCTATCACGGCATCGACTGGATCGGGGACGCGGTCACCCAGAACGCGATCACGGCCGAAGAAGGCGCTCTCCTGCGCGAGGTTGAAGCCCTCGTCGCCCGCGTAATCGCGGTGGACCACTTCGATCCCGCCGAACTTCGTCCAAACTACATGAAGCCCGGCCACAACGCGCGCGCCGCCGACCAGGCAGCCGCGGCCGAGTAGACGCGTCCTTTAGAGAAGGCAATTTGCATGGCACTCGATCCCACGTCGCTCAAGGACTGGCGCTACGAAGTCGACCGGGAAAACATTGCCTGGGCGACGTTCGACCGCGACGGTTCCAGCGCCAACGCGTTGGGCCGCCGTCCACTGGAAGAGCTGGGATCGATCGTCCAGGAAACCGAGAGCGCGACGCGTGCGGGCACGGTCAAGGGCCTCGTCATTATATCGGGCAAGCCCAAGGGGTTTATCGTCGGCGCTGACATCAACGAATTCGAGTTGCTCACGTCTGAATCCGAGGTCATCGCGCAGGTGGGCATGGTCAACGCCATGTTCGACCGCATCGAAAAACTTCCCCTTCCCGTCGTGGCTGCGGTGCACGGCATTTGCGTTGGCGGCGGTCTGGAACTGATCCTCGCCTGCCATTACCGCATCGCCACCCGCGATCCCGCCACCAAGGTCGGCTTCCCTGAAGTCAAACTCGGCATCTTTCCGGGCTTCAACGGAACCGCCCGCTCGATCCGTCAGGCCGGACCCATGTCGGCCATGAACATCATGCTCTCCGGCTCGTTTATTTCCGCCTCGACCGCGAAGGGCATGGGCTTGATTGACGAACTCGTCGCCGGCCCCGACAGCCTGCGCTGGGCCGCGCGCAAGGCCGTCTTGCAAAAGCGCGCGTCGAAACCGGCCAGCTTTGCCAAGGCGGCACTCGGCAAATGGCCGGCCCGCCTCGCCCTGGCCAAGAAAATGCGCATCGAAGTCGCGAAGAAGGCGCGTGAAGATCATTATCCCGCCCCGTACCGTTTGATCGATCTGTTCGAGACCCACGGCGGCGATCTGGATGCCATGAAGCGCGCCGAACCGGGCGCCTTCGCGCCGATGCTCATGTCGCCGCAATCAAAGAGCCTGCGCCGCGTCTTCAAGCTCTCCGAGGCCTTGAAGGCTCAGGCACCGAAGAAATTGCATTGGAAGCCCACGCATGTCCACGTCATCGGTGCCGGAACGATGGGCGCCGACATCGCCGGCGTATGTGTCGCTGCCGGCATGGAAGTCACCCTGCAGGACATCTCGCCCGAACAGATTGAAAAAGGCATCGCGGCTCAAGGCAAGCTCTTTGCCCGAAAGTTCAAGACCAAGGCGACGCGCGACGCGGCCAAGGCCCGCCTCATGGCTGATCCGGACGGCAAAGGCGTCGGCCGCGCCGACGTCGTGATCGAAGCCATCGTCGAAAAACTCGACATCAAGCAAAAGCTGTTCGCCGATCTCGAAACGAAGGCGAAGCCGGGCGCGGTTCTGGCGACGAACACATCCTCGCTGAAATTGTCGGACATTGCGCAGCCGATGCAGGATCCGTCCCGCCTCATCGGCCTGCACTTCTTCTCGCCCGTCGCCATGATGCCCCTCGTCGAAGTGGTCCAGGGCGATGCGACCCGCACCTCGGAGGTCGAAAAGGGAGCGGCCTTCGTCACCGCCATCGGCAAGTTCCCGCTGGTCACGAAGGACGTCCCGGGCTTCCTCGTAAACAAGGTGCTCACCCCTTACATGTTCGCCGCGATGGCGCGCCTGGAGAAGGGCGAAGACAAGGAAAAGATCGACGAAGCCGTGCGCACCTTCGGGATGCCCATGGGCCCCATCGAACTTGCCGACAGCGTCGGCTTGGACATCTGCGCTCACGTTGCCCACATCCTCGGCCACGATCCCTCCGGCTCGCGCCTCGACATCCTGGTCAAGGCCGGCAAGCTCGGCAAGAAGACGGGTGAGGGCTTCTACAAGTGGGTCGACGGCAAGCCGCAGAAAGGCAAGAACGACTGGTCGAAAGCGGAACTGGCAAAGCTCGGCCGCGAACTCGTCGATCCGATCATCCAGGAAGCCCAAAAGAGCCTCGACGAAGGCGTCGTCGCCTCCGCCGACCTTGTCGACGCCGGCATGATCTTCGGCACGGGCTTCGCACCCTTCCGCGGCGGGCCGCTCTATTTCAAGGACCAGGAAGAAGCAAAATCCGCGAAGGCGGCAGCCTGATCCTGCTCCTCCCTGACCCCTTTCACCGGAGACGATGATGACGCGAGAATTGAGGCGGGTAGCGGTGATCGGCGGCACACGCATTCCTTTTTGCCGCTCCGGCACGCTCTACGCCGATCTGTCCAACCAGGACATGATGACCGCCGCCCTGAACGGTCTCGTCGATCGCTACAACCTCAAGGGCGAACACATCGATGAAGTGGTCGGCGGCGCGGTCGTCACTCACTCGCGCGACTTCAATCTCACGCGCGAAAGCGTGCTCGGCACGAAACTCGCGCCGTCCACGCCCGGCGTGACGCTGCAACAGGCGTGTGGCACCAGCCTTCAGGCGGCGCTGGGCACGGCGGCCAAAATCGCGACGGGGGAAATCGAGAGCGGCATCGCGTGCGGCTCGGACACGACGTCCGATGCGCCAATCGTCTTTTCAAAAAAGTTCTCCAAGCGCCTCATCGATCTCAACACCAAGAAGACGATCCTGGACAAGATCCGCGTCTTCCAGGGCCTCTCGCCGGCCGAACTCACGCCCCAGCCGCCTGCGGTCAAGGAACCGCGCACGGGCCTGGGCATGGGCGAGCATTGCGAACTGATGGCGCAGGAGTGGGGCATCACCCGCGCCGAGCAGGACCAGTTGGCCTATGAAAGCCACAAGAAGGCCGCCGCCGCTTACGAGGAAGGCTGGTTCGACGATCTGATGGTTCCGTGCGCCGGCGTCTACCGCGATAACAACTTGCGCACCGACATCACGCTCGAAAAGCTCGCGACCCTGAAAACCGCGTTCGACAAGTCCGACAAGGCAACGCTGACCGCCGGCAACTCAACCCCGCTGACGGATGGCGCATCCGCCGCGCTCCTTGCCAGCGAAGACTGGGCGAAGGCGCGCGGCCTCCCCATCGCCGCCTATCTCACCTACGGCCAGCACTGGGCCAACAATTTCCCCGCCGGTGACGGTCTCCTGATGGCCCCTGCGATTGCCGTATCCAAGATGCTCGACCGCGCCGGCCTTACGTTGCAGGACTTCGACTTCTACGAAATCCACGAAGCCTTCGCGGCGCAGGTGCTCTGCACGTTGAAAGCCTGGGAAGATCCCGCCTATTGCGCAAAGCACATGGGCAAGAATGCACCGCTCGGCTCGATCGACCGTACGAAGCTCAATGTGAAGGGCTCCTCGCTTGCCGTCGGCCATCCGTTCGCCGCCACAGGCGCGCGCATCGTCGGCAACCTCGCCAAGTTACTCTCGCTCAACGGTGGACGCGGCTTGATTTCCGTCTGCACCGCTGGCGGCATGGGCGTCGCGGCGATCATGGAAGGCGCGAAAGCCGCTTGACGCTCCGCCCGGCGGGCTGGCAGCTACGCCGCTAGACAGTCGCAGGAACAACGGAATGGCAGCGGACAACGAAGCAAAGCAACTCGCGGCGGCAAAGTCGCTCGCCACCGCGCTCGCCGGCCAGCTCGACCTGGATTTGTGGCTGACCCTTTGGGACGGTTCGAGCGTCGAACTCGGCAAGGCAGTGTCGAGCCGCCGCGAAATCCGCATTGCCGACCCCGGCGTCATCGCCACGATGCTGCGCCGCCCGTCGCTCGATACCCTGATCCAACTTTACATCGCCAAACGCCTCGACTTCGAGGGCGGCACGCTCATCGACTTCGGGCAGGAATTTACCAAGTCCAAGGGCGGCGTGAAGTTCAAGAGCCTGCCGAAAATGGCACTCGTCAAAGGGCTGTCGCCGTTCCTGTTTGCGCCGACGGACGCCCCGCGCGACATCGGCGGCTTCGACGGCGAGATCACCGGCAAAAATCGCAAACTCGCCGACAACAAGGCCTTCATCCAGTTTCACTACGACCTGTCGAACGAGTTCTATGCGCTCTTCCTTGATCCCGAGATGGTCTACTCCTGCGCCTACTACACGGATTGGGCCAATGGCGTCGAACAGGCCCAACGCGACAAGCTCGAAATGATCTGTCGCAAGCTGCGCTTGAAGCCCGGCGAAACCATGCTCGATATCGGTTGCGGCTGGGGCGGTCTCGTTTGCCACGCCGCGCAGAATTACGGCGTGAAGGCGCACGGCATCACGCTTTCTGAAGAGCAACTCGACTTTGCCCGCGAGAAGGTGAAGCGTCTGGGGCTGGAGCAACTCGTCACGCTCGAACTCAAGGACTACATGCTGGCGGAGGGCAAGTACGACAAGATCGCGTCCATCGGCATGTACGAGCATATCGGCTTGAAGAACATTCCAGCCTACATGACGAAGGTTCGCTCGCTCCTCAACGACAACGGCGTCTTTCTCAACCATGCCATTTCCCGGCGGGCGCATAGGCCGAAAAGCGGCCTGATCCCAGAGCGCATGCGGCCCGAGAAAAAGGCGATCGCCAAATACATTTTTCCCGGCGGCGAACTCGACGACATCGGCCACTCGGTCTCCGCGATGGAAATCGCCGGCTTCGAGGTCCACGATGTCGAAGGCTGGCGCGAGCATTATGCGCGCACATGCAAGCTCTGGTGCGAGCGGCTGACAGCCAACAAAGAAAAGGCTGTCGCGCTCGTCGGCGAAGAGAAGTACCGCATCTGGGTCGCCTATCTGGCTGGCGTGTCGCTCGCCTTCTCGCGCGGCACGCTTCGCCTTTTCCAGACGGTGGCGACGAAGAGCGCCAAAGGCAAGTCGCCGCTCCCCCCAACCCGTGCCGATCTCTACCGCTGATCAGAAATCGAGCGGCAGCACGTCGACTTCCGAACCGGCAGGCAGGGCAGGGGCGTTGATCGCGGCCACGATCAGCGCGTTCGATACGGCCAGCACGCGCGTCAGCGAACTATCTTGCGATGCCTGTGGCGTGACATACAGAGCCCCCGCCGCATCGCGCTCCATCGTTGCCCGCATGTAGTGCAGGCGATCCGCGTTGGCCTTCATCGGCTGGGTCAACCGCGCTTTGATCGGCGCCGTCAAAGCTGGCGGCTTCCCCAGCAGCCGCTCGATGAGCGGCACCAGAAACACGCGCGCGCAGACCATGGCCGAGACCGGATTTCCCGGCAGGCCGAGTATTCGCTGACCATTCAACCGGCCAAAGAGCATCGGCTTTCCTGGACGCATCGCGATCTTCCAGAAATCGATCATCACACCGCGCGCCTTCAGCACCGGCAAGACCAGATCGTGATCGCCCACCGACGCGCCGCCGAGAGTGACGAGAACATCCGCATCGCTCGCCGCCGCGATCTTCGCCTCAAGCGCCTCCCGGGTGTCGGCGGCGATACCGAGCAGCCTGGGCGCGCCGCCCGCAGCCGCGATCATCGCCGCCAGCCCATACGGATTCGACGAAACGATCTGGCCAGGCCCAGGCCGTTGCCCGGGTTCGACGAGTTCGTCGCCCGTTGCAAGTACGGCGACGACGGGCTTCCTGCGAACTTCGAGTGTTCCATGCCCCATGGCCGCCGCGAGCAGGATCGCCCGCGCGTCGAGCACCCGGCCCGGTAACAGCAACACCTGGCCGTTGTCAAAATCGCCGCCTCGTGGCCGGATATTCGCTCCCGCTGCGGCCGGCTCCAAAAAAGCAATCGCGTTGCCGTCCGCTTTAGTCGTCTCTTGAATGACCACCGTGTCCGCGCCCGCGGGTACCGGCGCTCCAGTGAAGATGCGGGCGCATTGTCCCTGACCCACGGTTCCGCCGAACGCTTGCCCGGCCCGCGCTTCGCCGATGAGTGTCAGAACAGCGGGAACGCTAGCTACATCGGCCGCGCGCACGGCATAACCGTCCATCGCCGAAGCATCGAACGGCGGCTGCGTCAGCTTGGCGGCGGCCTCCTCCGCCAGAATGCGATGCGCCGCCTCGGTCAGCGACACGCGCTCGCTGCCGATCGGCCGCGCGTCGTCGAGAATGCGGGCCAGCGCGTCATCGACGGAGAGAAGCGCCATCGCGGTCAGCCTTTTGCAGCCGGCGCATGATAGGGCCCGGAGCGCCCTCCGGACTTTTCGAGCAACCGGATGCCGGCAATCGTCATGCCCTTATCGGCCGCCTTGAGCATGTCGTAGATCGTGAGACAGGCCACCGACACGGCGGTCAGCGCCTCCATTTCGACGCCGGTCTGACCGGTCACTTTGACGGTCGCTGTCACCTGGATGCCGGCGGGCGCATTCGAGGTTGTGAAGTCGACCGCGACTTTCGAGATCGCCAGCGGATGACAAAGCGGGATGAGTTCGTGCGTCTTCTTCGCCGCCATGATGCCTGCAATTCTGGCGGTTGCGAGCACGTCGCCTTTCTTGGCCTCGCCCTTGCTGACGAGCGCCAGCGTTTCGGGGAGCATGGAAACAAACCCTTCGGCCACCGCCGTGCGGCTGGTCGCGTCCTTCTCCGAGACGTCGACCATGTGCGCCTCGCCCTTGTCGTTGAGGTGCGAAAGCCTGCTCATGCCGCGTCCTTCGCCAGAAGTGCCCGTGTCGCCGCGCTCACGTCGTCCTGGCGCATGAGACTTTCCCCGACCAGAAACGTGTTCACGCCAACTTTCTGTAACCGCGTAATGTCGGCGGCTGTGAAAATCCCGCTCTCACCCACGACGATGCGGTCCTTTGGTACGAGCGGGGCCAATGTCTCGGTCGTCGCAAGCGTCGTCTCGAATGTCTTCAGGTTGCGATTGTTGATCCCGATCATCCGGCAGGGGAGTTTCAGCGCGCGTTGGAGTTCGGCCTCGTCATGCACCTCGACGAGCGCATCCATTCCCCAGTCCGCCGCCGCGCTCGCAAGATCGGCGGCAAGTGCGTCGTCCACTTCCGCCATGATGATGAGGATGCAGTCTGCCCCCCACGCTCGCGCTTCCACGACCTGATACGTATCGACCATGAAGTCCTTGCGCAGAACCGGCAGCGACACCGCCGCCCGCGCCGTGGTCAGATACTCAGGTGTGCCCTGAAACGACGGACCGTCGGTCAGGATCGACAGGCATGCCGCGCCGCCATCTTCATAGGCCAGTGCCAGCGCCGGCGGATCGAAATCGGCCCGGATGAGCCCCTTCGATGGCGACGCCTTCTTGATCTCGGCGATCAGTGCCGGCCGTCCGGCGGCGTGCCGAGCCCAGATCGCGCCGATGAACGACCGCACCGGCGGCGCCGACCGCGCGTATTCGGCCATCACTTGCAGCGGCTGCCGCGCTTTGGCGGCGGCCACTTCGTCGAGCTTGTAGCTCGTGATCTTGGCAAGAATATCGGACATGGTGAAGACCTTAGCGCCGGGTGATGCGGGTTGCTACCTGCCTCTGCCGGAAGGGTCAACCGTCCGCGTCAGGCAACCGCGCGGCTCGCCGCGATGAGCCGCTCCAGCGCGGCGCGCGCCGCGCCGCTGTCGATCGACTGAGCAGCTAGCGCGACACCCGCGCGCAAATCGTCTGCCTTGCCGCCGACCACAAGCGCTGCACCCACGTTCAACAGTACAATGTCGCGATATGCGCCGGCAACGCCGTCCAGCACGTCGCGCAACGCCGCCGCGTTGACCGCCGCATCCCCGCCTTTCAGCGCGTCCAGCGAGGCTCTCGCAAGCCCGGCATCCTCTGGCGTGACTTCGAATGTCGACACCGCGCCATCTTTCAGTTCCGCGACCAGCGTCGGTCCCGTCGTCGACAACTCATCCAGGCCATCGCGGCCATGCACAACCCACGCATGACGCGACCCGAGCTTCGCCAGAACCTCGGCGATCGGTTCGACCCACTGGGCCGCGAAGACGCCGACCACCTGCCGCTTGACGTTCGCCGGATTGCAGATCGGGCCCATCAGATTGAACAGCGTGCGCAAGCCCAGTTCGGACCGCACCGGCGCCCAGACCTTCATGGCCGGATGGTGCATCGGCGCCCACAGGAATGCGACGCCGGTCTTCTCGACGACATCCGTGATCTGCGCGGGGTTGAGGTCGATCTTCACGCCGAGCGCGGTCAGCACATCAGAGGCTCCCGACAACGACGACACCGACCGGTTGCCATGCTTGGCGATCACCAACCCCGCGCCCGCCGCGACCAGCGCAGCGCACGTCGAGACATTGTACGTCTTCAGCCCATCGCCGCCCGTCCCGACGATGTCCACCGCATCGGCCGGTGCGGAGACCGGCAGCATCCGCGCCCGCAAGAGCCGCGCCGCGCCCGTCAATTCGTCCACCGTTTCGCCGCGCATCCGCAGACCCATCAAGAACGCGCCCATCTGCGCGGGCGTGGCCTCGCCCTCCGTCATGCGGTCGAGCCCCTCGAAGATCTCCTCTTCGGTGAGCTGCCGGCCGCCGGCGATGGAACCGAGCAGAACCTTGGCGTCGAACGCAGGTTTTGCGGTCATGACCGAAATCTCACGCCGCAGGCAGCGGAGTAGCGGCCCGCCGCTTCGGCGTCATGCCGGCAAGCTTCAGGAAGTTGGCCAGCAGCGCATGTCCCTGTTCCGAGGCAATGCTCTCGGGATGAAACTGCACGCCATGCACCGGGTGCGTCTTGTGCATTAGCCCCATGATGATGCCGTCATCGGTTTCCGCCGTGATGTCGAGGCAGTCCGGCAGGCTCGCACGCTCGACGATCAGCGAATGATACCGCGTCACCTGGAACCGTTCGGGAAGTCCCTTGAATACGCTTTTGTCAAAATGCCGGATTGTCGAAAGTTTGCCATGCAGCGGTTCCGGCGCGCGAATAACTTTGCCGCCGTACACTTGACCGATGGACTGATGCCCGAGACAGACGCCGAGCAGCGGAATATGCGGGCCCGCCTTGGCGATGAGATCGAGGCAGATGCCCGCCTCGTTCGGCGTACACGGCCCCGGCGACAGCACGATCGCCTTCGGTTTCAGCTTCAAGACATCGTCCGCCGAAATCTTGTCGTTTCGGTAGACCTCGCACGAAGCCCCCAGTTCACCCAGAAAGTGCACGAGATTGTAGGTGAAGCTATCGTAGTTATCGATCAGCAGAAGCATGGATCATCCTCTGGCGAAGGCACTCCGCCCATATCCCCGCTGACCCTAACGCGTCACTCGGCAGCACTCAATAACGACGAATTCAAAACCGCACGTTAGCGGTC
>CAYWIF010000011.1:25366-89081 GCA_964458265.1 uncultured Hyphomicrobium sp. | reverse complement strand
GCTCACGCGCCCTCAGGCGCTCCGCAGGGGCGGCGCTCGCGCCGGGTCGCGTTGCTCCCGAGCCCTCCGGGCTGTGTTGAGGTTTTGATTTTGCTCCCTACAGGCCCGCCATTTGTCGTTCCTACGTGCAAAGAACGCTCGCCGCCGAGCGTCTGATATTTGCCGGCAGACGGCATTCAGCTGTCGACGACGTTCACGAGATTGCCCGCCGGATCGCGAAAGAAAAAGCGACGAAGTCCCCACGCTTCTTTTGTCGGCCCATAGACGACAGCTCCACCTGCCGCGCGAACAGCGGTCAGGGTTGCATCTAAGTCGTCAACGCCGATGGAAATCACCGGCAGTTCGGTTCCGGAACCGCCTTCGGACGCAGTATGGAGTTCGATTTTCTGGGTGGCGTTTGTGGTCAGAAACGCGATCCATCCCATGTCAAACGGCGCGTCGAGCTCAAAGACCTCACCATAGAATCTTGCCAGCGCCACTGGGTCTGGTGCGTTAAGATTGGCGACTATCCTGGTCACGCTCATTGCAAACTGCTCCCAAACTAGGAACCTGTATTTTCTGGGCAACAGGCAATGTTCGCAATAGGTCGGACGAGGTCGCAGAGGAAGAGCGACGCAATAATTCGCATCTCAATCGAAGTTAGTCCGCCAACGGGCTATCGACGAACGGTCGAATCCGCGATTAGCTCAAGTGCGCCACGCCGAGTGGTTCACTGTGTATTTCTTTTCGGTTACGTATACCCGATGGCATTCTTCGTTTCACTCCGGCGACACCTTCGAAACAGGGCAATCGCAGCCAGCCCGCTGCTGGCATCCGTTCCCCCGGAGTTACACAGTGGGGTTGGGAAGCGGGTTTGCGTCTCACGGGAAAAGCGCTTTTGCTATTTTCGCGTACCGAAGGCTGCCAACTCAACAGTGACCAACTCGTTAGCCGCAGCGATCTATGGGCAGCGTGGGTTGGATGACTCGGCCAACGTTGCTAAGGCCTCCTTCCGCGATATCACCGAGATCGCAACTCTCACGGAAGAGCAATTGCTGGCCGGTTACTACTGCTTCACGATCGTGAGACACCCGCTGTCGCGCGTTCTCTCGGCCTACCTTGACAAGGTCCAGCGCCACGATGCCACCTAGGTGGTCAATGGGGACATTCCGGGCGGCGTGACGTTCGATTATTTTCTCGACTACTTGGCCGATGGGGGGATCTTTAAGAACATACATTGGGCGCCACAGGACAGCATTGTGCCCATCCACCCGGACAAGCTGCATTTCGTTGGACGCGTGGAAAATCTGGATGATGATTTCGCGGGCTTGTCGACCGCCATTTTCGGTGAGGCAAAGCCGCTGATGAACCGGCAATCTGGCCGTACCGGCGCGGCAGCCAAGGTTGCCGCTGTCTATACCGCGAGGCAGCGGGCTTTGGTGGAGCGCCTCTATGCCGAGGACATCCGGCGCTTTTACGCCCCTGCATCGGGCTGATCTTGTCAACTGGCTAGCCGATAGCCATTTAAACCCACGGGGTTCTGCAGTCATGGCGATAACCATGCGAGCGGAGCCATGGACTTTTCGGCCGTGACCGGAGGATGTTGGCGACCCTTTGTAAACGGATCATGCGGAACAAACGGGTGCTTGCCGTCGTTAGTTTGGTGGATCAGCCGATAGATGTCTAAACATCGCGAATGACTTGTTTCGCGCACGGCCCATTTTGCGCGGCATCGCAGCCTGCGACGACAGCAATCGTGCTCGGTGCCGTACCTCCAAGGAGACGACGGATATGAATAAGTTTGCACTTAAAGCAATGGCGGCGAGCTTGCTGCTGTTGATACCGGTGACGGCTCATGCCGCTCCCGTTGCGTCCGGTGAAAAGCCAATTGTCTTGGCCGACCGCGGAGGCGGCAAAGGCGGCGGCGGTGGTGGCGGTCCCTCAATGCGCGGCGGTGGCGGGGGCGGTGGCCCAGCTATGCGCGGCGGCGGGAACGGACAGCGGAGCTTCCAAGGCGGTGGACGCCGTGGGGGTGACAGCGGACGCGCATTTCGTCAAGGCGGTAATCGCGATGGTGGACGGGCGTTTCGCGGCAATCGCGGCGGCTCAGACATCGATCGGGGCTCGCGCCGCGCAGGCTCGAAGTTCCGCAATAGCGATGGACCGCGCAAATATGGATATCGCGGCGGGAAGAAACACAACCATAGCCACATCCGCCGGCACGGACACCGGTATCTTTGGGGTCCCGGTCTCGCGTACTGGTATTACGACGGCTACTACTACGGCGACTGCGACTGGCTGGAGCGCCGGGCGTTGGCGACCGGAAGCGCGTACTGGTGGAATCGCTACGAGCGTTGCGTCGACTGGAATTGATCCGGGCAGTTGATAGCGGCGCGCACACAGCAAGAGGCGTGAGCAAAGCTCACGCCTCTTTTTCATTTGTCGGAATGCTTTGTCACTAGCGCGCGTTCACCAGGCCGGAGTCGATCAGACGCCGGTGAAACGTCATCATGGCGCCCGGGATATTGCAGGCATCGTAGCGGCCGTTGCACTGATCCATCAGGCGGCGCCTTTCCTGGTAGGATTCCGACAGGGGCAAACCTGCGGCCTGCAGAAGGACCGTGCCGAGATAGGGGACGTCGAGAACGTCCACTTCGGGAAGGCGGGGCATCTCGAAGTTGATACCTTCAACGGTGTAGTAGGTCAGAAAACCGGGGGACTCTTTGCCAATCGCGACGTCCTCGGCGAACCTGACGTCGCCGAAACCGAGGTAGTGCCGGGTGGCGATGGGCTGGTGGTCGCCGTATTGGACGAGAAGAATGGGTTCGCCGGGAAATCGCGTGGCGAGCTGGCGCTTGAACTCAGCAAGATCCATGCGGGCCATCGATAGTCGGCGCAAATATTCATGCATTTCCGGATGGGTGCCGGCGGCACCGCCCGGCACATCAAGCTCCGGCAGGTATGGGCGCACGTACGGACCGTGCGTCGCCATGGTCAAAACATAGGTGAACAGGGGACCGTCAGTCGTGCGGACATGATCGGACAGAAGGTTCAGCGTGTTGCCGTAGTAGACGTGATCGCGCTCGTTGCCGGTCTTGGCACCTTGCGCTTTCTTGTCGAAGATTTCGGGCATGCCTACGGCGGTATAGAACTTGCCGTTTGAGACGAAGTTCTTGTCCAGAGGGTAGATCACGGCATTGCGATAACCGCAGCGGGCTAGTGCCTGGGGCAGCGTGTCGTGAACCCGGCCGGCCATGAGCGACTGGACGAACGGACGCATGCCGCCGAATGAGTACGTCGAGACACCGGCGAGGATGGAGAACTCGGTCAACCAGGATGCGCCGCCATAGGTCTCGACCCGCATCTTGCGTAGCGTTCCGTCACCGGAGCGGAACATCTCATCGACACGCTTGTCGTACTGGAGGCCTGGAAAGTACTCGGGTGGTACGACTGATTCCTGATGGATGAGAATGATATGCGGCGGCTTCTTCGTCACGCCGCAACCGGCAGGGACTGTGAAGAGTGGACCGGGTGCACTGGTTGCCGCCTCGAGCAATTGGCCGCGCCACAGCGTTTCCAGCGTTTCCGGCACCGAAGAATAGAAAGTCGAGACGACCAAATCCTCCCAGTATTGCTGGGTGTGACGGCGCTCGCCTTTCATGACCGCGCTCAATCCCGTCAAGACCGCGAACGCCAGCATCAAAGGCACAGCGACGCGGCGACGGACGCGGGTGCCATCCAACGCGTACGCCATCACAAGCATAACGGCGAAGCCGATGAGCGCGGCCACGAGCATCACGAGTTTAGCGCGATATGACGCCCACAGGTAGGTCAGCGTTGAGAGTGACGAGAGGTAGAAAAAGAGGTCGTAGGCATGAACGGACATGTTCATGGCCTGATGCTTGGCGGCGGCGGCATGGACAACGATCGTCACCAGGAGCGTGACATACACCGTCGCGACGAGAAGTCGCCGCGTCAGGGCAAGAACAGCAAGTCCGGTGAATAGCGTGGCCGTCCAGACATAGACGAGGTGCCACCCGGACCCCTCGTAACGCTGGAAGTACGCGCCAAGGCCAATCACCGCCAGGAATGCGATGGCACCGACGGCGCGCCAGCCCAGTTGCCAGCGGCCGATCGGCTGCACCGCATCCAGTCCGGTCGCCGTTGGGGTCTGAACGACAGTTCGATCCGTCATCTTGTCTTGCAAAGTCAACAGGGAAGCGTAGGGCCGGGACCGGCCACGCCGGATGTGTCACGGAACTGTCATATCGGAAGGCGGGCGCGCTGCGTAGTCCGTTTTCATCCCGGGTCCTGGTTGAATTTTTCTCGGCCGGTCTGGGGTTTGCCTCAATTCTGTCGCTGCCGCCGGGCACGCGCGATTGAGCCAAGGCGGTGGTGTCGGGCGATCAAATCGATCTATGGTTGCGGGAGACGTGTGCGGCCGCCGGGGGGATCCGTTCCGGGCAGCAAAATGAGGCCGCGCGCCGGGGGAGGTTCAACGTTCATGTCCGTCGATACCGACGACGTCATTCGCCGCGTCCAATCCGACCCGCGGTTCCATGAGTTGGTGCGCCGGCGCTCGCGGCTGGCGTGGCTGCTATCCGCACTGATGGTCGTCATCTATTTCGGCTTTGTGCTGGCAATCGCCTACCATAAGGCGTTCTTGGCCCAGTCCCTCTTCGGGGGCGTGACGACGGTGGGTATCCCGGTGGGTATCGGCGTGATCGTTTCGGCGTTCGTTCTGACCGGCATCTACGTGGCAAGGGCCAACACGGCGTTCGATGATTTGACGAAGGACATCCTCGAAGGCCTCAAGACATGAGCGCCGGTCATTTTCCTCTGACGGCCGCGGCCATTGCCGCCGTCGCGGTGGCGAGCGCGGGCTACGCGATTGCCGACAACATCACTGTCGCCGGCCAGTCCGATCTGAACCTTCCGGCCATCATCATGTTCCTCATTTTCGTCTTCGCGACGCTTGGAATCACGAAGTGGGCAGCCGGCAGAACGAAGTCGGCGGCCGACTTCTATGCGGCGGGGGGCGGGATTACCGGCTTCCAAAACGGGCTGGCGATTGCCGGAGACTATATGTCGGCGGCATCGTTCCTGGGAATTTCGGGATTGGTGTTTGCGAACGGCTACGACGGACTGATCTACTCGGTTGGATGGCTTGTGGGCTGGCCGATCGTGCTCTTCCTGATCGCGGAGCGTCTCAGGAATCTCGGCAAATTCACGTTCGCCGATGTTGCGGCCTTCCGATTGGAACCGACGCCGATCCGGATACTTTCGGCGACCGGCACGCTGGTTGTGGTTGCGTTCTACCTGATCGCGCAGATGGTCGGTGCCGGGAAGCTGATCCAGACATTGTTCGGGCTGGAATATCTATACGCTGTCATCGTCGTCGGGCTGCTGATGATCATCTATGTCGCCTTCGGCGGCATGGTGGCGACGACCTGGGTGCAGATCATCAAGGCCTGCCTGCTGCTCGGCGGCGCAAGTTTCATGGCAATGATGGTGCTCGCGCACTTCAACTTCTCACCAGAGGCCATGTTCCAAAGAGCAATCGAGGTGCATCCCAGCGGCAGCGCCATCATGGCACCGGGCGCGCTGGTGAAAGATCCCATTTCGACGATCTCGCTGGGCATTGCGCTGATGTTCGGCACGGCGGGATTGCCGCACATCCTGATGCGCTTCTTCACGGTTTCGGATGCCAAGGCGGCGCGCAAGAGCGTGTTCTATGCGACCGGATTTATCGGCTACTTCTATATCCTGACCTTCATCATCGGCTTCGGAGCCATCACGCTTCTGCTGCAAGACCCCACGTATTTCAAAGCCGGCGCGGTGGCAGGACCGAATGGCAGTTTCGCGCCCGCTGACATGGCCGGATCGGGCAACATGTCGGCGGTGCATCTCGCTGAGGCCCTTGGCGGGTCCTTGTTCCTCGGGTTCATCTCGGCGGTGGCGTTCGCGACAATCCTGGCGGTCGTGGCCGGGCTGACGCTTGCCGGGGCGACGGCCGTCAGCCACGACCTCTACGCTTCGGTGATCGCGCGCGGAAAGGCCAACGAGTATCAAGAGATCCGGTTATCGCGCATCGCCGCCGTGGTGATTGGCATTATCGCGATCTTTCTTGGCTACGTCTTCGAGAACCAGAATGTGGCGTTCATGGTCGGGCTCGCATTCGCGATTGCAGCCAGCTGCAATTTTCCGGTTCTGGTGATGAGCGTGTTTTGGAAGGGGACGACGACGCGGGGCGCCTTCATAGGCGGATTTCTCGGCCTATTGAGTGCAACCGTCATGGTCGTGCTCAGCCCGTCCGTCTGGGAAAAGACGCTCGGCTATCCTGCGGGATCGGCGATCTTCCCCTATGACAATCCCGCTCTGTTTTCCGTGACGCTCGCGTTCTTCGGTATCTGGCTGTTCTCGATCACCGACCGAAGCCAGCGGGCCGGAAAGGAGCGCGCAGCTTTCGAGGCGCAGTATGTGCGGTCGGAGACCGGAATTGGGGCGTCCGGCGCGGCGGCGCACTGACGGTCCATGAACAGCAAAACGGCCTGGCGCGCGCCGTTTCGTTCGGCGCGCGCCGGGCTGTCGGTCCGTCAGACCGTCAGGTCACCGTCTGTTGTCCATCTTCCACAGTGCGCCGACCGCGAGCGCCACCGCGGCAACAGCCGCTAGCGACAGCAAAGGTTGTTCGCGCACCGTGCGATCCAACGATTGCAGCAAATCCCGACCCTTTTCGGCAGCTCCGCTCACGGCGTCTTCCGCGCTGCCGAGTGCACCGTCCAACTGTCGTGACGCGGCGTCCCGCAGATCGGTGACGCGCTCGGACAAGTCGCCGGTCACGCCGGCTGTGTTCGTTCCCATGATTGGTTTTCTCCGATTGATGTGTTGAACGTTGACGCGCTTGCCCCGGTATTCGCCGAGGCGAACGATATGGCCGTTATGGTGTCGCCGGCGGGGTCGAGCCTGGTGACGGCGGTGTTGTGGAATTGTCGGGCACAGTCACGCCCGATGCAGGCGGCTGCGCTTCGTTCTCGCTGTGCGGCGCGGCCAGGAACATCACGTAGAGCGCCGTAAAAATAAGCACGATGAGGACAAGCGATGTCGTCAGCACGCGCATGTTCATTTTTTGCTTCGTGCCTTGCCGGGTGGCGACCTTATCGCGTGGTGGCTCTTGGTTGTGCATAGTCATATCTCATCCCCTAAGTTGAAAGACACACCCTGGACGAACGCCGTTCGCCCGCGATGGTTGCGCGGCGCCATAGGACAGCTTTTTTATCGCTGCCCTCGTCACGCCGTCATGTCCGAGAGGGAACCAAGGTGGAACGAATCTTGTTCCGGCGCGTTCTATGACTATCAACAATAAGAAGGAATTCAGGATTGGGCCGACTGATTTGCGTGTCTAACCGGGTGATGAAACCCGACGACAAAGCGACCCGTGGCGGACTGGCCGTTGCCCTTTCGGAACTTTTTAACGCTAGAGGCGGTCTGTGGTGCGGGTGGTCAGGGAGTGTCTCTGAGGTTCCGCAGACGCACCGGCAAGACGGCGCCTACACCACACTCACCATCGATATGACGCCGGAGGAACACGAAGGCGCCTATCGCGGCTACTCGAACTCTGTCTTGTGGCCCGTGTTCCACAACCGGCTCGATCTGGCGCGCTTCGACCGCAACTTCTTTGAGGCCTACGTTGCCTACAACATCCGGCTTGCCGATCTGATCGCGGCATCGCTGCGGCCCGGCGATACGATCTGGGTGCACGACTATCACTTCCTCCTGCTTGGCCGATTGTTGCGGGAGCGGGGCGTCACCAATCCGATCGGGTTCTTTCTGCACATTCCAATGCCGCCTCCCGAGGCGTTCCTGGCAATTCCTGAACATCGCGACCTGGCTTCGGCACTGGCGGCTTACGACCTCGTCGGCTTGCAGACGACCAACGACGTTGGGAATTTCATCTCCTGCCTTAGGTGGGCTGCGGGCGCTGAGCTGTTACCGAACGGCAAGCTGTCGATTGCCGGCAAACAATTTCAAGCCGCGTGCTTCCCGATCAGCATCGATGCGGGGTTCTTTGCAGCGCCACCGAGCGCGCCGCGGACGACCGGCATACAGCGTGTGATCGGCGTTGACCGTCTGGACTACACAAAAGGGCTGCCGCAGAAGTTCCGCGCGTTTGCGCATTTGTTGAAAGCCTATCCGAATTTTCGCAAGCGAGCCGTCTTGGCGCAGATCGCGGCTCCGACGCGCGAGAGCGTCGAGGTGTATTCGGATATACGTCAAGAACTGGAAGGCATCTCAGGAGCCGTCAATGGCGAATACGGTGATGTCGATTGGATGCCGGTGCACTACATCCATCGCGCTGTTTCGCGACAGCGGTTGGCGGCGCTCTACCGGTCGGCCGCTGTTGGATTGGTGACCCCGCTGCGCGATGGCATGAACCTGACGGCCAAGGAATACGTCGCGTCGCAAAATGCCGCCGATCCGGGGGTGCTCATCCTCTCGCGATTTGCCGGAGCGGCCGAAGAATTGCGCGACGCTCTGCTGGTCAATCCCTACTGCGTGGAGGATATCGCGGACGCGCTCGCTCAGGCGCTCTCGATGCCGTTGCCGGAGCGCAAGCAGCGGCACGCTGGATTGTACGAGGTCATAGCAAAACGGGGGAGTGCCGACTGGGCAGTGGATTTCATCGGCCAATTGGAACGGTGTGCCAGGAAACGCACTTTGGCTCTGGCCGTCGATCCGGCGGCGTGAGCCATGCAGAAAGCCCGCCTGCGCAGAGATGATCGGCAATTAGACTCCAGGCCGATGCTTCACGCGAATGATGTTCTGTTGCTCGACCTCGACGGTACGGTGATCGACATCGCGGCCCGGCCAGATGCGGTGTTTGTCGAGCCGTGCTTGATCAACGCTCTGTGGTCATTGTCGGCGCGAGAGCCGAGCGGACTGGTCATCGTCACGGGACGCGCCTTGGCCGATGCCGACCGCATGCTGTTTCCATTGCGGCTCCCGACGATTGCGAGCCATGGGGCGGAATGGCGGGTGCCCGGTATAGGGGTTGAGGCGCCGCCGACGATTGGCGTTTTCCGGCTGGCTATCGAAGACTTGCTGAAGCCAATTGCGGGTGCCGTACTTGAATGGAAACCCTACAGCGCCGCCGTGCACGTGCGCAATGCGCCAGAGGCTGCGGCGGCGGTTCTCTCGGCGCTGAATATTTGGGTCAGCGCCAATCCGGATTACCGCATTGCCACAGGCCGGCATGTCTTCGAGGTCGTGCATAAGAGTATTTCAAAGGCCGCAGCGGTAGAGCGGCTTCTTAACGAGCCCCCATACGTCCGGCGACGGCCGATCTACGTTGGTGATGATCACGCGGACGAAGGAGCCATGCGCGAGATCGAACGGCGCGGTGGAATTGCGATGCGCGTAGCAGGCGAGTATTTCGAACCCCAGTGCTCCACGTTCCAAAGCCCGCGCGACGTGCGGGAGTGGCTTGGTCTCGCGGCCAAGCGGCGGCTAGCGGTCGGATCGCCGGTGACTGACTATCAACCGACGACACGTGGCTAGCGCTAGGCGGGAGAGACCCACCAACTCGGGTCGCGGGTCTCTCCAAATTGTTAGGGCGTCACGGCTTCGGGTGACGTTGCGCCAGCCGGGTTGCCGTCAGCAGGCGGCGAGGGTTGCGCCGGCGTTTGCTGCTGCGTTACCGGAGGCGCGGGGGGCGCCTCGCTGACACCACGGTCACCGCGGACAGCAAATTGCGCGACGGCGGCAGCAAGGACAAACAGTACCATCAGAGCGAGAAAAAAGCCGACCGCTGAGCCGAGGCCCGGCGAGCCGGATGCCCGTCTGCGCAGAACGTCATTATCCGCGCTGTGGGCGTGTTGATAGGCCACTCCAGCGCGGGGGTCTCCAGCGATGGGATTTGGCGCTACGGGTGTCTGGCCTGTTGGCCGATTGGCGGGCAAGTCATTCATCGTAGGGCCTCCTCAACTTGTTCTCATTGGACCGAGTGCCGACGCGAGCAGGCTGGGACCCGGGCCGGCGCGAAAGTTGGTGAGGAAACTTTTGAGGCCGGGAAGGGTTCCTTGGATTCAGCGCGTTCTTGAAGGTGCGGACTAGGAAAACAAAAACGGGAGCCCTGAGGGCTCCCGTTGAAATTTCAGCGAACGTCTGCGGCGTGGACTAGAAGTTGTGCTTCACTGTCCCGCGGATCTGAAGATCGTCGGTCTGGTCCTGGGGTTCAGGGGCCGTGGGCCGGGCGTCGTTCGCGCCGTACAGGAGCTCAAGCCCGAAATCCATCTTAGGCAGCACGCCCAACTTACCCAGACCGGGAATGCGGACTTCCGTCCCCTCGACCGGCTTTTGTGCTTCTTCCGGCGTCAACTGCATTTCTGCCGGCTTCGTTGCCGACGTGGCATCGGGCGCAACGGCAGGCGTTGACGACGGCGCCTGCGGAGCCCCGCCAACGGTTTGTTCCTGGAAGGCCAAAGCCGGTAGTGCTGCGCCCAACAGCAAAACCGTAAGGCCATACATACGAATTCGATTCATGGTCCGATAAACCCCGCTCCGGACGACTCTTGCTCGGGACAATGACGCTCGTACCGGGCGAAAACAAGGATTGGACAGCAGTCGTTAAGGACCGCTGAAGGATTGTATCAGGGGTGTTGTTTCTCTGTCATGTTGCGCTGCGGCCACAGCAAGGGTGCGTGCTGATAAATTGCCGGTTGCTCGCAGAAAAAGGGGCCGCCCGAAGGCAGCCCCTGAGTTGACAGGATTGGGAAAGTGAGACGGCGAATTAGAACTTGATCATGCCGCCAGCGACGACCATGTCGAGGTCCTCGAAGCCCGGTCCGACAACCGGAGCGCCCGTCCCGATGTTGGCCAGATCGAAATCAGCCTCCACATGGCGGTAGTACACATAGAGGAGCATCGACGCGGCGCTCACTTCCTGAACGATACCGCCGCCGTACATCTGAAGGTCGGCGCCGATCACGCTGCCACCGGTCGCCACGCCGTCAACCGAAACGGCGCGATCCGTCGAGCCGCTGTCGACGTCATAGTACTGAGCGAAGAGCGTCGTCTTGCCGATGGGGAAGAACTTGCGTTCGATACCGGCTTCGATCGAGTAGAACGTGCTCTCGTCATCGGCGTTGCCGCCGTAGAGACCATCGACTGCGTCGGTCTGGCTCCAGCCTGCACCGGCGGTGACGTAAAGACCGGTGTCCTCGTGCATGATGCTGGCCGAACCACCGACCTGATCGCATTCAAAGTTGAGATTGTCGTCAACCATGCGGCAGTTGCCGATCTGGTAGCTGTCGGTATCTGTCGGTGCGTTCTTGCTGGTTTCCCGGCCATACGCGATGCCTGCAGCCATTTTGAAGCCACCAAACTCGCCCTTGAAGTTCATGCCGATATCCCAGTAGTCGTCGGCTCCCCAGGCAGCGGTCACTGCAAAACCGCCGAACTCGGGCGAGACATACTTGACGATCTGGCCACGCTCGGACTCGCCCGGCTGGTCACCTGTGTCCCGAATTGCGCGGCGGAATTGCAGATTTGTCGTGCCGCCACCCGGGGTGCGAACGAAAAGACCAAGCGCGGAGTCTTCAACGTCGGAGAACTTGGCAACGTCCTTGGTGTTGGCCAAGTTGATTTCGGTGATACCTTCGGCGGCAGGCCCGGTGCGGCCGACCCATACGGTACCAAGGCTCTTGCTTTCAACGTACCAAGCCGAGTGGCGGACATCGAGACCGGCTTCATCGGCTGGATTTGGGTCGTCTTGCGTGAAACGCTTGGAGTTCGCGCTGCGAACGCCGATTTCGAGCAGGTAGCCTGCCTTTACATCGTCGGTGATTTTCGCCGAACCCTTGAAGCGGAACCGGGTGCGCGAATTGTCGTTTGTGTAGACGCCGACATTGTCTTCAAAGCCGTCATCCCAGAAAATCAGGGCTTCGTTGACGTGGCCGGACACTTCGAGCTTGACCTTGCGGTTGCCCTTGCGAGCGGTCGTGGCTTCGAGTTCGGCAATGCGCTCTTCGAGGTCGGCGCAGCAGTCGCCGCCGAGGTCGGCGGCCGCAGCGGGCATGGCGCCGAGCCCCAGAGCTGCGAGCACGGCGAACGCTGCGGTGCCCGTTTTGAAACCGATCTTCATACAAGTCCCCCTAAAGGCTTCCTCCGCGATGGCGAAGGCATGGAATTGGCGTATTCGATCTGCTGCCGCACAGCCCCCGCTGGGGCGACGCATCGAATAATGAACTCGTAACCGGAAGCTGGAACGATCGTAAACAGCCTTGCGATGTCTGACAGTTTTACGAATTGGCTCGGGTTGCTTGAAAGTCACGAATCCGCGCGATTGTAACAGTCACATGACGCTTGCATGACAAATATGCAGGTGAGGTCTCCGTTTATGACACTCGTGGTGGACATGTGGCGGAGCATTCCAAGGTTGTTTAGTTTCGGATGAGAAATGAGGACCATGCATTGAGGAATGGGCAATCAGAATCAGCGGCAGTAGTTGTAGGTGGTGGTCCTGCCGGACTTGCTGCCGCCATCGCCCTGGCATTGACCGGCAGGCGTGTCGCAGTGGCAGCCGGTCTGCACCGGCCTGGTGGTCAGGACAGAGACCGGCGGACGGCCGCGCTCTTTGCCGGGTCGGTTGAACTGCTGCGCAATCTTGACTGCTGGGATGCGCTCAAGGATGTGTGTGCGCCCCTCAGGGCGATCCGCCTGATCGACGACACCAGGCGGCTATTCCGCGCCCCGGAGGTCATGTTCAGTTCACAGGAAGCGGGTCTGGACGCGTTTGGCTACAACGTGCCCAACGATGCGTTGGTCGATTCGTTGACTGTGCGGGCACGCGCGCAGCCGAACTTGACGGTTTACGAGACCGCCGGCGCGCGGAGCATGCGAGTTGGGCGGGATGCCGTGACCGTGGCACTCGCCGAAGGTCAGGAAATCAAGGCTCCGCTGGCCGTTGCCGCCGACGGGCGCAACTCCATGACCCGAGAGGCCGCGGGCATTTCCGTCAAGACCTGGAGCTATCCGCAGTCGGCGGTCGTAACGTGGTTCACGCATCAGCGCGCGCATGATGGTATTTCGAACGAGTTCCACCGCCCTGCCGGCCCATTCACGACGGTGCCGATGCCGGGCAACGCCTCCTCGCTCGTGTGGGTGGAGGAGCACGGCGAGGCCGCTCGGATTCTGGGGTTGTCTGAGACCGAGTTTCGAAAGGCGATCGAAGCGCGGCTGAATGGGTTGCTTGGCACCGTAGGCGAGACCGGACCGCGAGCGGTCTTTCCCTTGAGCGGGCTGACACCGGATGTCTTTGGACGCAATCGCGTGGCGCTCGTCGGCGAGTCCGGTCACGTCATACCGCCAATTGGTGCGCAGGGGTTGAACCTCGGGTTGAGAGACGCAGCGGTTCTTGCCGATTGCGTGAGAGACGCGCTTGAACGTGGCCTCGATCCGGGCGGAGCGGCAATGCTTGAACGGTACAGTGTGCTTAGAGCCCCCGATGTGAGCGGGCGAATCACGGCCGTCGATCTTCTCAATCGCAGTTTGTTATCACCGTTGCTGCCGGTGCATCTGCTGCGGGGCTTTGGGTTGCATGTGCTGAATAATGTAGGTCCACTGCGGCGATATTTGGTGCAGGAAGGCGTGCAACCAACTGCCAACGTCCCTTTGTTGATGCGCAACGGGGGCATGGAACTTTTTCGCGCGGGACGTACCGCCGCGGCTCTTGAAGCCCCCGCTTGACGTTCGCCGCGCTGCCTCGCATGACGCTTTTATGGCCGCCGAAATTTCGCCGCTGCGCGATTTGCAGTTCCGATTTGAGTATGTTGCGCTCCGGCTGATCACCGGGCCGTTCCGGCTGCTCCCGCTCGAAATCGCGGCACCGTTTTCAGCGCGGTGGTGGCGGCGTCTCGCACCGCTGTTCAGCAGGGCGAGGCACCGGCGTGCACTCGATAATCTCAAAATCGCATTCCCAGAGAAGAGCGACGCGGAGCGGCTCGAAATCTGCCTGGCGCATTGGGAGAACCTTGGCCGGGTGATGGTCGAGACGATCCAGATCGATAAACTGATTGCCGACCGGAGCCGGATTTCTATTACGCCGGAGAACGTATTCAATCGCTACAAGGACAAGCTCGGACCAGCGATCGGCGTGTCCTTGCATATGGGCAACTGGGAGGTCGCAATCTGGCCTTTTGTCGTCGCCAACGCCAATCCGGCGGCGGTCTATCGTTCGGTGAATAACCCTTACGTCGACCGCTACTTGCGGTATTTGCGGCGCGATCTCTATCCAGGTGGATTGTTCGGCCGCGGTGGCGTGGAAGGCGACCACGGCGATAGCCAGAAGACAGCGCGCATTCTCAACGATTTTGTGCGCTCCGGTGGCCGGCTGGGCATCGTCTGCGATCTTTATGATAGGACCGGCATCGCCGTTCCTTACTTCGGACAACCGGCGCGAACGCAGGCCATCGGCGCAATGATCGCGCGCCGGGTCGGGAGCCGGATGTGGATGTCGTGTTGCCGCCGGATCGGTCGCGAGAGCCGCTTCGTCGTCGAGATCAAGGAACTGCGCGTGCCGCGAACGGGCAATCAGTCGGAAGACATTCGCTGGATCATGACCGAGATGCAGCGGCAGTTCGAGGCCTGGGTGCGCGAGACGCCCGAGCAGTGGATGTGGTCAAACCGGCGCTGGCGTTGATGGGGTTCAGGGAACGGCGGCCGTCCCGTTGGCAGGAATACTGTCTGGCGATGCTGCCGGTTCTGCGATTGGCGGAGCTTGAGCGGCGGGCAGCCGCTTCAACCGCTCAAGGCTCGCTGCCCGCACGCCGGCATCGAACTGACCTTGCTTTTCGGCATCGATCAAGGCTGTCATCACTGTATTCAAGTGTTTGTCGCTGAAGGATATGAGCACGATGTCGGCGCCCGCGTTGAGCGCCTTGACCGCAGCCGTTCCAATTCCTTCCTTGGCACGCGTTACCGCGCCCATCGAAAAGTCGTCGGTGATGAGCAGGCCTTTATGGTCCCATTCGGTTCGAATAAGTCCGTCGATCACCCGGGTTGAGAAAGACGCGGGCGTTTCGCCGTCCACTTCGCGCAGACGCACGTGCCCCAGCATCGTGACGACGTGCGGACGACCCATCAGGTCGCGGAACGGAATCCAGTCGGCACCTTTCAATTCGATAAGCGGCGCCTTGATGTCGCCGACGCGGCGGTGAGTATCGAGCTTAACGCGCCCCAGGCCGGGAAAATGCTTGATCGTGCAGTAGACGCCTTCTTCCGCGAGCGCGTCGCAGTACCATCCGGCAGCGTCGCTCACGACCTTGGGGTCGGACGACAGCGCGCGGTGCCGGAGTTGCGTCTCGCCATCGCTGCGGCGCTTGGGGTCGAGTTTGAGATCGACCACTGGAGCAAAATTCAAATTGACGCCGATGCGCTTCAATTCGGTTGCCTGCTTGCGCGCATAGGCGGTCACGGCGTCCCTGGCACTTTCGCCGGATTTCAATGTACGCAAGACGCGGGCAAGGCTCGGCTGGCGAATAAGCGGCGGCGTCAGGCGAGCGACCGCGCCACCCTCCTGGTCGGCGGCGATGATGAGCGGCGGCAGGTCCTGGCCTGCGCGGATCTGCTGCAAGGCATCGATCTCGGCGCGGACGTCGGCCACTTTTCGCCGGCGCACATTGTGGTCGGTGATGAAGATGCCAGCGATGGCCTTTTTCTCGACGAGCGCTCGCACCGTCTGCGGGTTGTGGTAGCCGATGACAATATGCCTGCCGAGGCGTTCGAGAATTGCGGGATCGGCCTCAAGGATTTCGTTCCTGGACAGGACTTTGAGAGGTGCAGGTGGCTGCGCTGCAACCGGCGGTGACGCGTTGCGACGCGGTGCCTTGCGGCTGGACTTGATATTGGCCTTCGCCATGAGTTCGCTGGCGGCGGCCTGATGGATTGAGACAGGCTCTGCCGCCGCGGGAGAGCAGGTCAGCAAGGCACAGACAGTTGCCGCGACCACCCGGCAACGGGGCACGGTGCAATTCGGCTTCGGTTTACGGCCGCTCGGCATCAATTCCGATCCTTAAGCCTAGAACGCGGCATTTGCCGGCAATGTTCCGCGCGACCCTAGCCGACTCGCTTCTTTCCGGGGGCAATTGCGACGATTGACAGCGCGTCAGCCCAGCCTAATGTGCGGCGCAACAATCCCCATTCCATCCGCTTCGCAAAGCACCTTAGAAGGTTCCGCATCGTCATGAGCGCCACGCGCACGCCCACCAAACACTTCGCTCCCCTCGCCATCGGCGCGCCGGAACCCTACCGCGCCCTACCCGTCCGCATCGAGCGGATGATCCACTTCATCCCGCCGCACAATGAGAAAATTCGCGCCAAGCTTAAGGACACGATCGGCCAGGTCGACGTGGTTCTGGGGAACCTCGAAGATGCGATCGCCGTCGGCGAGAAGGAGCAGGCGCGGGCGGGGTTCGTGTCGATGGCGAATGCGTTCGATTTCGGCCAGACTGGGCTTTGGACGCGGATCAACTGCCTAAACTCGCCTTGGATGCTCGAAGACGTCACCGAGATCGTCAAGCACGCGGGCAACAAAGTCGATGTGATCATGCTGCCCAAGGTGGAAGGGCCGTGGGATATCCACTACCTCGACCAGTTGCTGGCTCAGCTCGAAGCGAAGCATGGCGTCACACGTCCGATCCTCATCCATGCCATCCTCGAAACCGCCGAAGGCGTGAAGAACGTCGAGGACATTGCCGCCGCTTCGCCGCGCATGCATGGCATGAGCCTTGGGCCGGCAGATTTGGCCGCCTCGCGCGGCATGAAGACGACACGGGTGGGCGGCGGTCATCCCGATTATGGCGTACTGGCAGACCCCTCGGATAATGGTGGGGCGCGCGCGCATTTCCAGCAGGACCTGTGGCACTACACCGTCGGCAAGATGGTGGATGCCTGCCTGTCATACGGTTTGAAGCCGTTCTATGGCCCGTTCGGAGATTTCGCGGATAGCGCGGCGTGCGAGGCCCAGTTCCGCAATGCATTCCTGCAGGGTTGTCTCGGCGCATGGTCGTTGCATCCCTCGCAAATCGAGATCGCCAAGCGTGTGTTTTCCCCGGACCCCAAGGAAGTGGCGTTCGCCAAGCGGATTTTGGACGCCATGCCCGACGGTACGGGGGCAGTCATGATCGACGGCAAAATGCAGGACGATGCCACCTGGAAGCAGGCAAAGGTCATCGTCGATCTGGCGCGCCTCGTCGCTTCCAAGGATCCCGAGCGCGCGACGGCGTATGGCTTTTAATGGCGCGTCAAAAGCACGGCAGCGGCAAGGCCAGCCGAAGCTTGACACGGGCGGCCGGTATGGCACGTAATCCTGGGATGAGTGCAAAGCGTACAACGACACCGGCCGGCGGGGGCAAGAGCAAAAAGCTCGCCGCGCGCACGCCGGACGTCAAGCAAGCGGCCAAGCCGATTCGCGCAGCCAAATCTTCATCCGCAACGCGGGTTGAAACGAACCGGGCGAAAGCGGAGACACAAACTCAAAAGAAGGGGCGTGCCGCACCCCGCGAGGCGTCCACGGGTTCGGCGCTGCAAAGTCAGCAATCCCGCAAGCGACCCAGTGAGAAAGCGGCGGGGTCGCAAATGCCGGCGGGTGGCAAGCGCTCCGTCATTCAAAAGACGGCGCGCCCGAAGTCTTCCCGGTCGCGTTCGGGGATGTTGCTGGCGCGGTTTGCCGTCGGCGACGTTGTCCGGCACAAGTACCACCCGTTTCGCGGGGTAATCTTCGATATCGATCCCGTCTTCGCCAATACCGAAGACTGGTGGTTGTCGATCCCGGAGAAGATGCGGCCGAAAAAGAACCAGCCGTTCTACCACTTGCTCGCGGAGAATTCGGAAACCGAGTACATCGCCTACGTTTCGGAGCAGAATCTCGTCGCCGATACGACCGGTGTGCCTGTGCGTCATCCCCAGGTTGCCGAGTACTTCGAGGAAGACGACGACGGGCGCTACCGTCCGGTTTTCCTGGCCATGCTGAACTGAATTTTTCCGGTTCTCGGATTGGAGTGGGCACGAAAAAACCGCCCGGTGGAGCCACCGGGCGGTTCTCGTTGTCAGCTGGAGCCGCGGCTAGTTCTTTTCGGCCGGCTTGGCAGGCGCCGACCCCGTGGTTGTCGGCGGGGCACCGGGACCGTCGGTGGGAAGTTTCTTCAACTGCTCGGCCTTGAACTTCTCGATTGCAGCCTTCTGGCGGTCGCGGATCTGAGCCATCAGCTGCCCGCGGGCCTTTTTGTATTCGGCGTTGTCGATGGGCTTGCCGGCGAATGCATCCGTGAAGCCATCGAGCGGGACGGGGAAGCCGATCGGCTGGGCCGCTGCATTCATGGCGACGATCATGATGCCGCCACCTGCCTTCATCTGGTCGATGATGCCGGCGTCAGCGTCGATTTCAGCCGTGCAACCCGAAGCGTGACATAGCGAATACTTGAGATCGACCGGCTTCAATTCCTTGTCGTCGACCTTCTCGTTCTTGGCGATCTTGGCCCACTGATCCTTGGTGTAGACCGCGGCGCGCAGACCTGGCGGCAGCGCCATGCCGAGCGGCACCATGACCATGATGTGCTTCTTGTCCTGACCTTCGACTTCGCGGATCGCGGCCGATACGAGCACCATGCCGGAATTGCCGTCGAGGCGCTCATGGTGGGTGAGGCAGATGTTCTTTTCTTCCTTCACTTCCTTGCCGTCTTCGCCCTTTTTCACCAACGGTGTCTTTTCGCACAGCTTGACCCAGGCGCTCTTGTTGGCGGCGGCAGCGTCCTTGGCAGGAGCAGCAGCGGCCGCGGCGGGTGCAGCCGGTGCTGGCGCGGCGGCCGGCTTATCCTGCGCCAAAGCGGGCGTGGCGGCGACGGCCAGAGCTGCGGCGAGCGCGCTCAGGGAACTGAAACCAGACGAACGTGCGTGTGCCATGAAATATCGACCTTTCTCTCTGAGCCGGATCACCGGCTCCACCCCTCTATGGCGCGCGATTGTCAGGGTCGTTGGGACACTGGATCGAACGGCTTTTCGTCGAGCCTGCACATCCTTGAGCGCCCTTGCGCCAGCCGTGGGGCACTAAGGCTCGGATTGCGGCAATCCCGTGACCGGAATAGCTCGCCCAAAGCCATGCACAGGGGTACGCACGGGGTCGTTGCAAACTGGCCACGGATCGGTCCTCTTTGAGCTATAAGGCGTTCGCTGCTAAGGCGGCTAACCACATGCAGCCAATATGGTAAATTCGCCCCGTGACGGTCGCTACGGGTGGTTTGTTCTATCCCGATCTAACCTCGGAGACGTCATGCCGCGCCCAGCGCGCCGCCAACCGATCGCCCGCCTAAGGTCATGGCGCTTGCCAGCATCGGTTCTGGCGGTGGCCGCATCTGCCGCCATGGTGTGCGGGACAGCCTTGGCGCAATCGAGGTCGCACGCGATCGCCATGCACGGATCGCCGAAGTACCCGGCCGGTTTCGCGCATTTCGGCTACAGCGACCCGAATGCTCCGAAGGGAGGGCGGGTCGTGCTCGGGCAGACCGGCTCGTTCGACACCCTAAATCCCCTCATCATTCGGGGTGAGGCGGCCGCCGGCGTGCGCGAATGGGTATATGAGACGTTGATGGCGCGCGGCTTCGACGAGCCGTTTACAATGTACGGCCTGATCGCGAAATCCATCGACGTACCCGATGACCGGTCGTGGGTGACATTTCATCTTGATCCGGCCGCGCGGTTTTCCGACGGCAAACCGGTCACCGCCGACGACGTCATTTTTTCCATGGAGACGTTGCGCGCCCGTGGGCGGCCGAACCATCGCAACTCTTACAAAAAAGTTGTGAAGACAGAGCGGGTATCCGATCACGCCGTGAAGTTCGTCTTCGACGACAGCGGCGATCGCGAGATGCCGCTCATCATGGCGTCGATGCCCGTACTGCCAAAGCACTTGCTGACGCCGGAAACGTTCGATCGCACGACGCTCGCGCCCGTCGTCGGTTCGGGCCCCTACGTCATCGGCGCTGTCGATGCCGGACGTTCCATCACTTACAGGCGCAATCCCGAGTACTGGGGGCGTGACCTTCCGGTGAACCGCGGACGGTTCAACTTCGACGAGATCCGGTACGAATACTTCCGCGACATGAGCGTGCAGTTCGAGGCGTTCAAGTCCGGAGTTCTCAGCATCCGCAGCGAAGACGACCCGAAGCTGTGGTCGTCGGGCTACGAGATTGCCGCCAAGCGGGACGGACGGCTGCTGATGCGCGAGGTCGAAACGGGCCTGCCGGCCGGTATGTCGGCGCTGGCGTTCAACATCCGGCGGCCTGTTTTTCAAGACCCGCGCGTCAGGCGCGGGCTGTTGCTGCTTTTCAATTTCGAGTGGGTGAACAAAACGCTCTACCACGGACTGTATAAGCGCACGGAGAGCTTCTTCGAGCGGTCGTATCTGTCGTCCGCAGGCCGTCCCGCCGACGCGCGCGAGCGGGAATTGCTGGCGCCGTTTCCCGACGCCGTTCTTCCCGATGTGATGGAGGGCCGTTACCGGATGCCGGTCAGCGACGGCACGGGGCACAACCGGGACAACGCCCGCGAGGCTTTCCGCTTGTTCAGCGAGGCCGGGTACGTGATCGAGCGCGGGCGGCTCATCCACAAGCAGACGCGGCAGCCGCTCAGCTTTGAGATCCTGGCCGGCTCGACCGTACAGCAACGGCTGATGGCGAGCTTCGTGTCCGATCTGGCGAAGCTTGGAATTGCGGCGCGGTTGCGGGTGGTGGACAGCGCGCAATATCAGTCGCGGCTGAAAGACTACGACTACGACATGATCCAGACGGCGTGGCCATCGTCGCTTTCGCCGGGCAACGAGCAGGTGTTTCGCTGGGACAGCCGGACGGCAGATACGCCGGGATCATTCAACTTCGTGGGCGTCAAAAACCCGGCGGTCGATGCCATGATCAAGCGGCTGCTCGAGGCGAAGGACGACCAGGATTTCACCTCGGCCGTGCGGGCTCTGGACCGCGTTCTGCTGTCGGGTCACTACGTCATTCCGCTCTTTCATGCTTCGCGGCAGTGGGTGGCCCACTGGAAGCAAGTCCAGGGGCCGGCGCGCTTTCCGCTGTGGGGTTACAGCCTCGATACGTGGTGGATTGACGGAGCGAGGTAGGCCTGAGCATTGTCGCTCACAACCCCCTCCTGCCATGCCAACCCGTCGCCCATGACCGTCGCCTTATCCCCTCTCGTCATCCCCGAGCGATTTAACATGGCGCGCTACTGCCTGGCCGCTCAAGCCGAGCGCTTGCCGGATAAACCGGCGCTGGTGGTGGTCGACGATCCCGCGCCCGGCGCGCCGGCGTTGGAGTCCTGGACGTTTCAGCAAATGGAAGACGCGGTCTTGCGGGTGGCGGCAGCGCTGGAGGACCGGGGCTTGCAACCCGGCGACCGTATTCTCATCCGGCTCGACAATACGAGCACGTATCCGATCCTTTATTTCGGCGCGATCGCGGCTGGATTGATCGCGGTGGCGACATCTAGTCAGCTCACGGCAGCCGAGGCCGATTTTCTTATGACGGATAGCGCGCCGCGTGCGGTGGCGCTCGCGCCGCATCTGCCGCGGGGAGACATTCCGGCCGATGTGATGGTTCTCGAAGAAGACGATGTGCGCGGTATGATCCAGTACGCGCGGCGGGGAACGTATGCCGATACGCGGGCGGACGATCCGGCGTATCTGCTCTACACGTCGGGGACGACGGCGCGGCCGAAGGGGGTCGTGCACGCGCATCGCGTGGCGCTCGGCCGGTCGCGGACGTATCAGGGCTGGTATGGCATCCGCCCCAACGACGTCATGCTTCACGCCGGCGCGTTCAACTGGACCTACACGCTTGGGACTGGGCTTATTGATCCCTGGGCCAACGGCGTGACCAGCGCGATTTTTGTCGGGGGGAAGACGCCCGAGGTTTGGCCGGCGGTAATCCGCAAGACGGGAGCGACGATCTTCGCCGCCGTGCCGGGGTTGTTCCGGCAGATCCTCAAGTATGCGCCGCCGGGGCCGCTGGATGTGAGACCGCTGCGGCATGGGCTGATCGCGGGCGAAGCCCCTGCTCCGTCATTGTTCGGGGATTGGCATGCGCGGACTGGGACCGAACTCTACGAAGCGTTGGGGATGAGCGAGATTTCGACCTACGTGTCGACGTGTCCGGGCATGGTGCGCAAGGAAGGCTCACCCGGACGCGCGCAGCCGGGGCGGCGTGTGGCGGTGCTGCCGGTTGACGGCGGGACAGATCCATTACCAGCTGGCGAGGAAGGGCTGCTAGCGGTGCACCGCTCCGATCCTGGCCTCATGCTCGGGTATTGGAACCGCGCGGATGAAGAGGCGGAGGTTTATCGCGGTGAGTGGTTCCTCGGCGGCGATCTCGCGATCATCGATGCGGATGGCTACATTTTTCATCAGGGTCGAGCCAACGATGTGATGAAGGCGCTGGGCTATCGCGTGTCGCCGTTGGAAGTGGAGACAGCGATTGCGCAGCATCCGGATGTGGCGGAGGTCGCGTGCGCGGAGATTTCACCGCGTGAAGGCGTGACGTTGATCGGCGCATTTCTCGTCGCCAAGCCTGGGCATAGGGTGGATGCGGGAAGCGTGATGGCGTTCGCGAAAGAGCGGCTGGCGCAATACAAATGCCCGCGCGAGATTGTTGTGGTGGATGCGCTGCCGCGCACGCCGAATGGGAAGGTGAAGCGGAGCGAGTTGCAGAAGGCGTATCGGGTAAAAGGCGGGGCCTAAGATGCCCACCGATGTCATCCCGGGCTTTATGCCCGGGATCCATTGTTCAACGGCTTGTGGCAGGGGTTGAGTGCGCGACGACAGCAAATAATGTTGGAGATTGCGGCTCGATGGGTCCCGGGGACGAGCCCCGGGATGACAGAATTGGGTGGGCGGCGCATCCCCTCTCCCCGCAACGCGCCAGCGTTACGGGGAGAGGGTTAGGGTGAGGGGCAGCATCCGCACGACGGTTACGCGCGTCAAATTGCTCAGTCCGCCCGCGATGCTTGGGTGGTCGACGATCTCACCAGTAGCTGCCCCTCACCCCGACCCTCTCCCCATCGAAGGCGATGGGGAGAGGGGGAGTCAGCGGCGCTCCATGCTTTAGGCAGCTTTCTTAGCTTCACCGGCGATGCGGGCGAGGGAGGCGACGAGTTGGCGGACGCCTTTGATGCGGTCGCTCGCAGTTTCATAGTCGCCGCGGAAGACGAGTTTGTGGTCGGGCTGCATTTTTGCCCGCGCGCGTTCCGATTGCAGGAACTGCGCAAGGCCGCCCGCGTTGGGGAAGTCGTTTTTCCGGAAAGAGACGACGGCGCCCTTGGGGCCTGCATCGACCTTGGCGATGTTGGCGGCGCGGCAGAGGCCCTTGATTTCCATCACGTCGAGCAGGTAGCGCACTTCGTCGGGAAGCTCGCCGAAGCGGTCGACCAATTCGGCGGCGAAGCCGTCGATGTCGGCGCGGGATTCCAGCGACGACAGGCGGCGGTAGAGGCCGAGGCGGAGTTGCAGATCGGCGACGTAGGCTTCGGGGATCAGCACCGGCATGCCGAGCGCGATTTCGGGGCTCCACTTGTCGGCGGCTTCTCCCAGATCGCCGCCCTTCATGGCCGCGACCGCTTCTTCCAACATGGACTGATAAAGCTCGAAGCCGACTTCGCGGATGTGGCCGGACTGCTCTTCGCCAAGCAAGTTACCCGCGCCGCGAATGTCGAGGTCGTGGGAGGCGAGCGAGAAACCGGCGCCCAGCGTATCCAGCGATTGGAGAACTTTAAGGCGCTTGTCGGCGCCTTCGGTGAGGACGCGGTTTGGCGGTGTGGTGAAATAGGCATACGCGCGGCGCTTGGAGCGTCCGACGCGGCCGCGCAACTGATAGAGAGCCGCGAGGCCGAACATGTCGGCGCGGTGGACGATGAGCGTGTTGGCGTTGGGAACGTCGAGGCCGGACTCCACGATCGCTGTCGAAAGAAGGACATCGTACTGACCCTCGTAGAAGGCGGTCATCACGTCTTCCAGTTCGGTCGGCGTCAACTGACCATGGGCGCGCGCGACCTTCAACTCCGGCACAACTTCACGCAGGAATTCGGCGACTTCGTCGAGGTCGGAAATTCGGGGCACGACATAGAAGCTCTGGCCGCCGCGGGCGCGTTCGCGTTTGAGCGCATCGGCCAGGATGACGGGATCGAACGGCGAAATGAACGTGCGCACGGCGAGCCGATCGACCGGCGGCGTCGTGATGAGGGAGAGTTCGCGGACACCGGTGAGTGCCAGTTGCAGCGTGCGTGGAATAGGCGTGGCGGAGAGTGTGAGGACATGGACATCTTCGCGCAGCTTTTTCAGGCGCTCTTTATGCGTGACGCCGAAGTGCTGCTCTTCGTCGACGACGATCAGGCCCAATCGAGCAAACTCGATAGATTTACCCAGCAGCGCGTGCGTTCCGACGACAATGTCGATCTTGCCTTCCTTCAGGCCGGCTTTGACTTCGGCCAAATCCTTGGCCGACACGAGTCGTGAAGCTTGTGCGACCCTAACGGGCAAGCCCTGGAAGCGTTCGGAGAAGGTTTTGTAATGCTGACGGGCGAGGAGTGTTGTCGGCACGACGACGGCGACCTGCATGCCGTTTAAGGCGGCGACGAACGCGGCGCGCAGCGCCACTTCCGTTTTGCCGAAGCCGACGTCGCCGCAGACGAGGCGGTCCATGGGGCGGCCTGAAGCAAGGTCGGTGAGGACGGCTTCGATGCTCAGTGCTTGATCTTCGGTCTCGTCATAAGGGAAGCGGGCGACGAATTCGTCCCACGCACCAGTCGGCGGCGAGACGGCGGGGGCTTCCTTCAATTGGCGCAGCGCTGCGAGCTTGATCAGCTCGCCGGCGATTTCGCGCAGGCGGTTTTTCAGCCGAGCCTTGCGCGACTGCCAGGCACCGCCGCCGAGCTTGTCGAGCTGTCCGTCGCCTTCATCCGAGCCATAGCGGGAGAGGAGCTCGATGTTCTCGACCGGCAGGTAGAGCTTATCGCCGCCAGCGTAGATGAGTTCGAGACAATCGTGGGGGGCGCCGAGCGCAGTGATTGTTTTGAGACCGGCGAAGCGGCCGATGCCGTGGTCGGCGTGGACGACGAGGTCGCCGACGGAAAGGCTGGTCGCTTCGGTCAGAACGCTGGCGGCGCGCTTGAGCTTGCGGCGAGGACGGACGAGGCGGTCGCCCAGGATGTCCTGTTCGCCGATGACGGCCAGCGTTGGCGTTTCGAAGCCTTCCTCGATGCCGAGCACGCCGAGCGCGGTGATGTCGCCTGGCAGGGCGAGCGCCTCGTCGTAGCTGTCGACTTTGCGCACATCCTTCAGACCATGTTCGGTCAGGAGATGGCTCAAGCGTTCGCGGGCACCGGGTGTCCAGGTTACGACGATGACGCGCCGTTTGCCGATTTGGAGCGCGCGGATGTGATCGACGACGCTGTCGAAGACGTTGAGGTCAGGGTTCTGGCGTTCGAGCGCGAATGTCTTGCCCTTGCGGGCTTGCATCGAGCGTACGTTGGGTCGTTCCGCCTGCTCGAAGGCCGTGAGACGGACGATATGGTGCGAGCCAAGGGCCTCAGCCCACGCTTTCGCGTCGAGGAACATCTGGTCGGGCGGAACGGGCTTATAGGGCTCCGCTCCGAAGGTCTTTGTCTCCAGGCCTTCGACACGCGCTTCGTAGTGTTCACCGATCTGTTCGAAGCGCGCTTTGACGACGTCTTCGGCGTTATGGTCGAAGGAGGTCTTCGCGCCGGGGACATAGTCGAACAGTGTTTCGAGCTTCTCGTGGTAGAACGGCAGCCAGTGTTCCTGGCCTTGGAAGCGGCGGCCGGCGCTCACAGCTTCGTAGAGCGGATCGTCGCCCGTGGCGCCGCCGAAGAGTTCGACATAGCGGCGGCGGAAGAGCGCGATGGGGTGCTCGCCGAAGGCGACTTCGGACACCGGCATCAAGACAACTTTCGAAACCGGCTTCAGAGAGCGTTGTGTTTCGATGTCGAATGATTTGATGCTCTCGATCGTATCGCCGAAGAAGTCGAGGCGGATCGGGGTCTGGCGGCCGGGGGAAAAGAGGTCAAGAATGCCGCCGCGAACGGCGAATTCGCCGGGCTCCATGACACTCGATGAGCGCGTATAGCCGGCGAGTGACAACCGGCGCGCGAGTTCGCCCATGTCGATGCGCTGGCCGGGCGCCAAGATCTTCATGGCATTCTTGATGAAGAGACGCGGCGGCACCTTCTGAAGGATCGCATTGACCGTCGTCAGAACGATCGTCGGGTCCTTGCGTCCGCCGTGCGCCAGTTTGGCCAGAGCCGTGATGCGTCTGGCGACGATGTCCGCGTTGGGGCCGACGCGATCGTAGGGTACGGTGTCCCAGGCCGGAAACGAGATGACCTTCACCTTTGGCGCGAAGAACTTCAGCGCGTTCTCGATCTCCTCGGCGCGGCGATCGTCGCGCGCGACATGGAGGTGCAGACCCGGCGCGGCGTGACTGCCGGCTTCCTGGACCATATTCGACAGCACGAGGGCGTCGAGGCCCTCGGGCACGCCGCAGAGAATGGTGTCATGCTTGGCTGTCATCGTAAGCGGTTCTGTATCCCTCACGCTGGCGGCATTCCGTGGAAGGCGCGCACGGCGTTGACGATATCGGCAAAAGGTACGTCGCGGGCGGTGACTGGCGAAAGCAGCAGCGCTTGCAGTTCCGTCTCCTGCTGAAGGAGAAAATCCTCAAATCGCGCCAGTTCAACGGCCGTCATCGATCCAAGCGTTGCGTGCGCGTACGCGCCGATTAAGAGGTCCAGTTCCCTGGTGCCGCGGTGCGTCGCGCGCCAAAGGGCGCGTCGGCGGCGGTATTCGAGATCATCAGGGTCGATGGAGTGTTGCATGAACCAGGGCGGCCGTTGCTGTGGGGATTGGGCGAGAATGCTTGACGTTGCAAAGTTCGACCGTTTCCTGCATCCGGAGTGGCGGCGTGGGTTCTATAGCGTCCGCCCGGTATTCCGGCTAGATCGGCATCATGCGGCCTGACGACCTCACACCCCTCTTCGCTCCCGTGGAAACCCTGAAGGGCATCGGTCCGCGGCTGGCTGTGTTGATGAAGAAGGCGCTCCGGCTGCCGCCGGGCGTCCGTGAGCTGCGCGTCCTCGACCTGCTCTGGCATCTGCCCACGGGGGTGGTGGACCGGCGCGCGGAGCCGACGGTCGCCGATGCCGTTCCAGGTACGATCGTGACGCTCAAGGTCCGTGTGCTGAAACACAAGGCGCCGCCGCGCGGGAATGCAAAGGTTCCCTACAAGGTCTCGACCGAAGACGAAACGGGCCGGCTCGATCTCGTTTTCTTCCGCGCGGAGCCGAGTTTCGTCGAGCGGCAGTTGCCGGTCGGCGAAATCCGGTACGTGTCGGGCCGCGCCGAGCGCTACGGCGACACACTCCAGATGGCGCACCCCGATTATATCGTGACGGAAGAAAAGCGGGCCGAACTCCCCTTGCTCGAGCCGGTTTATCCGCTGACGGCAGGACTGACCGCCAAGGTTGCCTTGAAAGCTGCCCGGCAGGCCGTGGACCGGGTGCCGCCGCTTGCAGAATGGCAGGATGCGGCCTGGCTTAATGCGCGCGGATGGAGCGGGTTTGCCGATGCGGTGCGCCGGCTGCACGTCCCTGACGATGCCGTAGACGTTTCGCCGGCTTCGCTGGCGTGGCAGCGGCTGGCGTACGATGAACTGCTTGCCAATCAACTGGCGCTCGGCATCGTCCGGCAGAGCTTTAAGGCGCAGCGTGGCCGGCCGGTGCAAGGCGACGGGCGCATTCGTGCGCGGATCATCAAGGCGCTGCCCTTCGCGTTGACGAATTCTCAGCGCAAGGCGATCGATGACATCGCCCGCGATATGGCTGCGCCGAACCGGATGCTGAGGCTGCTGCAAGGCGATGTGGGGTCGGGCAAAACCGTCGTGGCCTTGATGGCGATGGCGATCGCGGCGGAAGCCGGTGCACAGGCTGCGCTCATGGCGCCAACGGAAGTCTTGGCGCGCCAGCACCTGGAAACCATCGCTCCTTTGGCGGAGTCTGCGGGGCTGCGCATCGGTTTGCTTACGGGGCGGGAGAAGGGAAAGCCGCGCGAGCATCTGCTCGATGCGCTCAAGGCAGGTGAGATCGACCTGTTGATTGGAACGCACGCGCTGTTTCAGGATGACGTCGTGTTCCGCGATCTGGCCTTTGCCGTCATCGACGAGCAGCATCGCTTTGGTGTGCACCAGAGACTCGCGTTGCAGATGAAGGGCGGCGACGGGGGCGCCAACATGCTCGTGATGACGGCAACGCCCATTCCGCGCACGCTTCTGATGACGCACTACGGCGATCTCGACGTGTCCAAGCTGACCGAGAAGCCGGCCGGCAGAAAGCCGATCGTGACCAAGGCCGTGCCGACGGAGGCGATGGAAAAGCTCATAGATCGCATTCGTCTCCAGCTTCAAGAGGGGGCGCAGGTTTACTGGGTCTGCCCGCTCATCGAGAGTTCGGACGTGTCGGAGCTGGCGGCTGCGGAAGAGCGGCATGCTCATCTGAAGCAACTCTTCGGCGAGACGGTTGGTCTGTTGCACGGCGGCATGTCGGCGCCAGCGAAAGACGCAACGATGGCGGCGTTTGCAAAAAACGAACTGCGCATTCTAGTTGCGACCACGGTGATCGAAGTGGGTGTCAACGTGCCGAACGCCAACATCATGGTAATCGAACACGCCGAACGGTTCGGGCTCGCGCAACTCCATCAGTTGCGGGGGCGTGTGGGGCGTGGCTCGCGAGAAAGTTTCTGCATGCTGCTCTACGCGCAGCCGCTGGGTGAGACAGCCAAGGAACGCCTAGCCATGATGGAGGCGACCGAAGACGGATTCGAGATCGCAGAGAAAGACCTGGAATTGCGCGGCGGCGGCGAAGTCCTTGGCGCGCGGCAAAGCGGAATGCCCGAATTCCGTGTTGCCGATGTTCCGGGATTTTCCATGTTGCTTGCTGCCGCCCGCGACGACGCCAAGCTCATCCTGGAGCGGGATCCGTCTTTGACAAGCCCGCGCGGGCGGGCACTCCGCACGTTGCTGTATCTGTTCGAATGCGACGAGGCGGTTCGGCTGTTCCGTGCGGCCTAGACCGTTTTCTTCGCTGCGTCCGCCAGCTTTTTCAAGCGCGCCATTTGCTGGTCGGGGGTGACCATTCCGGCGGAGATGACGATTTTGGCGGCGTCTTCTACGCTCATCTTCAAGAGCGTGACGTCACGGCGGGGAACATAGCAGACGAAGCCGGTCGGCGGTACGATTCCCGTCGGCATGAATACGGCGACGAGGTCGGTCTCGCCGCCGGGTTTGGCCGCTGCGACCTCGCCACCGGCCTCGCCCGTGACAAAGACAATCGACCAAAGGCCCTTTGACGGAAATTCGATCAGGCCCACCTTCTGGAAGGCGCGTTTTGATTCCGTCGCCGTCACCGCGCTTTCAAAAATTTGCTTCAGGGCCCGATAGACATTGCGCACGATCGGCATCCGGTCGAGCACCATTTCGCCGCCGGAGATGAGCGAGCGGCCCAACAAATTTGCGCCGAGGAAGCCGATGATCGTCAATCCAAGAATTCCGAACAGGACACCCATCCCCGGAATGGCGAACGGGAGGTAGGTTTCGGGCAGATAGATCGACGGGATGAGCGGCTTCACATAGTCGTCGGCAAAATCGATGAACCATTTGATGAGGTACACCGTGACTGCGATCGGGCCGACAATGATGATGCCCGTCAGGAAATAGTTGCGCAGCCGCGCACCGAGCCGGAGCGGTATGGCAGGGTCGTCGTGGGCCAGCCGCTTGAGGCCTTCCGCCAGCATAGCTTCGCCTTCGGTGGCGGTGGGGTCGGGTGGCGACTGGGCATTGAGCGGTTCGCGCGTCATGGCGGTATCGTGCGGCGCGAGAGTGTTGCCGTCAACGGTTGGCGCGCGACGGGCCAGCTACTTCGTGACGACGAGGCAGTCGAATCCCTTCGGCTTCAAGGTCGTACAAAGCTGCCCGGGCTCGGCGGCGCTCGCGAAGGGGCCGACCTGAACGCGGTAGAATGTGCCGTTGCCAAACGTGACCTCGTCAATCGCGGGTGAAGCAGCGCCGATCGCTGCGGCGTAATCAGAACGCAGTGTGGCCGTGATGCCTTCGGCTTCCTCGCGCGAACGAACGATGCCGACCTGCAGGCGATATTTGCTGCCGTTCGCGGCGCGCGGTTTTTCTACAGCTGCGGACTTGGGCGGTGCCTTGGCCGGCTTGGACTCACGTCCTGGAGATACGCTCGTGCCGGAACTCCAGTCAGCGTCAACCGGTGGTGCCTGGACGGTTGGTGGTGGCGGTGTTGCTGGCGGCGCGGTGGCGGTGGCGACGGCGGCCGAAGGTTCGGTGGTGGCGGTAGTGGCGTTGCCGCTGAACATATTGCCGAAAAAGCCGGTGACGGCGCTGCCGGCGTTGCTGATGGCGGTGCCGACACCCGCGAGCGGCGCGGGGGACGCCGCCGGGGCGGCGTCGCCGTGCGGCAGCGCCGACAACGTGGGAGCATCTGGCGACGACAACGACGCATAGCCGCCTGCCGGAACGCTGGGTACGGACGCTTCGGCGGCGGCCTTGGCGTTGGTGGCCGTCCACGACGACGTTGCGCTGTCGGCAGGGGTCGCGGCAGCGGGGCCCGCTGGCAACGTGGCGACCGCAGGGGCTGCCGGTGGAGACGCCGATGCAGCCGGCGCGGGTGCCGGCGGACCGGCGGGAGGGATCGCAGCCGTGGCAGCCGGGGCATCGAGAGGCGGGGTGCCAATCGGCGTCGCATTGCCGAGGCCTGCTTCCTGATAGGCGGCCTGCCGCTGCTCCATGGCCGCGGCGCGATCGGCGTCGCTGAGGCCGTTCTTCAACCAGACCGCGGAGGTCAGGTCGGAGATGGCCTGCGCCGCCTTGCCCGTCTTGCGATACGCCGCGCCGCGATAGTAAAGCGCCTTGGCCATCTGCTGGCTGGACAAGCCGCCGGCGTTGAGGGCATTCGACAGCGACTGAATGGCGGGGGCGAACTTGCCCGCTTCAAATGCCTTCGTGCCAGCCTCGTAGGATTTCACGCCCGTTGCCGAGGGTTTCTTCTCGGCTGCTGGGGCAGCCGGCACGGTCTGCGCATGGCCGTGCACCGGCGCAGCAAGAACTGCGACCGCGCTAGCGGCAGCGAGCATCATTCGCTTGGCGTGCATACTTCCAGTCATCCCCCGATCACGGCTGAGCACGCGGTACACGGACCTTTCGATCCACCTTGTATGTCAAGCGCCGCGGGGTGGCAATTGTGGGGCATGTTCCGCACAAGCCTTCCCACCGCTGGTGCTTTCAGTTATCCGGCCGGTTTGTGCGCGCAAAAGGGTTAACGGCGCAACACGCACGATTCCGGACCCGCGCCCCTGGCCTACTCCACGGTGACCGATTTCGCGAGGTTGCGCGGCTGGTCCACGTCCGTGCCCATGGTCACGGCCGTATGGTACGCGATGAGTTGGATCGGCACGGCGTAGAGCAGCGGGTTGGCGAAGCCGTGGCCCTTCGGCACCTTGATATGGGCCACAAGTTTGCAGCCGGTCTTCTCCGCCGGTGCGTCCGAGATGAGGATAATCTGGCCGCCGCGGGCCGCAACCTCCTGCATATTGGACACGGTCTTCTCAAACAGATCATCGTCGGGCGCGACGACGATCACGGGCACGTTTTCGTCGATCAGCGCGATGGGACCGTGTTTCAGTTCGCCGGCGGCGTAGCCTTCGGCGTGGATGTAGGAGATTTCCTTGAGCTTCAGCGCGCCTTCGAGGGCGAGCGGATAATTGATGCCGCGGCCCAGGAAGAGCACGTCCCTGGCTTTCGAAAGATATTGCGCCAGTTCCTCGTACTGCCTGTCCGAGTGCAGCATGGACGACATCAGGCGCGGTACTTCGATCAGCGCCTTGACGAGTTCGGCCTCCAGCGCCGGAGTAATCGTTCCCTTGGCGCGGCCGATGGCGATGGCGAGGCAGGCCAGCGCTGAGAGCTGGCAGGAGAAAGCCTTGGTCGAGGCCACACCGATTTCGGGGCCGGCGAGCGTGGGCAGGACGGCGTGGCTCTCGCGCGCGATCGTGGACGTGCGGACGTTGACGATCGACACAATGCGCTGCTTGCCGGCCTTGCAGTAACGCAGCGTTGCCAGCGTGTCGGCGGTCTCGCCCGACTGAGAGACGAAGACGGCCAGGCCGCCGTCGATGAGTGGCGCCTCGCGATATCGGAACTCGGATGCGATGTCGATTTCGACGGGCACGCGGGCGTAGCGCTCAATCCAGTACTTGCCGACGAGTCCGGCGTAGTAGGCCGTTCCGCACGCCGAAATCGTGACGCGCGGGATCGTCGCCAAGTCGATGCCGAGATCGGGGAACGCAATCGTGCCGGCGCCCATATCGAGGTAGTTGGCGAGCGTGTGACTGACGACCTCGGGCTGCTCATGGATTTCTTTTGCCATGAAGTGGCGATGGTTGCCCTTGTCGACGAGAAGCGCGCTGGCGACAGATTTGATTTTCGGCCGGTCCACGCGCTCGCCGGCTTCGTCGTAGATCTCGACGCCCGAGCGGCGCATGACCGCCCAGTCACCCTCGTCCAGATACGTGATCGTGTCGGTAAAGGGAGCAAGTGCGATGGCGTCGGACCCAAGATAGACTTCGCCGGGACCGTAGCCGATGGCGAGCGGGCTGCCCTTGCGCGCGGCGATCATCAGGTCGTCGTGACCGGCGAAAATGATGCCCAGCGCGAAAGCTCCCTGGAGCTTATGGAGAGCTGCTTTGGTTGCCGCGATGGGCTCCAGGCCGTTGTCCAGTCCGTCGGTCACGAGATGGACGACGGCCTCCGTGTCGGTGTCGGTTTCGAAGACGTGGCCGCGCGCCGTGAGTTCGGCCTTCAGCTCGCGATAGTTCTCGATGATGCCGTTGTGGACGACGCCGACCTTGGCGCTCATGTGGGGATGCGCGTTGCGCTCGGTCGGCCGTCCGTGCGTGGCCCAGCGGGTATGACCGATGCCGACGTGACCCTGCAACGGCTCGTCGTGCAGGCGCGTTTCGAGATTGCGCAGCTTGCCTTCGGCACGCCGCCGGTCGAGGTGGCCGCTCTCGAGAGTCGCGATGCCGGCGCTGTCGTAACCCCGGTATTCGAGGCGGCGCAGCGCATCGACAAGGTCGATTGCGACCGGCTTGTTGGAGAGAATGCCGACGATGCCACACATGCGCGGTTTTCCTATCGTCCCTGGTGTTCCGTATCGACTAAGCGGTGCGTCGCTGCGGCCGACAAATCAAAAGCTGTTTCCGACTTTCGCCGGTTCTTGCGTCCAATCGATTGCCTTGCGGAGGGCCAGCTCACTTAGTCATGGCCGCCTTCCGGCGGGCCAGCTCACTTAGTCATGGCCGCCTTCCGGCGGGCCATCAGGGTCCTAAACTTTGCTGCCCATTCGGGGCGCTCTTCCTGCGTCGAACGTTCGAGGGCCAGAGAGCCGGGTGCAACATCCTTGGTGATGACGCTACCCGAACCGACATAAGCGCCGCCGCCGATTTTTACGGGCGCGACAAGCGACGAGTTGGAGCCGATGAACGCGCCCTCGCCGATCTCCGTGTGGTGTTTGAAGAAGCCGTCGTAGTTGCAGAATATGGTGCCGGCCCCGATGTTCGCGCCGGCGCCGACCGTGCCGTCGCCAAGATACGAAAGGTGGTTCGCCTTGGCGCCCGCACCGACGGCGACGTTCTTCACCTCGACGAAATTGCCGATATGCACATCGGGTCCAAGCGCCGCGCCGGGGCGCAGGCGGGCAAATGGGCCAATGCGCGCGCCGGGACCGATACGCGCCCCCTCTATGTGGCAGAAGGCCTTGATCTCCGCGCCATCCGCGATGCTGACGCCGGGGCCGAAGACGACGTGAGGTTCGATGGTGACATCGCGTCCAATGACCGTGTCGTAACTCAAGAAGACCGTCTCGGGGGCGGTGAGTGTCGCGCCCTCCGCCATGACGCCTTGCCGGGCGCGGTCCTGCCAGATGCGTTCGGCAACGGCGAGTTGCGCGCGCGAATTGACGCCCAGAACTTCGTCCTCGTGGCAGCGCACGACCGATGCGCGTGCGCCATCCGACCGGGCAATCTCGACGGCGTCGGTGAGGTAGAATTCGCGGTTGGAATTGGCATTGCCGATCCGGCCAAGTACGCCGAGCAGGTCCGGCAGACGGAACGCCAGCAAGCCCGAATTGCACAGCGTGATCTTGCGTTCCTCGGGACTCGAATCCTTGTGTTCGCGGATGGCAAGCAACGTCGCTTCGCCGACCGTGATGAGCCGTCCATAACCGGTCGCATCCCTGGCTTCAAAGCCCAGGACCGCCAGACCAGAGCCGGCGTCAAGCGCGGCGCGCAAGGCGGCCAGCGTGCCGGCCTCGATCAGCGGTGTGTCGGCGTACAATACGATCACGTCGCCGCTATGCTCTTCCAGAGCGGGACGGGCAGCGAGGACGGCGTCGGCGGTGCCCGCTTGCCTTTCCTGGACGAAAACGCGGGCGGCGGGCGTAACCTTGGCCACTTCGGCGCGGACGGCGTCCATGCCTGGACCGACGACGACCGCGATGCCGGCACTCTCCACCGTCTGGGCGAGCGCCAGCACATGCCCGAGCATGGTGCGGCCGGCGACCTTGTGGAGGACCTTGGGCACCGCGGATTTCATGCGCGTGCCCTTGCCGGCGGCCAGGATGACGATCAACGGCGCTGCGGTGGCCATGGCGTGGATTGCAACCCTTCGTCGGTGCGGGAAGCGGAGCCGCCTGTCGTTGCCGCGGCGGTCCGGATGATGGTGCAAAGACCGTACCGGCCCTGGTAGCGCCGGCCAGTGACAGTGGAAAGGCGACGTGATGCACACGTGCGCCGGGTTACCCTGCCCGGATTCGGGCCTTGGCGTCTCCGGTCCCCGTTTTATCCCGGTCCGGAGCGAATAGTTGTATCACGAATTCCTTGCCCGCCGGTCCTGAACCGTTGCATCGCCGCCTTCGTCCACAGCGCCAACGGTGCAGGTCTTGCCTGCGCGTTGACCCTTATCTGCGACTCACGCCAGCACTTGGCAAAGTTCCATTCGGATCAAGGGTTTTCGCGCATGTCGCAGTCGCTCGGCCCCAACGCTCACCTGCCGCCACCGCTGCCGCCCGGCTTCGCCACCGGTCCGGCGGGACCAATGCCGTCCCCGGCTCCCCGTTCGATGGGCGATTTTAGCCCGCAGTTGGAGCCGGCCTACGAGGCTCTTTCGCCGGCAGCCGGACGGTCACATCGCGCACCGGGTGGGCGTATTTCGGCCAGCTCGGGCTTGTGGACCTTGGCGGCGCTCGCTGCTCTTGCCTACCTCTCCGTCGTCGTCTTGCGCCCCGATCTCATCGCGCGGGTGGAAGAGCCCGCTTCCGCCGTGGCGGAAGTCGAGGCGCTGCGAGACGAGGTCGATGGGCTGCGCCGCGACGTTGCCGAGATGCGATCGACGGTGACGGAAACGGCGTCGCAGCAGAAGGCGATCTTCGAGCGGCTCGCAGCGCTCGGCGCACCGGTCAACAGCACAATACCCGCTGCTGCGCAGTCCGAGGGGCCGCCGCCGGCGCTTCGGCTCGACAGCGCTCCGGTCAACGGGCCGCTGTCACCGCGTGCCGAGGCGGCGCCTCCGGCAGCCGCCGAAAAGAAAGCCGCGGACGCCAAGGTTCTGAATGCCAAGCCTGAGATCGAGACAGGCAGCGTCAAGCCCGGACCCGCCATTCCGCCGCTTCCCATTGCAAAACCCGCCGCCGCGCCTGCCGAGCCGCCCCCGTTTAGTGCGCCGGTGGTGACGCCCGCCGCGAAGCCGGTCGGGGTACAGATTGCGTCGGGCGCGTCGCTGGACAGCTTGCGGCTGAGCTGGAACCTGCTGTCGGAAACACATGCCGACAAGCTGAAGGATCTGGAGCCGCGCTACTCGCTGTCGGTCGACAACGGTGCCGTGGTCTACAATTTGATGGCCGGTCCGGTCAAAACCGCAGCCGATGCGAAGACGATGTGCAAGGCGCTCGCTGCTAAGGCGATCCCCTGCAAAGTGATCGGTGAGTTCGGCGGCGCCGCTCTCTGACCCAGCCGGAACGGATTTGAGGCCGCGCATAAATTGCGCGGCCTCTTATTTTGGGCCGTCACCGGTCGACAGCCATGCACACCGCTTCAGCCAACGGCGTTCGATCTCGCGCGCAATGAGACCTGTCGCATCAATTGGCGCATAACTCCACGCCGGCAAACGGTCGACCGTATCGGGCAGGCGGCGTGTGGCGTGCAGTGCTTCCAGCGCGGCGTGGAAGCGATGGAACTTGGGCTTGCCGCCTGAGGGATGGAAAACGTAGACGGGCCGGCCGGTGGCACAGCACTCACCGGTCATATTCACGCTGTCGGCGGTGACGACGAAGGCATCGGCGTGCGCCAGGAACGCCGGGTAGGGGTTGTCGCCGGTTGCATCCCAGAGGATGCGCGGGGCGTGCCGGGTCGCTTCCTCCGTGACTTCGGCGAGGCGCGGATGGGTGCGCCGCGACGGCGTAATCATGAAGGAGGCACCAAGTCCGGCAAGCGAACGCAGAGCCGTCTGCAAGCGGCGGTCGTCGCGGTCGCTGAAGGCGTAAGAACCATTCTGGCCGCCCAGCAGCACGGCGATGCGCGGGTGGGGGAGCGCTTCGATTTCGGGTGGAACTGTCTGGCGAAGCGCGGCCAGGCGCTGGGGCGAGAAGCCGTGCGGCGCGGTGGGCGTGGTGTAGACATTCAGTCCGCGGCGCCGGTCGTGGTCAGGCACCCAGATGAAATCAGCCGTGCCGGGTCCCGTTTGCGGATCGAGCAGCACAACGGTGTAGAGGCCGGGTCCGGCGCGGCGGCGCAGCTCCCGCAGATAGGGGATGGAGGCGCGGCCCGTGGCGATGGCAAGCGCCGGCCAAGGTGGACAAAACTCTGATCCAGGCGCACCGAAGCCGGCGCGTTTGGGTACGCGGCCCCACGGTGCGGTCAACTTTTTCAGACCCTGGAGCGAAACGCGCTTCATCTCGAAATCGACGCCCAGCGCCTCGGCGAGGCCGCGCGTTTGCGTATCCATGCCGGCTTTGGCTTCGCTGATGATCCAGCATCGGGCACCGGCCAAGGGCCGGTCGCGCGGGCGGGTGAGGGGGGCGTCAGGGGTGGTCATGGCTGCACCCTGCGAGACATTCGGGCGGGCTGTCCAGGGGCGTATGGCGCGGGGTCAGCGGCAATTTTGTTTCCCAGCCAGGAGGCTACGAGACATAATCGAATGGATAGAGATTTCTGAGTCCGGATGACACGCAAACTCGACAGCACAGACTGGCGCATCGTCAAAGAGCTCATGGCGGATGGGTCGCTGACCAATGTGGCGCTCGCCGGTAAGGTGGGGCTGTCCGCGCCGCCTTCACTGAGGCGGGTTCGCGCGTTGGAGGAGGCCGGGGTGATTACCGGCTACACGGCTCTGGTCGACGAGCGCGCGCTGGGGTTTGATTTGACCGCGTTCGCGATGGTCGGGTTGCACAAGCAGGCGGAAGCGGATTTGCGCGCGTTCGAGAACCGCATCCTCGGGTGGCCGATTGTGCGCGAGGCGTACATGCTTTCGGGCGAGAGCGATTACATTTTGAAGTGCGTGACGCGCGATCTGCCGGCGTTTCAGGAGTTCATTTTAAAAGAGCTGACGGCGGTGCCGAACGTGGCGAGCGTGAAGACGACGTTGACGATCAGGCGGGCCAAGCTCGCGCCCGGCGTGCCGGTGGGTCCGGACTAAGCGCGGGGCTGAGGTTGTTCTCGTATCGTCCGGTCGAGGGTGCGGACTTTGCGCAGATCGGGGAAGAGGCGGGCCCAGAGGGCGGCGGTGGCAAGCGCGCCGATGCCGCCGATGACGACGGCGGGGATCGCGCCGAAGCCCGCCGCCATGCTGCCGGCGCGGAATTCGCCCAGTTCATTGGAAGCGCCGATGAAGGTCATGTTGACGGCACTGACGCGGCCGCGCAGTTCGTCGGGTGTCTGGAGCTGGATGAGCGTCTGGCGGATGAAGACGCTGACCATGTCGGCGGCGCCCATAACAGCGAGCGCCAGAACGGAGAGCCAGACGGCCGTGGACATTCCAAAGACGATGATGGCTGCGCCGTAAACGGCGACGGCGGCGAACATCGTCAGCCCGGCGTGGTCGCGGACGGGATTGTTGACAAGCCAGATGCTCATCAGGAGCGCGCCGACGCCAACGGCTGAGCGGAGCGCGCCCAGACCCCAAGGGCCGACGTCGAGGATGTCGCGCGCGAAAACCGGCAGCAGCGCGGTCGCGCCGCCGAGCATGACGGCAATCATGTCGAGCGAGAGAGCGCCGAGCACGATTGGCTGTTTCCAGATGTAACGGAAGCCGGCAAACAGCGCTTCGGTCGAGACGGGCTCGGACGTGGTGCGCTGGGCGGGTTTCGGGATCATCAGGGTGAGGATGCCGCCGCACAGAAAGAGGATGATCGATGCGGCATAGGCAAACTGCGATGAGATGCCGTAGAGCAGTCCGCCGGCGGTCGGGCCCACGATCGTTGCGATCTGGAAGCTCGAGGAGTTGAGCGCGATGGCGTTGGCGAAGGCGGATTGGGGGACGAGATTGGCGAGCAGCGATTGCACCGCCGGCCCCATGAACGCGCGCGCGATGCCGAATACCAGCAGGACGGCAAAGACCGGCCAGATCTCCGTGGTTTCGGAATGCAGGATCGTCAGCAGGGCGAGTGCGCACATAGCTTCGACGGCCATGCACGTCGCCATGATGCGGCGGCGATTGAAGCGGTCGGCCACAGAACCCGTGACGAGCACCAGGAGGGGTGCCGGCAGAAACTGAACGAGGCCGACGAGACCCAGCAGGAACGGGTCCCGTGTCTGATCATAGATTTGCCAGCCGACGGAGACGCTCAAAACCTGGATAGCAAAGACGAGCAGAAAGCGCGCGGCCCAATAGAGCCGGTAGCCGTGATAATCGAAGGCGCGATCGGAAGGCGGCGCCACCTTTTCAGGAGCACCGGCGGCCGCGTCGGGATCTGACATGTTGCTCAATCTCCGGTCCGCGGAGAACGCAGACCCTCCGGCCGGCAGCCGGCTACTTCCACTCGACCTTCAATATTTCATAGGAGCGCGACCCCTTCGGCGTCGTCACTTCCACACTGTCGCCTTTCGCCTTGCCGATGAGCGCGCGCGCAATCGGCGACGAGATCGAGATCTTGCCGTCCTTTACGCTGGCTTCCATGTCGCCGACGATCTTGTACTTGACCTTGTCTTCCGTATCCTCGTCGACCAGCGTGACGGTGGCGCCGAACTTGATCGTCGCGCCTGACAGGCCAGACGGATCGATCACTTCGGCGCGGCTGAATTTGTCTTCGAGTTCGGCGACGCGCGCTTCGTTCAGGCCTTGGGCTTCCTTGGCGGCGTGGTACTCGGCGTTTTCCGACAGATCGCCGTGGGCGCGCGCCTCGGCAATCGCCTGGATGATACGCGGGCGTTCGACGGCCTTCAGGCGATGCAGTTCCTCCTCGAGCGTCTTATAGCCCTCGAGGGTCATCGGAACCCGATCCATCGACATCGCTAACGTCTCCTGATTGGCCTGGCCACTGGGCCAGAACCCTTCGCTCGTTCTGCAAAACGCGTGGGAAACCCTCGCAAGAAACCCGCGAGGGGCGCGACGGTTGCCGCCGCACCCTCACTCACGGGCGAAATTCATTTCAGGTTGCGCGCGCGACGTAGGCCTGCAACGGCGCCACCTTCAGGGTGTCGGATTTCAAGGCTTTGATGGCCTTGGTTACGGCAACAGCCCCGGCCACGGTTGTATAATACGGGACGTGGTGAAGCAAGGCCGAGCGCCGGATGTCCTTACTGTCGGCTAACGCCTTGGCGCCTTCCGTGGTGTTGAAAACCAAAGCGATTTCACCATTCTTGATCGCGTCAACGATGTGCGGGCGGCCCTCTAGAACCTTGTTGACGACTTCGCACGCGATGCCTTCCGCCTCCAGGTGGCGCTTGGTGCCGCGCGTGGCGACGATCTTGAACCCCATCGCGGCGAGGTCCTTCAGCGGCGCACCGATCCGCTCCTTGTCGCGGTCCTTCACCGAGACAAAGACTGTGCCCTCCATGGGCATTTTCTGGCCGGCCCCGATCTGGCTTTTGGCGAAAGCGATGGCAAAATCGCGGTCGAGACCCATGACCTCGCCCGTGGAGCGCATCTCTGGCCCCAGGATCGGATCGACGCCGAGGAAACGAGCGAAGGGAAACACCGCTTCCTTGACGGCGATGTGGCCGAGTTTTTGGTTCGTCAAGCCGAAGGACGCCAAGGGCTGACCGGCCATCACCCTGGAGGCGATGCCCGCGATCGGCTCGCCGATGACCTTGGCGACGAAGGGAACGGTGCGGGATGCGCGCGGGTTCACTTCGAGGATGTAGATGTCGTCGTCCTTGATCGCGAACTGCACATTCATCAGCCCCTTCACTTCAAGTGTGAGCGCGAGTTTGCGGGCCTGTTCGCCCAGTTCGGCCACGACCTTATCGGAAAGGGAATAGGGCGGCAGAGAGCAGGCGCTGTCGCCGGAATGAATGCCCGCTTCCTCGATGTGCTCCATCACACCGGCGATGAACGTGTCCTTGCCGTCGCACAGGCAATCGACGTCGACTTCGACGGCGTCGGAAAGGTAGCGATCGATCAGCAGCGGGCGCTTCGGGGAAACGACCAGTTCCGAGGGGTTGTCGAGCGTCGCGGAAAGACGGGCGATATAGCGGTCGACCTCGGCGCCGTCGTGGATAATCTCCATCGCGCGGCCGCCAAGCACATACGACGGGCGAATGACGACGGGATAACCGATGCGGTCGGCGACGGCGCGCGCTTCGCCCGGTGTGCCGGCAATGCCGCTGGCTGGCTGTTTGAGTCCGAGCTTGTCGATCAGGGCTTTGAACCGGTCGCGGTCTTCGGCCAAGTCGATGGCGTCGGGCGACGTGCCGAGGATGGGAACGCCGGCCTCTTCCAGCGGGCCCGCCAGCTTCAACGGCGTCTGGCCGCCAAACTGCACGATGACGCCCTTGACCTTGCCGTTCGACTGTTCGCGGCGGATGACCTCCAGGACGTCCTCGGCCGTCAGTGGTTCGAAGTAAAGCCGGTCGGAGGTGTCGTAGTCCGTCGATACCGTTTCCGGATTGCAGTTGACCATGATGGTCTCAAAGCCGGCGTCGGTCAGCGCAAAGCAGGCGTGGCAACAGCAGTAGTCGAATTCGATGCCCTGGCCGATGCGATTGGGACCACCGCCGAGAATGATAATTTTTTCCCGGTCCGTCGGTTGGGCTTCGCATACGGGATCGCCGGTGAGGCCGGATTCGTACGTCGCGTACATATAGGCTGTCGGGGAGGCGAACTCGGCAGCACAGGTGTCGATACGCTTGAAGACCGGTGTGACCTTCATTTCGTGACGCAGACGGCGCACCTCTGTCTCGGTCGTCCCCGATAGTTTGGCGAGCCGGGCGTCGGAGAAGCCGAACGATTTGAGGAGCCGCATCTGGCGGGGCGACGCGGGCAGGCCGTGCGCTTTCACGCGCGCTTCAAGATCGACGATTTCCTGGAGGCGATGGATGAACCACGGGTCGAACTTGGAGAATGCATGGACCGTCTCGTGATCGACGCCCATGCGCAGCGCCTGCGCCACTTTCAGCAGACGATCAGGTGCCGGGCGCGAAAGGGCCGCGCGGACGACGTTCTTGTCGTCGCCTAGACCCAAGCCCTCCAAAGTAATGTCGTCGAGACCGGAGAGGCCGGTTTCCATGGAGCGCAGCGCTTTTTGCAGACTTTCGGCAAAGGTGCGGCCGATGGCCATGACCTCGCCCACCGACTTCATGGCGGTGGTGAGCGTCGAATCCGCGCCGGGGAATTTTTCGAAAGCAAAGCGGGGGATCTTGGTGACGACGTAGTCGATCGACGGTTCGAAGGAGGCGGGCGTTGCGCCGCCTGTGATATCGTTTTCGAGTTCATCGAGCGTGTAGCCGACTGCCAGGCGCGCCGCGACTTTCGCGATCGGAAACCCGGTTGCCTTCGACGCCAAGGCCGAAGAGCGCGAGACGCGCGGGTTCATCTCGATGACGACGAGGCGCCCGTCGGCGGGGTTGACCGCGAACTGGACGTTCGATCCGCCGGTTTCGACGCCGATCTCGCGCAGCACCGCCAGCGAGGCGTCGCGCATGACCTGGTATTCCTTGTCGGTCAGCGTCAGCGCCGGGGCGACGGTGATCGAGTCGCCGGTGTGCACGCCCATCGGATCAAGGTTCTCGATGGAGCAGATGATGATGGCGTTGTCCGCTTTATCGCGGACGACTTCCATCTCGTATTCCTTCCAGCCGATCAGGCTTTCATCGACGAGGATCTGGCCGACCGGCGAGGCATCGATACCGGATTTGGCGATGGTCTCGAATTCCTCGCGGTTGTACGCCACGCCGCCACCCGTGCCGCCCAGCGTGAAGGCAGGGCGGATGATGGCAGGAAGTCCGATCGCGTCGAGCGCGCGCATGGCTTCGGCGAAACCTGCCGCGCGGTCGTAGCCGACGATCTGGCCGGAGGCATCGCGGATCGCGGGCGACGACGCGATGGCCGCGCGCGGACTTTCCAGTCCGATGCGGTCCATCGCTTCGCGAAAAAGCTTGCGGTCTTCGGCCATGTCGATGGCCTCGGCCTTGGCGCCGATCAGTTCGACATCCATGGCGGCAAGCACGCCTTGCCGTTCGAGGGCGAGCGCGGTGTTGAGCGCCGTCTGTCCGCCCATCGTCGGCAGCAGCACGAGCTTCTTGCCGGGGTTGTTGGCTTTTTCCGCCGCGATGATCTTGGCGACCACGTCGGGCGTGATCGGCTCGATGTAGGTTGCATCCGCCAGATCGGGATCGGTCATGATCGTGGCGGGATTGGAATTGACCAGAACGATGCGATAACCGTCCGCCTTCAAGGCCTTGCACGCCTGGGTTCCGGAATAATCGAACTCGCAGGCCTGCCCGATCACGATGGGCCCGGCTCCGATAATGAGGACGGTGTCGATATCTGTGCGTTTGGGCATGGCGGGGCCAACTCTTATTGCAGCACAAAAGGTTTGGCTATAGGCCGCGACGGTTCGCGCGCGGTTCGGGCCTAGCCCGCTGCATCGGCGCTGGTGCGTACCACGTCAAGGGACGAACTGCTGGAGACGCGGGCAATCCCCGGTAAAAAGCCCGGCACCGCTTGACGGCCCGGGCTTTCATAACTGGAGTATGACAGCGTGGCGGATCAGCCCGCCGGCTTGTCTATCTTGATGTCCTTGGGATAGCTGTAGACTTCCCTGAAGATCGGTTTGTCGAGCATGCCTTCGCGGGCAAAGATGATGCGCGCCGGCAGTCCGGAATCGACGTCGAGATAGATGACGCGAACGGCTTCGTTCTTGGGCGGTTCGTCGACTTTATCGCCGCGCTTTTCCGCCTCGATCTGTTCAGGCGTCTTCTGCTTGGGTTCGTCGAGCCCCTTATAGGCGCGGACCTTCTGACCTTCCACGGTCTCGGCACCCATGCATTCGAACATGCCGACGTTCTGGGGCACTTCCGCCAGCGTGCCCTTGAAGAAATTGACAACCTGTTCGGTCGTCTGCTGATCGAGCTTCTGCCATTTGGCATCGGCCGTCCGGCTCCAGGCTTCCGATCCCACGAGAACTGTCTCGGTCGCCTTGTCCGGTTCGGTGAGCGTCTTGACGACCTGGCGCATCCGATCGGGTTTGACGTACTCGATCGTCATCGTGAACGGCCCCTGCTCGCCGATCAGGTTCATCTCTTTGCGTACCATGTCGGAGTTCGACTGGCGCGTGAAGGCTTGCAAGACCTCCCGGGTACAATCGGCCGAAGCTGCACCGGCCGAGGCGGCCATCGCCAGAACGGCTACCGCGCCGCGCGTCATCCACGTCATTTCAAACCTACTCCATGAGCCCTTCGGGCATACCTTCGTGACGGTGCCGAGCCTGTTACTTCTCGGTTGTGCTTTCGGAACCCGCGAGCAGTTCCTGCGGCGGCGTGATCGTGATGCCTTCATAGGAGTACACAGCCACGAACTTCGCCGGACCCTCCGACTTCGCGGACTTCGTGACGTAGTACGCAGGGAGGCCAGTAGAGGGCGAGACATAGACCGTCGTCACGACGTCCATGCCGTCGGTGTCCTTGGCGACTGCTGTGCCGTAGCCCAAGAACTCCGCGCCTTCATAGGAGACCTTGCCGAGGCAAGAAAAGTCGGCGGCCGCTTTGGGAGGGATCTTGTAAGCTTCGCGTTCCTGCGTCACGACCTGCGCGTTGTGCGGGGGCTGTTCTTCCCAGCCGCCTTCGGTATTGGCCCAGGCCCACTTGCCGATGCCGATGGTCTCGACGGGCGCCTCTTCGGTGGGGCTTTCGATTTTGTTGTAGAGAGCGTCGGGGGCGACGAAATCGATGGTGCGGACCAGCGGACCGTTGAGGGTTTGAGCCGTCGCAACCGTGCGGAAAGCCGGTTGGGCGCGCTGCTTGACGAACGCGGCCTCGACCTCGCTTTTGCATTTTTCGTCGGCGAAGGCGGGCGCGGCAGCAACGGACAGGACGGCAAGGGACAAAACACGGGCTCGCATCGTCAGGGTAACCTCCCAATTTATTGACTTTTGCCGCCCTTATACGCGGGTCCACCGGCGGTCTGTCCTTAATTCTGGGAAAGGTTGACGGGCTGCGTGGCGTTTACTTCCCGAAGGCCTTGCAGGGGTCGTCCCGCTCGATGGTGGGCGTAATGATCAGGTAATCGGCCGCCGGACTGCCGTCCGAGTCGCGGGGTACGTAGGCGGCAGGATCAGTCTGGCCGTCCTCGACCTCGGCGACAACGACGGAGACCACCGTTTTGTCGGGGGCGCGGGCGCGGATGTACCAGGGCACGCCGCGGTCGGCACGGGCATGGCTGTTGCCGGTGAGGAGTACGGCCTGGCCATGGGCGGTGGCGGCAGTCAGGGTTGCATCGGCCAAGTGCGCGTCGCGGTAGCGTTGTGCGGCCGCCATGTTCGGCAGCGCCGTTTTCGGCAGCATTCCACAGTGGGAGCCTTCGATCTCGGCGGCGGAAGCGGCCTCGAGTTCAGCGGCGAACGGGCGATCCAGGGCAAGGCGCTTTTGGTCTGCGGCGCTAAGGACGCCCGGGCCTTCCTTCGCGATCTTGCGGATGAGGTCGCGGGGCGGGTCGCCAGCGTAGATGGGCACATTTGCGCGGATGATCGCCGTGAGCAGCGGATCGTAGGGATACTTGCTCCAGCCGCTCGATGCCCAATCCACACTGGTTTTGAAATCGTCGATGGTCGCGGAACGGGCCGATTTGGCACGATCCGCGATGAACCGCGCGAGGCCCGCGCTTTGATCGGCGCGCAACTGCTCCATCGCGATGGCGGGTTTGGAGAGGAGGCCCGCGCGCAGTTTGTGGTGATGGGGGTTGTCGTGGGCTTCGCCGAGGATGACGATATCACTCGTGGCGAGTGAGGGCAGAAGTTGCGCAAGGTCAGCCGCCCGATCGACGGAAGTCAGGCGCGGCGTGCCGGAGCTGCGGCCGGTGTCGTACACCGCGCAGGCATCGGCTTGCGGGTCGGGGCACAGCGGGTGGGCGCGCGTGGCCGCCGATGCGGTTGGGGCCGCCGCGAGCAGCGACAGAATTAGAAATGCCGGGAGGAGTGACAATTGCTGCATCCAACGGCACCTCGACGCAGCTCGCCGCGGATCACCGCTCATCGACCGGGGACGCGCCTTTTTGGGCGCGCATGAAGTTGGCGAAGCGATTGAAGAGGTAATGGCTGTCCTGCGGACCGGGGGATGCCTCGGGGTGGTGCTGGACGGAGAACACGGGCTGTCCCTCGACCGCGAGGCCGCAGTTGGAACCATCGAACAGGGAGACGTGGGTTTCGACGACGCCTGCAGGCAACGTGTCGCGATCAACCGCGAAGCCGTGGTTCATCGAGACGATCTCGACTTTGTTGGTGGTGAAGTCCTTCACGGGGTGGTTGGCGCCGTGATGGCCCTGATGCATCTTTTTGGTCGTGGCGCCCAGCGCCAGGCCCAGCATCTGGTGACCCAGGCAAATCCCGAAGACGGGCTTGCCGCTGGCGACAAGTTTCCTGATCTCGGGGACGGCGTATTTGCCGGTCTCGGCCGGATCGCCGGGGCCGTTGGAGAGGAACACGCCGTCGGGGCTGCGGGCGAGAACCTCCTCGGCAGTGGTCTTGGCCGGCATGACGGTGACCTTGCAGCCCGCGTTGGCGAGGCAGCGCAGGATGTTGCGCTTCAAGCCGTAGTCGAGGGCGACGACATGAAACTCAGGCGTTTCATTGCGCGGATAGCCCTGGTTCCAGACCCAGCGCATTTCATCCCAGGTGTAGCTCTGGCCGCTGGTGACGTCCGGCACGAGATCCATGCCGACGAGACCCGGCCAGGCGGCGGCTTCCGCCTTGAGTTTGGCGAGATCGAACTGACCGGACGGCTCATGCGCGATGACGCCGTTGGGCATGCCCTTTTCCCGGATGCGGGCGGTCAGCGCGCGTGTGTCGACGCCCGCGATGGCGATGATCCCGCGCGCCTTCAGCCACTGGTCGAAATGTTCGGCCGCACGGTAGTTCGACGGCTCGGTGATCGACGCCCGCAAGATGCAGCCGCGCACGCCGGACCGGGACGCGAGGTTCGACGTCTCCGTGTCTTCGTTGTTGGTGCCGACGTTGCCGATGTGGGGGAACGTGAACGTGATGATCTGGCCGGCGTAGGACGGATCGGTGAGGACTTCCTGGTAGCCCGTCATGGCGGTGTTGAAGCAGACCTCGCCAACGGCGGAGCCGGTGGCGCCGAGACCAAACCCCTCGATGACGGTGCCGTCCGCGAGAACAAGCCGCGCGGTGGTCGGAGCGTCGGTCCAGGGCGCGGGAGCAGTCATTGATGCCTCATGAGGTCGGGCGCGGGCCGTCCGGGACCGGCCCGCCAGACGAAGCGTAAGCCAGCCTCCGCAAACAGCACGATACCCTGCAAAATTCGGCCGGACCCTAGGGGAAAGGACAGGGGAAATCAAGGAACCGGGGCGCACGAAGCCCGCTGCGGTACGGCTCGAATCCCGTCACCTTGCCGCAGCAGTGAATTCGCGGCGGAGGCGTTCAACGAACGACCGGCTTGCCCGCGGCGGGACATAATCCTACACAGCGGCCCGTCCTGCCCGAAGGAGCACCAGATCATGCGCACGCGTCTCAACGACGACATTAAGACGGCCATGAAGTCAGGCGACAAGCGCCGCCTTGCCACGCTGCGGCTGATCAATGCGGCAATCAAAGACCGCGATCTCAATGCTCATGTGGACGATCAGGGCCAGGCGACAGGGCTCGACAAGATTGCCGACCAGGACATCCTCGCGCTCCTGCAGAAGATGATCAAACAGCGCCGCGACAGCATCGACAGCTACCGCAAGGGCGGGCGTGACGACCTCGCGGACCAGGAAGTGGACGAAATCGCCGTCATCGAAGGCTATCTGCCGCAGCAAATGACCGAGGACGAGATACGGGCGGCGGTTGCGGGTGTGGTGGAAGCCTTGAACGCCAAGGGCCTCAAGGACATGGGACGGGTCATGGCGGCGCTCAAGGAGCAGTTTACCGGCACCATGGATTTCGGCAAAGCCAGCGGCATGCTGAAAGAGGCCCTGAAGTAAAGACCTCAGCCCTGTGAATTGTGGGGGTCAGGGGCGGGATCGGACGGAGCGGGCGGGCGAATCACATAGCGTCCGGTTCCGGCGGCGGGACGTAAGGATTCTCCGGCGCGGAGACCACATGAGATTTTCGCTTCACCTGCTCGATGAGATTAGAGCCCGCCTGCCGGTCAGCCAGGTGGTGGGGCGCAAAGTTGCGTTGAAAAAGAAGGGCCGCGAGTGGTCGGGCCTGTCGCCGTTCAAGATGGAAAAAACGCCGTCGTTTTTCGTCAACGACCAGAAGGGTTTTTATCACTGCTTCGCTTCGGGCGAACACGGCGACATCTTCACCTTCCTTATCAAGACCGAGGGCTTGAGTTTTCCCGAGGCCGTCGAGCGGTTGGCGGGTGAGGCCGGCGTCACGCTGCCCAAGCCGGATGTGCGCGATCAGGAGGTCTACGATCAGCGGCAGCGGCTGTCGGCGGTTCTGGACGCCAGCGTCGCATTTTTCGAAAGCCAACTGGCGGGACCGGACGGTGCCGCCGCGCGGCGCTATCTCATCGAAAAGCGCGGCCTCAAGCGCGAGACGATCAAGGCGTTTCGCCTCGGATATGCGCCGAATTCCCGATCGGCGCTGAAGGAGCATCTTGGCAAACTCGGCTATTCCGCCGACGAAATGGCGCAGTCGGGGATGCTGATTGCGGGCGAGGACATTCGCGAGCCCTATGACCGGTTCAGGTATCGCGTGATGTTTCCCATCGGCGACGCAAAGGGGCGGACCATCGCGTTCGGTGGGCGCGCGCTCGATCCGGATGCGCAGGCAAAATACCTAAACTCGCCTGAAACGCCGCTCTTTCACAAAGGGTACAACCTTTACAATGCGCACCAGGCGCGGGGCGCGGCACACGACAAGGAGCGGGTCATCGCGGTCGAAGGCTACATGGACGCCGTGGCCATGACGGAAGGCGGGTTCGCCGAATGCGTCGCTCCGCTGGGCACCGCGCTGACGCCTGAACAAATTTCGCTGCTGTGGCGCATGAACGCCGAACCCATCCTTTGTTTTGACGGCGACGGCGCGGGACGGAAAGCGGCGTACCGGGCCATCGATACCGTGCTGCCGATGCTCAAGCCCGGCATGAGCGTGCGCTTTGCCTTTCTGCCCGACGGCCTCGACCCGGACGACCTCATCCGTCAACAGGGCCCGGAAGCGATGGAAGCATGCCTTGCCGCAGCGTTGCCGCTGGCGCAGGTGCTGTTCGACCGCGAATGGGCACAGGATGACTGGTCGACGCCGGAACGCCGCGCCAGACTCGATCAGCAGATGCGCATTCTGATCGCGCGGATTGAGGATGCTTCCGTCAGGGTGCACTACGAGCAGGATGCGCGGCGGCGCCTGCAGGCGGCGTGGGGGAATGATCGCTCGACGGCTCCGTTCCGGCCATCGCGGGAAACTGGGTTCGGCCAGCAGCAGGGTGCGGCAGGCCGGACTGCGGCAAACTTCCGCGGCGCGCCGGCCGGCGGGAACGGCTGGGGCGGTCGGGCGGGGTTCGCGAACGGCCGGCCGGGAGGGTATGCAGGCGGCCGGGGGCGGAGTTTTTCGCCGCCAGGGGCTCCACCGGTTCACGCCCTGCCCTCCTCCAGCCTCCTCAACAGCGTGCTGGTATCGGGCGACAAATCGCGGCCCGGGTTCCGCGAGTTGCTGCTCATCCGAACACTGATTAACCACTGCTGGCTGGCCACCGAGGACGCGGAGGCGATCGCCCAGATGACCTTCACGGCGCCTGTACTAGCGAAGCTGCGGGACGCCATTCTTGCAACGGTTTCACTTGACAATTCTCTTGACAGCTCAGGGCTGCGATCCCATTTGGAGAAAACCGGATTTGGCGGGGCGTTGGCTCTCGTCGATCGTTCGGTAACACATAGATGCGACAGGTTCGCCGAGCCCGATGCCGGGCACGCCGAGGTGGAAGCTGGCTGGCGCCACGCCCTCGCGCTGCACGAACGGCAAATTGGGTTGAAGGCGGCGCTCGAAAGCGCGGAGCGGGCTTGGCATGAAGATCGCGATGAAGATGCCTTTCAGCGCATCTGCGAACTTCAGACCGAGCTTGAGCGTTTGGCGCGCCCCGGGGGCCTGGATTCAAACTCAGAAGATGCCGCCGCGATATGAGGGGAACGCGCGCTCACCGTCCGGAGTTGCCCGGCGCCGATCTGCAGGCTTGCAGACGGCCGGATGTCTTTAAGGACGGGGCCGCGCCCGTATCGCAATCCAATGTTCTTCGAGCCCTCCCGAGAGGCATGACCAGATGAGCCGCGCACCGCAGACCAAATCGAATGCCGCTGCGAAGCGAGCCGCACCGGCCGCGCCGCCGCGCACCGAGGAAAATGCCGGCGAGGCGCCGGAACGCGACAGCCCGCTGCTGGACTTGTCGGATGCGGCGGTCAAGCGGCTGCTCAAGACAGCCAAGGCGCGCGGCTACGTCACCTATGACGAGTTGAACGCGGTGTTGCCGTCCGAGGAAGTGTCGTCCGAGCAGATCGAAGACACGATGGCGATGCTCTCCGACATGGGCATCAACGTTGTCGACCAGGAAGAGGCCGAAGAGGGCGCGGACGCCGTCGACGACGCAGGCGGGGATGAAGACGAAAGCGGACGGGCGCTGACCTCCTCGACCGCACTGGTCAAAACCGAAACGCGGGCCGAGCCGACGGAACGGACCGACGATCCGGTGCGCATGTATCTGCGCGAAATGGGCTCCGTCGAACTGCTGTCGCGCGAGGGCGAAATCGCCATCGCCAAGCGCATCGAAGCCGGCCGCGAGGCGATGATTGCCGGCCTGTGCGAAAGCCCCCTCACCTTCCAGGCGATCATCATCTGGATGCAAGAGCTTAACGACGGCAAGATCCTGCTGCGCGACATCATCGACCTGGAGGCGACCTACGAGGGTCCCGAAGCCAAGGTTCCGCCGGCGGGTGAAGAGGCCGGAGCCACGGATGCGGCCGACGGCACCGAGCCTGCCGCGCCCGGCAGCGAGATGGCGGACGACGAGGAAGACTTCGAGAACGCGCTTTCGCTCGCCGCCATGGAGGCGGAGTTGAAGCCGAAGGTTCTGGAAACCTTCGACCGGATTGCCAACACCTACAAAAAACTGCGCAAACAGCAGGACAAGAAGCTGGAGCAGCAGGTTGCCGGCGAACAGGGTTCGCGCCAGCAGCAGAAGGCTTATGAGAAGCTGCGCGACGAGATCATCGTCGACGTGAAATCGCTGTCGCTCAACAATGCGCGCATCGAGAGCCTCGTCGAACAGCTCTATGCGATCAACAAGCGGCTTGTCGGCTTCGAAGGCCGGCTGATGCGGCTTGCCGACAGTTACGGCGTGCCGCGGCAGGACTTTATCGGCGAATACTTCGGCAACGAACTCGACCAGACCTGGATCGAGCGGATTTCGACCAAGGGCAAGAAGTGGACGAACCTCGTCAAGCAGGAGCGGCCGAACATCGAGCGCATCCGCGGCGACATTCATAACCTCGCCACCGAAACCGGCCTGGAAATCCCGGAGTTCCGGCGCATCGTCAAAGCGGTTCAGAAAGGCGAGCGCGAAGCCCGGCAGGCCAAGAAGGAGATGGTGGAGGCGAACCTGCGTCTCGTCATCTCGATCGCCAAGAAATACACCAACCGCGGTTTGCAGTTCCTCGATCTCATCCAGGAAGGCAACATCGGGTTGATGAAGGCGGTCGACAAATTCGAGTACCGGCGCGGCTACAAATTCTCGACCTACGCGACGTGGTGGATCAGGCAGGCAATCACCCGCTCGATCGCCGACCAGGCCCGCACCATCCGCATCCCCGTGCATATGATCGAGACGATCAACAAGATCGTGCGCACGAGCCGCCAGATGCTGCACGAAATCGGCCGCGAGCCGACGCCGGAGGAATTGTCCGAAAAGCTTGCCATGCCGCTGGAGAAGGTGCGCAAGGTTCTCAAGATCGCCAAGGAGCCGATATCGCTCGAAACGCCGATCGGCGACGAAGAGGATTCGCATCTGGGCGACTTCATCGAAGACCGCAACGCGGTGTTGCCGATCGACGCGGCGATCCAATCGAACCTGCGCGAGACGACGACGCGGGTGCTCGCCTCGCTGACGCCGCGCGAGGAGCGCGTTCTGCGCATGCGCTTCGGCATCGGCATGAACACCGACCACACTCTTGAAGAGGTCGGCCAGCAGTTCTCCGTGACGCGCGAGCGTATCCGCCAGATCGAGGCAAAGGCGCTGCGAAAGCTGAAACACCCGAGCCGGTCTAGGAAGCTCAGAAGCTTCCTCGACAACTGAGCCGCTATAGTGCCCCCGGTTTCGCAGCCGGGGGCAAAGTTTATGCGCCGGGGGGCCGGGCGACCGCTGAATGGGCGCGGGCGCGGTTGCGCTGCACGGCGGGCACCTATCGAAATCCGTTAAACGGTGCCTAGTATGCGGCGGCCCCGGCTGCGGACGGGCTGATCTCATGGCAACGGGCGACACGACATGCTGAACCGGCTGAGCGCCGCCAACACGCGGCCAAAGACCGTTCTCGTCACGGGGGCGTCGCGCGGGATCGGCGAGGCGACCGCCCTATATTTCCTCAACCAGGGTTGGAGCGTGGCGGCGGCGATGCGGACGCCGGCGGCGTCGCGGATCGGGGTTTCGAACCGGTGCCGGCTTTACGAGATGGATGTCACGTCGGGTGCATCGGTGGCGGCAGCCGTGGAGACAGCAATCGCGGACTTCGGGCGGATCGATGTCGTCGTCAACAATGCAGGGCTTTGCCTTCTGGGCCCCTTAGAGGAATTCACCGAAGACGACGACCGGCTCGTGATGGAGACGAACGTGCTGGGTGCGATGCGTGTGACGCGCGCGGTGCTGCCGCACATGCGGGCTGGCGGCGGGGGGCGGATCGTCAACGTCTCCTCCATGTGCGGGCAGATGACATTGCCGCTCTACAGTGCCTACTGCGCCAGCAAGTGGGGGCTTGAGGGGTTCAGTGAAGCCCTGGCATTCGAGCTGCGGCAGCATGGCATCAAGGTGAAGATCGTCGAGCCTGGCGTTCACCGGACGGGTTCGTTCGAGGGGCAATTAGCCGAGCGGGCGTCGCGAGCGGCGCATCCAGAGTATGGGGTGTTCTCGGACAAGGTCGTTCCCCGGCTCGCGGCGTTCGAGCGCGGCGCGGCGGGACCGGACGCGGTGGCACGCGCCATTCACAAGGCGGCCACGGATCGTTGGCCACGCCTTCGCTATCCGGTCGGCAGCGGGGTCATTCTGTTCGCCCGGCGCATGGTGCCAAGCGCGCTGTTTGTGCGGGCGGTGCGCCGTATACTTGGCGCGTGGTAGGTCCGTTGGGCGGGCAGCAATTTAGCCGGAGGCAGACCTATGAGCAGCGGCGGACCGTTCAATTTCGGATTTCTTGAGGAATTCGGAGTCCCGCTGCGCCGGGTCAAGGCGGGCGAGACGCTGTTTCGCGCCGGAGAACCGGGGGACGTGATGCTGCTCGTCATAGAGGGGAAAATCGATATCCGGGTGGGCGAGGCGACGGTCGAGACACTGGGCCTGCACGGAATCGCTGGGGAAATGTCGCTGATCGACGAGGCCCCGCGCAGTGCCACCGCTATCGCCGCGACGGCGGGCGAAGTGGCTCTCATCGATCGGGAAACTTTTCTCGAATTGGTGCGAGAGGTCCCTTCGTTTGCGCTCTATGTGATGCGAATCCTCGCCCACCGTGTCCGGCGGATGAACCCGCGCGTGTGATGCGCGTGCAGTGCAAACGTTTCGGTTCGTGACGACGGCAGCGAGTTCTGCACAGCCAGGCTGTGGAGAAGTGGCCTTTTGTTCGCGAACCTAAGGCAAGCAAAATCAATAGCTAAGCGCGCGGTCGTGTCGCATCCGACACACGGATTTTAGGGAGAGTTGCGCAATCCCTTTGTCTGATTGTTGCGCCGGAGGGAATCGCAGACTTTGCCAGTCAACGGCGGGTCACATGAATTCGATGTGCCGTTTTTGTCTGAGAGCGCGGCTCAGTTTGCGTACCGACCAGTAAGGCGTCCGCCATCAAAGATGCCAACGCAGATTGGGAGAAGCTCCATGAAGAACTATAGCCTGAGCGCCCTGGTGGCTGCCGGCCTGCTTGCAGGCGGCCTTGCTACCAGTGCGTCCGCTGCGGACCTTGGGGGGAACTGCTGCGCGGACCTCGAAGAGCGCATCGCTGAACTTGAAGCCACCACCGCTCGCAAGGGCAACCGCAAAGTCTCGCTGACGGTCTCCGGTTGGGTCGGCCAGCAGGTCACATTCTGGGATGACGGCGTTGAGAGCAACACCTACATCCACGACCTCGGCACGACGCTGGGCAGCCACGTGAAGTTCACGGGCTCGGCTCAGATCTCGCCCGGCTGGTCGGCTGGCTACGTTCTGCACATCGAGGCCATCAGCAACGAAGGTCTGCTGATCAACCAAAATAACCCAAACACGTCAGCGCTCTATAACGTGCTGAGCGGCGACAATGTCGCCGGCCAGGGCGGCACGCAGGTGCTGCAGTCTTACTGGTACGTCAAGTCGGATCATCTCGGTAAGGTCAGCATCGGCCGCCAGTCGCAGGCGTCCGACAACACGGCAATTCTGGTCGACGGTTCGGGCTCGCTCGTTCCGGCCAACTGGGTCGCATTCGACACCAACAGCTTCGCTATCCGCCTCGGCAACGGGTCACTGACGGAACTCAGCTGGGGCAACGCTCAGTCGTGCTTCGGCATGGGCGGCGCGTGGGGAGACTGCAACGGCTTGACGCAGAACGTCGTCCGTTACGACTCGCCGACCTTCGCCGGCTTCTCGCTCAGCGCCTCGTGGGGTGATGACGACATGTGGGACATCGCGGCGCGTTACGCCGGCGAGCACCACGGCTTCAAGCTGGCTGCGGCTGCGGCCTACAACGAAGTCAACAACATCGACTACAACAACCTCAATTCGGCTCTGGGCGTTGCTGTTCCCGACATGGAGTACTTCCAGTTGGGCGTCTACGTTCAGCACGTGGCTACGGGTCTGTTCGGTCTTTATAACTACGGTACGCTGGAAATTGACGAGCCGGGTGGACTTGACGACGTCGACACGCACTACTTCAAGGGTGGTCTGCGCACTAAGTTCAACCACCTTGGCGCCACGATTTTCTACGGCGAGTATCTCCGCGGAAACGATGGCGCGGTTGGTGCGGAAATCGACAATGGCGTCCCAGGCACGGACACGATTACCTCGTCCGAGCTCGATGTCTGGGGCCTCGGTGTCGTCCAGGAAATCGACGCCGCTGCCATGTCGGTCTGGATCAAGTACCGCAACCTGTCGCTCGACGTTGGGTCTGAAGAAGGCGAAATCGCCGAAAGCGGTGGTTTTGAAGACTTCAACTACGTCGGCGTCGGTGGCCTGATCAACTTCTGATCCGATCGCCAACAACGTCCGCAATTGGAAAGGCCGCCCCTCACCGGGCGGCCTTTTTGCGCGAACGATCAGCGGATCTGATTTGTGGATTGGTGTTTATCGGCCACAGCAGGCACATAAGCATCACTCTTGTGCGCGCCGGTTATTGAGCCGAATGCCCGAATCATAGGCTATCTCGCAGGTGTTGATGTCGTTTGGCTGACATCGCCACAGCGGCCTGTTCTGCGTCCCGCAATTGAAGATGCCAACGCAGATTGGGAGAAGATCCATGAAGAACTATAGTCTGAGCGCCCTGGTGGCTGCCGGCCTGCTTGCAGGCGGCTTGGCTACCAGTGCGAACGCCGCCGACCTCGGTGGCAATTGCTGTGCAGACCTGGAAGAGCGCATCGCCGAACTCGAGGCCACCACGGCCCGCAAGGGCAACCGCAAGGTTTCGCTGACGGTTTCCGGTTGGGTCGGTCAGCAGATCACCTTCTGGGATGACGGTTTCGAGTCCAACACCTACATCCACGACCTCGGCACGACGCTGGGCAGCCACGTGAAGTTCACGGGCTCGGCTCAGATCTCGCCCGGCTGGTCGGCTGGCTACGTTCTGCACATCGAGGCCATCAGCAACGAAGGTCTGCTGATCAACCAGGACACTCCGAACGCATCGTCTCTTTACAATGTTCTGAGCGGCGACAACGTTGCCGGCCAGGGCGGCACGCAGGTGCTGCAGTCTTACTGGTTCGTCAAATCCGATCATCTCGGTAAGGTCAGCATTGGCCGCCAGTCGCAGGCGTCCGACAACACGGCCATCCTCGTCGACGGTTCGGGCTCGCTCGTTCCGGCCAACTGGGTCGCGTTCGACACCAACAACTTCGCCATCCGTACGTCGGGTGGTGGTACGGCGGGCACATGGGGTGGTGCGCAGTCTTGCTTCGGCATGGGCGGCGCCTGGGGCGACTGCAACGGCTTGACGCAGAACGTCGTCCGTTACGACTCGCCGACCTTCGCCGGCTTCTCGGTCAGCGCCTCGTGGGGCGATGACGACATGTGGGATATCGCGGCGCGTTACGCCGGCGAGCACCACGGCTTCAAGGTGGCGATTGCTGGCGCTTACAACGAAGTCAGCAACCTCGACTACAACAACCTCAATTCGGCGCTCGGCGTCGCTGTTCCCGACATGGAATACTTCCAGTTGGGCGTCTACGTTCAGCACGTGGCTACGGGTCTGTTCGGCCTGTATAACTTCGGCGCGCTGGAAATCGATGAGGCCGGCGGTCAGGACGACATCGACACGCACTACTTCAAGGCTGGTCTGCGCACCAAGTTCAACCACCTCGGCGCTACGGTGTTCTACGGCGAATACCTGATGGGCGATGACGGCGGTCTTGGTATCTCGGACGGCGCGGCAATCGAAGCTACGGCATCGGAACTCGAAGTCTGGGGTCTCGGCGTTGTGCAGGAAGTTGATGCTGCCGCTATGTCGGTCTGGGTCAAGTACCGCAACTTGAGCTTCGAAGATAACTCGAGCTTGTCGTACGAAGACTTCGACTACGTCGGCGTCGGCGGTCTGATCAACTTCTAATCTGATCAGAGCTCCCATCTGATTGAGGGCCGTCCGGCAACGGGCGGCCTTCTTTCATTTTGTTTTTCGGCAATCTTCGCTGTTTTTTGGTGAGTATTGCCGTTGGGATTGGGCTGAAATCGATGTCGATGCGCCTCATTTGGGACCAATTCCGGCGCGGCAAAAACTAAGACCTGTTTGGCTCTGAAGAAAATATGTCTTAGGAGTAAGCGGCGACTTCGATGGGGGGGGCGGAGGCCTCGATGCAGCCCGGCTGGTTACAGAAATTCGTTTTCTTCGCCCTGATACCTTCGATTGCGGTGCTTGTCGCCCTTCGGCAGGGCTATCTCAGCAAGTTCGACAACCTGTCGACGTGGAAGGGCGGCGGCATGGGGATGTTTGCGAGCGCCGACAGCACCGATACGCGCTTTTTGCAGATGTTCATCGAGGACAAAGACGGCCGTCGCGAGCCGATCATAGGATTGTCGGAATCGCAAACTGCAATGATGCGACGCATCCTTTGGTATCCACGCGGGCCGGCCATCGAGCCGCTGGCGGAGAGCTTGAGGCGGACCCGGTTTGTGGCTTCAAACGAACCGAGCGCCGTGCGGTCATTCTCGGAAACTGGAGAGGTGCTGGAGACCCTCGAACGCAAGCATTATCTGCTTCATGCGCAGGGCATGCGGCCGGCAGGGCAAGATCCCGACTGGACCTTGGTGATCGAATTTCTCCGGCTGGCCTACGACCCTGCCCAGCGAAAGGCGTCGTTCGAGCGCGTCGACACCTGGACCATTCCGAAGCGGGCTGTGCAATGACGCAGGCTGTAGCTTCCTCCCCCGGGGACGGGATTTCGATCCTAGCCTGGCTTAGAACGCGCGACATATTGCCGAGCGTCTGTGCGTTGACGCTGTGTCTGTGCACGTTCTTCGGCTTCCAGGAGGCGCTTTTTGCGATTGTCGCGCAGGTGTCCCTCATCGCCGTGCTTGTCCGTCCCGATCTGTTGACGCGTGTCGAGCTGTGGCTGGTGATTGCGGTCAGCGCCACCGTCGTATTGGTCAGCGACTGGAGCGTCTTTGACAATCACAAGTATCTACTCGTCTATTGGCTTTGGGTTGTGGCTATTGCGACCTACGCCCAAAGCTATTCGCTTGCCGAAGACGTCCTCGTCTGGCATGCGCGCATTTTTCTCATTTTCATATTTCTGATCGCAGCAGCACAGAAGGTTCTTTCGCCGACGTACATGTCGGGAGAAATGTTCGAGCTCAAATTGTTGCTCGACAGCCGGTTTGCCGCATTCGCAAAACTCGCCGGCATTGATCCGGAGGTCCTTGCCAGGGTCAGTCTGGAAGTCGCGAGCCTGCGCAGTCCTCTGACGGTCTTTCCCGACAACACGCGACTGATTTCATCGAACGATTACGTGCGCGAGGTGGCACTCGTCATCACGTGGTATGACCTGATCGTTCAGGTCGCCATCGGCGCCCTGTTCGTGCCGGCGCGCAAGTGGGCCGACCGGGCGGGCCATCTGCTACTCTTGTTCTTCATCTACACGACCTACATTCCCGCGCCCGTATTCGGGTTTGGCTGGCTTTTGGCCTTGTTGGGCTACACGTTGTCGCGCAAGAACGAAACTCCCTTCATCCAGAACCTGTACCTCGTTTCGTTCGTGGCCATTCTGCTCTATCAGATGCCTTGGCGCGAATGGGTGGTTTTGCACTGATGGCCACGCCTCTCGATGGACTTCTGGAGAACTCCGGGCTTACCGTCATTTACGACGGAGAATGCCCGTTTTGCGCGGCTTATGTGCGGATGCTGCGGCTGCGGGAGGCCGTCGACAGCGTTCACCTTGTGGATGCGCGGGAAGAGCCGGAACTGGTCAAGGACTGCGAGCGGCGTGGATTTCCGTTGAATGACGGGATGCTCGCGTTGCTTGGCGGCCGCACGTATTACGGCGCCGACGCGGTGACATTGCTCTCGCAGCTCACGACGGCGTCGGGACTTCTCAACTCCGCAACTGCGGCCGTCCTCAAGCGCCCGTCATTGGCAAAACTCTGCTATCCCGTCATGCGCAGCGGCCGGTCGGCTGCACTTAAGTTGCTGGGGCGCACCCGGCTCTAGCCGTTCGAATGTCGCAGACGGTGAGGCTTACGGCGGCGAGCGGCTGCATTTAGAATGGCACCATGCTCACCAAGTTTTTTTCCGAACTGCGTTCGGCGCGGCTGCCTGTCTCCGTGAAGGAATACCTGGCGCTGCTCGAAGCGATGGAAGCCGGCTGCGCCAACGGCAGGATCGAGGATTTCTACTATCTCGCGCGGCTTACGCTGATCAAGGACGAGCAGCATTTCGACCGGTTCGACCAAGTCTTCGGGCACGTCTTCAAAGGCCTCGACTTGATGAGTGAGGCGATCGAGGCCGACATTCCCGATGACTGGCTGCGCGCGGCGGCGGCGCTCTACCTGACCGATGAAGAGAAAGCCAAGATCGAAGAGCTCGGCGGCTGGGAGAAGATCATGGAGACGCTGCGGCAGCGGCTCCTGGAACAGAAGGAGCGGCACCAGGGCGGCAACAAGTGGATCGGGACGGGCGGCACGTCGCCGTTTGGAGCCTACGGCTATAACCCGGCCGGCATCCGCATCGGCCAGCACGAGAGCCGGCATCAGCGCGCGATCAAGGTTTGGGACAAACGCGAATTCAAGGATCTGGCGGGCGACGTCGAGCTTGGCACGCGCAACATCAAGATCGCGCTGCGCCGACTGCGCCAGTTTGCGCGGGCAGGCGCCGCCGACGAATTCGATCTGGCGGGCACGATCAGGGGAACCGCCGAGAAGGGCCATCTCGACATTCACATGCGGCCGGAGCGGCGCAATGCGGTGAAGGTTTTGATGTTCTTCGACGTCGGCGGGTCGATGGACTGGCACATCAAGGGCGTGGAAGAACTATTCTCGGCGGCGCGGTCTGAATTCAAGCATCTGGAATACTACTACTTCCACAATTGCCTCTATGAGCGCGTCTGGCGGGATAATGCGCGGCGGTGGTCGGAAACCGTGCCGACGTGGGATGTGCTGCACACCTATCCATCTGACTATAAGCTGATTTTCGTCGGGGACGGGGCGATGAGCCCGTACGAGATTACGCATCCTGGCGGGTCGGTGGAGCACATGAACGAGGAAGCCGGGCACGTCTGGCTGTCGCGGGCGGCGGCCGCCTATCCACATGCGGTCTGGCTGAACCCCATTCCGGAGCAGCACTGGGGCTGGACACCTTCGATCGGCCTCGTGCAGCGGCTGATGCAGGGGCGGATGTTTCCGCTGACGCTGGACGGCTTGGAAAGTGCTATACGTACGCTCCTGCGTTAAGGGAATTGCCTTGTCCCCGCCGCAATTGGGGCGTGCGGTTGACGGGCAGGGGATGGATCGGTTCCATAGTGGCTGGTTCAGGGATTCGGGGCTTTAAGGATATGCTGGGGCGTTGCTTGATCGTGGCTGGCGCGGCGCTCGTTCTGGGCGGCTGCTCGAGTTCATCGGGAATGTCGACAGGGTCTTTGTTTGGCGGCGGTCAGACAGAGGCCGCCGCACCCGCAGCGCCGGCGGTTGCAAATCCGGCCGGTGATCCGACGTCGCGCGCTTTTCAGGTCGGGTCGACCTCGGCGCGCGCAGTGAAATGCGGCTACAATTTCGATCCGGCCAAGCTGAAAACCAATTTCCTGGCCAGCGAAGCTGCTGCGGTTTCCGCCGCCGATATTCCGCGCGTGGAAAAGGTGTACGACACGGCCTACAACGGCATCGCCAAGGCGGTCGCGGGACAGGCCACCTACTGTTCCGCCGATAAGACCGCCGACATCAAGGCGAATTTGACCCGTCATCTCGCGGGCGACTACTCGCCGGCCGCGCCCAAGAAGGTTGCGCAGGAACCCGGATGGTTCTCCAATTGGGGTGCCGGCAACGATAAGGGGCCATCGTTCGGGTCGGATGGCTGGTGGGATAAGCAGAAAGACGCCGTCGGCGGCTAACTTCGATCCCCTGACCTTAAGCATTCGTTTTCCGTAGTGTCGGGTCGCTCCTGGCTGATGGGACGCGCGCTCTCCGGTATGGCATCGGGCTTGCTCGGGAATCGGTCAATGACCGGTGTTGTTCGCCGAGGCACGTGCCATGCCCGCACTATCGCTATTGCCGTCTCCAATTGATACGGCCTGCCTCGCCCGCCTGCCCGGCGTCGCTCCGGTCCGGTACACGGCGCGCGAGGCGATTTCATCCACGGCGGCGCCGTTAACCCTGGAGTTCGTGGACAACCGGTTGGCGTTCGATGCGCTGGAGACGGAGTGGTGTGCGCTTTTCGAGCGTGCGGGGCGGCCGGAGCAAGTTTTTCAGTCCTTCGGCTGGCTCTGGCACTGGTGCAATCACTTCCTCGACCCGCACACCCGCAACCAATCTCTCGCCGTGGTGACCGGGCGGCGCAACGGCACCCTGGTGCTCGCGTGTCCTTTCATCGTCACCAGGGCACGGGGCCTTGCCACCTTGACGTTCATGGGCGACCCGGTGCGCCAGTACGGCGATGTGGTGATCGAGGACGGTCCAGACGCCGCGAGCGATTTGCGGGCAGCATTCGATTACCTGCTCAGAGAGGCAAACGCCGACCTCTTGCATTTGCGCAAGGTTCGCGCGGACGCAGCCATCGCGCCGCTCATGCGCGAACTGGGTGCGGCCGTCAGCGACGTGCAACAGGCCCCTTACGTCGCGTTCGACGGCGCGACGGATTACGCGGTCTTTGAACAACGCTACGCAAAATCCGCCAGAAAGAACCGGAAGCGCCAACTCCGCCGCCTGCATGAACTGGGCGATTTGGCGTTCGAGCGGCCTTCGCCGGGCCAGGAAGCCCGCGAGGCCGCAGCGGCCGCCCTCAAATTAAAGCGCAACTGGCTGCGGGAACGCGGTCTGGTTTCAGCCGCCGTCACCGACGTGCGCACGCAAGACTTCTTCCGCGATTGCGTGTCGGGCGACGGACCCAGCACGGGTGTGAACATCGCCGTGATCAAGTCCAACGGTGACGTTGCCGCCGCCGAGATCTCGGTCCATTGCAAAGGGCACGTCGCCGTCCATCTCATTGCGTACGACGCCCGCTTCGAAAAGACGGGAGCCGGCGCGCTGCTCATGGAGGATAGCGTTCGCCGCGCTTGCCACACGGGCAAGTCCGTGGTCGACCTGCTTGCCCCGGGAGCCGACTACAAATTCGAATGGGCCGACCGCGCCATCGCCGTCACCGATTGGGTACTTGGCCTCAGTCCCGCCGGAAGGCTTTTCGGCTCGGTGTACGTGTGCCGCATCAGGCCGGCTGCAAAAGCAGTCATGGAGCGGCTGCCGCCTGTGGTCCGGCGGCTGCTGTCAATGTTCACTAGCGCAGCCGCGTTGTCGCAATAGCGAGCGGGCGTTACTTGACGCCGAGCTTTTTTTGCAGGCTCGACGACGACGTCGTGTACTGGAACACGACCTTCTTGTCGGGATAGACGATCCTCTGAGCGGCCTGCGCCATCAAGGCGGCTTCGTGGAAGCCGGAGAGGATCAACTTCAGCTTGCCGGGATACGTGTTGATATCACCGATCGCGAAAATGCCCTTCTCGCTCGTCTCGAACTTCTCGGTGTCCACGGGAATGAGATTTTCATTCAGGTTGAGGCCCCAATCCGCGACGGGACCGAGCTTCATGGTCAATCCGAAGAAGGGCAGCATGGCATCGACGGCAACGGGCTCTTCACCTGCCGCCGTCTTCACCGTCACCGTCCGCAAGACGGGCGCCTCCCCGTCGAGCCGCGTCATCTGACCGATCATGAGCCGCACTGCTCCTTCGCCGACGAGACGCCGCATCTCGTTGACGGAATGCGGTGCGCCGCGGAAGTCATCCCGGCGATGAAGGAGCGTCAGGCTTTTGGCGACGGGGGCGAGGTTCAGCGTCCAGTCCAGTGCACTGTCACCGCCGCCGACGATCAGCACATCCTTGCCGCGAAAATCTTCCATGCGGCGTACGGAGTAGAAGACGGACGTGCCTTCGTAAGCCTCTATGCCGTCGAGCGGCGGGCGCTTGGGCGTGAACGATCCGCCGCCAGCCGCGATGACCACGACTTTGGCGAGAAACTGCTTGCCGGCATCGGTCGTCAGCAGAAAGCGGCCGTCGGGCTGGCGTGCCAGTGCGTCGATGCGTTCGCCGAAATGATAGACGGGATGGAACGGCTTGATCTGCTCCAGCAAGCGGTCGGTCAGTTCCTGGCCCGTGACGACCGGCAGGGCGGGAACATCATAGATCGGCTTTTCCGGATAGAGTTCCGAGCACTGTCCGCCCGGCTTGCCCAGAATATCGACGACGTGGCATTTCAGGTCGAGCAGGCCCAATTCGAAGACGGCAAAAAGTCCGCACGGCCCCGCCCCGATGATGACGACATCGGTTTCGATGGGTCCGGTGCCTTCGGGTCGTTCGATTGCGGTCATCAGCCTTTCAACTCTCAGCGACTGCGCGGGATGTCAGAACTGCTTTGCGGGTACCCGCAGCACCAGGCCATCGAGTGCTGCCGTTACTTTTATCTGGCAACTGAGGCGGCTTTCCTCGCGGACATCGAACGCGAAGTCCAGCATGTCTTCTTCCATGTCGGACGGCGCGCCGGTGGTCTGGCGCCATTCCGGGTCGACATAGACGTGGCAAGTGGCGCAGGCGCACGCTCCGCCGCATTCGGCCTCGATGCCGGGGACATCCGCCATCTTCGCGGCCTCCATGACCGTGAGACCTTCCTCCGCAGTCACCGCCTGGGAGGTGCCGTCGGGCTGGATGAACGTGATCTTGACCATCTCGCCTCTGTTAAATCCGATCTGTTGGGGGGTGCTGGATTGCCGCGATTGGCGGGGTCGCGTTTGGGTGCCCCGTCCGGCCATGGCCATAGACGCGGGGCTCACCGAATACAAGACTCATCGCGCGA
>CAYWIF010000011.1:18483-25266 GCA_964458265.1 uncultured Hyphomicrobium sp. | reverse complement strand
AAAAGGTCGAGCACCTCACGTTCGAGTTGCTGATCCCCCATCGTGTAGCGACGCAGGTGTCCGTGATCGATGGGCGGCGCGGATCCGGGCAGCCCGGACGAAACGTGCCGGTCGTCTGCGGCCAGCAGTTCGCCGTTTTCGAGCATATCTGAACTCCGCTGACGTCGCCGGGGACGGCGTTGCTCACCCTCGCAGGGCCGTCTCTAAACAAAACTAAAGACTTGGCTCCACGTTGCGAGACAGTGAACAACCCCTTGCACCGGCGTCGCAGTGCGGGACGGCATCACCCTTTGGCCGCAAAACACCCCTACCGCCTTGAGGTATCGCTTAGACACAGTGACGAAATTCAGTGGTGCGTGGCGCATAATTGGGATTTGAGGCCCCCCTGTCAGTTGGGCTATCAATTCCCGTAGGGGATGCGCCGCTGGCGCTCGGGGACCGCTCTTGAAAATGGCGCAGGACAAGAAAGCATCGCGAGAGCCGCCGGGCTTGACGCTGCCGCCGCCGCTTTCGGACGAGTCCGCGCCAACCACGGCCGCCAGCCCACCTTCCCTCCCCCCGCCGCTGCCGAAGAGCGACGCCAAAAGCCGGAGAGCGAAAGTCGCGACCGCGCCGGCGCCTGCCGCAGCCTTGCCCGGACGTGATGCCGACGATGGCGAAGTCAGCCAGCGCCGGGCAGCCAAGCGCCGGCCGGCGGGACCGCCGCGCGGTCAAGTTGCCGCCAACGACGATGTGCCCTCCATCGGCGGTCTGATCTATGCGCTCGATCAGAAGCCCGACAACAAGCCGTTTCGCTACGCGGCCATCGTCAGTGCTGCATGGGCGCTCGTCACCTCCGTCTTCGGCTGGATGATTTTTTCAACCAAGATCGCCGAGGGCCAGGGCCTTGGGGCGATCGCTTCCGATCCGGCGACGTTCCTCATCCTCGCCGCTCTCGTTGTTCCCATCGCCGTCATCTGGTTTCTGGCGCTGCTCGCATGGCGCGCCGAAGAGTTGCGTCTGCGTTCCTCGACCATGACGGAAGTTGCGATCCGGCTTGCCGAGCCTGATCGCATGGCCGAGCAATCGGTCGCGTCGCTGGGTCAGGCGGTGCGCCGGCAGGTTTCGTTCATGAACGACGCCGTCTCGCGTGCGCTCGGCCGCGCCGGTGAACTGGAAGCGCTCGTGCACAACGAAGTGGCCGCGCTCGAACGCTCGTATGAGGAGAACGAGCGCAAAATCCGGGGTCTCATCCAGGAGTTGTCGGGGGAGCGGGGCGCGCTGCTTGGAACGTCCGAGCGCGTCACCGATACGCTGCGGTCGCTTGGAACGGAAATTCCGCAGCTCATCGACCGGCTTTCCAACCAGCAGATCAAGCTGGCGGGCATCATTCAGAACGCCGGGGAGAACTTAACGTCGCTGGAAAGTGCCGTGGGGGCCAGCGCCGACCGGCTGGAATCCACGCTCGGGCAGCGCACCGAGGAAATGCATTCGGTGCTCGTCGGTTACACCTCGGCATTGGCCGATGCGCTCAGCGCGCGGACCGAGACGATCCAGAACGCCTTCCACGATTACCTCGACAATCTCAATACGTCGCTCGATGGGCGGACACAGAACCTGCAAACGGTTTTTGAAGAGTATGCCCGGGCGCTGGACAATTCGCTCGCCAACCGCGCGCAGATTCTCGACACCCAGTTGATCGAGCGCACGCGGGCGCTGGACAGCGCCTTCAGCGATCGCCTGATGCTGTTCGATCAGTCGATCCAGCGGTCGACGCAGGCAATCGACTACGCCGTATCGGAACGCTCCGAGGCGCTCACCTCCGCGCTCGACAACCATGCTCGCGTTTTCAGCGAAACCATTCAGCGGCAGACGCACGATCTCGACGAGCAACTCGTGGCCGGCATCAGCGCCGTGCGCCGCTCGTCGGAAAACATCACGAAGCAGTCGCTCAAGGCCATCGAGGGGCTCGCCAGCCAGTCCGAGATGCTGCGCAACGTTTCGGAAAATCTGCTGGGCCAGATCAACTCGGTCACCAACCGGTTCGAGAACCAGGGTCAATCGATCATGCGCGCGGCGAACGCGCTGGAGTCGGTCAACTTCAAGATCGACAACACGCTGCAGTCGCGGCACGCCGCGCTGACGCAGACGCTCGACAGCCTCTCGGGCAAGGCGGAAGAGTTCGGGCGTTTCGTGCAGGGCTATTCCTCGACCATCGAGGGGTCGCTGTCCGAGGCGGAGTTGAAAGCGCGGGCATCGGCGGAAGAAATCCGCCTCCAGGCCGAGGCGACGCGGCGCAATGCCTTGGCCGACCTCGATCGCCTTAAATCGGAGACGGATGCGGAAAGCGCGCGGCGCCTGGAAGACCTACGAACCCGGTTTGCGAACGTCTCATCGAGCGTGACGCGCGAACTGGACACGTTGTCGTCGCGTGTCGACCAGACCGCAGACGAGGTGCGTCAGCGGGCGGCGCGAACGGCGGCGGAGATCGCAGCCGAACAGGTCCGGCTCAAGGATCAGCTCGATAAGTTGCCGCTCGCGACCCGCGACAGCGCCGATCAGATGCGCAAGGCGCTGTCGGATCAGCTCAAGGCGCTCGATACGCTTGCCAACCTCACGCAACGCACGATGCAGGCCCGCGACGTCTCGCGGCCCATGGGGGCACCGCCGCCGAGTGCGCCGCCCCCGGCCCTGCCGCCGCCGGTGCAGAACTATCAACAACCGCCGCTTGCGCAGATGGCGCGGCCAGCCCAGGCCGACAGCGGACGGGAAGGCTGGTCGCTCGGCGATCTCCTGGCGCGCGCCTCGCGCGACGAGGAACACGGCGCCGGGGCCGCCGCGCGGCCTCCACAGCCGCCGCCGCACAACACCGGCTACCGCCTCGACGTCGATGTGGTGGCTCGCGCCCTCGATCAGGGAACCACGTCGGCGCTCTGGTCGCGCATCAACGCCGGTCACCGCAACGTGCTCTCGCGCGGGCTCTATTCGGCCGAAGGGCGGCAGGCGTTCGACGAGATCACGCGGATGCTGCCGTCGGACATGACCCTGCAGGCAACGCTTTCCCGCTACCTTGAAGACTTCGAGCGCATCCGCCGCGATCTTGACCAGCGCGACCCGACAGGCCGCATGGCACAGGGGCATCTGATGTCGGATTCCGGCCGCGTGTACCTGTTCCTGGCGCACGCGACGGGCCGGTTGACCTGACGGCGCGCCTCAGTACCCGGACCTTCTCTCCATGACAGCTGAGCGCACGATCCGCGTGGCGATCGAGACCTGGCCGTTGGCCCAGCCGTTCGTCATCGCACGGGGCTCAAAGGCGGAGGCGCGGGTCGTTACTGTTTCGATCCTCCAGGGCGGCTCAGAGGGACGCGGGGAATGCGTCCCCTACGCGCGTTACGGAGAGACGCCCGAGGCCACCTTGGCTGCGATCGAGGCTGCGGGGGCGCCGCAATCGCACGCGGACCTGCTGGCTAAGCTCCCGCCGGGCGCGGCCCGCAATGCGCTCGATTGTGCGCTGTTCGATCTCGAAGCGAAGCTCGCGGGCGTTCCGGTTGCGGCGTTGTTGAAGCGGCCCGATCCCGGTGCGCGCGAGACGTGCTTCACGCTGAGCCTCGACACGCCGGCCGCGATGGCCGAGGCCGCGCGCCGCGTCCCCAACCTGAAGCTTTTGAAACTGAAACTCGGCGGCGTGGGGGATGATGCACGGATGCGCGCCGTCCGCGCCGCCCGGCCGGACGCGCGGCTTGTGGGCGACGCGAATGAAGCCTGGACGGACGAACTCTTGGTGCCTCTCTTGGCAGTCGCGGCCGAATGCGGTTTCGAGACGATCGAACAGCCATTGCCCGCGAGCGGCGACGGTGCGCTCGCAGCCTGTCCACATCCCGTGGCCGTTTGCGCGGACGAGAGCGCGCACGTGGCGATCGATATTCCGTCGCTTGCGGGCCGGTACGATGCGGTCAACATCAAGCTCGACAAGGCAGGCGGACTGACCGAAGCGCTGGCCATGGCCGACGCGGCACGGGCGGCCGGGCTCGACATCATGGCCGGCTCGATGGTTTCGACTTCGCTCGGAGTCGCGCCGGCGATGCTCGTCGCGCAGTACGCGCGCTGGGTCGATCTCGACGGCCCGATGCTGCTGGCGAAGGACCGCGTGCCTGCGCTCGTCATCCGCGATGGGATCGTCGAGCCGCCCCGGCGCGAGCTTTGGGGCTGACGGTCAGATCGTGCCCTGGCTCCAGTGCGCGCGGATGTAGAGCGACGCAAGGAGAGACGTGGCGGCCAGCAGCGCCATGGCCGCGTAGCCCTGCCCGGCGTAGGCTTGAAAAATCGGGCCGGAGGCCCAGGTCGCAACGCCCATGGCGACGCCCGAAGCGAAGGTCGCGTAGAGAGCCTGCACGGTGCCTGAGACGTTGTCAGGGACGGCGCGCGCGACAAACAGGATGGCTCCCAGATGCGTCGCGCCGTAGGTGAAGGCGTGCAGGAGTTGCAGCGGTACGAGAAGCGCGAGCGGTGGATCGGCGGTCATCACGGCCCAGCGCAGAATGGCCGCCGCACCACCGATGGCGAGGAGCACGTCCGGCTTCAGATTGCGAAAGCGCGATCCGGCAACCGCGAAGAGCGCAACTTCGGCGAGGACGGCGATGGCCCACAGCGCGCCGACCCAGGCTCCCGAGATGCCTTGTTCGCGCAGGTGCAGAGCGCCGAATGTGTAAAACATGGCGTGGGAAGCCTGGGCGGCGCTGGCCGCAACGAGGAAGGCCAGGAATACGGGAAGGCGAAACAGGCGGAGAACTTCGCCGGCGACGCCGTCGCGTGATTGGGGCGCATCGGGTGCGTCTGGTGCGGTCGCGGCGCTGGGCGGTAGCGCATGGGCCGCGACGACGGTGAGGACGGCTCCGGCGACCATCACCCAGAGCGCGGCTTCCGTACCGCTGCTGTCGATCAAGCCGCCGACGATCAATCCGACGATGACGAACGACAGCGATCCCCACAGCCGCATGCGGCCGTAGTCGAGCGAGAAGAGGCGCACGCCCTTAACCGCGATGGCCTCGACGAGCGGCATCATCGTGGCGGCCGCCAGCGACAGGGCGGCTGCGACGAGCAGGATTGGCCAGAAGCCGTCCATGCGGCCGAGCAGCAGGCTAGCGGCCAGCGCCGCCCATGCTGAGCCGATGATGAAGTTGCGGTGCGCGGCGAGCCGGTCGGCGTAGACGGCGACGGCAGGCGTGACCGCCAAGCGAAGGATGAAGGGGACAGCGGTGACGATGGCGACCTCGTTGGCATCGAGGCCGCGCCCGTCGAGCCAGACGGGCAGGAACGGGATCAGCACGCCGTAGATGACGAACATGGCCGCGAAGTAGAGCGCGACGCGCTGGCCGTAAGCTGCGCCCGGGTCGGGCAATCGATCGTTGCTGGCGGTTGGCCCGGTCACGCGGCGGCGCTCGTCTCTTCCGTTGCGTCACAAGCGAAAGGGCCGGCGCAAGGCCGGCCCTCTCTAGCGCGATTTTTGATAGGTGACGAGGCTTCGCGGGCTTAGAACTTGGATCGGAGACCGACTGAAATGATATCGACAGAGGCGTCGACATCGCCAGCAATGGTCAACGGGATGCCAGCGTTCGCGGGGCTGCGCACAAAGTCTGCGTCCTCCACGAAAAGATGCGAATAGGCAAAGTCGATGGATGCATCTTTAACGATACCCATCAGGTCTCCAACCTTGTAGCTGCCGCCCACGCTCAACCAAATGCGATCGGCATCCGGCAACTGCACCAGTCGCGACTCCGCATCTTGAATCGGCGATATTTCGTAGCCCACGCCAGCACGCAGCGTGAGTTCGTTGCTGTAGTCGTATTCGCCACCGAGCGCAAAATACCAGCCGTCTTCCCAGTTGAATTCCAGGGCTGTGCCCGTCAGACCATCGATTGGAACCACGCCGAGCCTGTCCCAATTGGTCCATTCCACCGTCGCATGTGCGCGCAAGCCCGGCGCCAGATCTTGTCTGATACCAAGTGTCACTTTTTCCGGCGTCGTGATATCGGCGGAAATGGGTGTCGATCCGGGAACACCGCCGATTGTGAATTTCCCTTCCAGCTCGTGCTCAATGGCCGAACGGTATCCGACGCCAATCGACGTGCCAGGCATCGGCGTGATGTTAATGCCTGCCGTTACGCCAACGCCGATGTCATCGCCTTCGAGTGTGCCGCTGGCGAAGGCTGCTGGCGGGACCGCGGACCGTAGCCGGATGAGATCGAGGTATTGAACCTGTACGCCAACGCCGATCTGAACACCGGGAGCGATTTCATACGCCAGGGTCGGAGCGGCGTTGATGCTGAACAATTTTGACGCCCGGCCAACCGTCTGACCTGCCCAATCTGTGTTGTCTGGCTTGGTGCCCAGACCGAATTGGGAATTCATGCTCATGGCCAGTACAAGCTGGGAAGAGAGGCGATAAGCGATGTAGCTGGCAGGAACAATCGCATCGCGACCGACATCAACTGTGCGATCGAGCCCTGATTGCGAGGCGGCCAACGCGCCCGAGAGTTCTTCGACGGTCAGGTCCGCGCGGGGAAGGATCAGCGAGTAGCTGCTGTCCATCGTGATGCCCTGGCCGACGTAGCCCGCCGCGGCCGGGTTCCAGAACATGGACGAGAGCGCGGTACCGCCCGCTGCTGCGCCGGCGAAGGACATTCCCTGGAAGAGTGCGGATTGTTCGCGGACGTCGAAGCCGCCTGCGGATGCCGTTCCCGCAGCGGCGGCAATGGCCAGCGCGGAGGTGCCGACTGCACACACCGCGCGCTTGAGCTGATA
>CAYWIF010000011.1:1362-18383 GCA_964458265.1 uncultured Hyphomicrobium sp. | reverse complement strand
GCAAGCGAATGCTCACTGGGTGGGCAAGCGGAGCAGCCGTGATGGTGCCGAACGATCACACTCTTGGCCGGCAAGGCCCCGTATTTGGGCGTTGGCCGCAGCGTCAATACCGCAATCCGTGCAAGTGATCGACCGGACCACAGCCGCGGCCGATGCGCAGGGCGCGGCCGGCATCAAGCGCCTGGGACAGATAGTTTTTCGCGCGGGCGACGGCCGCGTCGAGGCGCGTTTCGCCTTTCGCGAGTTCGGCGGTGATGGCGGCGGACAACGTGCAGCCGGTGCCGTGTGTGTTTCCGGTCTCGATCCAGGGCGCGGCGTGGTGCGAAACGCCCTCAGTCGTCACCAGGACATCGACGGCCATATCACCCAGGGCGTGGCCGCCCTTCACGAGTGCCGCGTGGGCGCCGATCTCGACGAGTCGCCGGGCCTGGGATTCCATTTCAGCAACAGTGGTGGCGACGGTTTCGCCCAGCAGCTTGGCGGCCTCATAGATGTTCGGCGTGATGAGTGTGGCGAGCGGCAGGAGCAAATTGCGGACGGCGGCGACGGCGTCGGGCGCCAGGAGAACATCGCCGCTGGAGGCGACCATGACCGGATCGACGACGAGCGGGCCAAATTCGTGCGCCTGCAGAATTGCAACGACGGTTGCGACGGTGACGGCATCACCCAGCATTCCGGTCTTGGCGGCGGTCACTTCGATATCGTTGGTGAGCGTTTCGGCCTGTTTGACGATGAATGCGGGCGGGATGGTGTAGACGCCCGTGACGCCGAGCGTGTTCTGTGCCGTGAGCGCGGTGATGACTGTCGTGCCGTAGACGCCGAGTGCCGAGAAGGTTTTCAGGTCGGCCTGGATCCCGGCGCCGCCCGAGGGATCGGAGCCGGCAATCGAGAGCGCAACCGGGGTCTTGGCGAGCGGGGTCGTCATGGGCTCCTCCGCGTCAGGGGGCCGGGCGCTGGTTCATGATTTCGCGCTGCAGATCGCCGGGCGTGAACCGTTCTTCCAGCGTCGTCAGACCGGGGAAGGTTTCGATCATCCACTGCCCGAAGGCATTGATCGAAAACCCGTCGAAGATGTTGAGAAAAGCAATGCCGGTCAGCACGAGGAGTGCGCCCATGATCTTTTCCATCACGCCCAGATGGCGCTTGAAGCGGGTTGTGAAGGCGAGAAACGGCCGGATGGCGACGGCTGCCAGAACGAAGGGGACGCCGAGACCCAGCGAGTAGACCGCGAGAAGCCGTACGCCCGCGCCGAGGCTATCGGCGTTGGCTGCGAGCGCCAGAACGGTGGCGAGGATCGGGCCGATGCAGGGCGTCCACCCGAATGCAAAGGCGAGTCCCATGACGTAGGCACCAGCGAAACTCGCGCCGTCAACTTCGGCGTGAACGCGCTTCTCGGAGTAAAGCAACGGGATGCGCAGGATGCCGAGAAAGTGCAGGCCAAAAAGGATGATGATGGCGCCTGCGACGTAACCGAGTTCGGCGCGGTATTCCTGCACGAACTGGCCGAGCGCGGACGCCGTGGCGCCGAGCGCGATGAAGACTGTGGTAAAGCCCAGCACGAAAAATATCGACGCGATGACGACGCGTCGCCAGACGCGCGTTTCAAGACCCTTCTCCGCCGTCAGTCCGTCGATGGTCGTGCCGCCGATGTAGCCAAGATACGGTGGGACGAGCGGCAGAACACACGGCGACAGGAAGCTCACGAGACCCGCGAGGGCGACGCCGGGATAGAGGTGGGCTTCGGCAAACATTCAGGCGTGGCTTTCCATATATCGGACTGCAGTCAGCTAGGGCGTCAGGCGGGCTGTTGCAACGGCAAATCATTCTCACCGATCCACCCGGCGATTATGCGGCCTACTGCGGCTAGATCGGCGGCGACGGAATCGGCACCTAAGCTTGCGAGCGGATGCTGCTCGTAACCATGACCGACCAGGATCGACCGGCAGCCGGCAGCGCGGGCGGCGTCAACGTCGGCGCGGCTGTCGCCGACCATAACCGTTTCTTCAGGCGGCGTGCCGAGCGCTTTGCATAAGGTACGCAGGCATGACGCATCCGGTTTGAGCGGCTTACCGGTTGCAGCGCCCCAGACCACGGAGAAATACGGCGCCAATGCCAGCCGCTTTACGATGATGTCCGTCAGCGCTTGGGGCTTGTTGGTACAGATGGCGAGCGGCAGGCCGCGGTCTTTGAGCCATGTGAGAAGTTCAATGGCATCGGGATAGAGGCGCGTCAGCCGAACGGGTTCGGCTTCGTAGCGGACGATGAAGCCACCCAGGATGCGGTCGATGTCGGCGTGCGCGGCGGAATTGCTGAACGCGCGGGCGATCAATTCGCGCGCGCCGCCGCCGACCAGTTTTGCGACATCGGCATCGTCAAGCGTTGGGCTGCCTTCGGCGGCAAGGCAATTGTTCAGCGCGGCGGCGATGTCGGGCACGCTGTCGATCAGCGTTCCGTCGAGATCGAAGACAACGGCGCTGACCGGCCTCACCGCGTTAGCGCCGCCACGCCCGGCAGTTCGTTGCCTTCCAGCCACTCCAGGAAAGCGCCGCCGGCCGTGGAGATGTAGGAGAAGTCGCCGGCCACGCCAGCCGCATTGAGGGCTGCAACCGTGTCGCCGCCGCCGGCAATCGAGAGCAGGTTGCCGGCCTTCGTCAGCATGGCCGCCTCGCGGGCAAGCGTGAACGTGCCTTCGCCAAACGGCGAAATTTCGAACGCGCCCATGGGGCCGTTCCAGAGCAACGTGCGGCACTGGCGCAGGTGGCCGGTCATCGCGGCAATCGAGGCGGGGCCGATGTCGAGGATCATCGCGTCGGCTGGGACGTTCGCGACGCCGACGGCTTCGCAGGCCGCTCCGGCCTTGAATTCGCGCGCGATGACGGCGTCGGTGGGCAGCACGATCTCGCAGCCCTTATTTGTCGCTGCGGCCAAGATTTCGCGCGCGGTGGCATGAAATTCCGGTTCGGCCAGCGAGCGGCCGACATCGATGCCTTGCGCTTGCAGGAATGTGTTGGCCATGCCGCCGCCGATGATCAGCTTATCGACCTTGGCGACGAGGTTGGTGAGGATCGGGATTTTGGTGGAGACCTTGGCGCCGCCGACTACAGCGGCCGTGGGGCGCTGGGGCACTTCGAGGGCGGCTTTGAGGGCGTTGATCTCTTCCATCATCAACGGGCCGGCGAACGACGGCAGGTGATGGGTCAGGCCTTCGGTCGAGGCGTGCGCGCGGTGAGCGGCGGAGAACGCGTCGTTGACAAACAGGTCGCCGAGTTCGGCGAGACCAGCGGTGAAGGCGGGGTCGTTCTTTTCCTCGCCTTGATGGAAGCGGGTGTTTTCCAGAACGCAGATGTCGCCGGGCTTCATGGCATCAACGATGGCGTGCGCGTGCTGGCCGATGCAGTCGCCGGCGAGCGAGACGTGCCGCTGAAGGAGTCCGCCCAGGGCGGCTGCGACGGGCGCGAGGGAGTTCTCCTTGTCGGGACCGGCCTTCGGGCGTCCGAAATGCGACAGGACGATCACCTTGGCGCCGCGATCGGCCAGCGCTTTCAGGCCGGGCACGACGCGTTCAAGGCGCGTCGCGTCGGTGACGACGCCATCCTTGGCAGGGACGTTGAGGTCGGCGCGGTAGAGCACGCGCTTTCCCGAGACATCGAGGCCGTCGGTTGTTTTCAGCTTGTCGAGGTTCATTGGGTTAGGCCTTGAGGCTCGCCTTGGCGGCGTCCGCCACCTTGGCGGCGGTGATGCCGAAGTGTTCGTAGAGTTTCTTGGCTGGCGCGGACGCGCCGAAGCCGGTCATGCCGACGAACCGGTCGCCGGGGCGGAGCCACTCGTGCCAACCTTGTGCAATCGCTGCTTCGACGGCGACGCGTGGCGTGTGGCCCAGCACGGCGTCCTGATACGCGCCCGGCTGCTCGCGGAACAGTTCGAACGACGGCATCGAGACGACGGCGGCGTTGATGCCCTCTTGCGCGAGCAGAGCGGCGGCGTCGACGGCGATGGCCACTTCCGAGCCCGTGGCCAGCAAGGTGACATCGCGCTTATCTGCGCCGCTGACGACGTAGGCGCCCTTGGCTGCGAGATTTTCTTCTACCGGACCGGAGCGCAGCTTGGTCGGGACCGCGTCGCGGGTCAGCGCCATGACGGTCGGCTTTGTGTTGGAAGAGAGAGCGATGTGCCAGGCTTCCGCCGTTTCCATCGCGTCGGCCGGGCGCAGAACCTGCAAACCCGGAATTGCGCGCAAGGCGGCAAGATGCTCGACGGGCTGGTGCGTCGGGCCGTCCTCGCCCACACCGATTGAATCGTGCGTCATGACGTAGATGGCGCGAATGCCCATCAGCGCCGACAGGCGGATCGACGGCCGGCAATAGTCCGTGAAGACCAGGAACGTCGCACCGAAGGGGATGAGGCCGCCGTGCAGCGCGATGCCGTTCATGGCGGCGGCCATGCCGTGCTCGCGGACGCCGAAGTGGATGTAGTTGCCGTCATACTTGCCGGGCGACACGGGCTTGTAGTGCGAGGTCTTGGTGCCGTTCGACGGCGTCAGGTCGGCAGATCCGCCAATCAGTTGCGGGATGGCTGGGATCAGATGTTCCAGCGTCATTTGCGACCAGACGCGCGAAGCACGCTTGGCGGTATCGGCCGCAAACTGCGTCTTGGCTGCCTCGACAGCGGCAACCAGCGCCGCATCGTCGACATGCAGATCGTGCGCGCCATCGACGTGCGCCGACTTCGCCCGCCATTTGGCTCCCAGATTGTGCCCCTTTGCGCCCGTGGCACGCCAAGCTCCAAGGATGTCAGCGGGGATCTCGAACGGCGGCGCGGACCATCCCAGCGCCGTGCGCGTGCGGTCCACTTCTTCCATTCCGAGCGGGCTGCCGTGCGTGTCCTTCGTGCCTTGCTTGGTCGGCGCGCCGTAGCCGATGATGGTGCGGGCGGCGATGAGCCAGGGCTTCGACGGATCGGCCTTGGCCTTCAGAATCGCCGCCGAAATCGCCGCGTGATCGTGGCCGTCGATGGCAATCGTGTTCCAGCCCGAGGCCTCGAAGCGTTTCAACTGGTCATCGGATACGGACAGATTTGTCGGTCCGTCGATGGAAATCGAGTTGTCGTCCCAGAAGACGATGAGCTTGCCGAGCTTCAAGTGACCCGCGAGCGAGATCGCTTCGTGGCTGAGGCCTTCCATCAGGCAGCCGTCGCCGGCGATGACGTAGGTGTGGTGATCGGCGACACCGGCGCCGTGGCGGGCAGCCAACATCCGTTCGGCGAGCGCCATGCCGACCGCATTCGCGATCCCCTGCCCCAGCGGACCCGTCGTCGTCTCGATGCCGGCCGCGTGGCCGAATTCGGGATGGCCCGCTGTTTTCGAGCCGAGCTGGCGGAAGTTCTGCAACTCCTCCATCGTCATGCCGGGATAGCCCGTAAGATAGAGCAGCGAATAGAGAAGCATCGACCCGTGACCGGCCGAGAGGATGAAGCGGTCGCGATCCGGCCAGTGCGGGTCGGTGGGATCGAAGCGCAGATGATCGGTGAAGAGCACGGTCGCCACATCGGCCATGCCCATCGGCATGCCGGGATGACCGGAGTTTGCCTTCTGCACCGCATCCATGGACAGCACACGGATGGCATTGGCCATGTCGCGGGTGCTGACCGCCGTCTTCGTATCCGCCATGAGAGGGAGCCCCTTACGTCTCGCCCGGAGGACACATTTTCCCACCGGCGGGGCAGGTTTAGCGGCGGGATTGGGCCTCGTCTACCGGCGGCGGCCCAGCAATAGGTGCAAAAGGGCGCCCCGGTTCCCCAGGGCGCCCCCATCTGTCGGAAGATTTGGCTTCTCTTCGTAAGATTGCGAGGGCCGATCCCTGCCGGACCGGCTCCCGCGTTGGCAGTATAACGGGAACTGGGCCGCGATGGACCTACCCCCGCGTCATTATGGTATGAGAACGCGATTGATGACGTGAATGACGCCGTTGGAGGCGCCCACGTCGGCGGTGACCACGCGCGCGCCATACCGCCGATGGCTGTTTGCGACCTACTCCGCAGCCTTTGCCGAGGCGGCTGCGGCTGCGGCTTCCGTTTCGCGGGCGTCCTGCTCGAAGAGCTGTTCGAGCGTGGCGGCGTCGGAGCGGGCCTTGGCCTGCATCTTTTCCATGTCGGTGTAGTGCTTGTAGTCGTCCGCAAGGCGGCGTTCGTCGTGGGTGCGGAACGTTTTGACGGTGCGTTCGGCCTCGCGGTCGGTGTCGCCGAGGCCTTTCAGAAGTTGCTTGGTGGTTTCGAGCGCGGAGAGGAAGGTTTCGCGCTGGACGCGGGTAATGCCGAGATCGAGGTAGCGGTGGGCGTGGTTGCGGTTGCGCGCGCGGCCGAAGATCAGAACCTTTGGCCATTCGGCGGAGACGAACTCCGCGATGCGCAGCGATGCTTCGACGTCGTCGATGGCCAGGACCAGTGCGCGCGCGTCACCGACTTTTGCCGCTTGCAGGATATCGGGGCGGGACGCGTCGCCGAAGAAGGCTTCGGACCCGAAGCGCTTTACCAGTTCGACCTGCTCGGCGTCGATGTCGAGGGCGGTGAACGGGATCTTTCGCGCGCGCAGGATGCGGGCCACGATCTGACCGTAGCGCCCGAAGCCGGCGATGACGACATGACCGGCGTTTTCGGGGAGTGCGTCGTAGGCCTGCGTGGCGGGCGACTTTGCCGTCAGGCGGCTGTCGATGAGGAGGAGCAACGGCGTGGCGATCATCGACACGGTGACGACGAGCACCAGCAGGGACTGGACGTCGCCGGTCAGCACGCCCGCGCTCAATCCGGCCGCGAACAGCACGAAGGCAAATTCGCCGCCCTGGCTGAGGGACAATCCAAGTCGGCGGGCGCCGCGTCCGTTCAGACCTTGCCAGCGGCCGAGCAAATAGAGCACGAGCGCCTTTACCGCGACGAGGATCGCGGCGAGCAGAACGACCTCGTGCCAGCGGGCGACGAGCAGGTCGAGATCGAGCGACATGCCGATCGCGGTGAAGAAGAGACCGAGCAGCAGGCCTTCGAACGGCTGGATGTCGGCTTCAAGCTGGTGACGGTAGGAACTCTCGGCGAGCAGCGCGCCGGCAATGAATGCGCCCAGGGACGCCGAGACGCCGGCCCATTGCATGATCGCGGCGGCGGTGACGACGGTGAGGAGGGCGGCCGCCGTCATCGCCTCGCGCACGCGCGTCCTCGCGACGAGGCGGATGAAGACGTCCAGGATCAACCAGCCGATGCCGGCGACGGCGGCGATCACGCCGATGGATTTCGCCGCGGCCATGAAATCGAGTTGCGGTGCGTCGGCTATGACGGTGACCGCGAAGAGCGGCGCCAATGCGATCAGCGGAATGGCGGCGAGGTCCTGGAACAACAGGACAGCAAAGCCAAGTCGCCCATGCTTGGTGGAGAGTTCGCCGTTCTCCTCCATCACCTGGAGTGCAAACGCGGTTGAGGACAGCGCGAGCGCGAGGCCGATGAACAAGGCGCTCTTCCAAGGCAACGCAAACGCGATGGCGATGGCGGCGATCAAAGCGGCCGAAATGGCGACTTGCGCACCGCCAAGGCCAAAAATGGCCGTGCGCATCGACCACAAGCGCCGCGGGCGCAATTCGAGACCAATGAGAAAGAGGAGGAGCACCACGCCGAATTCGGCCAGATGCAGGATTTCCTTGGCTTCGCCGGTCGAGAAAAGTCCACCCAGACCAAAGGGTCCGACGATCGCGCCGGCGGCCAGATAGCCAAGGACGGTCCCGATTCCCAGCGTGCGGGCGACGGGGGCGGCGATGGCGACTGCTGCGAGCAACACGGCAATCGAACTCAGTTGTACGTCCTGCATGCGAATTCCCTGAGAAGTCCGGCTGATCCGGACCCGTAAAGCGTCCGTAAGTTTGGCATCGGAAGCGAGGTTAAGCTATGGTCCAGGTTCTGGAGAGCGTGCGTGCTAACCGGCACCCGTATCCCGTCAAGATTCCGAGGGCCATGTCCGACCTCCTGCAGAAAGTCGCCCAGAGCCGGGATGTCGAGGCATTCCGCAAGTTGTTCGAACTCTATGGCCCGCGCGTCAAATCCTACATGATGCGCCAGGGCGCCGACCCCACGCTGGCCGAAGATCTGGCGCAAGAGACGCTGCTGACGGTCTGGCGCAAGGCCCAGCTTTATTCCGATGAGAAGGGAAGTGCTACGACGTGGATCTTCACGATCGCACGCAATCTTCGCATCGACCGGTTGCGCCGCGAAGTCGCCTGGCAGCCTTTGCCGGAGAACCGGGACGAGGAAGCATCCGACGCCCCGGACCCTGAGGAGCAAGTCACCGAGCGGGAACGGCGCGACAAAGTCCGCGCGGTGCTCGCAACTTTGCCGCCGGATCAGTCCGAAGTCGTAATGCTCTCGTATGTGGAAGGCCTGTCACACAGTGAAATTGCGGAGCGGCTCGGATTGCCGCTGGGTACGGTGAAGTCGCGTATGAGGCTCGCGTATCAGAAGGTGAAAGAAGCCGTCGAGGACATTCGTTAGACCCATGAAGATCACTCACCATCTCGATGATTCGACGCTGATGAGCTGCGCGGCGGGAAGCCAGCCGGAAGCTCTTGCCGCCGTCGTCTCTTCGCATCTTGCCGTCTGCCCGCGCTGCCGGGCAGAGTTGCGGGAGCATACGCTGATCGGCGAGGCCTTGTTCGACGCGCTCGAACCGGAGCCCGTCGTTAGAGAAGCACCGGCGGTCCAGGTGCGGGCCGGCGACGCTACGGTGCGCGCCGACGCTGCCATGGAGCTTCCCCGCGAACTGGTGGCGGCTCTCGAAGGCCGGTTCGACGAGATTGCGTGGCGGCGCGCGGCGCCCGGCGTCTGGCATTTTCCGGTGACGCTGTCGGAGGGCGCGAAAGGCGATCTGCGGCTTCTCAAGGTTTCACCGGGCACCAAGCTTCCGGAGCATGGTCACGGCGGTTCGGAGCTGACAATCGTTCTCGACGGGGCCTATTCGGACGAGTTCGGAACGTTCCGGCGGGGCGACGTCGCGGACCTGGGCGACGATGCGCAGCATCGTCCGATTGCGGATCCGAAGCAGGGCTGCATTTGTCTGGCGGCGTCGGACGCCAAGCCCCGCTTCACGGGATGGATCGCGCGCATGTTGCAGCCGCTGGCCGGTATTTAAGTTTCAGCGGGCTGATCGCAGACAAGCCACCGGCGCAATCCGGTGGCTTTTTTGTTTCACCTGAACGCGCTTCGTTAGCCAATTCAACGTTCACGCCTCGCTAACGATTAGGACTCTGTTAACCTGTCTTTCGGCATGGTGAACGGGTTCAGGATATCGCCGCGACCTCGGCACACATGCCCGTCTATCGTTTCGCATCCTGGACGAACCACTCTCGTAGCGCCCAAGCGAGGTCCAGCCATGTCCATCGACAGCATCCTTCGAGCGATCGGCGCACTGGCGTGCGTCTATACGATCGGTCTCTTCGTCGCCGTCACGAGCACCGCCGCGCTCAATGCGGCCGCCTACGGTCCGGGCACGCTCTGCGCGGAAGCAGCCTGTTCGCATACCGCCCATCGCGCTGTTCCTACGACGCCTCCGGATTACGCCTATTCGCGCGCGATCCACACGGCGGCGCTTTTTCTCGCCGGCGAATAGCGCCCGGCTCCGTTCGTACGCGGTTCTGGAGGTTCGGCCCGGAGCTGCGATCTGTCCCCGACTATCCCTGTGAAGCGAGACGCGCGCCGGTCCCTCAGGATCGCGCGCGTTTCTGCTTTTTGACGACCGCGTCGATCTCCATGAGTTCGCCGACGAGTCCCTCGAACTCGGCCAGCGGTACCATGTTCGGCCCGTCCGAGGGCGCGCGCTCGGGGTTTTCGTGCGTCTCGATGAAGAGCCCCGCGACGCCAACAGCGACGGCGGCGCGCGCAAGAACCGGGACGAAACGGCGGTCGCCGCCCGAACTCGTCCCCTGCCCGCCCGGCTGCTGCACGGAGTGGGTTGCATCAAAGATCACCGGCGCGCCGGTTTCGGCCATGATCGGCAAGGCACGCATGTCCGCGACGAGCGTGTTGTAGCCGAACGAGGCGCCGCGCTCGGTCAACAGCACGTTGGGATTGCCGCTGCCGACGACCTTGGCAACCGCGTTCTTCATGTCCCAAGGGGCAAGGAACTGGCCCTTCTTGATTTTGACGATACGCCCGGTTTTTGCAGCGGCGATCAGAAGGTCGGTCTGGCGGCAGAGGAACGCGGGAATTTGCAGAATGTCGACAACGGGAGCCACGCGCGCGCATTGGCCGGCTTCGTGAACATCCGTGACGACCGGGAGACCGAGGCTTTCGCGGATCTCTGCGAACACGGCAAGTGCTGCTTCCAGGCCGATGCCGCGCTGGCCGGAGATCGATGTGCGGTTCGCCTTGTCGAACGAGGATTTGTAGACCAGCCCTATTGCGAGTTTCGCTGCGATTTCCTTCAGCGCAGACGCCATCTCCAGCGCATGCTGGCGGCTTTCCATCTGGCAGGGGCCGGCCAGAAGAGCGATCGGCGCGTCATTGGCAAAGGTCACGCCCCCGGCGGAAACGGACGATGCAGGCTTGATGCTGTCTGGCTTGTTCATACGGGTTTATAGCCCGGCCGGACGGCCGGTTCCTAGGCGGTGGTTGGTGCGATCAACGGCCAAATTCGCGCTGAAATCAGGGGGGCTTGCGGAACATGAAGGGAACGGCTAGGGTACGTTCGTGATTTGTCCCTGTGAGTTGCAGCGGCCGTGTGCGGCCCCAATCCAACTGGAGCGCCCGAGACCTCATGCTGACCCAGAAACAGAAAGAGCTGCTGCTCTTTATCCATGACCGGATGCAAGACCAGGGCGTGCCGCCGTCTTTCGACGAAATGCGCGACGCGCTGGATTTGAAGTCGAAGTCGGGCATCCATCGTCTTATCACGGCACTCGTCGAAAGAGGGTTCATCCGGCGTCTGCCGCACCGGGCGCGGGCCATCGAGGTCATCAAACTGCCGGAGAGCACCGTGCCGTCGATGGCCGCACCGGAACCGCCGCGGCGCGGCGGGTTTCAGCCGAGCGTCATCGAAGGCGACCGCAGGGCGCTGGATCCGCCGCCATCTTATTATGCCGATGCCCGCACGATGTCGGTGCCGCTGATGGGCCGGATCGCGGCCGGCGTGCCGATCAGCGCCATCCAGAACCATTCCAGCGACGTCGCCTGTCCGCCCGACATGCTGGGCTCGGGTGAGCACTATGCTCTCGAGATCAAGGGCGACTCGATGATCGAGGCCGGCATCCACGATGGCGACACTGTCATCATCCGGCGTTGTCATTCGGCCGACAACGGCGACATCGTCGTGGCGCTCGTCGAAAAGGAAGAGGCGACGCTGAAGCGGCTGCGCAAGAAGGGTTCGACGATCGCGCTGGAAGCGGCCAACCCGGCGTACGAAACGCGCATCTTCCGTCCGGATCAGGTGGACATCCAGGGACGTCTCGTCGGGCTACTTCGCAAGTATTGACGCGACAATGTTGATGGAGCGTCAGGGGCCTTCCTCGTCTTCGACATCGGAACGCAATTCGAGCGGTTCGTCGAAGGCGTCCTGGACGCTTTTGGGAGCCGCGTACCGGCCGATTGCGCTGAGGTGAGACGCCGGTGCGTTTGGCGTCATTGAATCGGGCTCTGTCGTTATTTCGCGGCGCGTTCGGCGCGGCGGCGGCGGCTGAGACCAGGGCCGGTTGCCGCGCGCTTGGGCGACGCTTCGCGCACCGTAGGTGCCGTCCGCAGTTCGATAGAGCGCAATCGTGCCGGATCGTTTCAGTCCGTCGCGATCGTAGACGAGGTTGGGTTCGGTGCAGCGGGCCGGGCGGGGTCCGTTGACGACCAGCACGCGGGCCTTCGCGCAATCGTCGGCCGTGCTTCCTGGATGCCGTGATATCGCGACGGTGGAGCCTTCGTTGACCGCGACGCAGCCCAGCGCATCGCATCGGAATGACCCTTTGGCCCGCACCTCTTTCGGATCGCGGCCGTCACCGTCGGTTTCCAGCCAGCGCTGCAATTCGAACGTGGAAGGCCTCTCGGCGTGTGCGAAGAAACGGCCATCCGTACCGCGCACGGCCACGAGTGCGCCTTCGCGTCCAATGAGGATATCGGGCTTGGCCCCCGACGAGGCGAGCGCCAGACCGCAGGCGATCAATGGAATGCCCGCCATACGCCAGCGCTTTTGCCAGAGCACGAGCCAGAGGCCGCCGGCGAGCACCAAAGCGAAGGCAGCAGCGGGTATGGCCTGAATGCGCGTCACCGCGCCGGGCAGGCCGGCAACGGCGCCTGCGACCCAACCCATCGCGTCGATGCCCAATCCCATGACCCACAGGGGAGCGAACTCAAGTCCGAAGGGCATCGCGACGAGTGTGGCGAGCGCGGCCGGCATCACGACGACATTGCAGACCGGGACGGCAATCAGGTTGGCGAGCGGGGCATAATGCTGCATCGCGTGGAAGTGGTAGATGGACAACGGCGTGACCGCGAGGCCGGCAATCACGGTCGAAAAGACGATGCCGCCGAGGAAGATGCCCATGCGCATCGCGGGGCCCGGCGTGAAATTGGTGCGATGCAGGCGTCCGCGCGCGGCTTCGTAACTCGCAACCAGTGCGGCGACGGCTGCAAACGACATCTGGAACCCGGTGTCCAACAGGCTTTCGGGATAGACGGCGAGAATGAGGAGCGCGGCAATCGCAACGTTGCGCATGGCGATGGCGGGACGGCCCAGCATGATGGCGATGAACATGACGACCATCATAATCGCGGAACGGAGCGTGGCGGCCGTACCTCCCGAGATCGCGTAATAGAGGACCGCGCCCAGCGCGCCGCCGAAGGCTGCCCATTTCTTGATCGGCCGGGTCAGAGCCAGCGCGGGGATGGCTGCCAGTAAAAATCTGATCAGACCGAATACGGCGCCGGCCATGATCGCCATATGCAGGCCGGAGATCGACAGGATGTGGATCAGTCCGCTGTCGCGATAGGCATCGGTCGTTTGTTGCGTGATGCCGCCGCGTTCGCCAGTAATGAGGGCTGCCGCCATCGCGCCCCGCTCGCCCGGCAGGGCGGCTTGAATGCGGCTGCGGATGTTTTCCCGCGCGGTCTCGATGCCAGCACGCAGGTGTGCCGCCGCATTTGGTTCGGCCGGCGCGACAGGCGATATTTTTTGGGGGGCCTTCAAGGCGTAGCCGACGGCGCCGATCTGCTGGAAAAATGCCGCGCGCGCGAAGTCGTAGCCCGATGGCAGGGCCGGCGGTGCGGGCGGCGACAGCGTCGCGGTCAGGCGGACAGTGTCGCCCGGCTGCGCATCGCCTGCGGCCGACATGACGCGAATGCGGGCGCGCGCCGGGAGTTGTCCGGCGGGGACATCTTCGACCGACAGGAGCCGCAAGGTCAGCCGCTCGCCGCGCTTGGCGTGGGGTTCACGCCGTTCGATCACGCCGGTGACTTCGACGGCACGCAACGTGCGCTCCAGGACGGGCGCGGTGACCCAACTGGTTCTTGACTTGACAGCGAGGAAACCGAGAGCGCCAACCATGAGGGCGGCCGCGGCCAAGCGAGTGGCACTGCCGCGGTGGGTCGCGGCGATCGCGAGACCTGCAAAGGTCAGCGGCAGGCTGGCTGCCGCAAGCGTGGGTTCTGACGGCAACGCGAAGTAGCACCAGATGCCGAGCCCGAACAGCACTGGCAGCCAATTGACGAAGCGGGGACGTTCCTCCGCCAGATAGCCGAGGAGCCCCGGCACGGCGGCCGTCAGCGCGCGGCGCATGGACGAGCGGACGGCAGCGGGCGCCGCGCGTTCTTCCGGCGCCACGGCAGCCCCGTCCGCAGCCTTGTTGGTGCCCCCCGACATCACCCTTTAACCGCCCGCAATGCGTGTGCTACAGGGGGGCATCATCTCACAGATCCCCAACAAACGAAGACGCTCATGAGCACAACGACTGAGAGCGGCAAACCCGTTGTCCGGTTTGCGCCCTCCCCCACCGGCTACCTGCATATCGGCGGCGCCCGCACGGCCCTGTTCAACTGGCTCTATGCCAAGGGGCACGGTGGACGTTACGTTCTGCGTATTGAGGATACCGATCGGGAGCGCAACAATCCGGCGGCGGTGGCGGCTATCCTGAATGGCCTCGCATGGCTCGAACTCGATTGGGACGGCGAACCCGTTTCGCAGTTTGCGCGAGCCGCACGGCATCGCGACGTGGCGGAAGCCCTGCTCGCGTCAGGTAACGCGTACCGCTGCTACCTGACGGCCGCCGAACTCGACGCGATGCGGGCAGCGGCAGAAGCGGAGAAGCGACCGCTGACCATCCGCTCGCCGTGGCGCGACCGCGATCCGGCCGATGCTCCGCCTGGTGCACCGTTCACGATCCGGCTCAAGGCGCCGCGCGAGGGCGAGACGGTGGTGGATGATCGCTGCCAGGGCCGCGTGACATTCGCCAATAAGGACCTCGACGATCTCATCATTCTGCGCTCGGACGGCAACCCGACCTATAATCTCGCCGTCGTCGTTGACGATCACGACATGGGGATCACACACGTCGTGCGCGGGGTCGACCATCTCACTAACGCAGCCCGGCAAACGCAGATCTACAACGGGATGGGATGGCGCGTTCCCGTTTGGGCGCACGTGCCGCTCATTCACGGCGCGGACGGAGCCAAATTGGGCAAGCGGCATGGCGCTCTAGGCGTCGAGGAGTACCGCTCGATGGGCTATCTGCCCGTCGCGCTGCGCAACTATCTCGTGCGGCTCGGCTGGAGCCACGGCGATGATGAGATCATGTCGACCGAGCAGCTGATCCAGTGGTTCGACATCGACGACATCAACAAGAGCGCGTCGCGGTTCGACTTCAAGAAGCTCGACGATCTGAACGCACAATACATTCGCCAGAGCGACGACGCCGAACTCGTCAGCCGCACGCGAGAGATGCTGCCGCACCTCGACTTCACGGCGCTGGCCGCAATCACACCCGACCCGAAAGCGCCGCCGCGCTCCGATGTGGCGCTCGCACGCGAGGTGGCGGCCGTTCTGCCCGGCGTCAAGACCGGATCAGAGCTGGCTGCAAAATACGCGGCAAAAGGTTGGGACAGGTTTGCCGCCGCCATCCCGTCGCTCAAGGAACGGGCCAAGACGCTCGCCGAATTGGTATCGGGTTCGCTTTATCTGGTCGCGGAGCGGCCGCTCGCTCTGGACGAAAAAGCGGCGAAGCTGATCGATGCGGAGGCAAAGGCGCTGATCGGGGGAATCCTACCGCAACTGGAAGCCGCCGCTGCCTGGACCGCGGGCGACCTCGAAGCCGCGGTGCGGACACATGCGGAGGCCACCGGGGCGAAGCTTGGAAAAGTGGCGCAGCCCTTGCGCGCGGCGCTGACCGGGCGCACGGTCTCGCCGCCGGTCTTCGACGTGATGGCCGTGCTGGGCCGCGACGAGGCCTTGGCGCGGTTGAAAGATCAGGCGGCCTGACGACGGCGAAATTCAGTTGTCTGCGCATCATGCACGGCATTGGCTATAGGCAGGATTGGCTAATTGTGTGCGGTCGCGATATGATGTTGCGCACTGCAGCATGAACAGCCGTAAGCCAAGACAGGGTCCCACTTTCCCGGTCCGCTGAAGGAGACAGTCCGCATGACGATCCAGGAGCAGCCCCCCTCGCCAGGTGCCACTGACGGTAGCGCCACGCTGACCTATCAGGGCAAGGCGACCGAGTTCCCGCTGCGGCGAGGAACAATCGGGCCCTCCGTGATGGACATCGGCAAGCTGCACAAGGACACCGGGTGTTTCTCCTACGACCCCGGCTTTACCTCGACGGCCAACTGCGCGTCGAAGATCACCTTCATCGACGGGGAAAAGGGCGAACTGCTCTATCGCGGCTATCCGATCGAACAGCTGGCCGAACACTCGAATTTTCTGGCGACCTGTTATCTGCTGCTGAACGGCGAACTGCCGACGAACGAACAGTTCCGCGAGTTCCGCCGCACCATCACCAATCACACGATGGTGCACGAGCAGATGACGCGGTTCTACACCGGCTTCCGCCGCGACGCGCATCCGATGGCGGTTCTCGTCGGTGTCGTCGGCGCGCTGTCGGCGTTCTATCACGACAGCACCGACATCACTAATCCGGAGCACCGGCGCGTAGCCACCAACCGCATGATCGCCAAAATGCCGACGATCGCGGCGATGGCCTATAAATATTCGATCGGCCACCCCTTCATCTATCCACGCAACGATCTCGACTACACATCGAACTTCCTGCAGATGTGCTTCGCCGTGCCGTGCGAGCCCTACATCGTCAATCCGGTCGTGGCACGCGCGCTCGACCGCATCTTCATCCTGCACGCGGACCACGAGCAGAATGCGTCGACATCGACGGTGCGGCTTGCCGGTTCATCGGGGGCCAACCCGTTCGCGTGCATCTCGTCGGGCATCGCTTGCCTGTGGGGTCCGGCGCATGGCGGGGCGAACGAAGCCGCGCTCAACATGCTGCAGGAAATCGGAACAGTAGAGCGCATCCCGGAATTCATCGCCAAATCCAAGGACAAGTCGTCGGGCTTCCGGCTGATGGGCTTCGGGCATCGCGTTTACAAGAACTACGATCCGCGCGCGAAGGTCATGCAGAAGACCTGCCACGAGGTGCTCGATGCGCTCGACAAGCGCGACGATCCGCTGCTGAAGGTTGCGATGGAGTTGGAACGCATTGCCCTGCAGGACGACTACTTCGTCTCCAAGAAGCTTTATCCGAATATCGATTTCTATTCGGGCATTACGCTGCGGGCGATCGGCTTCCCGGTCGAAATGTTCACCGTGCTGTTCGCCGTGGCGCGGACGGTGGGCTGGATCGCGCAGTGGCGCGAGATGATCGAGGACCCCGAGCAGCGGATCGGGCGGCCGCGCCAGCTTTACATCGGGCCGGCACGGCGGGAGTTTCCTCTTTAGTGGCGCATGGCGAGTGAGTTTCTTAGTGGCGCATGGCGACTCCCCTCCGGGGAGCCGGCCGCCATGCGCGGTT
>CAYWIF010000011.1:0-1262 GCA_964458265.1 uncultured Hyphomicrobium sp. | reverse complement strand
TCTTAGTGGCGCATGGCGACTCCCCTCCGGGGAGCCGGCCGCCATGCGCGGTTCGACGTGGCGGGAGCCGGCAGGAGGCGGTGCTGTTTTGCGGCCACAACCGGGAGCAATCGCCGCCCGCCTTCACGGCCACCCTTCTCGTCACACCGGCCGATCGATTAGATAGCCTCCGCTAGAGTGGGGGGCAGTATCATGTGGCGGTCGGGTCTTGCGTTCGCGTTTGTTGTGGCAGCCAGCGTTCCGGCTAGCGCCGATTCCATCTTCGATAATCTCAACGTCATTCGCATGTCGCCGCCGCTGGCCTACTACACGCCGGGCACGATCGCGCGCGGCTACCTCGACCGGCGCACCTATCAGCGGACGGGCGACCGGCTTTTGAAAGTGAACCTCGTGCGGTGCCGCGCTAAGTTCGACGAGGACGGGTTCAGCCAGGCCGTCGAAGGCGCGGCGTTCACCTCGCACGACCAGAAATCGTTCGGTCTGTCGGCCGGGTGGGCCAACATTCTCAATGCCTCGTTCAACGGCCAGTATGTGACCGGGGTCAATCTCACCTTCACCGGGACGATCTACGAGTACGACGAGAGCAAGCTCATCCAACTGCGCAAAAAGTGCCTCGGTTCGGCTAATCCGAAAAGCGATACCAACCGCAACCAATTCCAGATCGTGCGGCTGGCGGTCGGTAAGTTCGAATATTCGCTGCAGTTCGCTGGCACCGCGGGAGCGAACCTCAAGGCCAACATCGTCAACAAGTTTGCTGGCGAACTCGGCGTCAACGGCGGCATAGACAAGCGGGGCACGGTGACGATCCCCAACGGCGCGATGGCGTTGCCTTTGTGGCGCGACCAGTGGTGAGCGCGCATCCCGCATAGCCCCACGGCAAACGAAACGGCCCCGCTGTGAACCGGGGCCGCTCGCGATCGGGAGAGATCGTGAAAATCGTCTAGTAGCAGTGCTGCTGCAGCGTCCAGGCGACGACCTTCATGCGGCCGTTGATCATCTTGTGAACCGGGATGCGCACGTAGCTGCAGTAATAATCGCCAGCGCGGCCTTCATATCCGTGCAGCGGCTTCTTCGTGACGTAGGTCTGCGAGAAGTACTCCTTGCCACGGCCGCCGGCTTCGGCGGGCAGCGCGCCGAACACACCGGCGGTGAGAGCCAGGATCAGGGCGGCGGGCTTGGAAATGGTCTTGAGCATGGGTCTGTCCTCTTGGCGTTGTGGCCCCGCAAGGCCGGTTCAGTCTTGATGAGGACAGATGTAGCGG
>CAYWIF010000010.1:0-89899 GCA_964458265.1 uncultured Hyphomicrobium sp. | reverse complement strand
CCCGGCGCAAGCGCCGCCCCGCCGGAGCGCCCCTGACCGCAAAGCGGTCAGAACAGCGCGCGTGAGTGATCAACTCGGCCCGAAGGGCAAGGCGGCAAGGCCGCCCGGCGCAAGCGCCGCCCCGCCGGAGCGCGCCTGACCGCATAGCGGTCAGAACAGCGCGCGTGAGGCAACCATGTCCAAGGAAAAATGGCGCGAGAGACGGGACTTGAACCCGCGGCCTCCGCCGTGACAGGGCGGCGCTCTAACCAACTGAGCTACTCCCGCAAAACCGGTCGAGCGCGCGAGCGAACCGCATCGCGCGTGTCACGGGGCGTTCACTACGGGTTCGGCCCGGTGAAGTCAAGCACACAACACCCCTCCAGGGAGCCGGCATTGCGCCGGCCGCACGACTGGTTCCACGGGAGATGAACACCGACGATTAAGCCCTTGCGGCTAGAGTATCCCGGTTGGGGACGGGGGCGCCATCCGATGCGGTCGAGTTCGGGGTTGTATGTCAGCAAGCTGGACCACGTCCGCGCGATTGCGGCGTTCCTGGTCTATTGCTGGCACTTCGTTCACGTCCACGTGCCCTTCGATCTGGTCCCGGCTTTTCTGCCGCTGTCGCTTCTCGAGGAAGGCCATATCGGCGTCGCCCTGTTCATGACGCTGTCGGGCTACCTGTTTGCAAAGATTATCGATGGACGCCCGCTCGATCTTCGGCGCTTTTACAAGAACCGCTTTCTCCGGCTCGTCCCCCTGCTCGCCGTTGTGCTCGCCTACTGGGCCGCGCGTGGCGACATGGGTCTTCAGGCCCTCTTGAAAGGCTTCTTCCTGCCCGTCTGGCACAGTGGCGCATGGTCGGTCGCCGTCGAACTCCACTTCTACGCGCTGTTCCCCGCGATCCTCTGGCTACAGCGCGGCAACCGCACCGGGGCACTGGTCGCCCTCTTCATGGCGTCGATCGTGATGCGCTTTGGGGTATGGGCAGCGACAGGCAACGTCCAGGATCTCAGCTATTGGACGATCGGCGGCTGCATCGATCTGTTTGTTGCGGGAATGCTGTGGCACGAACTGGCCAAGCGCGACGCGATCCGCCGCCATGCCGGCAAGCTTCTCGCCACCGCTCTCGCCGCCATTGTCATTGGCTGGCACCAGTTCAACCTGGCCGGCGGGTTCTGGGGCACGACGCACTCGCCGCTATGGATCGTCATTCCCACGTTGCAGGGACTGGCGCTCGGAGCCGCCATCGTCGGCTATGAATTCTCAAACGTGAAGCTGCCCCAGCGCATCGATCATGGATTGGCGAAGATCGGCGAGGTCTCCTACTCGATCTATCTGTTGCACTTCATCTTCTATCCGACGATCGTCAAACAACTGACCCATGCCGGATTCGACATGGCGTCATTTCCGGTGGCCCTTTCCTTCGCGATCCTCGTGTTCCCACTGATGGTGGCGATCGCTTGCGTTTCCTACCACTTGATCGAGAAGCCATTTCTGCGCTTGCGCCAGAGCTATGAACGCCGCCCAGAACCGACGGCGGCCAGTGCGCCACAACCGCGTCCGAGCCTCACCTGAAGTGTGCTTATTCGCCGTTCGACATCGCGGACGCCCCGGCGTCACGTTCGACGCATGAAATCCCGTTTGCCGATCTCAAGGCCGTTGTGGCGCAGAATGCCGTAGGCCGTCGCGGCATGGAAATAGAAGTTCGGCAGGGCGAAGTGCAGAAGGTAATCGCGGCCCGCAAACGTCATCTCGTTCGGCCCTACTTTAATTGCGATCGATCGGTCATCCGACCCATCCATCTGCTCGGGCTTCACGCGCGCGAGCAAGTCGAGTGTCCGCGCGATGCGCGCTTTTAACTCCTCGAACGTCTTCTCTCCATCCGCCTCGGCCGGAACGTCGATGTTCGCAAGCCGCTGCATCGACAGAGCCGCGAACTTGCAGCACTCCTGCACTTGCCGCGTGAAGTTGAACATGTCCGGATAAAGCCGCGCCGACAGTAACGTCTCGGGCGCAATCTTCCGCGCTAGCGCGTACGCCGCCGCCTTGTCGATGATCCCGTCGAGCGCATGCAAATGCTTCTGAAACGATGGGACCGCAATTTGATACATCGAAACGGACATGAGCTTCTCCGATTATGCGTTTTCCCGCACCTACCCCGAAGCGCCCCCGCCGCCAAGTGGCGACTTCGTGATCAAGTGAGTTCCATAGAGCAACTTCGGCCCGAAGGGTCCGGGAGCAAGGCGGCCCGCGGCTAGCCCACACCGGCCTGCCGAGTGTGGGCCAGCACAAAGCCGCGCCCCTCGGAGGCATCCCGAGCGCACCGCGTTCGGGTCAGTTGGCGTGTGTCCAGAATATCGGCGCAATGCGCCGGGGAGCAAGGCGACCCGCCGCTAGCCCACATTGGCCTGCCGAGTGTGGGCCGGCACAAAGCCGCGCCCCTCGGAGGCATCCCGAGCGAAGCGAGGATCAGATGCCGTGAGAGAAAAAATGGTGGGAGGTGAGGGGATCGAACCCCCGACATCTTCGGTGTAAACGAAGCGCTCTACCGCTGAGCTAACCTCCCGGACGAACCGGTGTCGTAATAAGCCCGACGGGCTATGGCGGCAAGGCCGTCCGGCGCAAGCGCCGCCCCCACGGAGCGCGCCTGATCGCATCAGCGATCAGAACAGCGCGCGTGAGTGAAATACAAACGGCCCGCAGGGGCCCAGGCGGCAAGGCCGCCCGGCGCAAGCGCCGCCCCCGCGAAGCCGGCCCGAGCGCATCGCGCTCGGAACAGCCGGCGTGAGCGAATTAATTCAGCGCATCCTTCAAGCCCTTCGCGGGCGTGAACTTCGCCACTGTCGACGCCGGAATCTTGATGGTCGCCCCTGTCGACGGATTGCGCCCTTCGCGCTCCTTGCGCTTGGCAACCTTGAATGTGCCGAAGTCAGGCAATCGCACTTCCGAACCGCCCTTCAAACTCGCCTTAATGTGATCGAGAACGGCATCCACCACGGCGGTGGCCTTGTCCTTGGTCAATTCGCAATCGCGCGATACAGCATCAATCAAATCTTTTTTGCTCATGGGTAAGTGTCCTCGGAGTGGGTGGATCGAAGGTTGCTTGAAATGGTCTGCCGCGAATGCAGCAAGGCGGTGCGATCATCGGACCACGCCGCTGTTTTGCGGGTGGCACAAAGCGCCCAAACCCTAGGACCGTCAAGCAGAAAAACCGCTGATTTGCGCCCTAGAATAACCCTGATTGGACTGACGCGCTCCTCGCAAAACATACGAACGCATTGAAAAGAAAGCCCCCGCGACCATGCGGACGCGGGGGCTCCAATTCACCGTTAACGCAGGTCAGTGCGCTGTCAGCCGCGAACCGTCCTTGTCGCTGCCGTCAACTTCTGCGGCTTCCGCGGCAACGTCGTCCCAGCTGATCGCCTCCGGCAATCGCACGAGGGCGGCCTTCAAGGCGTCCTCCATGCGCGCAACCGGCACGATCTCAAGCTTCGTCTTCACCTCTTCAGGAATGTCCGCGAGATCCTTGACATTCTCCTCCGGGATGCAAACGGTCTTGATGCCGCCGCGCAGAGCGGCCAGCAGCTTCTCTTTCAATCCGCCGATCGGCAGCACGCGCCCGCGCAGCGTCATCTCGCCCGTCATCGCCACGTCCTTGCGGACAGGAATTCCGGTGAGTACCGAGATGATCGCGGTTGCCATCGCAACGCCCGCAGAAGGACCGTCCTTGGGTGTTGCACCTTCCGGCACATGCACATGGATGTCTTTCTTCTCGAAGAGCGACGGCCGGATTCCGAATTCGACCGACCGCGAACGCACGTAGGCATTCGCTGCTGAAATCGATTCCTTCATCACATCGCGCAGATTGCCCGTCACCGTCATCTTGCCCTTGCCGGGCATCATGACGCCTTCGATCGTCAGCAACTCGCCGCCGACTTCAGTCCAGGCAAGCCCCGTGACGATGCCGATCTGATCCTCCAGTTCGGCTTCGCCATACCGGTACTTCGGCACGCCGAGGTAGTCTTTCACGTTGGCGGCCGTGACGTGGACGGTCTTTTTCTCGCTCGTCAGGATCTCCTTGACCGCCTTGCGTGCGAGTTTCGCCATCTCGCGCTCCAGCGAGCGTACGCCCGCCTCGCGCGTGTAGCGCCGGATCACTTCCATGATCGCTGCGTCGTCGACGGTCCACTCGCTGGGTTCAAGCCCATGCGCGCTCGCCTGTTCGGCCAGCAAATGGCGCTTGGCGATTTCGACCTTCTCGTCCTCCGTGTAACCGGCAAGACGAATGATCTCCATACGATCCAGCAGCGCCGGCGGAATGTTGAGCGTGTTCGCCGTTGTCACGAACATCACGCTCGAAAGGTCGTAGTCGACCTCGAGGTAATGATCGTTGAACGTCGAGTTCTGTTCCGGATCGAGCACCTCGAGCAGCGCCGCCGCGGGATCGCCGCGGAAGTCCTGTCCCATCTTGTCGATCTCGTCGAGAAGGAACAGCGGGTTGGTCCGCTTCGCCTTCTTCATCGACTGGATGACCTTGCCGGGCATCGAGCCGATGTAGGTCCGCCGATGCCCGCGGATTTCCGCTTCGTCGCGCACGCCGCCAAGCGACATGCGCACGAACTCGCGCCCCGTCGCGTTCGCGATCGATTTGCCCAGCGACGTCTTGCCCACGCCGGGAGGTCCGACGAGGCAGAGGATGGGACCCTTCAGCTTGTTGGTCCGAGCCTGCACAGCAAGATATTCAAGAATGCGCTCTTTGACCTTCTCCAGGCCATAGTGCTCCGCATCGAGAACCTGCTGGGCCTCTTCGATGTCCTTCTTGACCTTGCCCTTGACCCCCCACGGGATCGAGAGCAACCAGTCGAGGTAGTTGCGCACAACCGTCGCTTCCGCCGACATCGGGCTCATCTGCTTGAGCTTCTTCAGCTCCGCCAGCGCCTTGTCCTTGGCTTCCTTCGACAGCTTGGTGTTCTCGATCTTCTCCTCGAACTCGGAGATATCGTCGCGCTCGTCATTGTCGCCAAGTTCCTTCTGAATGGCCTTCATCTGTTCATTCAGATAGTACTCGCGCTGCGTCTTCTCCATCTGGCGCTTCACGCGCGAACGGATGCGCTTTTCCACCTGGAGAACGGAGATTTCGCTCTCCATGAGCGTGTAGACTTTTTCCAGGCGCTCCGAGATCGTCGTCGTCTCGAGGATGTCCTGCTTGTCGGCAATCTTGATCGCCAGATGCGAGGCGATCGTATCGGCCAGCTTGGAGTAGTCCTCGATCTGCGCGACGGTGCCCAGAACCTCCGGCGAGATCTTCTTGTTGAGCTTCACGTAGCTTTCGAACTGCGACACGGCCGAGCGCGACAGCGCCTCGATCTCGTCCTTCGCACCTTCGACTTCCGGAATCTTTTCGACTTCCGCTTCGAAGAAATCCGGGTTGTCCGTATAACGGACGATCTTGGCGCGCGCGACGCCTTCGACAAGAACCTTCACGGTTCCGTCCGGCAGCTTCAGGAGCTGCAGCACCGAGGCAAGCGTGCCCGTCTCGTAGATCGCATCCGTCGCCGGATCATCGTCACCGGCATTCTTCTGCGCGGCCAGCAGGATGTGCTTATCGGCATTCATCACCTCGCCGAGCGCGTTGATCGACTTTTCGCGACCCACGAACAACGGCACGATCATGTACGGAAACACCACGATGTCGCGCAGCGGAAGGACCGGATAAATCCCCTTCCCGCTTGCCATCTCGCGCCCCGTCTTCTCTTCGCTCATGACTTGACCTTTGCTTGAGGAAACAGGGCGTTCGCCCCGCTCCCCCACATAGCTGCGCTCTGGAAGCCTACTAGTCCGTGGGCTTGTTCCCAATGAGGCGAACGGCCCACGACCCGGTCCAGAACTGGCTGCTGCGCGCCACTCTTCGCCAGCGCTCAATGGAAGCGGCAACGAACGAGTCGGGCGCAAACCCGGAGTGAACATTTGGTGATCGCGGCGCCAGGATCAAGACGCGTATCTGGTCCCAGTCCGCTTATGCACCGCCGTGTCGACCGCAGCCGCCGTGCCGCGCGGCTCATGCGCCGCCAGTCAGCGTCCGCAAACCCTTACGAAGCCGTGCCTTTTTCCTCGGCACGCTCCGTGTAGATGCGCAACGGACGCGCGCCGCCTTCCACCACTTCCGGGCTGATGACGATCTCTTCCACGCCCTTCATGGCCGGCAGATCGAACATGGTGTCCAACAGGATCGCTTCCATGATCGAACGCAGGCCGCGCGCGCCGGTCTTGCGCTCGATCGCGCGCCGGGAGATCGCCTTCAGCGCATCCAGCGTGATGGTGAGCTTCACGTCCTCCATTTCGAAGAGACGCTGATACTGCTTCACAAGCGCATTCTTCGGCTCGGTCAGAATCTGAACCAGCGCCGTCTCATCGAGGTCTTCGAGCGTTGCGATCACGGGAAGCCGGCCGATGAATTCGGGGATCAGCCCGAATTTCAGCAAATCTTCCGGCTCGACCTGCCGCAGCACTTCGCCCGTGCGCCGCTCGTCGGGTCCCGAAACCTTCGCTCCGAACCCGATCGACGTACCGCGGCCGCGTCCCGAAATGATCTTCTCAAGACCCGCGAACGCACCGCCGCAGATGAAAAGAATGTTCGACGTGTCGACCTGCAGAAACTCTTGCTGCGGATGTTTGCGGCCACCTTGCGGCGGCACGGACGCAACCGTGCCTTCCATGATCTTCAGGAGGGCCTGCTGCACACCTTCGCCCGAAACATCGCGCGTAATCGACGGATTGTCGGACTTCCGCGAAATCTTGTCGATTTCGTCGATATAGACGATCCCGCGCTGCGCCCGCTCTACATTGTAATCGGCGTTCTGCAGCAGCTTGAGGATGATGTTCTCCACGTCCTCGCCGACGTAGCCAGCCTCGGTGAGCGTCGTCGCATCCGCCATCGTGAACGGCACATCGAGAATCCGCGCCAGCGTCTGGGCAAGCAACGTCTTGCCGCAACCCGTCGGACCGACGAGCAGAATGTTCGACTTCGCCAGTTCGACATCATTGTTCTTCGAGGCGTGGCTCAGTCGCTTGTAATGGTTGTGGACCGCGACCGACAGCACGCGCTTGGCGTGAAACTGCCCGATCACATAGCTATCGAGAACCGTGCAAATTTCTTGCGGCGTCGGCACGCCGTCACGCGACTTGACGAGGGTGTTCTTGTTCTCCTCGCGGATGATATCCATGCAAAGTTCGACGCATTCATCGCAGATGAACACGGTTGGCCCCGCGATGAGCTTTCGAACCTCATGCTGGCTCTTGCCGCAGAAGGAGCAGTAGAGAGTGTTCTTCTCTTGAGCCATCTCGTCTCTCGCACCCGTTTGCCGGGACTGAAGGCCGGCCGGAACCCTTGCCCCGGCGGCGTCGAAGGAAACCGAGGTCGGCGGACTGCTCCCTGGAATCTCCAGGCCGATCACAGCACGCTAACGCTCGGCAGATCAAGAATGGATTAATCGGTGGCCGGGACCGTCCCAGTCTCGATAAACCCTAGTACCACGCCGCCTCCCGTCCACCGGAGCCCGCAGGTTACCTTAAGTCGCATGCAGGAGCCGGTGACATATCGTGCCACCGATCGGTGGCCGTTTCGGGCCCTGATTTCGCCTTTTCGTTAAAGCTTTCGGCCGGACGGCCCCAATGGCGGCCGCAAAGGGCAACCTGCCGGAAAAACGGGCGGCCCGGGCGCTCCGTTCCAGATTAACTGGATTTAGCCTCGGCTATTTTGCCGTCAACGTCGTCGCGGCTGTTCAAGACCTTGTCCACAATGCCGAAATCCTTGGCCTGATCGGCGGTCATGAAGTAGTCGCGATCAAGCGTTCTTTCAATCATCTCATAGGGCTGGCCGGTATGCTTCACATACGTCTCGTTAAGCCGCCGCTTCATCTTGATGATATCTTCAGCATGCCGCTCGATATCCGACGCCTGCCCGGAAAACCCACCCGAAGGCTGGTGCACCATGATCCGCGCATTGGGCAGCGCGAACCGCATGTCCTTGGCCCCGGCGCACAACAGGAGGGAGCCCATTGAGGCCGCCTGCCCGATGCACAGCGTCGCCACCGGCGGCTTGATGAATTGCATCGTGTCGTAGATCGCCATCCCCGACGTCACCACCCCGCCTGGCGAGTTGATGTACATGGAGATTTCCTTTTTCGGGTTCTCCGACTCCAGGAACAGGAGCTGCATGCAGATCGAGGATGCCATGTGATCTTCGACCGGCCCCGTGACGAAGATGATACGCTCTTTCAGCAATCGCGACGGAAGATCGTAGCCGCGCTCGCCCCGCGCGGTCTGCTCCACGACCATCGGCCAGAAGGTGTTGGTCAGGGTAGCGACGGGATCGCGCATCGGGTCATGCTCCTCATTCAATCGGCTATCGTTTTGGCAGCGCAGGCGGATTCGAAACTCACAGCCGTCGGCATGTTTCCGCGCGGCATCTTACATATGGGTCGTGCTGACGGATAAAAAAGCTGTCGGACGTGGCCCCGGCCCTTTCGCCGGGAATCGCGAACGCCAGCCACACATTTCCGCCATCCCGTCTCCACCCGCAAGACCCCCACGAGCGGATCCGGCATACCGCGCCGCAGCCAGCCTCGACCTTACGCTTCTGTCGCGGCCTTGATCTGCTCGTAAAGCTCTTCGCGCGAGACCTTCTTTTCCGTAATTTTTGCCTTGCCCACGATCAGATCGACGACCTTGTCCTCAAAGATCGGAGCGCGCAGTTCCTGCAGCGCGCCCGGCGTCTTCTCGAAATACTCGTAGACGAACTTTTCTTGTCCCGGATAGCGCCGCGCCTGCTCCATCAGAGCCAGCCGCATCTCGTCTTGGGTCACCTCGACGAGGTTCTTCGACCCGATCTCGCCGACGACGAGCCCGAGCCGCACGCGCCGCTCAGCGATCTTCTGATACTCCGCGCGAAGTTCGTCCTCGGACTTGCCGGCATCCTCGGCGTTGCCGCCTTCCTGTTTCCGGCTGGCCTCAACCTGCCGCCAGATTCCCTCGAATTCGCGATCGACGAGCGAGGCGGGCAATTCGAACGTATGCAGCCCCTCCAGCTTGTCGAGCAGTTCGCGCTTCATCTTTACGCGTGCCGCCTTGTCGAATTCGCCCTGGATCTGTTTGCGCACGAGGTCTTTCAAATTGTCGGCGTTCTCCGCACCGAAGGCCTTCGCGATCTCGTCATCGAGCACTGCCTCCACCGGCTTCTCGACCTGGGTCACCGTTACGTCGAAAACGGCATCCTTGCCGGCCAGCTTTTCGACTGAATAGTCATCCGGAAAGCGGCACGAGACATCCCTTGTCTCGTCCTTGCCCATGCCGACGATGCCGTCCTCGAAGCCCGGAATGAAACCCGCGTTACCCAGAACGAGGCTCAGGCCCTCCCCCGAGCCGCCTTCGAACGCTTCACCGTCGATCGTGCCGGCGTAAGTGATGGTCACGCGATCGCCGGTCTCGGCCTTGCGCTCCGCATCCACCTCGAAGCTGCCCGCACGCTTCAAAAGATCGTCGAGCGATTTCTGCAAGGTCTCGTCGTCCACGTCCGCCGACAAGCGCTCCAGCTCGATCGTGCCGAAGTCAGCCAGCGCGATCTCCGGCACCACTTCGAAAGTCATCTGATAGGCGAGGTCCTTCTTACCTTCGATGACCTGATTGATCTCGTCCTGGTCTTCCGAAAGCGAGATATTGGGCATCTGCGCGGGCCGCTCCTTGCGGTCGCGGATCGCCGTCTCGCTCGTCTCGCGAATGGCATCCTGCAGCACCTCGGTCATCAGCGAGCGGCCGTAGACCTTCTTGATGTGCGCCACGGGCACCTTGCCCTTGCGAAAGCCCTTGAGCTGGACGTTGTCCTTCACCTGATCGAGGCGCGAGGCCAGGCGTTGCTCAATCTCCGCCGCACCCACAACAACCTTGAGCGTCCGCTTCAGGCCATCGACATTGGCCTCGATAATCTGCATCGTGACTGCCTTTTTCAGCTTGTGTTGCCGTGATGGCCGCCGGCGCCAGCCATCCGGCCAAGGTTACAGAATTCTTCGTGTCGGCGCTTCTCAACAGGACCGGTGACTGGTGCGGGCGGAGGGACTTGAACCCCCACGGCCAAGGCCACCAGAACCTAAATCTGGCGTGTCTACCAATTCCACCACGCCCGCTGGGAAAGGCTCGTTTGCCGGCGGTAATCCGGCCGGAAACGGTTCGATCCGGCGGGTGAATGCGCTGCGCTGAAAACGCCGCCATGACCACCCCCGGACAGGGCGCTCATATAGGCAGCAAGGGGCTGGAAGATCAATCGCGTTTCTGCACTCAGTCCCGATAGTTGTACCACAAATCGAACCAAGGCTCTTCGGCTTCCGGCCAACTGCGCGCCAATGGGGTCGGAAGCCGCAAACAAAAAAGCCGGACTCCGCAAAGAGCCCGGCTTTCTCGAACCGCTTCTTGAGGGAGAGAGCGAATTACTTGAACTGAGTGGTGTCCGCTTCGGCGCCGCCGAAGTGATAGCGCAGGCCGACCTTCACCTCATGGGCGGCCAAATCGTCGATCTTGACGGCGGGATTGACGAACCCGGCGCTATCGACGCGGCCGGACTGGGCGGAGCCCATATCGATGTAGCGGTAGCCGACATCCAAAATCGCGCGATTGGAGATCTGATAACCGACGCCCGCCATCAAGGCCCAGGCGAACGAGACATCGCGGTCGCCTTCGATGCGGTTCGTCAGCGCCGGGTTACCGGTAAAGTAAACCTCGTCCACATCGTGGACGGCAAGACCGATCCCCGCGCCCACATAAGGCACGAAGCGGTTGTAGTTGCCCAAATCCTTGTAGACGTTGAGCATCAACGTGTAGCTCTGAATGCTTGTGTGCAGCGGATCGTCGATCGGCGTTCCCGGACCAGCGGGATCGGGATCGCCGACAGCCGGACCCGGATCATAGATGCCCGGCTCACCCTGCAAGTCGCGATTACCGCGATAGCCGAGCATAATTTCGCCGCGAAATCCACGCGAACCCGAGCCGCAGCCCAATCCGCCCTCGGCGAGCCACGTGTTGTCGAGGCTGACGTTGGTAACCGCATCCGTCACGAAGACGGACGACAATTCATCTTCCGTAACGACACCGTCGCCGCTGCCGTTGTCGGTCCACACCGTGTTGTTCACCGGCCATGTCACGGACGGGTCGCGCGATACGGAATAGCCGACATCGCCACGCAGGTAGCACGGGCCGGCCGATGCAACGTAGGCCGGCGGCGCATAGCCGTCTTTGATCGAACCCAGATCGGCGGCAAAAACATCCGTCGTCACGGTCATGGCCAGCGCCAGGACCGACGCAGCCAGCCCCGCTTTCAGCATAATCCTCATCGTCTCGTACCCTCTCAGAAGAAGCGCCGGCCCAACCCGGAACCTCAAGTCACGCGAGGGGGAATGTGCTCTTTTACCGGTTAAATGCCGGTTAAGGCGTGTCCGGAATTGAGACGCGAAGAGGTCGCGGAGTTATCCCGGCGGCGCGTCGAGCACCGGCGCTTGGCTGTCGGGCGCAGGTTTGCGGCGCTGGAACCGGCTCGCCAGCACGTAGAAGAGCGGCGTGAAGATCAGACCGAACACAGTGACACCGAGCATGCCCGAGAAGACGGCGGTACCGAGCGACTGACGCATTTCCGCACCCGCCCCGCTGGCAAACACCAGCGGCACGACGCCCAGAATGAACGCCAGAGATGTCATGATGATCGGCCTCAGCCGCGTCTTCGCCGCTTCAATGGCCGCATCGTAGCGGTTCATCCCCTCCTCTTCCGCCTGCTTGGCGAACTCGACGATCAGGATGGCATTCTTTGCCGCCAGACCGACAAGCACGATGAGGCCGACCTCGACGAGGATGTTGCGATCGAACCCGCGCAAATTGATGCCGACCATCGCGGCCAGAATGCACAACGGCACGATCATGATGACCGCCAGCGGCAACAACCAGCTTTCATAGAGTGCCGCCAGCAACAGGAACACGAACACCACCGCCAGTACGAACGCGATGGCCGCCGTACTGCCGCCGAGCGTCTCCTGCAGCGCGATTTCGGTCCATTCAAACCCGAAGCCCGACGGCAGCTTCGTCTTGGCGATCTCCTCGATCGCAGCGATGCCTTGCCCGGTCGAAAATCCCGGCTTCATAGCCGCTTGCAGTTCCGCCGCCGGATACAGGTTGTAGCGCGGCACGCGGTAGGCATCCGTCGTGTTCTGGAACGTCGCGACCGATCCGAGCGGCACCATGTCCCCTTCCGCGTTTCGCGTCTTCAGGTTCTGCACGTCTCGAACGCTGAGCCGGAACGGGTTGTCTGCCTGCGCCGTCACACGGAACGTACGCCCGAGCAGATTGAAGTCGTTGACGTAGCTCGATCCCATGTAGATCGACAGCGTATCGAACACATTCGAGACAGGCACGCCGAGTTGTTCCGCCTTGACGCGGTCGATATCGGCGAAGATTTGCGGCGTCCGCGTGTTGTAGAGCGTGAACGCCTGCGCAAACTCCGGCCGCTGGTTCGCGGACGCCATGGCCGTGAACGCCGCCTGCTCCAAGGCCTGCAATCCACGCCCCGCACGGTCCTGCACAAAGCCCTTGATGCCGCCGCCCGTGCCGATTCCGGGAACCGAAGGCGGTTCGATGACGAGCACGAATGCCTCGCGCAATTTGGCCATCTCGGTGCGGATATCGTTGATGATGCCGTCTTTGGTCAGTCCCGCCGCAATCCGGTCCTCGAACGAGTTGACGCGCACGAAGATCACGCCGGCATTGGGCGCGTTCGTGAAAGTTGCGCCGTCGAGGCCCACGAACTGAACAGTCGCGAAGATTCCTGGCCGGGCCCGGATGAGATCGCTCGCGTTGCGCACCACCGCGTCCGTCCGGTCGAGCGTCGATCCCGGCGGCAACTGGAACGCGACAATGAAATAAGTGCGGTCAAGCTGCGGAATGAGCCCCACCGGGGTGGCCGCCAGCCGCCAGTAGGTGAGACCGAGCAGACCCACAAAGATCGCCAGAACAACGAACGTCCGGCGGATGAGCTTGCCCGTCAGCCAGGCGTAGCCATGCGAAAACCGGTCGAACATCCGGTTGAAGCCGTTGAAAAACGCCCGCACCGGCCGGCCGAGCGTATGCATCACACCGCTCGTCTCCTTGTGCTCCTCGTGCGGCTTGAGCAGGAGTGCCGCCAGCGCCGGAGACAATGTGAGCGATACGAATGCGGAAATTGCCGTCGCCGCGGCAATCGTGATGCCGAACTGCTTGTAGAACGATCCCTGAAGCCCGGTGATGAAGGCTGTGGGAATGAACACCGCGATCAGCACCAGCGAGATGGCGAGCACCGCGCCGCCGACTTCGTCCATCGTGGCGTGCGCGGCGTCCTTGGGCGACATGCCCTCCCGCAACCGCCGCTCGACGTTCTCAACCACCACGATTGCATCGTCCACCACGATGCCGATCGCGAGCACCAGGCCGAACAGCGACAACGTGTTGAACGTAATCCCGACCGCCGACATCACCGCAAATGTGCCGATCAATGACACCGGAATGGCAACAATCGGAATGATCGCGGCCCGCCACGTCTGCAGAAATAGAATGACGACCAGCACCACCAGTGCGACCGCCTCGAACAGCGTTACGATGACGGCGCTGACCGACGCGCGAATGAAGTCCGTCGGATTATAGACGATGGTGTAGGCGACGCCGGGCGGAAAATCCTGCGCCAGCCGGTCCATGGTCGCCTTGATCTGCTCGGCCGTGGACAGCGCATTCGAACCCGGCCTTTGGTAGATGCCGATGCCGGTGGCAAACTGATTGTTGAGATAGGCGTTGACGAGATAATCCTGCGCGCCAAGCTCCACGCGCGCGACATCCCGCAGCCGCGTCACCGCCCCGTCGGCTTCCGCGCGCACAACGACCTCTTCGAATTGCGACACGTCCGTCAGCCGGCCCAATGTCGTCACCGAGAGCTGGAACGCGCCATCCGACTTCGCCGGCGGCTGATTGACCGCACCGGCGGCCACCTGCAGGTTTGCCGCCCTCAGCGCCGCCACGACATCGCTCGCCGTCATGTCACGCGAAGCAAGTTTGTCGGGATCGAGCCAGACACGCATCGAGAAGTCGCGCGCGCCGAACACGTTGACGTTGCCGACGCCATCGACGCGCGTCAGCACGTCCTTCACGTTCAGCGTGGCATAGTTGGAAATGTATTGCTGATCGCGCGACCCGTCGGGCGAGATCATATGCACGACCATCATCAGGTCGGGCGACGCCTTGCGCACCACAACGCCGACGCGGCGCACTTCCTCGGGCAGCCTCGGCTCGGCCACCGCGACCCGGTTCTGAACCAGCACCTGCGCCATGTCGATGTTGGTGCCGGGCTTGAACACCACGTTGATCGAAAGTTGCCCGTCAGCCGTCGATTGCGACGCGACATAGAGCATATCGTCGACGCCGTTGATCTCCTGCTCCAGCGGCGTCGCGACCGTCTCGGCCACGACCTTGGCCGAAGCGCCGGGATAGGTCGCCCGCACGTTCACCGTCGGCGGCGCAATCTCCGGGTACTCCGCCACCGGCAATCGCATTTGCGCGATCGCACCGACGATCACGATCAGGATGGACAGAACCGCTGCGAAGATTGGCCGGTCGATGAAGAAGTGCGTGAAACGCATGCGCTTTCGTCCTTGCGGCTTCGGTCCGTGCAGTCAGAGGCTCAAGGCGCAGAGCCCCGTCTAATTCGCGCTCATTTCAATCTTGCCGTCCTGCGGCGTCACCTTTGCGCCCGGCCGCACCATGGGATTGGCAATGCCGTCAATCACGATGCGGTCCTCGGCGGTGATCCCTGACAGCACCACTCTCAGACCACCGTCGATGGCGCCGAGCGTGACTTGCTTCGGCTTCACCACGCCGTCCTCGCCCACCGTGAATACGATCTTACGGGCTTGATCGGAGACGACCGCCGCGTCCGGGATGAGCAGGCCATCCACCTCGCCGCCAAAAAGTTGCATCCGCGCAAAGAGCCCAGGTTGCAGCAACCCGCTCTTGTTATCGACCACCGCGCGCCCGCGCATCGTACCCGACCGCGCATTCAGCGCATTGTCGACGAAATCCATCTTGCCGGGATGCTTGAATTCCGTTTCGTCCGACAGCCTGATCCGCACGGGATTGCCGGTATCGCGCGACGACACACGCTTGCCCTCTTCCGCCAGCCGTGTGTAGCGCAGGTAATCTGACTCCGAAACTTCGAAGAGAAAGTAGATGGGATCTTGCGTGACGATCGTCGCGAGCAGCGTCGTCGTGCCTGAGCCGCCGTTCACAAGGTTGCCGGCATCCACCTTGCGATCGGAAATGCGCCCGTCGATCGGTGCCGTTACGCGCGTCCATTCCAGATTGAGGTCGGCATTTTTCGTGGCCGCGACAGCGGCCTGTAGCGCTGCCCGCGCCACCGACAAGTTCGCCGCACGCTGGTCGAAGTCGCGTTCCGTCACCACGCCTGTGCGCACGAGCGGCCGCGCCCTTTCGACTTCCGTCGCAGCAAGTTCGACCTGCGCATTGGCCCGCGCGACTTCCGCCTGCGCACTCTGCAACGCCAGTTCAAACGGACGCGGGTCGACTGTAAACAGCAGTTCGCCCGCCTTCACGATCTGCCCGTCCTTGAAGTGGATCTTGTCGATGAAGCCCGACACGCGCGGCCTCACCTCCACCATTTGCACGGCCTGAAACCGCCCCGAGTATTCGTCCCAGTTGGTAATCCGCTTCGCGAGTGGTTTGGCCACCGTCACGGCGGGAGCCGGCGGCGGCGCCCCCTGCGCGAGCGCATTCGATCCTGCCAAAGCGACGGCCATCAAAGATGCCGGCACGATCCAGAGCGCGGCGCGTCTGAAATCGATTGACCGCTGATTGATCATGGAATTCTCCGTTGACGCCGCCATGGGCACTCACAATTTGACGGAAGTCAAGCCGGGCACGGTGTCCGCGAACCGCTCGAGTTGACGGAGCAAAACGCCATAATGCCGCCGATCCGCCGTCTTTATAGGCAGCCCAATCGCTGCTAGCTCATGGCTGCCTTGCGACAACTGCATGACAGACACCTCAGCCTGGCTGCGCATGTGCACAAGAGTTGACCACGTCACGCACCGGCGATCTGAATGATGGAACCATGAGGACCAAAATCGACCGCCGCCAGTTCAGTGGACTTCTATTTGCAGCCGCCGTTCAATCCATGGCCGGTATTCGCCCCGTTACGGCCGCTCCAGATACCGTAGCCGGTCTGGGACCTTTGCAGCCATTCTCGTTCGACCGGCTAGCCGAACGCGCCGCTGAACGCGCTCAGGTCCCCTACGCCTCTGCGCCGGTTGTCACCAACGACATCCTGGGCCGCATCGATTACGACGCCTACCAGCAGATCAAATTCCGCCGCGAGCGCACCGTCCAGCTCGAGCGCGACCATCGCCTTCCCGTGCAACTCTTTCACATGGGCAAGAATTTCCTCGAGCCCGTGCGCATTCATGTCGTCGACGACGGCCAGTCCCGCGAAGTGCTCTATACCGCTGGCCTTTTCGACAGCCCGCCCGGCCACCCCGCCCGCGAACTCCCTGACGGCATCGGTTTTGCCGGCTTTCGCGTCATGTCCGGCAATCTCGAAACCGACTGGCTGGCGTTTCTCGGAGCTTCTTACTTTCGCTCCTCAGGTCCGTTCAACCAGTACGGTCTCTCGGCGCGCGCCATCGCCATCGACACCGGCTTGCCCACGCCGGAAGAATTTCCCCGCTTCAGCGAGTTCTACTTGGCTGCCGGTCCCGGCGGCACGCTCATCGTACACGGCCTGCTCAACGGCCCGAGCGTCACTGGCGCCTACCGTTTCACGATCGATCGCCTGACCGACAACCGGGAAATCCACCGCGTCGTCATGGACATTGAAGCCCGCCTTTTCGCACGCAAGGACATCACGCGGCTGGGCATTGCCCCCTTTTCATCGATGTTCTGGTATGGCGAGTCGAGCCGCAAGCAGGCGGCCGACTGGCGCCCCGAAATACACGACAGCGACGGCCTCGCCCTCCACCTCGGCAACGGCGAACGGCTTTGGCGGCCGCTCAACAATCCGCCGACAGTGATGACGAACGCCTTTGCCGACAGGAATCCCAAAGGCTTCGGTCTCCTCCAGCGTGACCGTGACTTCGTCCACTATCTGGACGACGGCGTGTTCTACGAGCGCCGCGCCTCCACCTGGGTCGAACCGCAAGACGACTGGGGCGACGGCGCCGTGCATCTCCTCGAAATTCCGACCGATGACGAAATTCACGACAACATCGCCGCCTACTGGTGCCCGGCCGGCGTCTTCAAAGCCGGCGAGCAGCGGACCTACCGCTACCGGCTCTCGTGGCTTGACGAAATTCCGTTCCCGGAAACACTCGCCCGCGCGACGAACACCTGGACCGGTCTCGGCGGCCGTCCGGGCCACAAGCGGCCCCAGGGCGTGCGCAAGTTCGTCATCGACTTTCAGGGTCAGCCATTTGCCGGTCTGGGCCGCGAAGACGGCGTCGAACTCGTCGTCACGCCGTCACGCGGCAAGCTCGGCACGGCCTACAATCATCCCGTCGTCGATCAGCGAGAGCGCTGGCGCGCCGTCTTCGACTTGGAAGCACATGGCCGCGAGCCTGTCGACATCCGCGCCTTCCTGAAGCGCAACGGCCAGCCGCTCACCGAAACGTGGATTTACCAGTACTTTCCCGAAGACTGAGTAACAGCCAGTAGCTCACGCCGGACCAGTGGCGACAGGCAGGCCGTTCTCGCGGCCCCATTCCGCCCACGACCCGTCATAGACCGGCGCATTCGTCTGCCCGATCACGGCCAGTGCGAATGACAACATCGCCGCCGTCACGCCCGAACCGCACGTCGTCACGACGGGCTTTGCCGGATCGATCCCGGCTGCTTTGAAGATCGCGATCAATTCGTCCCGGGATTTTAGCGTGCCGTCCTCATTCAAAATTTTGGACGAGGGCACATTGCGCGCGCCTGGTATATGCCCTGAGCGCAAACCCGGACGCGGCTCAGGATCGCGTCCCTCGAACCGTCCCGCCGGACGCGCGTCCACAATCTGCATGTTTCCATCGGCGAGATAGCGCCGCATGTCGTCGATGTCCCGGACCAGATCGTTGTCCTTCAACGGCGTGAAATGTCGCGCGGTGCGCGGCACCGGCCGGCCGTCTTCCAGAGGCCGGCCCTCCGCTTTCCACTTGCGCAATCCGCCGTTCAGTACGGCAACATCCTTGTGACCCATCGCCCGAAACGTCCACCACGCCCGCGCGGCAGAGAACAGCCCGTGCGAGTCATAGACCACGATACGCATGCCATCGCCGATGCCCATCTTCTTCATGCGCGACGCAAATTTCACTTGCGACGGCAGCATGTGCGGCAGGTCCGACGTCTCGTCGCGGATGTCGTCGATATCGAAGAACAGCGCGCCTGGAATATGCTCGTTGAGGTATTCCTCATGCGCCTTGCGGCCCGAGTCCGGCAAATGCCAGGACGCATCGAGGACCACGAGACCAGGCGATCCGAGATGCTGCGCCAGCCAGTCCGTCTCCACGATCCAGTTGTTGGCGGCTTGTGTCACGTCGCAAATCTCCGGGAATTCCGCTGCCGATAATCGGGGCCGTTTACACGCGTGTTCAAATGGGGTCTTCCCCGCCAGGTTCCAGCCCCATACGAGACCTCTCCTATCGCTGAACGACGGGCAAAACGAATGGTGAGCCGGGAGGGAATCGAACCCTCGACCCCATGATTAAAAGTCACGTGCTCTACCGCTGAGCTACCGGCCCATTCGTGGCGCTGCTTGTAGGGGGGCTTGTCCAGAGGGTCAAGGCGACCTCGGCCGCATTTGCAGGCCATTCTATAGGGTGGCGGCTGCGGCAGTTGCGCATGCGTTTCACACCTGCCATCGAATTTTCGCCTGACCCTTGTCTGCCGGTTCAGCTATGAGAGACGCGCATCTGCCCGCAATGAGCCCTGTGCCCGGACATGCAAGAAACGTCTGAAGCCACAGGACAGGCCGGCCCAGCCGCCATACGCTCCGATGCACCGGCAGATCGCCCTCGCGCGATCGCCCTTATGATCGTGGCCATCACGCTATTTTCAGCCCTCGATACCTCCGCGAAGTATCTGGGGGCCCAGTACGGGTTGCCTGTCACCCAGGTTGCCTGGTCGCGATTCATCGGGCAGTTTGCAGCTCTGATGCTGCTCGTCCCCCTGTTCGGATCGCTGTCGCTTCCCGCGCTATTCCGAACGGGTCATTTGAAGCTCCAACTCGTCCGCTCCGTGCTGATGGCGGCGACGACGGTCCTGAACTTCATGGCGCTGCAGTATCTGCGCCTGGATCAAACCATCACCATCGTCTTTCTGGCGCCGCTGGTCGTGGCTCTCTTGGCCGGACCCATCCTCGGTGAATGGGTCGGCTGGCGCCGTTTGGTGGCCATTGCCGTCGGATTCTCCGGCGTCGTCGTTGCCATGAACCCCGTTGAAGGCGGTCTCAACATCGGGGTCGTCTATTCCCTCGCCGCGATGCTGGCTTATGCCCTGTTCATGTTGCTGACCCGCTATATGGCGGCCTTCGATCCACCGATGGTCACGCTCTTCTATTCGATGTTTGTGGGAACATTCCTCGGCGCACCGCTAGCCTACGCGACGTGGATGCCACCGCCCGACCTTCAGGCCTGGATCATGCTCGCGACCCTCGGCGTGTTTGGTGGCCTGGGGCATTGGCTCTTTTTGCATGCGTACCGCCTCGCACCGGCATCCGCCGTGGCGCCGTTCCTATATTTCCAACTTATCTCCATGATTTCATTCGGATATCTCGTTTTTGGAGACGTTCCGGACCTGCAAACGCTCGCCGGCGCGGCGATCATCGTCTGCTCTGGAATATATCTTTTTCATCGCGAGAAAAAAATGGCGGCACACTCGTCAATTGGAAAATTTCCAGAGTAGTTTGAAGTTGATAGCGCCCACCTCGGTAAGCCTCGCGGATATTCGACAGTCCGTGATGTCAGGCCAGAGTTACACGTCCGCTTGCCCTGGCGCCGTTTTCCGGGCTATGACTGCCGCGACAAGTTGGCACGCGGTCGACTGCTTGCCCCGAGGGGGCCCGGGCCCGCCAACGATGGAGGGGCTATGCTATGCAGCAGCCCAAGCAGCTAAAATCCAGCACTGCCGCCGGGAATTCTGACGAATGGGCCCGCCGGTTGACGATCTTTCTGGGCGCGCCCCTGGCCCTACTGGTTTCCGGCTTGGCGCTCGTTCAGTTCCTTTAGGTTCCTGACCTGAAACTCCAGGCTTCAAGGTCGCGTAAATCCTTACGCGCCCTTGGAGCCTGCCATGCGATCAGCTCTCGTTCTCGCACTTTGCGTTACCCTTTCGCAGCCAACTGAGGCCGCGGACCAGATAAAGGGCGTCGTGGAACTCTTCACGAGCCAAGGTTGCTCGTCGTGTCCCCCCGCCGATGCCGTCATCGAAGACTTGGCGCAGCAGAACCGCCTCGCCGTTCTTTCCTTGCCGGTGGACTACTGGGACCGCCTTGGCTGGAAAGACACCTTTGGGTCTCCCGTCCATTCTGCTCGACAGCGTGCTTATGCTTCCGCTCGCGGCGATCGGGCCGTCTATACGCCGCAGGTTGTCGTCAACGGCATCAGGCACATGAACGGTGCCGACCGCGACGAAATCGAGGATAACCTCCAACGCCTGCAATCGTCGCTTTCCGTTGCAGTCGGCATTTCCCGATCCAACGGATCCCTTCGCGTCGCCGTGGGCGCAGCCCCTGCCGGGGCAACCGCCGCCGGTCGTGCCGCCACTGTCGTGCTCATGCAATATTTCGCGCGCCGGGAAGTGGCCATAGGCCGTGGTGAAAACGCACAGCGCCGGGTGGCCTACACAAATATCGTCCGTGACATTTCCGCAGTCGGAGAGTGGACGGGCGACGCGCAAACATTCGAAATCCCAGCTCCTGCCGCAGATGCTGCAGACGGTGCCATCGTCCTGTTGCAGACCGGTACGGCGGATGCGCCGGGCCCAATCGTCGGTGCCGCAAAATTGGACTTCGCGCCGGAATAGCCGGTCGAATTACCCTTGGCCTGCCAGCCGCGTCTTCGTCTCGTCTGCCCAGGCCTCGAACCGCCCCTCGGCAATCGCCTTTCGCATCGCGACCATGAGGTCCTGGTAGAACACGGTATTCGCCCACGACAAAATCATGGCGCCGAGATATTCGCCCGATTTGACGAGGTGATGCAGATAAGCGCGCGAATAATCCCGCGCGGCGGAACACGAACTCTCCGCATCGAGGGGACTTAAGTCTTCGGCATGTTTTGCGTTGTGCAAATTCACACGGCCGGCCCACGTGAAGGCCGTCCCGTGCCGCCCGTTCCGCGTCGGCATCACGCAGTCGAACATGTCGATGCCGCGCCGCACGCTTTCAATCAGATCGAGCGGCGTTCCAACCCCCATCAGGTATCGCGGTTTGTCCGCTGGCAAATGCGGCAGCGTCGCTTCCAGAGTGGCAAGCATGGCATCCTGCCCTTCGCCGACCGCAAGACCTCCCACCGCGTAGCCTGGAAAATCCATCGCGACGAGGGCCTGCGCCGAACGCTGCCGCAACTCCTTGTCGATTCCGCCCTGCACGATCGCAAACAGGGCCTGGCCGCGCCTTGCCCCACCGGCCGCCAACTGGTCATCAAAGGCGCGCTTCGACCGCTCCGCCCAGCGCAGTGACAACTCCATCGCGCGTTGAACTTCGCGGGCTTCCGCCGGCAATTCGATGCACTCGTCGAACTGCATCTGAATGTCCGATCCCAGCAGGCACTGGATCTCGACCGAACGCTCCGGCGTCAGCATGTGCCGCGATCCGTCGATGTGCGACTGAAATTGCGCGCCCTCTTCCGTGATCTTGCGGATGGTCGCCAGGCTCATCACCTGGAACCCGCCGCTGTCGGTCAGGATCGGCCCGTCCCAGCGCATGAATTTGTGCAATCCACCCAGCCGCGCAATGCGCTCCGCCCCGGGCCGCAGCATCAGGTGATAGGTATTGCCCAAAAGGATATCGGCGCCTGCGTCCTTGACCTGCTCGGGATAGAGCGCCTTCACCGTGCCGACGGTGCCGACCGGCATGAACGCCGGCGTGCGAATGATCCCGCGCGGCGTTGCAATCTCACCAAGACGCGCCTCCCCATCCCGTCTCAAGAGGCGGTATCCGAAATCCTGCGAGGTCTGATCCATACCGCTGCCCTTAACCGGTTTCGGCAGCCGGGAACAGCAGGCACGCATCGCCGTACGAGTAGAAACGGTACGCATGTTCAATGGCGTGCGCGTAGGCTGCTTGCATGGTATCGAGCCCGGCGAGCGCCGCCACCAGCATGAACAGCGTCGAACGCGGCAAATGAAAGTTTGTCATCAGCGCGCCTGTCGCCTTGAACCGGTATCCGGGCGTGATGAAAATCGCCGTGTCGCCCGACCACTCCCGCAATGTCCCATCCTCCCGCGCCGCACTCTCCAGCGTTCTCAGCGACGTCGTACCCACCGCGACAATGCGGTTGCCCCGTGCCTTCACGGCATTGAGGGCCGCGGCGGTCTCTCCGCTTAATTCCCCCCACTCCGCATGCATCTGATGCCCGGACGTATCTTCCGCTTTCACAGGCAGAAACGTGCCCGCCCCGACATGCAGCGTCACCACATGCCGCGAAATGCCTCGCGCATCGAGCGCCGCAACGAGACCGTCCGTGAAATGCAATCCGGCGGTCGGCGCCGCGACGGCACCATCCTTCGCCGCAAACATCGTCTGGTAACTCGCGCGGTCCTGCTCGCCGGGCGGCCGCTTGAGCGCGATGTACGGCGGCAGCGGCATCGCACCGATTGCCTCGATCGCCCGATCGAGATCGCCACCCATGATATCGAACGCAAGTTCCACTTCGCCGGCATCGAGCTTCGCCGCGACCGTGGCGTGCAAAGACCCCATCAGGCAGCTCGTGTTGGTATGCCCGAACTGCACCCGGTCGCCGGGCTCCAACCGCTTTGCCGGCCGCGCAAATGCGCGCCAGCATGCACCGTCCACCCGCTTGATCAGATTGAATGCGACCTTCGCCGCCACGCCGGCCCGCACCCGAATGCCGTCGAGCGCCGCCGGAATGACCCGTGTGTCGTTGAAGACGAGCGCATCGCCCGGTTGGAGCAGGTCCGGCAAATCGCGCACGCCGCGATCCAACAGCGATCCTCTGCTCGGACCGACGACGAGCATCCGCGCACTGTCGCGCGGGTTCGCCGGATAGAGCGCGATCCGCTCCTCCGGCAACTCAAAATCGAACAAGTCCGTGCGCACGCCAAGCCGCTCGCGGTTCGTGAAAAACGCCCGCGAACTACCACCCTCCAACGTGGCTGCGCAAGTTGCTGCTACGTCAGTACAGCTCCGGCACGTGCAAATCGTCCGGCACCGGCGCGCGCGCGTAATTCGGATTGCGCACACGATCCGGCAGCAGCACCGGCGCCCGCACAACCTCCTGATACGGAATCTGCGACAGCAGATGCTGGATGCAGTTGAGCCGGGCTTTCTTCTTGTCGTCGGCTTCGACCACCCACCAGCGCGCCTCGGGAATATGCGTCCGCTCCAGCATCTCTTCCTTGGCCTTCGTATAGGCCTCCCACCGCCGCCGCGATTCCAGGTCCATCGGCGACAGTTTCCATTGCTTGATCGGATCGTTGATGCGCATCCGGAATCGGAGGTTCTGTTCGTCGTCGGTAATCGAGAACCAGTACTTGATCAGAATAATGCCCGACCTGATCAGCATCTTTTCGAACTCCGGCACCGACCGGAAGAACTCCTCCACCTCATCCTCGCTGCAAAAGCCCATCACGCGCTCGACGCCCGCCCGGTTGTACCAGGAGCGGTCGAACAGCACGATCTCGCCCGCCGCCGGCAGGTGTTCCACATAACGCTGGAAGTACCATTGCGTCCGCTGGCGATCGTTGGGCGCCGGCAGTGCCGCGACGCGGCAAACGCGCGGATTGAGCCGCTGCGTGATCCGCTTGATGACGCCGCCCTTCCCTGCTGCGTCCCGGCCCTCGAACACGACGACGACCTTGAGCTTTTGGTCGACCACCCAGTCTTGCAGCTTGACCAGTTCCCGTTGCAGCCGGAACAACTCGTTGAAATATAACGACCGGTCGAGGGACGAACCTTCCGGGTGCTCGGCAATGTCGTCGAACAGCCCCGCCAGATGCGAATCTTCCAGCTCCAGTTCGAGTTCCTCGTCAAAGCTGTCCAGCAGCTCCGCCTTAACCCGCGCGGGCACGCCGCTGCCGTTCTTCGCAATTTCGCTCACGATTGTCCCCTGCACCTGCCTTGCATGCGGTGCCGGACTTCACAGAGCGGATGTAACGACCGTGTGACAGTCGTAGATCGAGCGGCAGGTGGGGGCTTGCGCAGCCTCGCGAACACCCTCATCGTCCTGACCGAAGATGGAGGATGGCCATGAGCAAGGAAAAGCGTTCGACCAAGGAAAAGCGCAAACCGAAAAAGGAAAAACCGGCTGCGCCGAAGAAGTAATCTGCCGGTTTAGCTCCGGCGCCACTCGATGGCCGCCGCGACCGCCACCAATAGCCATGCCAATATGGTCAGGCTGCCGCCGATCGGCGCGGCCATGGGAAACAGGCTGCCCACTTCCAACCCTCTCAGCGCGATATCGCCCGCAAAAAGCGCCACGCCGAGAAGCATGACCCGCGCGGCGACCCGCCACCAGCCCGCCGCATGCGCCGACCGGACAGACCACGCCGAAACGGCCAGCACCGCGACCGCGTGCACCATCAGCATCTGCGCCGCGCTCGCCATCGCCGGTGTCGGCACCCGGTGCGCAGCAACGGAAGCCAAGCCCACACCGGCCGCCCCGAGCAGACCCGCAGCTATCGCCAGTCCAAGGTCTGCCCTTGGCGTCTCGTCGAAGCGGCTCATGGTGTGTGGTTCTCTCGTTAGGCCGCGTCGGCGGCGATCCGCACCGAAATCATCTTGTCGGGCGAACGGGGTGGCTCTCCGCGGGCCAGTCCGTCGACGGCTTCCATGCCCTCGATAACCTTGCCCCAGACGGTATACTGCTTGTCCAGAAACCGCGCGTCGTCAAACACGATGAAGAACTGGCTGTTGGCCGAATCCGGCATCGACGAACGCGCCATGGAGCAGACGCCGCGCACATGCGGCTCTGCGCTGAATTCCGCCGGAAGATTGGGATGCTTGGAACCACCGGTGCCGCGCCCCTGCGGACAGCCGGTTTGCGCCATGAACCCGTCGATCACCCGGTGGAACACGATCCCATCGTAGAATTTCTCGCGCGCCAACTGCTTGATGCGGTCGACGTGCTTGGGCGCCAGATCCGGGCGAAGTTCGATCGTCACCGTTCCCTTGCTCGTCTCGATGATCAGCGTGTTCTCAGGGTCCTTGATGGCGGCCATGGTCGGGCTCTCTCCGTGCGTGAGCGTTGCTGTGGGATTGCGATGTCTGACGCCGCTTACGGCGCGATATAAGCCTTCACGATTTTGTCGGGCTTCTGCGGCGGCTCGCCCTTGGCGATCCTGTCAACAGCGATCATGCCGTCGATCACCTGCCCCCAGACGGTATATTGCCCGTTGAGATTGGGTGCGTGCGTGAAGCAGATGAAGAACTGGCTGTTCGCCGAATTGGGGCTCGACGACCGCGCGGCCCCGACTGTGCCCCGCTCGAACGGCGTGGGCGTGAACTCCGCCGGCAAGTCGGGATACTTCGATCCGCCGGTCCCGGTGCCTGTCGGGTCGCCGGTCTGCGCCATGAACCCGCCGATCACGCGGTGAAAAATGATACCGTTGTAGAACCCTTCACCGGCCAGTTGCTTGACCCGCGCCACATGCTGCGGGGCCAGATCCGGCCGCAGCTTGATCTTCACGGTCCCCGTCGTCAGTTCGAGAACGAGAACGTCACCGCCGCCGGCCCCCGCTCCGACCGGATTCGCCCCCGTAGCTGCTCCGCTGATTTCGGCCGTCGATGAGCCGCCACAGGCCGCAAGTCCGAAAGCCACGACGGCGAACGATAAAAAGGCGGTCAAGCGCATCGGCAAAAGGTCCTCGGGCCCTGGATAAGCGATCGTTGCACGGCCGCATAAACGGCCGGACGCATGGCGCCCTTATGGCGGCTCCATCCGGCCAAGGCAAGGCACGCCCCGAAAGCCGCCCAATCCTGTCGCTGTTAGCCTTTGCGTTCGGCCTTTCCGGCCAGCCGTTGGGCGACCGCTTTGGAAACGAACGGCGAGGGATCTCCCCCCATCAGCGCCACGGCCCGCACGAGATTCGCCGCGATGTGGCGAACGTTCGGCGAGGCCGCCACGAACACAGTCTCGATTTCGCCGGCCATTTCTCCGTTCATACCGGCCATCTGCATCTCGTAGTCGAAATCCGTGCCGTCCCGCAGCCCCCGGAAAATGATCGTCGCGCCGTGCGTTCGCGCCGCCTCGACGGCCAACCCCTGGAACGTGACGATCCGCACGTCCGTTCCGGTGCGCTTGGCGATCGCCCGTGTTTCGTCTTCGAGCATCTCGACACGATCCCCCGCCGTGAACAACGGCGCCTTGCCGGGGTTGGTCCCAATCCCGATGACGAGGGTATCGACCAGTCTGCACGCCCGCGCGATCACGTCCGTATGGCCGTGAGTGACGGGATCGAAAGAACCGGAATAAAAACCGATGCGCGCTGCCATCCGGCCATCTAGCCCGCACCGTACGAGCCCCGCAAGCTGCGTTCCCCAGACTGGTGGGGTTAAGATGAACGCAGGTCGTGGCCGTCCTGCATCCCCGGCCGCCCGGCATCACCGGCAACCGTTGCCGCGAGGCGCCGTTACGCGTCCTCGCCGGCCTCCTCATCGGCTTCCGGCTCCGAAAGCCGCTCGACCGACACTACGCTTTCCTCCGCATCGGTCTTGAAGATGCGCACGCCTTGCGTATTGCGCCCGGCGATCCGTACATCGTCGACAGGCGTTCGGATAAGCTGTCCGCCGTCGGTCACCAGCATGATCTGGTCGGTGTGTTCGATGGGGAAGGACGCCACGAGGTTGCCGTTACGCTCGTTGACCACCATTGCGACGATACCCTTGCCGCCGCGCCCACTGGTGCGGAATTCATAGCTCGATGTCCGCTTGCCGAACCCGCGCTCCGAAACGGTCAGCACGAACTGCTCGCGCGCACCCAGTTCCGCATACCGCTCCGGCGTTAGATCGGCGCTTTCGTCCGAACCCTCCTCCGGCTCGGCCTCGCTCCCGTTGGCCTCCGCATCCTCGTCGCCCGTTGCCCGCCGCATCGCGGCTGCCTGCTTGAGGTAAGCGACGCGTTCCGCTGGCGAGGCCTCGACGTGGTTGAGGATTGCCATCGAGATCACCTCGTCGCCCTCCTCCAGGCGAATGCCGCGCACGCCGTCGCTATCGCGGCCCTTGAAGAGTCGCACTTCTTCACCGATCAGGAAGCGGATGCACTGGCCCTGTGTCGTGGTCAGCACCACGTCGTCGCCCGGCCGCGCGATTGCGACCGACACGATGCGGTCACCCCCCTTCCCCCAGTCGGCGTCGAGCTTCATCGCGATCTTGCCGTTGCGGTTGATGTTCTCGAAGTCCGTCAGGGAATTCCGCCGGATATTGCCCGACCGCGTCGCAAACACGAGTTCGAGCTGTCCCCACGTGCTGTCGTCTTCCGGCAGCAGCAGGATCGAGGTGATGATCTCGCCCGCTTCGAGCGGCAGTAGATTGACGAGCGCCTTGCCCGTCGACTGCGGTGTCGCAGCCGGCAGACGCCACACCTTCATGCGGTAGCACATGCCCCGCGATGAGAAGAACAACACCGGCGTATGCGTGGACGTGACGAACATCTGTGTCACGAAATCCTCATCCCGCGTCGCCATCCCGGACCGGCCCTTGCCGCCGCGCCGTTGCGCGCGGTACGTCGAAAGCGGCACGCGCTTGATGTAGCCCTTGTGGCTCACCGTGACGACCACGTCCTCGCGCTGGATGAGATCCTCGTCCTCGACCTCGCCCTCGATGTCCACGATCTCCGTCTTCCGCGGCGTCGCGAACTGCGTCTTGATGTCGGAGAGTTCCGTGCGGATGATGTCGAAGATGCGCGCCCGCGACGAGAGAATATTGAGATAATCTCGGATCTCCTCGGCGAGCTTCTTCAACTCGTCGGAAATTTCATCGCGGCCCAGCGCTGTAAGGCGCGCCAGGCGCAGTTCGAGAATGGCTTTCGCCTGCTCGTCGGAGAGCCGGTACGTTTCGTCCTCCGCCAGGCGGTGCCGCGGATCGGCGATGAGTTCGATCAGCGGCGCCATGTCCTTTGCCGGCCAGTCGCGCGCCATCAGCTGCTCTTTGGCCTCCGCCGGCGAAGGCGCGAAGCGGATGAGCTTGATCACCTCGTCGATGTTGGCGACCGCAATGGCAAGACCCACCAATACGTGCGCCCGGTCGCGGGCCTTGTGCAGCAGGAACTTCGTTCGCCGCGTCACCACTTCCTGACGGAAATTCGTGAACGCCTCGATCATGTCCTTGAGATTAAGCTGCTCCGGCCGCCCGCCATTGAGCGCGATCATGTTGGCGCCAAACGTCGTCTGCAGATCGGAAAACCGCCAAAGCTGATTGAGCACCACGTCGGAAATGGCATCGCGCTTCAATTCGATGACGATGCGCATGCCCTCGCGATTGCTTTCGTCCCACAGGTCGGAAATGCCTTCCACACGCTTCTCGCGCACTAGATCGGCAATTTTCTCGATCAACGTCTTCTTGTTGACCTGATACGGAATGGCCGTGACGACGAGCGCCTCGCGGTCTTTGCGAACGTTCTCGGTGTGCACCTTCGCCCGCATGATGATCGAGCCGCGGCCCTTGTGATAGGCCGACAGAATTCCGCCCCGCCCGAGGATCATGCCGCCCGTCGGAAAGTCGGGACCGGGCAGGATCTGACACAACTCATCGATGGTGATTTCCGGATTGTCGAGATGCGCGAGGCACGCATCGATCACTTCACCCAGATTGTGCGGCGGTATGTTCGTGGCCATGCCGACCGCGATCCCGCCCGCCCCGTTGACGAGCAGGTTGGGAAACTTCGCCGGCAGAACCGACGGTTCCAAAAGGCGATCATCGTAGTTCGGCTTGAACTCGACCGTATCCTTGTCGAGGTCGTCGAGGAGAGTCATGGCCGCCTTGGTCAGCCGGCTTTCCGTATAGCGTTCCGCCGCCGGCGGATCGCCGTCGACCGACCCGAAATTCCCCTGGCCGTCGACCAGCGGCACCCGCATCGAAAAGTCCTGCGCCAGACGCACGAGGGCGTCGTAGATCGCGAGGTTCCCATGCGGATGGAAATCGCCCATCACCTCGCCGACGACCTTGGCAGACTTGATGTGCTTCTTCGTCGGCTCCAGGCCGAGTTGGTTCATGGCATAGAGGATGCGGCGGTGGACGGGCTTCAGGCCGTCGCGCACATCCGGCAGCGCGCGCGAGATGATCACGCTCATCGCGTACTCGAGATACGAGCGCTTCATCTCGTCGATGATCTGCACCGGGCGAATGTCGCTCGGGCCGTCGCCGCCGTTTTGGTCGTCGTCGCGTTTGTCTGCCAAGGGCTGTCCTCAAGGCTCGGCGAAAGTCCGATTGCGGACCCGCGCGAGCGTCATCGAATGTGACGGTTGTCTAGCCCGCCCCGACCCGCCGGGCAACCGTGCCCGATGCCGCGCAGCCGGGTTCTCCCCATGTACGCAAAACGCGTGGATCGCACGAAATTACAGCCACTTAACTACCATCACCTGAGGAATATATTCAGCTCTCAAATGGTGACTTGCTCCGGCCACAGTCCCGCCCTATCAGCACGCCCATCGCCGAAGCGTCCAAATAGGCTCAAAGCCCGCGTCGCGACGCCGTTCGTTCGATGGAAGAACGGCCATCATTCTAGGGGTATCGCACTCATGAAAAAGTTCATCTGCGGCGCCGCCGCATTCGCCCTCGCTGCGACGGCCGCACTCGCGCAATCCGCCGCGCCGGAAGGATCGGTGTTCATCAACACCCAGACGCCGAATGAGTATCTCGCCAAGGACCACCTCATCGGGGTCAAGGTCAAAGGTCCGGATGGCAAGATCATCGGCGACATCGAAGATCTCATCATCACCGACGGCAACACGGTCGTCGGCATCGTCATGGGCACGGGCGGCTTCCTCGGCATGGCCGAAAAGAAAATCGGCGTGCAGCTGTCCGCCCTGAAGTTCGACGACGCGGCCGGCGCGCTGTCCGTCACTTTGCCGGAGGCAACAAAGGACGCACTTGATGCGGCGCCGGCCTACGAGCGCGCTCAGCCGAAGAAATCGCTCTGGGACCGCGCCAAGGAAAAGGCGATCGAGCTGAAGGACAAGACGTCGGCCACGACGAGCGACGCTGTCGAAAAGGCCAAGCCTGCGCTGGAAGAGGCTAAGCAGAAGGCCGCCGAAGCCTACGAGAAGGCCAAGGAAGCCGCGACCCCCGCCTATGAAAAGGCAAAGGAAGCGGTCGGCGGCGCCGTCGATGCCGCCAAGGAAGCCGCTCAGCCTGACCCGGCTCCCGCGCCTGAAACGCCCGCCCCGGCACCCGCCACACCCTGATCGGGCGAAGCAAGTTTGGGGTCAGACCCCCAATCGCAACGAAAAAAAGGCCCCGCTGCATCTTCGCAGCGGGGCTCTTGCTTTGAGCGCCAACTTCGAACTCAGAACGGGATCTCGTCGTCGAGCGCCTTGTCGAACGACTTGCCCTTCGAACCGCCGCCTGACCGCTTCGGCGCGCTGTCATACCCGCCCGAAGATCCCGAACCGTAACCGGCGTCCCCGCCGTACTCGACCTGCGAACTCTCGCCCATCCCGCCGGTCGCACCGCGCGCCCCGTCGAGCATGGTGAGCGTGCCGCCGAACCCCTGCAGCACCACTTCGGTCGAATACTTCTCCGCGCCCGACTGGTCGGTCCACTTGCGCGTTTGGAGCTGCCCTTCGACGTAGAGCTTCGAGCCCTTGCGCACGTACTGCTCGACGACCTTGCACAGGTTGTCGTTGAACACGACGACCCGGTGCCATTCCGTCTTTTCCTTGCGCTCGCCGGTCGCCTTGTCACGCCAGCTTTCGCTCGTCGCCAGCGATAGGTTCGCGATTGAACGGCCGTCCTGCGTCCGGCGGATTTCGGGGTCCTTGCCCACGTTCCCGACGAGGATCACTTTGTTGACCGATCCGGCCATGTCGTACTCCTTTTCTGCATCACTGCCCGGGAGGCTGCCGGGCATGTTGCCCTGAACCCCGCAGGTCGAATCGAGTTGCAGGGACCTTAGCCCGCGCGACCGCCCGCTCCGCACCCCGCCGGCTGCTTGTCCACTGCTTTGACGCCGGGGCTTAATATACCCGCCCGACGTTCCTGAATGTTCCTTTTTTGTTCACTTTAGCCGAGTGGCAAACTCCCCGCAACCCCGCCTCTAGCGGTCATCGGCCTGGACCTCGGTGTGCCCGTAAGTCCCATCGCCCGTGCGCCAAACGTAAATCTGCCGGTCGGGCAATTCCCGCTTCAACCGGCGGGCCAGTGCCAGACCCGCCGCGTCATGCGCCGCGTACTGCGCCTCGCTCCAATGCGGATTGCTCAGATCCTCGAAATTGAAGGACCCGTCGTAGTTTCGCGCCCACGCCTCCAAGTCCGCCCTCAGCGCCTCCGACAGCGGCAGATCGCAGGGCGCGATCGTCCCGCTGCGACCCGGATCATGCGTCCATAGCGGATCGCACTCGTAGTCCGACATGACCAGAATGCGCCGGCTCTCCGCCAGCGGTGGCCCCGTCTCGTCGTCCGGCGAATAGTCCGGAATATCGCCGCTGTCAGCGCTGCCCGCCGTCCCGCCGAATAAGGCCGACGGCCCCTTCGCCAGCGGATAGGCAAACCGGAACAGACCCCAGCCCAGGGCTCCAAACAAGATTGCCAGCGCCGCATAAACGGCGGGCCAACCCGCCGCGTAGGCCGGCATGAGCTTATCCGTGCGGTACGCCCACAGGACGAACAGCGTCGCGGCCGCATAGAGAATGAACGCATTGATCGTCTGCTGCCGTCCCCTCGCATCCGGCGGATCGTCACGATCGAAATAGTACGGCGCGAGAACGAGGAGATATATCGCCTGCCCAAGTGCGGACACGGCGAACGCCGCCGCCGCCCACTCGAGCCTGAGGATCAGGAACAACCCACCCGCCAGCACAGCCAGCGACGCGAAGAGCAACCACAATCCGCGCGCCGTCTCCACGGCAGGCGGCCCTTTCATCGAAATCTTGGCGATGGCAATGTCCATCAGCCGGCTCTGATGCGCGGCGCGAAGGCCCACGAGCCCGGCAAACGTGTAGAACGCTCCGATACCGACCAGCGCTGCATGCGAAAATTGCATTGAACTCACGTGATCCTCGAAACCGGCGGATTGAGCGGCATTCCCGCAGTCATCCGATCCGTCGTCGCCTACGTTTCGACCAAGCGTCTCCGCTCGACTAGGCCCCCAATGCAACAAACTCTAAAACATCTCCTCGGCGCCGCTCTATCGCTGGTATGCCCCGCTGCCGCGAGCGCCGCGGAAGAATCGCTACAGCACCAATTGGGCACCCGCCACCGGTTCATCCAGCCCGCCGGCAGTCCTTATCCCGCCGCTGGCTGCATTGATCACCGCAGCTTAATGTTCGTGGTCCGCGAAACCGAAGGCGATGACCCCGGCGCCGCCAAACTTCTCGTCGAGCGCGATTGCCGGCCGCTCGTGCCGGATGCTGATTATATCCGCTGCGGTGCCGGCGGCTGGGCACATCCCGCCAAGGGCGACCGTCTCAGCTACGCTGCCTACTGTCGCGTTGGCGTCAAAGACCTCCCCCTCTATACCCTCGACAACCAGATGCAGGAAATCGGGGAGAGCGAAGGCCCTCCCCGTTAATGACCCGCCTGAACAGCGAATGTTCTACTTGAGCGGCGTCGTCTCCGATCCCCCGAAATTGAAACGGTAATCAAGGGACAACTCGTGGTTGGCAGCACCGGCACCCACGCCAATCCCGATATAGACCCCCGACCAGTCCCCGCGGCGGCAGGTGCCGGCCCCGCCAGAAGACCCAGAAAAACGAGCGATGATTTGCTGCGCATTCCTGCTGCCCCAGTTCACGCGGGCAGCTTATTTAAGATTTTGAGCATAGGTCTTGCCGCTTCAACGCAACAACTACCAGAAACTGAACTAAGTCAGTTACACTACCTATCCAATTGCGCCGCCACACGCTTGAACGGCCTTGACGCTGGGCCCGCTTCCTCTATCCCGGCACGTCGGCTGCGCGCACGCAGACGCCTCGACCTCCGAATCATCGGGTCGACTTACGGACGACTATTGATCGCCATGGCTCTCTACAATTGCATGAAATGTCCGGGGTACTGTTGCTCGTATCCCGTTATTGCCCTCACCAAACGCGACGTGGAGCGTCTCGCCCGCCATCACGGACTCACCTACGACGAAGCCAAGACGAAGTTCACCAAAGAGGCGCACGGCCACAAGTACACCATGCGGCGCAAGAAGGATGGCATCTACGGTCGCATCTGCCGCTTCTTCGACACCGCAGAGCGCCGCTGCACCATCTACCACGCGCGCCCTGCGACCTGCCGCAGCTATCCGGGTGATGGCCGGTGCGGCTATTACGATTTCCTGATGCACGAGCGCCGCTGTCAGCGCGACGACGAGTTTGTCGCCGTCACCAACCACGACGAGGACTGATCCTGTTGCGGCGCTCATAAACAAAACGCTCACACCAGGAACTTTCGGCAAATCAAGCACTAATCTCACAACCTTATGATTGGCGGACCGGCAATCCTGAATTGCCCACCCGCTTATGGAGTGCTCGGCTGAACGGCCAGCGCGATCTAAGCGCTGCACGCCCTTCCATCATCCAAGCACCCATGGGAATGACTATGTTCAAAACAACGATCGCCGGCATCGTCCTCGCCTTCGCATCCGTTTCAGCCGCCGAAGCCCTCACCGTCAGCAACAAAAGCGATAAGGAAATTTCCATAGCTGTCGACGAAGGGGAGAAATCCACCGTCGTCAAGATCGCGGCCGGTAAGGCGGCAACATTCAAGGACGAGTGCAAATACGGTTGCGCCGTGACGGGCCCTTGGAACTTTTCCTGGTTCGCCAAAACCGGCGACAACATCGAGACCAACGGCGCCTGCCTCACCTGCGCACCGGCCAAAAAGTAATCTTCCTATCTGCCTATGAATTCCAAGCTAGGCTCTCGTCCGTAAGGGGATGGACGAGAGCCAAACCTCATTCGCATTTTCACGTAGAGAAAGTTTCAAAAATTCGAAAAGAACATCGACATCGTTATTCAGAAGCAGAGAAAAAATACGCTTGATTGCGTATCGGCGGTCAATTCGTTTTGATAGCGAGTTGACGCGCCAAACCCTTTTCAATGGAACCACGAGCAACGACGTTCCGCTGCAAGCGAAACGGTATAACGTGCCGCCCTCCACAGAAGGGTTTTGGAACGGCTAATCCCGCTTTGCCCGGTGGTCTGTCCACCTGTCCCCAAGTTCTAAGGAGGAAGGAAATCAATCATGCTGAAACCTTTGATGTTAGCCACGGCTCTGGCCTTCGCGATGACGACCGGCGCGCACGCCCTCACCATCAACAACAAGTCCGATAAGGAAATTTCCGTTGGCCTCGATCAGGGCGACAAGGAAACCGTCCACAAGATCGCGGCCGGAAAATCGATGACGTTCAAGAACGAATGCGACAACCACTGCGGCGTCACCGGCCCCTGGAACTTCTCCTGGTGGGCAAAAACCGGCGACACCATCGACACCAACGGCACAAGCCTGACATCGGGCAAGGAAGCGTCCTGATCTACGGCAAGCCTGTTTGAATAGCGAACGGGCGGTGAGGTCTCCTCACCGCCCGTGTTGGTCACTCAGCCCAGTCGAATTTCAACCGCATGGGGTCGAGCAGGCCACCTCGTCGCGCTTTTCAACGGCGCCCTTGATCGGCGAAAACACTTCCTTGAAGCATTTGCCGCCTTCCTTCACGACCCGGACGACGCTTTTGCCCTGGATCGCCTGGCACATGACTTCCAGCCCCTGCGCGACTTTGAAGGGCTTCAAGGTTGCGTCATCCGCCCGCGCCGAGGAAATCAGCAAATCGATGATGCTCGTCGACTGCGGTGCTTCGCCGGGCTTCTGCAATTCGTTGTAGGCGATCCACTGATAGGCAGCCTTCCCGTCGGGCGACGACAACTTCAAAGCGATATCGCCCGTCTTGGAACATGCGCCCACATCGACGCGCGTACCCTCCGCGGTCGCCAGGGCCTTGTATTCGATCTGGCAGTCGATGTTCTTCACCCAGAGGTCGTACTGGGCGAGCCGCTGCGGCACCTGGCTGAAGGGAACACCGAATGTATAAGCATGATAGGCCGTGATGGCGGTCGGCACGGCGCCGACGATCGTCACCACCAGCGCCAGGTTCTTCAAAAACGAAATCATACGGTCATAGTCGCCGCCTGAACGGGCGGGGACGGTGCTCTCGGACATCAGATAGCCCTCCTCGAAGGTCGTGCTCGGATAACCCATGGTCGCCAGCTCCCGTGACGCGGATATGGCGGAGTTGTCCCACGGGACGCCTGAACCGGTCTTGAGCGGCCCATTCAGCCACCGTTCACGCGACCCCTAGGCTATCGGTCGGGACCATACCGGATCGCGAAATGCCCACCAAGTCTCATGGCGTCCAGCCGACCGCCACCCAAACCGGCGCGTCAGCCGAGCTGCCAACCGCAATTCTCCAAAGGTACCGCATTACTTGCCGCACGCTCGCGACAAGAAGCGACGCAATCTTATCCCCGCCTCCCCACCGCTCCCCTACACTCCCGCGCATCCCACCGCATTCGGCAGGGAACAGGCTCGAGCTGGGATCCTGTTTGCGGAAGGGGAGCGGAACGGAGCGCCAGCTGGGTCAGTCAGCCTGGGGGACCGCTGCCGGCGGGGGAGTAAGAACCCCGTTCAACCTGTGTTGAGATGCGCGCAGGGTGGTGGCACCGACGCTTCGAAAAGGGGGCCCACCCCCGTCGTCCGTGGCGAGGCCGGTGCGTCGCATCAGTCTCTACAAACGAAATCGCAAGCGCGCCGGTCTTGCCCCCTGCTTTGCCGAGGAGCAAGCACTTCAAATTCTCCCGACCGGCGACCCGTACTCCCCATTCGAAAGTTGTATAGCTCGCCATTCGTCACCCGTCATTGGGTTACCGGCCAACAGCCACATTGCGGGCGGCGCGGCCCCCGCGCTACGAAGCCTGCGATGAGCAAGCCGCCGAAATCACCCAGCCCCCGCAAGATCGCCGAGACGCACAAGACTATCCACGTCCGCGGTGCGCGCGAACACAACCTGAAGAACGTCGATCTCGAAATCCCGCGCGACGCACTCGTCGTGTTCACCGGGCTCTCGGGCTCCGGCAAATCTTCGCTCGCCTTCGACACCATCTATGCCGAAGGCCAGCGGCGCTACGTCGAGAGCCTGTCGGCCTATGCGCGCCAGTTCCTCGAAATGATGCAGAAGCCCGATGTCGATCACATCGACGGTCTCTCGCCCGCCATCTCCATCGAGCAGAAGACGACCTCCAAGAACCCGCGCTCCACCGTCGGCACCGTCACCGAAATCTACGACTACCTGCGCCTTCTCTTCGCGCGCGTCGGCGTCCCCTATTCGCCGGCAACGGGCCTCCCCATCGAAAGCCAGACCATCAGCCAAATGGTCGATCGCGTGCTGCAACTGCCGGAAGGCACGCGCCTCATGATCCTCGCACCTGTCGTGCGCGGCCGCAAAGGCGAGTACCGCAAGGAACTGGCCGAGTGGCAGAAGAAGGGGTTCCAGCGCGTCAAGATCAACGGCGAGGTCACCGAGATCGGCGACGCGCCCAAGCTCGACAAAAAATTCAAGCACGACATCGACGTGGTGGTTGATCGCATTGTCGTGCGCGCCGACATCGCCACGCGCCTCGCCGATAGCTTTGAACAAGCCCTCAAGCTCGCCGACGGCCTCGCCATCGCCGAATTCGTCGACAAACCCCTCGCTTCCGGCGGCCGGCTCCCCGGAGGGGAGCAGCCCGGCGCATACAAAAACAAGAACGACACCCACGAACGCATCGTCTTTTCCGAGCGCTTCGCCTGCCCCGTGTCGGGCTTCACAATTGAAGAAATCGAACCGCGCCTGTTCTCGTTCAACGCCCCCTCCGGCGCCTGCCCGCAATGCGATGGGCTGGGCACCGAACTGCAATTCGAGCCGGAACTCGTCGTGCCCGACGGCACGCTGTCGCTCGCCGACGGCGCCGTCTATCCCTGGGCCAAGACCGGCGCGACCTCGCCCTATTATGAACAAACGCTCGAGAGCCTCGCCAAGCACTACAAGGTGTCGATGAAGACGCCATGGGAGAAGCTGCCCAAGCACGTGCAGCTCGCGATCCTGTTCGGCTCCGGCGACGAAGAGGTCGAGTACACCTATTGGGACGGGTCGCGAAACTACAAGACCTACAAGGCTTTCGAAGGCGTCATCGGCAACATCGCGCGCCGCTGGAAGGAAACCGACAGCGAATGGGTGCGCGAGGAACTCTCCCGCTACCAGTCCGCCCACCCGTGCGAGGCCTGCCACGGCTACCGCCTGAAACCCCAAGCCCTTGCCGTCAAAGTCGGCGGCAAGCACGTCGGCGACGTCTCCAACATGTCGATCCGCGCCGCGAATATCTGGTTTGAAGACCTCCCCAAAACCTTCACCAAACAGCAAACCGAAATCGCCACCCGCATCCTCAAGGAAATCCGCGACCGCCTCAAATTCCTTGTCGATGTCGGCCTCGACTATCTGACGCTGTCCCGCGCGTCAGGCACGCTCTCTGGCGGCGAAAGCCAGCGCATCCGGCTCGCCTCGCAGATCGGCTCCGGTCTCACCGGCGTGCTTTACGTTCTCGACGAACCCTCCATCGGCCTGCACCAGCGCGACAACGACCGCCTGCTCACCACGTTGAAACACCTGCGCGACCTCGGCAACACCGTCATCGTCGTCGAACATGACGAGGACGCGATCCTGGCCGCCGACTATGTGGTCGACATCGGCCCCGGAGCGGGCGTCCACGGCGGCCGGATCGTGGCCCAGGGCACGCCGCCCGTCATCATGTCGAGCCCCAATTCGCTGACCGGCGAATACCTGACCGGCAAGCGCCTCGTTTCACCTCCGAAAGTGCGCCGCAAAGCTGATCCGAAGCGCGGCCTCAAGGTCATCGGCGCGCGCGGCAACAACTTGCAAAACGTCTCCGCCGAAATTCCTCAAGGACTGTTCACCTGTGTCACGGGCGTATCCGGCGGCGGCAAATCCACCTTTCTCATCGACACGCTCTACAAGGCCGTCGCGCGCCGGCTGAACGGCGCCCGCGAACACCCCGCGCCCCACGACCGCATCGAGGGCCTCGAACACTTCGACAAGGTCATCGACATTGACCAGTCGCCCATCGGCCGCACGCCGCGCTCCAACCCGGCGACCTACACCGGTGCCTTCACACCCATCCGCGAATGGTTCGCCGGTCTCCCCGAAGCCAAGACGCGCGGCTACGAACCCGGCCGCTTCTCCTTTAACGTCAAGGGCGGCCGTTGCGAGAAGTGCCAGGGCGACGGCGTCATCAAGATCGAGATGCACTTCCTGCCCGACGTGTACGTCACCTGCGAGGAATGCAAGGGCAAGCGCTACAATCGCGAAACGCTCTCCGTCGCCTTCAAGGACAAATCGATCGCCGACGTGCTCGACATGACCGTCGAGGAAGGCGCCGAGTTCTTCAAGGCGGTCCCATCCATTCGAGATAAACTGGAGACGCTGGCCCGGGTCGGCCTCGGCTACATCCACATCGGCCAGCAGGCGACCACACTCTCGGGCGGCGAAGCCCAGCGCATCAAGCTCGCCAAGGAACTCTCCAAGCGCGCCACCGGCCGCACGCTCTACATCCTCGACGAACCGACCACGGGCCTCCACTTCCACGACGTGGCCAAACTTCTCGAAGTGCTCCACGAGTTGGTGGACGCCGGCAATACCGTCGTCGTGATCGAGCACAACCTGGAAGTCATCAAGACCGCCGACTGGATCATCGATCTCGGCCCCGAAGGCGGCGACGGCGGCGGCCGTCTTGTGGCGGTTGGAACCCCCGAAGACGTTGCCAAGGCCAAGGACAGCTACACTGGCCAATACCTGAAGGACCTCCTCGCAAGGCGGCCCACCCACGCAAACGGTCCGGTCACGAAACCAAAGCCGGCAAAAAAGTCCGCCTGACGCCAACTGCAGACTTTTCCGGGGCCCCGCACCGTCGCCAATGGTGTAGGATCAAAAAGAACTCGCTTCACGGAAGGACCGCAAATGCGCGCCCTCGCCTGTCTTGTCGCCCTCGCCATCGCCGCACTCGCCATGGCGCCACCCGCCATCGCGCAAGCCCCCGACCGCGGCTACGGCGGCCCGGCCACCGTTGGCCCGAACTTCTCCACTGGCAAACAGTCCGCCCCGCCCGACTACGGCAGCGGTTCTTCCTACAAAAAGCCCGCCTACAAACCCTCTCCGTCAAAGAAGGCGGCCAAACCGTCGAAGCCGTCCACCAAGTCCGCGCGCAAACCTCCCGCCAAGCCACCGGCAAAGCAGGAGTCCGTTGCCAAGGCGGCACCGGCAGCCGACAACAAGACCACTGACAGTGAGACGGCGAATTCCGAAACCAAGACGGAAGCCAACACCGAGACCACCGCCGCGGCACCAGCATCCGGCACACCCGCCGCGAGCAACACCGCAACCACGGCCGCCACACCGGAAACCTGCCGCCGCTTCGACGCCACCACCAGCACCACGATCGAAGTCGCCTGCAAGTAGCCCATCGGCGCGAAGCGCCGAGCGCACGAAGTGCGCCGCGGCAAGCCGCGCCCGCGCGGAGCCGGCACAGGCGCAAAGCGTCCGGATCAGCCGGCGTGAGCGGAAACAGCCCCGAGTGGTGAACTCCCCTCCCCCTTGCGGGGAGGGGCCGGGGGTGGGGGTCGCGAACGGCGCCGCAGGACTCCGCACGCCCCATCAGCAAGAACACGTGACCCAACACGAAGCGCATAGACGTCCCGGCGTGATCACCAACCGAGTCCCACCCGCCACTACGCTGAAAAAAGAAAGCGCGTCCGAGCCTTAAGCGCATCCCCGCGGTCGGAGCATAAGGCATAATCGGTTACAATGTGATTCGAACGCTTCGCTGGAACCACTGATCGATGACCGCCCACCTTGCCGCCGCTCTCGTCTGCCTGCTGGCAGGCGCGGCCCTGACGTCACCTGCGTTCGCGCAATCGCGCGACATGAAAGCGTGGGGCGGACCGCCGAACATGGGCTACGACTACAAGACGGGCCAAAGCTACGGCGTGTCCGACTTCGGCGCGGCCCAACCGGCAAAACCGAAGAAGCGGCGCGTCGTCCGCGCGCGCGGCAACCGTAAAAACCCGCCGACCGTCGCCCAAACCCAGCTCAAGAACCCGCCGCTGCCCGAACCCAATCCCGCGCGCTTGGCCGCCGGCCGCTTAGGCCCCCAGACCGCGCACACCAAGGCCGCCATCACCACCGCGACCGACGCCGCACCCGTCGAAACCGGCACCCTCGCCCCCCTCGACACCGGCCCCATCCCCTGCCGCAAATACGACCCCACCACCGGCCGCACGATTGAGGTCAGGTGTCGGTGAATGACCGTGTTTCACGTAGGATCAATCCTGAGTCTCCGGATCACCAACGGACTAGTTCGCATCTGAACTAAACGTTGATCATTGCCCTCGCTTTCACTGAAATTGTTGTGAAACGCTCCCAACATTCTAAGCTACCACCACGCTGGGGGGCGATAATGCGATTTTCATCCATCCTCTTATTTGCGATAGCAGGCTTTACTGCGGCCTGCGGATCACAAAAGATCAAGTTATCCGCTGCACCCGGTCAGGACAGTATCGTGCGGGACGGCGTGCCTGCGCTAATATCAAAAAAAAGAAACATCGTGATGTTGAAACCCAACACACAAGTATTGAAGGGCAACGCGCGCCCCGCATTCACCGTCGTCGTTCGAAACCATGGAACCGAACCTGTCACACTTTCCGAAGCAAGCATCACTGCGATCCAAAAAGGCGCGAAACATCAAACACTGAAGGTGTACCGCTACGCGGAACTTGTAGCTGAGGAGGAAACAAAGCAAGCCGTGGCAGCTTTCGGCGCAGCATTAGCTGGCGCAGGCCGCGCCATGTCTGCATCGCAAGCTGGATATGTTCATACTACGGGCAATATCAATACCTACGGATCTTATGGATCAGCCTATGGAACGTACTCAGCGACGACCTATGACCCACTGAGAGCGCAAATTGCCCAGCAATCAGCGAATGCACAGACGACGAACGACTTCGCGAGGCTTCGAGCCGAAGGCGAGCAAAATCTCACTAATCTCCAGCAAACCATTTTGAAGGACAATACCGTGCTACCCGGCGAATGGTATGGGGGTACAATAATACTTCAGCCGCCCACTAGAGCCTCTGACAGCCCAACCGGGTACGCAATCCTTGTCGAGTTCGATGGAGAACTCCATGAGTTTAACGTTAGTCAAGAACAGAGCTAACTTGGCCGCACCCACCGCATCGCCAATGACGGCCGCCAAACCCCCAGCACATAATTCGCCAGCGAAATCGCCAGGATCGCGAACAGCGTGGTCCACTCGCTCGCAATCGTGAGCGCCAAGTCCTGCTGCAGCGGCTCGCCCGCCGCGATCTTCGCCGAGATGCGCGCCGCATCCGACCCCTTCGCCTGGATAATGGCGAGCGTGGCCTCGAACATGGAAATGCCAAGCAGCGCCTTCACCCACACCCAGCGCAGTTCCTGGAACGGCCGGTGCACCGCCATCGCCAGCAACCCTGTCACGAGCGAAATCCCGAGCGCCGGCATGATCATATAATTGCAGATCGCCGAAATGGTCTGGCGCATCTCGGCATAGGCCTGCGCGGTCTCCTGCGGCGCGTAGAGCAGGATCAGCGCATACGCGGCCAGTCCGCCGACGATCCCCGCCGACGACACCGTGTGCACGAATTTCATCAGTTGCCGCATGAACGCACTACGTAGCGAAGGTCCGCTTCGGATCGAACCGGACCTCGCCCCACGAAGTCAAACGCATCCCCTCCCCCTTGTGGGGAGGGGCAGGGGTGGGGGTCACTCTCATAGTGCGAGATGCCGGCCAATGCCTCGCGCGAGTCGTACCAGCAGCCGCCCTACACTCACACCGCGAGCACCGACTTGATCTGATCCTCGTATTGCTGCACCGCATCCAAAGCCCGCTTGGTCATCACCGGATCGGAGTTCGCCGCCTTCGAATAACCGTCGATCGCCTCGCGCGCGTTCGCCATGATGCGCGTCGCCGCCGCCTGCGGATTGAGTTCGCGCTTGCAGTTCGCCTGCAGAAGCTGCGTCAGGATCACACCCGTCGCCAGCACCATGCCGGACAACTCCTCGTTCTGCCGCTTGAGGTTGACGATGTCGGATTCCAGGCGTGTCGCGTCGGTCATGGTGGCTCTTCCCAAAAAGGTCAGTCGGATCAGGTCGGTTATGGTGCCACGCGTGCTAACGCCTGCCGCCGCGAAGTGCAAGCAAGCCGGACAAAGAGGGGCAGAATTCCCCGCCCGCCGCCGCCGGCGAATGCAAGCTCTATGGCGGCATCGGCAATGGCGTCACCGAAGGCATGGCCAGGTTCATGGCCGGTGCGGCGGTTATACACACAATCGAGAATAAGGGCCTGGAGCCCGCGGGCGAATTCCAACACACGTGCAAATCCGCCATGGTCGGCACCGAATGCACCGCCCGCCAGCTGCGATGCACCAAAATCCGCCGGATCAAAATCAGCGTCGCCGCATGGAACGAATGGCGGCCTCGCTCGTTGTCACCCCAAGTCATACGCGTGTCGCGTCTGAAACGGAGGGAAACACCATGAAAATCGCAATTCTTGCCGTGTGCGTAGCCGCCACGCTTGCTGCCGGTTGCCGCCGCGAGGAAGCCGCCCCCATGTACGAGCCCATGAAGCTCGGCGGGGCAACGCAGAACGAAGTGTCGCGCTGATCAATCCTCAGCGTCAGACAGCGGGCCGGGAGCGTAAAGCGCTTCCGGCCCGCGTTGGTTTTGACACCATCGAACCTTAGTCCCGCCGCTTGGTTTTGCGGTAGACTTTGTGGGAAGGATCGTTCGAACGGTAGCCGTAGGGCGCGGGCGCCCGGGCCCGCCAATCCGGTGTACCGCTCAGCGCGCCATACCGGTCGAGCAATTCCGCATCCCGTTCGCTGACGGGTCCGCCGGCCCGCGCGTTGGCCCGCGCATGCTCAACCTCGAAATAGCTGTCCGCCAGAGCCGTCCCAGTCATCGCCAACGCGCCGATCAGACCCGCCGCGGCGGCCGTCAGGATTGTTCGCATCGCTGTCCTCCATGGGGGGCACGCATAGCAAGTGCCCAATATGTGCAGTTATCTTCCCGGAATGGGCGCCGCCTTACAAATGAAAACGCGGTTAGGCACCTGATGCATCAACATGACTATCTGTGCACGGGGCACCCTTGTGGAATGCCCGACAGATGTCCCGGCTGTTCCGCGACGAGCCGCACGAAAATCGCAAGAACCTCGTCTCGCGTCGCCTCTTCCACCACGCCGGCGGTCACCTGCTCCCGCGTCCACATCCAGCTCTTGGCCTCATCGTGCCGCATGGCCCAATGCGGAAAGAGCCGCTGCGCCGTGACCTCCTGTACGAGGAGCGTGACATCCGCATGCCGGTCGTCGCGCTTTATCTTCTCAAAAAGCGCCTCGACATCCCCCCGCGCACCTTCGAGCAACTGCAAATAGATATCTTCGCGGCAGATCAGCGTACCAGTGATGCCGCTGAGCGCGTTATTGCGTTGCGATGTCTTGAGGATGTTGGCCAGCGCCAGATCGTCGAACCCGAACGGATGCGAAGCGTAGATCAGCCGCATGAACGCCATCTGCACGCCTCCCTCTTGGATCGACACGCCATCGCCGCACGAAATCCCGGCCGGCGCACCATCGGCTAACTCACCTTTACACTTTTTTCACCCTGCCGGGAGCGTTGCGGTCAATTCGCGCCGCTAGCCGGCGTCCTGGAATGGCCCTTGCGGCTTTCTGACCTGACATCCGCCCCGTGTGCCACCCCGGCACATGCGTCCTGCAATCCAGCCATCGAGATACCACGCGATGACCCACAAAGCCGAACACCAGCGCATCGCGTGGGTCGATATCGCCAAAGGCATCTGCATCATTCTGGTCGTCATGATGCACGCGACCCTCGGCGTCGAGAAGGCGACCGGCCAAGAGACCATCCTTAACGGCTTTATCGACTGGGCAAAGCCGTTCCGGATGCCGGACTTCTTCCTGATCTCGGGCCTCTTCCTCGCCGCCCGCATCAACCGGCCGTGGCGCTCATATCTCGACAGCAAGGTCGCCTACTTCGCCTACTTCTACGTCCTCTGGCTGACGATCCAGTTCGCCCTGAAGGCCCCGGGCATGATCGCAGCCAACGGCGCGGAAGCAACACTTCTTGCTTATGTCACAGGTCTCGTTCAGCCGTGGGGCACGCTCTGGTTCATCTACATGCTGGCGGTGTTCTTCGTTGCCGCCAAACTGCTGGATGACGCGCCTAAGGGGCTGGTATGGACCGCGGCCGCCATGATCTATCTCGCAGCGCCGCACACCGGCTGGCTGCTCGTCGATGAATTCGCCGCCCGCTTCGTCTTCTTCTACTCCGGCTACTGGGCAGCACCTGCCGTGTTCCGCTTCGCCGGCGAAGTCGCCAAAGTCCCGCTGGCCCTGATCGCCGGCGCGCTGGCGGCATGGGCCGCGATCAACTGGCTGCTGGTCGAGAACGGTCTAGCCTTCACGACCGGCCTCGACCTCTGGGTTTCCTATGCCGGGGTCGCCGCGGTTGTCGCGTTCAGCGTTATCCTGATCCCGACACGCGCCGGCCGCGCGCTCGCCTATTGCGGCCGCAACTCCATCAAGATCTACCTCGCCTTCCCGCTCTTCATGGGACCGGCCCGCGCGGCCGCACTCAAGTTCAGCGCGTTGATCCCTGACTGGACCGCGGCCCTCATCTCGACATCGGCAGGCGTGGCCGGCGCCCTGATCCTCGCGCGCCTCGTCACGGGAACGCGCTTCAATTTCCTGTTTTCGCGCCCCGCCTGCTTCTCGATCGTCAATGCCGCCCGTCAGGCCGCACCGGCCCAGCGTATCGCCGTCATCTAGCCTGGCGGCGCGGCGACGGGCGCAGGGGCAGTCGCCGGCGGCGCAGCCTCCGCGACAGCTTTCAAATTCGCCAATCCGCGTTCGTAATCGTCGCCGATCATCCGATCCAAATTCACGCCCATCACGGTGCACATGAGCCGCTCGACGAAGCTCTGTTCGCCGTCGATGCTCCAGATCACCCGCGTCGCCTGCCCGTCCGGCTGAAACGCAAACGCAACGTCGCTCGTGCCCGCCATCGGTTCGACGAAGTCGAGCCGGATCTTGATCGCCTCATCTGGCCTGGCTTCCGTGATCGCCATCGCCCCGCGTCCGACTTTGTCGTTCCCGGCCCAGCGCATAACCGCCCCGGGTCCCGACTTCGGCCCTACGAACGTCACCTTCGCCTCGGGATCGAGCTTCGCCCAAGGCGACCATGCCTGCCACTTCTCGAAGTCGTAGACCTGCCCGTAAACCTGCGCGGGCGGCGCGTTGATCGTCGCCGACCGCTCGACCCTGTACGTCGATGGCTGCAGGGCAACAAAGATCAGTAACGCGGAAAGCGCCACGGCAATCACCAGTCCCACAGCCCGCAGCATCCGTTGCCTCCTCATGTCTGGTCTGCACGTTCACTTTATGGAGACGTGCGCCCACCAACCGGACAAATTTGTGATCGCCGGCCACAAGTCGCTTATACTCGGCAAATTGGCATTGCCTCTGGAAGCTTTTCATTGACGCCGGATTTAGCCCTCTCGCATATCCCGATACCGCTGGTGGCCGCCGTGATGTCGGCTCTCATGGCCGCCTGCGCGGGCAGCAGCGCAGTGGTGGGCCTGCCAAGCCAAGAATTCGATCGCGCCTACGCCGCCGGCTATGACGTTGCCGCAGCCGAGCGGTGTGGCGAACCCGTCGACTCCGGCCTTGTCCGACATAACCTGGTCGAAGACGTCAAGCGGCGTGGGCTCGATGCGTCGGTCGCCGACAAGGCCGGGCGCACCTACGACAAAACCCGCTCGGAATTCGCCCGCAAACTCCGGTCCCGGCCGGAATTCTGTGTCACCGAATATGCGGTGGCGCGCGAAACCCTTGCCCAGTATCAGAAAGGAGAATTCGCTACCCGACCCTGAATAACCCGCGTTCGTCCGCGATTTGACCACACCCGCCTGCGAGTACTCGGATATACTCGTGCCTCATGGAATGGAGACCTGGAATGCCTGCCCTGAATTCGCCCCGCTCGCTGATCGCTGCTTTTGTGTCCGGCGCGGCGATGGCGTTGGCGGTTCTGCCGGCCCATGCTGCCGACTATGCCGGAACGTGGGCGGCGGATCTTGCCAGCTGCAAGATTGAACAGGACAGCCAGGATGCCCCGTTGATCCTGACGGCAAAGGGCTATGATCAGCACGAAACACACTGTCAATTCGAGGGCCTGAAATCCAGCGGCCCGGGTGAATGGTCGGGCAAGTCCGCCTGCAGTGTGGAAGGCGACAGCCAGGCGTTCGATGTGAAGCTCACGGTTTCCGGCGACACACTGACGCTGACCGAGGATGGCGCCGCCCGCGACTTGCTGCGCTGCCCGTGATGACTGCCGGGCCCAATCACGGCTAACTCATTCACTCTACTCAAGGTCTTTGCTCGACCTCCCCCGGCCGCCGTGTCATCGGTGTCTGGCGGCTGAATAGTGCAATCATTTCGTCACACAGCGCAAAAAGCCAGAGTCCCCTATGGAACAGCCGAAACTTTCCGGCTGAGCCATCGTTACTTAAATGCCTGTCAGCGTTGCCAATTGTGACTTGATTGTGGCAGGCACGAAACCCACGTCCTCTCAAGTTGTATGGAGTTAGAGGATGCTACTCGAAAACAAGAGACTGTTTGCTGACGCCCGCCCGGCGGACCACCGCGCGGACGCGGTTGCGAACAGGTCCGAAGGGGATGGCATTATGATTCCGCATGGCGAAAGCCTGTTTGCTCCGGGACTGCCGCGCAGCGCCGCTTACCGCGTGGAAAGTGGCGCGCTCTGCCACTACGTGGTCTGGCCGGATGGAACCCATGATGTGATCGAATTCGCATTCCCGGGCGAAATCATCGGCCTGGGCTCGTTGGCCGAGCATGTCTCCACGGCAAAAGCCATGGTCGATACGCGCGTCGTACCGGTCGAGGACGACGACCTCGATCAGGCGCTCAGCAACGACGCTGCGTTGGCGTCGCGCATGAGCGCTGCGAACGACCGCGAATTCGACTTCCTCCGCCGTCGCGCCCTCCAACCGGGCCTGCGCCCGGTGCTCAATCGCGTCGCCGCGTATCTTATCGCCGTGGCCGGCAACGCTTGCCGCTCGGGCGAGACCCACGTTACGGCCGGAACTGAGGGTGAAACCGCCCTGTCGTCGATGCTAGACATTCCAGCGGTGGATATCTCCGCGTCACTGGCGACACTCCGCGCAAACGGCCTGATCGCGGAACACTGCGGCACATACGTGATCCGCGACTTCGCAGGCCTTGAAGCGTTGGCCGACGCCTGAGCCGCCGGCCGCGCTTCCCGTCGTGGCCGCGTGATGCTAGTCAAAGCGCCATGAACACACGGATCGCCCTTGCACTTTGGTTTACTGCTATTGCCTCACCCAGCGCACTCGCCGCCGATCCGCGCGGCTCGGCGGATGAACAAGGCGCACGCCACGGTCAAGCTCTGGCCGCGGCAAAGATATGCCCGGGGGCCCGAACCACGGCTAAACTGACGGCATTGCCAGCGTCGATTTCCAGCGCGGACAAAGACGCATTCGAGGCAGCCAGCACGCGCATCATCATCGCATGGGACAAGGCTTTCTCCTGTCAGGACATCGATTCCGCCCAGTACCCCCGTGAGATCAATGCCTGCCGCAAATCCAAAATTCTCAGCTGCAACAGCGCTTGGCAGGAGATAGGTCCCGAGGGCAGCGCTCTGCCCGGGCTTCTGGAATTTGCCCCTCAGGAGTGATGCGCCGCAGCATTCAGACGACAGAGCCAAAATCGGTCGCGCCGCGTACACGTAGGCATTCGCTTCGGAGAACCCGTATGCACGCCACTCGATTTGCAATTCTCGGTCTTGCCCTAGTCGGGTTAAGCCCCGCCTGGACCACACACGCCGGCAACAACCCTCCACCGCCGACTGCGAAATTCGGCGATCTCAGCAATCCGCGCGATGCCGGAATTCGATATGGCCAGGCCGCTGGCATGGCGGCGGTTTGCATCGACATGAAGCCGACCGCGAAGGCTGAAGCCCTCTCCGCAACATTCAGCGGCGACGACCTGGAAAAATTCAAGATCCAGGCCGAAACAGTCTTGAAATCCTGGAAGAAAACCCTTGGCTGCGCGCACACCGCCGATCCGAACCCTTGCCGGCTGGCTCATCAAATGAGCTGCAAGGAAGGTTATAAGGAGATCGGTCCGGCCGGCAGTGTCGCGCCTGGTCTTATCGAAATGTCGAAGGCCCAGTAGTGCGCCCACTGCCCTGGCATTTGGCAATCCTGCTTGCCGCATTCGCACTGAACATTTCAGATGGACATGCCGTACCCTCGGTCATGGTCGAGCCCGTCACGCTGTTGGAGAACGGCGAGATCGCCGGTTGCGGCTTTGTGTCGTCGGCCACAGTCGACGGTGCCGCCGCCATCGGCGAAGTCATCGCCTTCCGCGAAGGCGATGTGACTGCCTTTGCCGTGCGCGCACGCCCCGGCGTGAACACGGCGCCCATCACCACCGTTCGCCTCACCACGGCGTCGCACGACACCGCCAAGCTCTTTCCCCCGGCGACGTCGCTGCCCCACGGCGCCGTCGAAACCCGAGCCGTCCTCGAAGGCTTTACCGGTTCGAGTTTCGCTCAGGAACTGATGGTCATGGGCGGCAGGTTCGAATTCATTGCCACAGACGGCAAAACGATCACGTACGACTTGCCCCGCCCCATGCCTCACGGCATCCGCCAAGCCTATCTCAATTGCGCCGGCGACCTCTTCCGGCCCGTAGACTAGCAACTGGCTTCCCCGCGCTTCCAATTGCGGGCACACTCGATCCGATGAGCAACACCGGCCCGAACGCAATACAAACGGCAGGACCCTTGCGTCCCGGCCTGACCGGGTCGGCAACGATGACTGTCGACGAAGGCCACACCGCCGCTTACGTCGGCAGCGGCGGCGAAGCGGTCCTCGCTACGCCTGTGATGATTGCGCTCATGGAACAGGCTGCCGTCGAAGCAACGGAGCACCGGCTCGACGCCGGGCACACGAGCCTCGGCATCCGCGTCGCCGTCGATCACATCGCACCCACCCCCGTCGGCCGCACGGTAACGGCCACTGCCGAACTCGTCGAGATCAAGGGCCGCCGCTTGCTGTTCCAAGTCACGGCTGACGACGGTGTCCGCCGCATCGGGTCGGGCGAACACGTCCGCGCGATCGTAGCAATCGACGATTTTCGCCGGCGGCTCGCCGACCCTCCTCGTTGAGTGAGGCCGTCTGGATCTAACAGGAAAGGGCAGCGCATTGCGCGCCGCCCCACCACTTGGAAGATCGCTCAGATTGCGCCCGCGCCTCTATTCAGCCGCGAGCGCCAGCGGCTTTCCCCCGCCCAGCCGATCGAAGCCCAGCGAAAGGGCCACGGCTTGATGCATGATCCGCCCGTCCTTCACATTGAGACCGGCTGCCAGATGCGGATCGCGGTCGAATGCGGCCAGTCCCTTTTCCGCCAGCTTCATGACAAACGGCAACGTCGCATTGTTGAGCGCCTGCGCCGACGTGTTGGGAACGGCGCCCGGCATGTTGGCCACGCAGTAGTGGATGATGCCATCCACTTCGAAGGTCGGCTCGGCATGCGTCGTCGGCTTCGAAGTCTCAAAGCACCCGCCTTGATCGATCGATACGTCCACCAGTACCGCGCCCGTCTTCATGGCCTTCAGCATGTCGCGCGTGACCAGCTTGGGAGCGCTCGCGCCCGCGACCAGCACGGCGCCGACGACCACATCCGCCGCCAGCACTTCGCTCTCCACCGTCGCCATCGTGGACGCCAGCGTCCGCACGCGACCCTGGAAGAGTTCATCGAGTTGACGCAATCGAGGCAGCGAACGGTCGAGAATGGTGACGTCGGCGCCCAGGCCCGCCGCCATACGCGCCGCATGCGTTCCGACGACGCCGCCGCCGAGGACGACGACCTTCGCCGGCTTCACGCCCGGCACGCCACCCATCAACACACCGCGTCCGCCGGTCGGCCGCCGCAGCGCTATCGCCGCCGCTTCGATGGAGAGACGCCCTGCGACTTCGCTCATCGGAGCCAACAAAGGAAGGCCCCCGTTGGCATCCGTAACCGTCTCGTAGGCGATCGCCGTTGCACCGGAGGCGAGCAAACCTTTCGCCTGCTCCGGATCGGGTGCCAGATGCAGGTAGGTGAAGAGGATATGATCCGGCCGCAGCCGCTCCCGCTCGACCTTCTGCGGTTCCTTCACCTTCACGATCATCTCGCTCTGGCTGAAAACGGACGCCGCATCGGGGAGAATCTTAGCCCCGGCATATTCGTAGGCGGTATCATCGGCAAAGATACCGGCGCCGGCACCGGCCTGGACATAGACCTCGTGACCCTTCGCCGTGAGTTCGCGCACCGACCCAGGGACCAGTCCGACCCTGAATTCGTTGCTTTTGATCTCGGTTGGAACGCCGATCCGCATGATGTCCTCCTGGCGGGAAATTCGATGCGTTAAATGTGATCACATTCGCGCGCAGAAGGTTTGCAATCTGACTTGTAGTTCAACTCAGAAACGCCGATTATCTGCAGAGCAAAGCCGCTTTACGCAGGAAACCAACAGTAATGGACTTTGACACGCTTGATATGGCCATATTGGGCGCTTTGTCCGACAATGCGCGCATCACGCAGGTCGAAATGGCAGAGCGCATTCCCCTGTCGCCGACCGCAATTGCCCGCCGCATCAAAGCACTGGAAGACCGTGGCGTCATCGAAGGCTATCAGGCCAAAGTCAGCCGGTCGGCTCTCGGCCTCGACATGACGGTGCTCGTCCAAATCAGTCTGCAAAGCCAAAGCGAAGTCCTGCTCGCCGAATTCGAGAAGGCCGTCGCGGCGGCCCCGTCGGTCGTGTCCTGCCACCTGATGTCCGGCGAAGATGACTACGTTCTCACCGTTCTCGCTCGCGACCTCACCGACTATGAGCGCATTCACCGCCAGGAATTATCGCGCCTTCCCGGCGTGACGCGCCTCAGGTCGAGCTTTGCTCTCCGCGAAGTGAAGTCCCGCCTTCTGCCTGACACGCTGCTCACACGAACACGCGGTTAGGCGCCGGGGCCACCGAGTAGGAAGTTGCCGGCCGACGCTCCGTCCGGCTTCGGCAGCACCTCCGCATCATCCTTCAGATTGACGCCGGACAGCGACCGCTTCAATGCCTCGGATGCGAGGTAATGGAGTTTGAATGCCGCTTCGGCATACGACAGCCCTTCAGTCCGAACGTTCGAAATGCAATTGCGATCCGCGTCGGTCAGACCGACCTTGGGACCGAACGTAAGATAAATTCCAAGACTGTCAGGCGACGAAAGCCCCGGCCGCTCGCCGATCAACATAACCACCAAACGTGCCCCGATAATCGAACCGATTTCGTCGCCGATCGCGACCCGCCCTTGCCCAGCCAGGATCAGCGGCGACCGCTTCCAGCCTGCCTTGTCCGACACCGCCAACATGGCTTCCAGGAACGGCACGATGTTCTTCTCGATGGCGTACGCCGACAGCCCGTCCGCGATGACATACGCAATATCGAACGGCCCCTTCACTTCCGCCGCGAGCTTGGCGGCCGAAGCCGCATCCAGCCTCCGGCCCAGATCGGGACGCTGCAGGTATTCTGGCCGGCCCTGCGCCGCGCTTGCGACCTGCACCACCGGACCAAAACGCGACACCTCCTGCGCCAGCTTGGAAAAATCGAGCCCATGATGCACCGCGCTGCGCGCCCGCGCATGCGCGAGCTGGAACGACAAATGCTCTGTGGTCGGCAGGCTGATGCCGGTGCGTCCGAGCGCAATGCGTGCCGGCGTGTGCTTCCTCAGGTGCGACCACGGATTTGCAATCGTCACTGTCCTGTCGGTCTCGGCCATCCCAATTCACTCCGCGGCCAGAACGCGCTGGAAAGCGCGGGGAACACCCAAATTGAGCTGCACCTCGTCGCCACTGGCGAAGATTTCCTGCGACTTGAGCCACGCCTCGAATTCAGGCGCCGGCTTCAGCCCCAGGACGCGGCGAACATAGAGCGCGTCGTGGAACGAAGTCGTTTGGTAGTTCAGCATCACATCGTCGGATCCGGGTATGCCCATGATGAAGTTGATCCCGGCAACGCCGAGCATGGTAAGCAGAACATCCATGTCGTTCTGATCGGCTTCGGCATGGTTCGTGTAGCAGATATCGCAACCCATCGGCACGCCCAGAAGCTTGCCGCAGAAATGATCCTCCAATCCGGCCCGGACGATCTGCCGGCCGTCGTAGAGATATTCCGGTCCGATGAAGCCGACGACCGTATTGATGAGCAGCGGATGAAACTTACGCGCAACGGCATAGGCCCGCGTTTCGATGGTCTGCTGATCGACGCCATGATGAGCATTCGCCGAGAGCGCGCTCCCCTGCCCGGTTTCGAAATACATGACGTTGTCGCCGACAGTGCCGCGCTTCAATGACAGACCGGCCTCATAACCCTCCTGCAGAACGTTGAGGTCGATGCCGAAGCTCTTGTTTGCCGCCTCTGTTCCCGCAATCGATTGAAACACAAGGTCAACGGGCGCACCGCGATTTATGGCTGCGATCGTCGTCGTGACATGCGTGAGGATGCAAGACTGCGTCGGAATTTCGTAGCGGCCGATGATGCCGTCCAGCATCTCCACCAGTGCCGTCACCTGCCCGATGCTGTCGGTCGCGGGATTGATGCCGATCACCGCGTCCCCATTTCCATAGAGCAGCCCGTCGACGATGCTGGCCGCGATGCCCGCCGTGTCATCCGTCGGATGGTTCGGCTGCAACCGTGTTGCCATCCGGCCCGCGAGCCCGAGAGTATTCCGGAAACGCGTAACGACACGGCATTTCTTCGCCACGATCACCAGGTCCTGCACCCGCATGATCTTGGAAACTGCAGCCACCATTTCCGGCGTCAGTCCCGGCGCGAGCTTGGCTAACGACTCCGTCGTCGCATGATCGGAGAGCAGCCAATCGCGAAATCCGCCAACGGTCAGGTGCGCCACCGCTTTGAACGCCGCCTTGTCATGCGTGTCGATAATAAGCCGCGTAACTTCGTCCGCCTCATAGGGAACGACCATCTCCTGCAGAAACACGCCGAGGGGAACGTCGGCGAGCGCAAGCTGCGCGGCAGCCCTCTCCGTATCGTCGGTAGCGGCAACGCCCGCCAGCAGATCGCCCGACCGGAGCGGCGTCGCCTTTGCCATGAGGTCTTTGAGATCGCGAAACGCATAGCGCTCGTTGCCGCTGATATAAGCATAGCCCGCCATGTTGCATCCTTCCCCGCCGGCCGCAGCGAGCGGCCGGCGAACAAATCTAACCGTCAGCGCCAGACCGCCGCCTCAGGCCGCACCATCTTCACCAGGTGCGTGGGCCACCAGATGATGCCGACTATAGAGCGCGAAGTACGCGACGAAAATGGCGTATGCGATGGCCGAAAGCGCGGCCACGCTGATTTCCGTCCCGGCAACGGCCATCTTTTTGTCGCTCAAGAAGACCGCCACCAAAGCGATGCAGGCCAACACCATCGCAATTCCCGAGGTCAGGATTCCGCCGGGTGTCCTGTAGGGTCGCGGCAGATCAGGCTCCGACAACCTAAGCTTGATGTGCGATGCCATCATCAGGATGTACGAGATCGTCGCTCCAAACACCGCCATCAGGATCAGCTGATCGCCCTGTTCGGTCAACGACAGCAAGAAGCCAACGATGCCTGGCACGATCAGCGCGATCCACGGGGATTGCCGGGCGTTGGTAAGCGACAAGCCGCGCGGCAGGTAGCCGGCGCGCGACATGGCGAAAATCAGTCGCGAGTAAGCGTAGATGATGGAAAAGAAGCTGGCGATCAGGCCGGCAAGGCCGACGAAGTTCACGAACTTCGATATCCACGTCGGACCACCGTAGGTCGAGGGATGCTCGAGTGCCGCCACCAGTGGATTTAGGTTCGTCTTCAGTGCTTCCGAACCCACGCCTCCGGGTCCAAACACCATGATCAAGGCGCAGAACGTCAGCAGGATGAACATGCCGACGATGAGGCCGCGCGGCAGATCACGTTTGGGATCCTCCGTTTCCTCAGCGGCAAGGGGAACGCCTTCAATCGCCAGGAAGAACCACATGGCGAACGGTATGGCCGCCCAAATACCCAGATAACCAAATGGCAGGAACGGCGAAGCCCCGACCGCCTCGGGATTGACAGCGATATCAAACAGCTTGGCGCTATCGAAGAACGGCACCATCGCAAAAACCCAGACCACCAGGGCAATCACCGCGAGAGCCGTAATCGCGAAAATCAATCGAAGCGCCTCACCTGCACCGTAGATATGGATGCCAAGAAACACCGCGAAGAATCCGGCGGAGATGACCCACTGCGCGATATCGATCTCGAACAGCGATTTCATATAGCCGCCGATGAACACGGCGATGGCCGCCGGCGCAATGGCATATTCGATGAGGATGGCAGTCCCGGTAAGGAAGCCGCCCCATGGTCCAAAGGCTCTCCGTGCAAATCCGTAGCCGCCGCCGGCCGTGGGCGCAATCGTCGCCAGTTCCGCCAGCGCAAAGCACATGCACGTGTACATGAGGGCCATGAGCAGCGACGCGATCATCAGACCGCCCCAGCCACCCTGCTCCAATCCGAAGTTCCATCCAGCGTAGTCACCGGAGATCACGTAAGCGACGCCGAGCCCGACCAGCAAAACCCAGCCGGCCGCTCCCCGCTTGAGCTTGCGATTTTCGAAGTAGTCCTTATCGACGTTTTCGTATTCGACGCCGGCTGCACCATGCGGTTCCATGCGATCTCTCCCCAGTGTTCGAGACCCGGAGTTTCCGGCCGGCTGGGCGGTTGGCAACTGAGAGCGAACTGCGTCACGTCGCAATTCAGCCGACCGCGGCGCCTGCGAATTCGGGCCTGTCGGGGGCATCTAGTCCCTGTTCCGGCGGCGCCGCTATCCATTTTCGGCAAAGTTTCGGCGGCTCGGGATTGAGGTAAGTTTGGCCCGAAGCTGCACAATTCGGCCGGTCTAAACACCAAGTGGCTTGTTCGGCCTAAAGATGTAGGGCTAAGTTTAAGGATCGTCGTCGGACGGGACCTGATGGCCATGCCAGCGCCAATACTGCCGAGGCAGCCCGCCGAACTGCGGACCTACCAGACCCACGACATCGATGAACAGGCCGCCCTGCTGCGTGGCTGGAACCAGACCTACAATCAAATTTCCGGGGGGACATTCAGCGGCGAGTTGAGCGAAGCCGAAGTAGGCGGCCTCTACCTCTTCAGGGAAAAAACCAGCAAATCGCTCTACCAAGTTGGGGCCTTGCCGGCCGGCCGCGTTGCCGTCGGCCTGCCCCTAACTTTGCCGGGAGCAGCGAAATTCTGTGGTCAGGCCTGCGACGGGACCCAAGCGCATATCTTTTCGGGAGCCAACGGCTTCGAGTTCCAGACACCTAACGGCCTCGACATGGCGGGCCTCGTCATTTCCGAGGCGATCCTGAGAGCCGTTATGCTCGACGACGAATTGGAAGCCATTTCCCGGCAGGTCCAATCGGCCCGCCTGAAGGGCATGAATTCAATCGCGCGAAATAGGCTGAGAAGACTATTGATCGGCGCGATTGAAACGCTGCAAGCGGATAACGGCTACGCGGCCGCGCCGCGCCTTTCGAAAGTCTTTGCCGCAGATGCGGCCCGCGCGACCATCGAGTGCCTTGGTTATGACGGCAGCGACCAACCCCTGACACTGACGGAAACCCGCTGCCGCACAATCGTCCGTGAGGCCCAGAGATTGGCCCTCGACAGCCCGAACGAAAATCTCACCATCGAGGATATCTGCCGGACGTTGGAGATCTCACGGCGGACACTACAGACGTGTTTCCAACGGGCGCTTGGCATTCGCCCGGCAAGTTACCTTCGCGCAGTGCGGCTGAATGCGGCCCGCCGGACGCTCAAGGAGTGCGGCAGCGTGACCGAAGCCGCGACGGCGTGGGGCTTCTGGCACTTCGGCCGTTTCGCCCAAGACTACAGACTGATGTTCGGCGAACACCCCTCTCACACCGCGCGCCGGTTCCACCAGGGCATTCGCCAGTAGTGAGCCCGCACGTGGCTTCCTTTCGAATTCCAGCAACTCAAATCGTTCGGCATGCCCACCTTATGGCGTGACGGATCGCGTTTTGCTCCATAGTGTCGGCGCCTGCCCGAACACTTCGCCCAACCAGGATCCATGAAAACCGACACGCCCCGCCCAATTCGCCTCGATGACTACCGGCCTTCCCCGTACCTCATCGACACCGTCGATCTCGACATCGTGCTCCACCCCACACACACCCGCGTCCGGTCCAGGCTCGCAGTCCGCCTCAACCCTGCCCACCGGGGCAAACCTGGTCCTCTGCGGCTTGATGGTGAAAACCTGAAGCTTGAAAGCATCAGGATTGATGGCCAGGTGCTCGATGAGGGTGGCTATCGGCAGACCAGCCACCATCTGACAATTCCCAAAACCCCGGCAGCATCATTCACTCTCGAAACCGTCGTCACCGTCGATCCTGAGGCTAACACGGCGCTGCAGGGACTCTACCGCACGCGCGGCGTCTTCTGCACCCAGTGCGAAGCTGAAGGCTTCCGCCGGATCACATTCTTCCTCGATCGGCCGGATATTCTGTCCGTCTATACCACGCGCATCGAAGCTGAAACCGGCGTTGCCCCCATCCTGCTCGGCAACGGCAATCCCGTCGAAGCAGGCAAGCTCGATCGCGGTCGGCGCCACTTCGCAGTCTGGCACGATCCGCACCCCAAGCCGTGCTACCTTTTCGCTCTCGTCGGCGGCGACCTCGCGGCGATCCGCTCGCCCTTCAAGACCATGACCGGACGCATGGTTGACCTTGCCATCTATGTCGAACATGGCAAGGAAGCCCGCGCCGAATGGGCGATGGACGCACTCAAGCGGTCCATGATCTGGGACGAGCAGCGCTTCGGCCGCGAGTATGACCTCGACGTCTTCAACATTGTCGCCGTGTCCGATTTCAATATGGGCGCAATGGAAAACAAGGGGCTCAACATTTTCAACGACCGGCTGATCCTGGCTTCCCCGGAAACGGCGACCGACGCCATGTTCGAGGCCATCGAAAGCGTCGTCGCCCACGAGTATTTCCACAACTGGACTGGCAACCGCATCACCTGCCGCGACTGGTTCCAGCTTTGCCTGAAAGAGGGTCTGACCGTCTATCGCGATCAGGAATTCTCATCCGACCAGCGCGACCGCACGGTGCAACGCATTCACGACGTGCGCCAGCTCAAAGCCACCCAGTTTCCTGAAGACGGCGGCCCGCTGGCCCATCCCGTACGCCCAAGCAGCTACATCGAAATCAACAACTTCTACACCCCGACCATATACGAGAAAGGCGCCGAACTGGTCCGCATGATCGAGACATTGCTGGGCACGGATGGCTTCCGCGCCGGCATGGATCTCTACTTCGAGCGTCACGACGGAGAGGCCGCGACGATCGAGGATTTTCTGAAATGCTTCGAAGACGCTTCAGGCCGCGACTTGTCTCAATTCAAGCTGTGGTATCTCCAGCCCGGCACCCCGGAACTCGTCATTTCGCTGACCTGGGATCGCGTATCGAAGACCGCCGCGCTCAAGGTTGACCAGATGCAGCCGCCAACCCCCGGCCAGCCGAAGAAGCAGCCTCTGCACATTCCGCTGCGGCTTTCGCTGCTCAGCGGCAATGGCGCGCCGATCCCGCTGAAACTCGACAACGGCCAGGCTCTGCAAAACGGCGTACTGGAAATCACCAAGCGCACGCAGACATTCCACTTCGTCGATGTCCCGTCGCGACCCGTACCGTCGATGCTGCAAGGTTTTTCAGCACCGGTCCGGCTCACGATCGATCTCTCCGACCGCGACACCGAATTCCTGATCGCGAACGACGCCGATCTCTTCAATCGCTGGCAGGCCGCCAACGCCTATGCCACGCAAACTCTCATCGCCAATGTCACCGCTCTCAAGGAAGGCCGGCGCGCGGGCCGCGGTCTTGCGTTCGTCAAGGCACTCGGACAGGCGATTTCTGACAAGGATTTGAACCCTGCCTACCGTGCCGAACTCCTTCGCCTTCCCGGTCAGGCCGACATCGCCCGCGAAATCGGCCGCAATGTCGATCCGCAGCTCATCCACCGCGCGCACGCCAACCTGTCGCGGCTCACGGCCACGACGTTGGGCGACGATCTGGAAGCGATTTACGCCTCGGCGGCGACACGTGGGGGATTTTCTCCCGATGCGAAAAGCGCCGGCAAGCGCGCGCTGCGCAATGCCGCACTCACCCTTCTGACAGCACGCGGCGAACCGCGCGACTTGAAACGCGTATGGGACCACTTCCGCAAAGCCACATCGATGACCGATCAGGCTCATGCGCTCGTCCTGATCTCGAGCTTGGACATCCCGGAACGAATCCTGGCCCTTGATGCCTTCCACGACCGCTGGCAAAGCGACCACCTGGTGATCGACACCTGGTTCGCGGCCCAGGCGCAATCGACGCTGCCCGGAGCGCTGGAGCGCGTACGCGATTTAACCACCCACCCGCTCTTCAACTACGCGATGCCCAATAAGGTCCGGGCGCTCATCGGCAACTTCGCCCTTCAGAACCCGTTGCAATTCAACCGCGCCGACGGCGCCGGCTACCAGTTCGTAACCAGCGAAGTTCTCAAGATCGACGCCCTCAATCCACAGATTGCCGCCCGGATGCTAGGTTGCTTCCGCTCCTGGAAGTCGCTCGAACCCGGCCGCCGCGGACAAGCCCGCAAGGCACTGCTGAAGATCGCCAAGTCCCAGACTATTTCCCGCGATGTCTTCGAGATCGTGACTAAAATGCTCGATCCCTGAGCATAACGAATCCAAGGCCTTGACCCTATTTATTCTCCCTCGACACGCGAGTCGCGAATCAGTGATTTTGATTCGAGCGAATCAGTCGTGAGTACCGGCTGGACGCACTGGGCAAGACTGAGGGCATATCGGGCGAGGGGGATAGGATGGCGCGGATCGGGTCCGCCCATCCACGGGAGAGGTCTGCGTTCGCGCGCGGTCCGCTCACCGGGCTGGGCACGTGGCTAAGACAATTCGAAGTGACGGAAGGCCTGGCGTCCGACCGCTGGCTTCAGGCCGCCGCAGGATTGCATCTGGCGTCGATCGCCGCTGCAGTCATCGGGCCGTCGAGCCCGCCACTCCCCATTTTCCTCACCGTCACCGGTCTGGCGCTTGTCGTCCTGGCCTTCACGCGAACCCAACACGCCACCGCATCGCAGATTGCGGACATCACGCCCGCCGCCAGCCAGGCTTTCGAACTTGAGCGCCAGTCGCAGCGGCTTGTCGAAATCGCCGATGCCGCCAGCCGGGCGCGCCGTGAAGCCGAGATGCGTGGTCAGCTTTGGGCCGAACTCACCGCCCGCATGAGCCACGAGTTGCGCACACCCCTCAATGCGGTGATTGGATTCTCAGATCTGATGGGCGCAGAGATGTTCGGTCCGCTCGGCCACGACCGCTACCGCGATTACACCCGTCACATCCGCGAATGCAGCCGCTCGCTGCTCAAGTGCACCGAAGATACGCTGGCTCTGACCTCAACGCTTGCCAAATCTGACGCGGCAGACATGGCCCGCACACTCGACCTCGTTTGCATGCTCCGCGAAGCCGCCGAATTCCACAGCGCCGAAATCGCCAAATACGGCTTGAAGGTCATCCTGCCCTGCGATGCACCCGTCGAAGTGACCGGAGAAATCCGGCCAATCCGCCAGATCCTGATCAACTTGATCGCAGAGGCCGTTGCTCGGACCCGCCGGGCGGGAACGATCGTTGTCAAATTGACCGAAGATTCAGGCTCGATCGCACTCAGCGTCACGGTTGCGAAGGCTCAACCGCGCCCTGATGAAGGACAGTCTTCGCTGGCTGTTTGCATCGCGCGGGTATTGCTCGAACAACAAGGCTCCGCACTCGTCGAGTCCGACGATCACGAAACCTGGCGGGTCACAACTTTCTTCCATTGTCCGTCACAGGCCGACTTCTTCGCCAGCGCATGACCGCGTGCGTTAGGGCTTATCGCCCGGCGCCTCGGGAGGTGTGTCCTTGTCCGGCTTGCCTTTCCGGCGGCTCATCCGCTCCAACCGTCGGCTCCAGGCCTCCGAAAGCTTCTGCCGATCCTCCGGCGTAAGCTCACCGATGGCTCTCAGCATCGTCGCGGTCCCCATTTCCCGCAGCCGGTTGTCGGCTGCCGAAATGGCCTCAAGCGCCGCCTGCAGTTCGGCAGCCGAGTAATTGGGCGAGGCCAGAGCTTCAGCCGCTTTGGTCCTGGCCGCCCTCAGTTCATCACGCAGAGCGCCAAGTTCATCACGCGCATCCCGCAAATGTTTGCGCACGGCCTCACGGCGCTCGGGCGGCAATTGACCCGAGAACCTCATGATCCCGAACGCTGTCTGAGAGGGCGAGTGGCGCCCATGCGGGGGCGGCCCCTTAAACCAGAGCGCCAGCAGTGCGCCGGCCACGAGGAGGTTCAGCGCAAGCGATCCAACGAGCAGCCACCGCCGTCCGCGCGACGGCGCCGATGCAGCCGGAGGCGTGGACAAATCGCTCAAAGCAGCTCCTCCTCCGCTTCGTCGATGGTCGGCGTGCCGAGCGCCAGTGTGCTCGCGTCGTCGCTCTCGTCGCTGACGCTGGCGGTCAGCTGAACGGGATCAAGATTGCTGCCTTCCAGCAGCCCCTGCGACACTGTGAAAAACCCGATCAACAGCGCGGCAGCCATCACCGAAAGCTCTTTCCAGATGCTCGGCGCCATGGATACCGGCGCCTGCGTCCGGCTCTTGCGGGCAAACGGCACAACGACCCCAGCCGCGGGCGGCAAGGCGGCATTTTCAGCCTCGAACTTCTCAAGCAGAGCCGCGCGCACGCGGGTCTCGACGTCCGCGCCGGGTTTGTCAGGCGCGGCCGATAGCAGCCGGTCGAAGGCTGCTTCTTCGGCCAGGAGAGCCCGGGCATCCGCGCACTCGGCAACAAATGTCGCCAACGCAGCGCGCTCAGCCGCTGGCCAGCGCTCCGGTTGCGCACCGTAAGCGGCAAGAACGGTCTCGAGCCGTCGCATCTGAACTGTCTTCGTCATCTGCCGTGTCCTAACTTCCGCTGTATCTGTCAGCGTCAACGTCCGTCACTCATACCTCACTTGCCGAGTCGCCGCGCATAGCCTGCCATTCCCCGGCCAGCGCAACCTTCAAACTGCGGCGGGCCCTGGCGAGCAGCGATTCCACTGCCTCCGCCGAGACACCCATCATACTCCCGACTTCCTGCATGCTCAGCCCTTCATAGTGAAACATCGTCAAAGCGAGCCTTTGCCGGTCGGGCAACTCCCGCAAGGCTTCCTCCACGCGATCGGCCAGTTCGCGCCGTTCCAACCTGCGCAACTGATCGGCTGCCTGCGGCTGCTCCGGCACCTCGTCAGTCACGTCGACGCGCCCGCGCACCCTGAGCTTGTCGATCGCAAGATTCGACACGACACGCTTGAGCCACGGACCAACGCCCGCCGGTCCAACCTCCAGGCCCTGACCCAGCCGCCATAGCCTGAGCATTGCTTCCTGTGCCACGTCCTCCGCTTCTGCGTCGTCCCGCAAGAGACGCCGCGCAAGCATGATCAGTCGCGGCATATGCCTGTCCACGATCAGCCGGAACGCCGCCGGATCACGCGACGCGACGCGCACCAGGAGAGCTTCGTCCTCCCGATCCGCGCCCCGCCGTTCGGTACCGGGCTGTCCGCCCGGTGTCGCATCACCTGCTGCCACACCACTCTCCGGCTGTCGCCCACCGGGCCACGAAGCCTGCTCAAGTTTCGCATTCTTCAGGCTGCGAAGGCTAGCCTTTGAGAGCCGGAATTCTTCCGTTGCATCAACGCTGCGCCCACCGCTGCCGTTCGGGCGGCGGCAGATCGGCTGCTGTAATCCGTCCATCCCGATCAAGGTCGAGGCGCATGAAGCGGAAGCGCGCATCGGCTGTATACTCCTCCAAAGTCACCTTGCCGTCGCCGTCGCGATCGAGTGCATGCATGCGGCGGCGCTTGGAGAACTCGGCCTCCTCGCCCCGTCCCGCTTCGAATTCGGCTTTCTCGATGACCCCATCTCCGTTCCGATCGTAGAATGAGAACATCAGCGAACGGCGCGCGGCGCCTCGAGTGCTACGGCGGCTATTGGTCTGTCCGGCCGGACCCGCATCGAATTCGGCTTTGGTCAGCTTTCCGTCGGTATTCGTGTCAAGCCGCGCCAGCATCCGCTCCATCCGCCGGTCCTGCCGCTGTTGACGGAACCCCGCCGGAGCCTTGTCGAGGTCAGCAGCTTCCAGACTTCCGTCGCTGTTCTTGTCCAGCTTGCTGAATGCATCGACCCGGCGCTTCAAGAATTCATCGAGGGTCACGGCCTGATCTTTGTTGGCGTCGTACCGCAACAGACCAGGTGCGCCTCGCTGCGGCAGCGGCTTGGCTGCGGCCGTTCCGTCTTCGGTGCCGGCGGCCGCCATTGCGCCCGCGGCACCCGCGACTGCCAATAAAACCAGAGTTGCGATGCCTGCCGTCCTACCCATACCCGTCCTCCACCGGCTGACCGCAGGACCCAGCGCCCCGCTTTCAGAGGTTGAGACGGACAAGAGCGGCAAAATCCGTCGCAGGACCCGCCAATTTTTTGCAAAGTTACGCCACCAGTCGCTCGAACCGCCCATGGTTCGCCGCCAGAATATCCTTGAGTTTCAAGTCCAAAGCCTCAAACGACGGGCTGTCGCCAGCCCGCGCGGCCAGCTCCTTCAATCCCTTTGGGGCCGATGCCGGGGCAAAAACCCCGTCCTGGCAAAGCCGAAAAACCTGCGTCAGATCGTGAATTAATCGCGTCGAAGCAATCAGCGCCTCGGCGTCGCCGGCCTCCAGGCAGCCCGCAAGCCCCAGTTTCTGAATTGCCGAGCACGTATTTTGGTCGAGCACTTGCGGATGCTGCGCTGCATGCACGAGTTGCAAGAACTGGGCTACGAATTCCAGATCCACCAACCCGCCGCGAACTTGCTTCAGGTCCCAGACGTTCGCCGTCCCCTTGTCCGCGGCGATCCGCTGGCGCATGTCACGCACGTCGGCCGCAACTTTACTCCGGTCGCGCGGGTGAACGAGCGTCTGCCGGATGGCGGCCTCGACTTTCCCACGCAGCGCCTCGTCACCGCTGATCACCCTCGCGCGCGTCAGCGCCAGGTGTTCCCACGTCCACGCCTCCGATGTCTGGTAATCGGCAAAGGCTGACAGTTGCGTCGCCACCGGTCCTTTCTGACCCGAAGGTCTGAGCCTCAGATCGACTTCGTAGAGCTTGCCTTCCGCCATCGGCGCGGTGAGCGCAGTCACGAGCCGTTGCGTGAAGCGCGCATAATACTGGCTCGGCGCCAAGGGCCGCTCGCCGTCCGATTGCTGGGCCGTGGGATCGAAATCATAAATGACAATCAGATCGAGATCCGACGACGCGGTCATTTCCCGTCCGCCGAGCTTCCCCATCGCGATGACAGCAGCCCCGCCACCGGGCACATAACCGTGCGCGCGCTCCAGCTCGGACGCGACGACACCATGCAAGGCGGCGATCAGCCGGTCGGCGAGCAACGCATACGCGCCGCCAGCCTGGCTTGCGTTGATACTGCCGGACAGAACGCGCACACCAATCAGAAACGACTGCTCGCTCCCCACCACCCGCATTCGTTCCAAAACATCCTGCTGGTCCGTCGCAGTCGCGACCTCGGCGGCTATCGCCCCGTCGATTTCTGATGCCGATGGCAAGACGGCCAGCGCGCGCGGATCGATCACCGCATCGAGCAGACGCGGCCTCTTGGCCAGCACCCGCGCCAGTCTCGGTGCCGTGCCCATGATGTCGGCGACGAGGCGCAACAACCCCGGATTGGCACGCAGCAGCGAGAAAAGCTGCACACTTCCTGGAAGGGCCGCGAGGAACCTGTCGAAACCCGCGAACGCTCTATCGGGATCGGCCGTCTCCGCCAGTGCAGTCACGAGGGAAACTTGCACTTCCGTCAAAAGTTCGCGCGCGCGCGCCGACCGCACAGCCGGATAGCGGCCATGATGCCAACCGCGCACGGCCGCCAGAACTTCCGAAGGCTGCGTGAAACCGAGCTTTCTCAAGTGCGCCACGGTTTCCGGATCGTCGCGCTCGCCGGCAAACACCATGTTTGCACCGTCGCCCGTCAGCTCCGGAGAATTCTCGAAGAGCTCGCGGTAGTGCGTTTGCACGCTCTCCAGCGTCGCCGTGTAGTGGCGCGAGAAATCCTCCAGTGTCGCGAACCCTGCAAAGCGTGCGAACCGCTGCAGGCCGGCTTCGTCGGACGGCAGTTCGTGGGTCTGCTCGTCGGCCACCATCTGCACCCGATGCTCGATCCGGCGCAGTTCGAGATAGGCCTCCGACAGATGCGCCCTGACTTCCGGCAAGATCCAATTCCGCGCTTCCAGGCAGACGAGCGCGTCGAGCGTGCGGCGGACCCGAAGATCTTTCTGCCGCCCTCCGGCGATCAACTGCTGCGTCTGCGCGAAAAACTCGATCTCCCGGATACCCCCCGGACCAAGCTTGACGTTATGCCCCGCCACACCGATCGTGCCGAACCCACGAAAGGCGTGAATCTGGCGCTTCATGGCGTGCACATCGGCAATTGCCGCATAGTCGAGGTATCGCCGCCAAATGAAAGGCGCCAATTCCGACAAGAACTGTTCGCCGGCCTCGATATCGCCCGCCACCGGCCGCGCCTTGATGAGCGCGGCGCGCTCCCAGTTCTGTCCGAAACTTTCGTAGTAGTTCATTGCCCCGTCGGTCGAGAGCGCGACTTGGGTTGCTCCCGCATCGGGCCTCAGCCGCAGATCGGTACGGAAGACGTAGCCGTCCGCCGTACGCTCGTCCAAGAGACGAACGAGATCGCGCGTGATGCGCACAAAGAAAGGCATCGGCTCGATGCCGCTCTTCAGACGCGCACGCTGCAGATCGTAGAAGACGATCAGGTCGATATCGCTCGAATAGTTGAGTTCACCGGCCCCGTACTTGCCCATGCCGAGCACGATGTAACCGGAATTGGCTCCCGCACACGCAGCATCGACACTGATATCTCCTCGCGCGGACGCCTGCCGGAACAGAAAGTCCACCGACGACTGCACTGCGGCATCCGCACACTTCGTCAGCGTCTCCGTGACGACCATCACCGGCCAAACTTGCCCCAGGTCAGCCAGCGCAATCAGAAGCGCGACCTCCGACTTGTAGACGCGAACGAGGCGCATGGCGGTTGCCATGTCTTGCACGCCGGCCATGTCATGGTGGAGACTTTGTGAAAGCCTCGCAAAATGCTGCTCGGGACCAGCAGCGAGCACGCGCTGCAATCGCGCCGGATCGCGCCGTATGAGCGCCTTGAGGTACGGCGATCCGGCAAACACGCCCGCAAAGAACGTCGTAACGCGGTCGTCCCTGAGCCAGGCCGCGAGCGGAGCAAGCACCGGATCGCCAGCGGCGTGACCGGCGAGTTCAGCGACATCCGCCGCCCCGCGCTCCTGATCGTCGTCGAGAGGCCCCGGGCGCAATCGCTCCACCAGAGCCTGGGTCTCTACCTCCGCTGCCACCTCGCCGTCTCCCCTTGTCTCTCGCTGGGCCGGCGTCGTTACGCGCTCACCCCCTGGTGTCCGCGCGGCAGGACAAGAACCGCCCTCAATCCCGGCGCATTGTCTTCGAGACGTACCGTGCCATGGTGCAGCCGCGCAACCGCCGCGACGAGGCTAAGCCCCAGCCCCGTCCCCGGCTTCGTCCGGCTCGCCTCGAGACGAACGAAACGCTTCAGCGCCCGCGCCCGGTCCTCCGCACTGATCCCGGGACCCCGATCCGCGACCGCAATCTCCACCTCATTCGGCAGGGACCTCAGCGTGACATGGATTGAGCCACCAGTCGCGGGCGTCTCCTGCCGGCCATACTTGATCGCATTGTCGATGAGGTTGGCGACCGCTTGACTGACGAGATGCCGGTTGGCGACGATCTCCGGCACGGTCTCTGCTTCCACCGTCAGTTCGAGACCCTGCTCCTCCGCCACCGGTTCGTAGAATTCGGCAACGTCACGCACCAGCCCGCCGGGATCGAATGACTCGACCGCTCCGTCAAGCGCGCCGGCCTCCAATCGCGCAACAAGCAGCATCGCGTTGAACGTCTTAATCAGCTCATCTGCTTCCTCGATGATCCGTTCCAGACCCAGGCGATACGCCTCACAATCGCCGCCGTCGCGCAGCGCCGCCTCGGCCCTGTTGCGCAACCGGCTGAGCGGCGTTTTCAAGTCGTGCGCGATGTTGTCCGATACCTCGCGCAACCCGCTCATCAGCTGCTCGATCCGGTCAAGCATCATGTTGAGGTTCTGCGACAGCCCGTCGAGTTCGTCGTTGCTTCCGGCAAGCGGAACGCGCTGCGTCAGATCGCCGGCCATGATAGACCGGCTCGCCGCGTTGATCTGGTCTATGCGATTGAGCAGCAGCCGCCCGGCTCCCAACCCTCCTGCGAGACCCGCGGCTGACAACAGCCCGAACCCAAGCAGAAACACCGTGCGCATCCGGTTCGCGAAAACGCGCTGCTCTTCGATATCCCGCCCAACCAAAAGCTGCGTCCCATCGGGAAACGTCACCGGCAGCGCAACCGCCAGCCGCTGATCTCCTGCCTCGCGCTCGTAGCGAAACGTGCCGCCGCCCTCGCCGGCAATTTCCGGCGGCATGCGGCTGAGATTACCCGCCCGCTTGCGGCCCATGCGGTCGGCAACGAAATAAAGCCCCGGACCCTCCGGCCGCGCACGCGCCTTGACGGCCTCCGCGACAGAGGCCGATCCCGCCGCCGCCTCCACGTGCCGCAATTCCTGCACTTCGGCACGCAGCCCGGACAGAACCTGCTCGGTCAAAAGGTTGTTCGTCTGCCAGAAAAGAAAACCCACGATCCCGGCGGCGGTCAGCAGAAATGCCGCGATGCTCAGCGCGGCCAGCCGAAATGGCGTGGACGTCCAGGCGGACGCGCCGAACTTATCCAGCACCGTCGCGTACCATATACCCCGCACCGCGAACCGTATGCAGAAGCGGCTTGTCGAAGGTCTTGTCGATCTTCGACCTGAGCCTCGACACATGGACGTCGATCACGTTGGTCTGCGGATCGAAATGGTAGTCCCATACATTCTCCAGCAGCATGGTGCGCGTCACCACCTGCCCGGCATTCTTCATCAGATACTCGAGCAGCCGGTATTCGCGCGGCTGCAGCACGATCGGCTCGCCGCCGCGCGTCACGCGATGCGAAAGCCGGTCGAGCACCAGATCGCCGACGACATATTTTGTAACCTGTTCCTCGGGCACCGCGCGCCGTGAGAGCGCCTCGATCCGTGCCAGCAGTTCGGTGTAGGCATATGGCTTCGTCAGATAATCGTCGCCGCCGGCACGTAATCCCTTCACGCGGTCGTCCACCTCTCCGAGGGCCGACAGGATGAGAACCGGGGTCCGGACACCGGCCGTTCGCAAGGTTTTGACCACCGACAGCCCATCGAGCTTCGGCAACATGCGGTCCACGATCAACACATCATAGACGGCGGTCTCCGCGAGCGACAAACCGGTTTCCCCGTCACCCGCCAGATCAGCCGCATGGCCGCTTTCCTTCAAGGATTTCTGGAGGAACTGTGCCGTCTCACGGTCGTCCTCGATCACCAGCACGCGCATGCTTTCCGGTCTCCCGGCCGTGGCACCTGCCCGGCTCTCGTCACTGATACAGTCTTGCATGATCCGCCCCGACAGGTCGAGGCGGCCGGAACCATTCAAGGGTCCGGCCGCCTCAGTTGACGTTCAAGCTTCAACGAAGGTCAACAGGACTTAGCCCTTGTCGTCTTCCTTGCTGTCCTTAACCTTTTCCTTGGCGAGCTGCACAGCCACGAACCGCGTCCGGTCCTGAGATTTGACGCTCAGCATCACCGCCGAACGGCCCAGACCCTTTACCTTCTCAATCTCCCGCTCCACATCCGCAGGCTTGCCGACCGGTTCGCCCTGAACCTGAACGATCACATCACCTGCGCGCAACCCCTTCTGGGCAGCATCCGACGCCGGCTCCACTTCCGTGATCGCGACACCTTCCGTTGCATCGCCGGTGATCGGACCAACGGTCAGCCCCAACAGATCGAGTGTCGTCTTGTCGGCTTTCTTCTCGACGGGCTTGCCCTGTTCCAGTTTCGCGATTTCGTCAGCCGAGCCCGGGAATGTGCCAAGCTTGACCTTGACGTTTTCGGCCTTGTTGTTGCGCCAGACTTTGACGTCGACGGTGGTGTCGGGCGCATAGTCTGCGATCTTGCGTGCGAGGTCGCGGCTGTCGTCGATCGCGTCCTCGTTCACTTGCATGATGGTATCCTGCACCTTCAGTCCCGAACCTGCGGCCGGACCGTTCGGCGTGATCTCGCTGACGAGGGCACCCTTCGCGCCCGGAAGACCCAGAGCGGCCGCCGTGTCGTCATCGACGTTCTGAATTTTCACGCCCAGCCAGCCGCGGCTGACCTTGCCGCTCGACTTGAGCTGCTCGATGACCTCGGTCGCCGTCTTCGCCGGCACTGCGAACGCAATGCCCACGTTGCCACCCGACGGGCTGAAGATCGCTGTGTTCACGCCGATGACTTCCCCGTCGAGGCTGAAGGTCGGCCCGCCCGAGTTGCCCCGGTTCACGGCAGCGTCAATCTGCAGATAGTCGTAAGGACCCGAACCGATGTCGCGGCCCAGCGCGGACACGATACCGGCCGTCACCGTGCCGCCAAGACCGAACGGATTGCCGACCGCGATCGCCCAGTCGCCCACGCGGGCATTCTTCTCGGCGAACTTCACATGCGGAAAAGTCTTCGTCGACTTGATCTTCAACAGCGCCAGATCGGTGCGCGGATCGGTGCCGATGAGTTCGGCATCCATCTTCTCCTGGTCGTCGAAGCTGACCTGGATCTTCGAGGCGCCATCGATGACGTGATTGTTCGTCACAACGAAACCGTCAGCCGAAATCACGAATCCCGAGCCCTGTGCCTGTGACGGCGGACGCGGAGCCTGCGGGCCGCGGAACTCGCGCGGCAGTCGCTTGAAGAATTCATAGAACGGGCTGTCTTCCGGGATGTCGGGGAAGCCTTCCGGCAGGCCGCGGTTCTCGTTGTCGTCCGCAGTCTTGTCGCTGCCGCCGCCCACGACGGAAATCGACACAACCGAAGGCTTCACTTTCTCGATCAAGTCCGCGAACGTCAGCGGCGCGCGCCCGAACGGCGTTTCAATCGTCTGCGCGTCGGGCTTCAACTGCGCAATCGCCGGCGACAACGCCGGCAAGGCAACCATGAGACCGAGTCCTGCCACGGCGCCGGCAATCGCTACCCGGCGCCGGCGCGAGGGTGCGGCTGGCGCGGGACTTGCTGAACGGACACCAGACGAACTGGCAGGGTTAGGCGTATGCATTGGGGAGACCTCCATCGACCGAGCCATCTAAGGCGTCATGGTTGACTTATGGCGTGGGGCCTTACGGCTGCCTTTCGGCCGCCTTAAGAGTTGTTAATGAAGCAATGCCGCGCCCAATTCGGTTGCCGCGCGGCGCGAGTTCGGGATCGGTGTGAGCGCGTGCAAGCGATCGCCAAATTGCAGATGAAGTTCGGCCCCGGACGTCTTATCCGGCAAGGAATTTGTCTTGCGCTGCCCGTCTCAATATTGGCCTTCACGCCGGTCTCGGCAGCCGGACCCGCCGGCCCGGTCCCCGCCGTCCAGAAACGGGACACCGCCGCCCGAATACTGCAACCCGTCGCCGTTTTCGGCGCCGACGACCGGACAATTTTACCCGCCCGGATGAAGGCGCTCGAAGAAAAAATCGGCGTACTTTATGAGCCCAAAAGCCGATCCGTCTGTACCGCCTTCTGTGTTGGCGAGACGATTGTGGCAACTGCGGCCCACTGCCTTTTCCGCACACGCGGCGAGCGCCCGGTTCCCCTTGCCGGACTCACCTTCCGGCTTTCCTCCATGGGCAAGCGCGCGCCGGGTATTCGCATCGCGGGCGCCGCGCACGGCTCCGCCGCCCAAAACGTCATGACCGGCACGACGGACCTCTCCACACGACCGCCGATCGACGCCACGCGCGACTGGGCGTTTCTGCGACTAGCCTCGCCTGTGTGCCGCAAAGGCGGCCTGCCGCTAGTCCGGCGAACTCCGGCGGAACTCTCAGCGAAGGAAGACGCCCGTCCGATCTATCAGGTCGGCTATCACGGCGATTTTGGCAGCTGGCGTCTGACGTACAGCCCGCCATGCTCCGTCCGCAGGCTGGGCGCGAGTAAGGATGGCCGCATCATCGCCGGAGACTTCGCCGACGCAGGCGCGCTTATCCTGCACACGTGCGACACGGGGGGCGCGTCGTCGGGCTCTCCGCTTCTCGCCGACGGCCCGCGAGGACCCGAGGTCGTCGGCATCAATGTCGGGACATATCTCCAATCCCGCGTGCTCACTCAGCAGGGCGAGGTTCTCCACCGGTACCGTTCCGATGCGGTCGCCAATACCGGCGTCAGTACGCTGGCATTCATGGACCAGAAGCACGTATTTGAAAATTCGCAAGTGGTGGCCACGCGCGACGGCATCCGGCGCATTCAGCGTGCGTTGATCGCGGCAGGCCACTTGCGCGGCAATGTCGATGGCCAGTATGGACCGGCCTTGCGCACCGCAATCGAAAGGTTCGAAGCCGCGGAACGCCGCCCCCGCACCGGTCTGGCGAGCGCCGAACTGCTGCGCCGCCTCGAATCCGTTGTTTCGGCAGGCAGCGGACGCGCCGGTTACGAACCCTCATCCGACCAGGTTGAGACCGGTAGCGTGCCCACACCGCGCCCGGCGCGCCCCTAACCGGCCGCCTCGTCCGTGCGCGATTTGAGGAGCCGGTCGAGTTCCGCCTGTTCCTTGTCGGACAGAGGCACCGTGGCAGTCGCAGGCGCAGCCGGCTGCGTGCGCAGTCCGCGCCACACGATGAGCACCGCCGCTGCCAAAACCAGGAGCGGCGCGATCCATAGCAACAGGGTGTGTGAATTGACCGGCGGCTTGAGGAGCACGAAGTCTCCGTAGCGTTGCACCACGTAATCGATCACCTGCGCATCGCTGTCGCCCGCCACCAGACGCTCGCGAACCAGAACCCGCAGATCTTTCGCTAGCGGCGCATCGCTGTCGTCGATCGACTGGTTCTGACAAACGAGGCAGCGCAGCCCAGCCGACAATCCACGCGCGCGCTTTTCCAGGGCCGCGTCGCTCAGCACCTCGTCGGGCTGCACGGCAAGAACGCCGGGAGCCGCCGCCGCGCCGATGACGAGCGCTGCAACGAGGCTGAAGGTCAGCATCCGCCACACGGCCATTTTATCTACTCCGCCGGAACTGCGGACGCCCGCGCTCGGGCTCGCTGCGGTGCGCCAACCCGCAGTCGCCTGTCGCTCAGCGAAATCATGCCACCGATGAACATGATCACCGAACCGAGCCATATCAGCCTGACGAACGGGTGAAAATAAAGCCGCATGGCAACGGCGCCGCTCGGCTGTTCATCGCCCAGAGCGATATACAGATCGCCGGTCCAGGCCGCATAGATCCCAGCCTCTGTGGTCGGCTGCGGTGGCGCATTATAAAGCCGTTTCGAGGGCAAAAGCGTCGTCACCGGGGCACCGTTGCGCGCGACCTCGAACGTCGCGATCTGCTCGGAATAATTCGGCCCCTTGGTCGGCTGAATACCTTTGAAGAGCAGTTCGTACCCTGCCACCTCGGCTTTTTCGCCGGGCTTCAGCGCAACGATCTTTTCCGTCTGATAGGCGCTGGTCCCCACAATGCCGAGCACCATGATGCCGATGCCAGCGTGTGCCAACGCAGTGCCGTACGCCGAGCGCGGCAAGCTCACGATGCGGCGGCGGAATTCGTCGGACGAAACATCCCCAAACCGCGCGCGTGTGAAAAGGTCTGTGATTGCACCCAACAGCACGAACAGCCCGAGCGCCACGCAGATCGGCGCCAGCCACGGACCGGGCCCGCTCATCACCGCCACGATCACCGTGAACAACACGGCAAGACCTGCCACAAAGCCCAGCCGCTGCGCCACGGCACGCACATCGCCCCGCTTCCACGCCAGAAGCGGACCGAACGGCATCGCGAACAGCAGTGGCAGCATCAATGGAATGAACGTCATATTGAAGAACGGCGGCCCCACCGAGATCTTCTCGCCCGTGATGCCTTCGAGCGCCAGCGGATAGAGCGTCCCGACGAGGACCGTCGCACATGCGACCGACAAGAGCACGTTATTGAGAACGAGGCTCCCCTCGCGACTGATCGGGGCAAAGATCCCTCCCTGCCTCAGCGCGCCCGCCCGCCAAGCGAACAGCGCCAGACCGCCGCCGGTAAAGAACATCATGATGGTCAGAATGACGATGCCCCGATCCGGATCGACGGCGAATGCGTGCACCGACGTCAACACGCCGGAGCGCACGAGAAACGTCCCCATCAGCGACAGGGAGAACGTCAGAATGGCGAGCAGGATCGTCCAGACCTTCAAGGCTTCCCGCTTCTCCATGACGAGCGCGGAATGCAACAGCGCGGTCCCCGCCAGCCACGGCATGAACGACGCATTCTCCACCGGGTCCCAGAACCACCAGCCGCCCCAACCCAGTTCGTAGTAGGCCCACCACGATCCCATCGCGATGCCGAGCGTCAAACACATCCACGCGGCAAGCGTCCACGGCCGCACCCAGCGCGCCCACGCCGCATCGATGCGCCCCTCGATCAGGGCGGCGACCGCGAACGAAAACGCCATCGAGAACCCGACATAGCCCGCATAGAGAAACGGCGGATGAAACGCGAGCGCGGGGTCCTGCAGAATGGGATTGAGCCCGCGCCCCTCGAACGGCGCCGGATCGACCCGCTCGAACGGGTTCGACGTGAACAGCATGAACAACAGGAACGCAACTGCGATCGAGGCCTGCACGCCAAGCACATTGGCACGAAGCGTCGCCGGCAGATGACGCCCGAACACCGCCACCGCCGCCCCGAACAATCCAAGGATCAATACCCACAGCAGCATCGATCCCTCGTGGTTCCCCCACGTGCCCGAGATGCGGTAGATCAGCGGCTTTTCCGAATGCGAATTGCTGGCGACGTTCAGCACGGAAAAATCCGACGTCACGAACGCATGGCTCAGCGCCAGAAACGAAACGATGAGCAGCAAAAACTGCACCACCGCCGCGCTGTCGCCTATCGCCATCAGACGCACGTCGCGCACATGCGCGCCCCACATCGGCACCGTCATCTGTGCCAACGCCACGGCCAGCGCGAGTATCAGCGCGAAGTGCCCGATCTCGGCGATCATGCGTCTCTCCTTGTCACCGGCCAAGCGCGCCGGTCTCAGTAGTCCTTGCCACCCTTGTGCTGCGCGCCCGCGCCGAGCTTCACGCCCTTTTCTTCCAGCGCCTTGGCAACCTCGGGCGGCATGTAATTTTCGTCGTGCTTGGCCAGCACCATATCCGCAACGAAAGACCCGTCCGGCCCAAGCTTACCTTCGGTTACCACGCCCTGTCCTTCGCGGAAGAGGTCCGGCAGGATGCCCGTGTAGCTGACGTTCACCTTCGCCAGCGTGTCGGTCACCGCGAATTGAACCGTCGTTCCCTGCCCACGCTTCACCGAGCCGTCGGCAACGAGACCGCCAAGCCGGAAGCGCTTGCCGGCCTCGATTTTCTTTTCCGCCACGTCGCTCGGCGTATGAAAGAACACGATGCTTTCGCGGAACGCGAACATCACCAGCACGGCGGCGACCGACAGGATCGCCACGCCCGAACCGATGAGAACACCGCGTCTCTGCTTGCGTGTCATTTCGTTTCTTATTCCTTCGCCGCCGCCTCGACGCCCAGTTCCGTGGCCGCCGCGTTGACCTGCTTTGTTGCCTCTTCGTTGGCGGCGAAAGCCTTGCGGGCATCAGCCAATGCCTGCACCGCATCACTTTTCCGCCCCAGCACCATATAAGACCGCATGAGCTGCACCCAACCGGCCGGATCGTCACCGTTATCGCGCAGCCGCGCTGCCAGCCGCGCAACCATGCCTTCGATCATCGCCTGCTGGTCGGCAGGCGCCGCGGGGCCGGCCGTTTCCGGCGCCGATCCGGGACCAACTCCACCCGCAGGCGCCGGAACTGTCTCACCGCGAGCGAGCTTTTCTACGGCCGAAATGCGCACCTCGATCGCCGACTTCATCGCAGGCGACAATTCCGGCGCATTCAGCAGGCCGCGATAGTCGGCAAGCGCCGCATCGAACTGCCCGTCCTGCTCCTTCGCCAGCGCCATCCACATGCGCGCATCCACCCGGCCCGGCTCCGCCGCCAGCAATCGCTCCGTCGCAAGTTTTGCATTGCGATTGACGACACCGTTGTTGGCGAGGATCTCGGCTTGCGCGAAGCCCGCGAGCCGCTTCGGTGTCTCGCCGAGCAGCCGGTTCGCATTCGCATAGGCCTCAGCCGCCTGCCCGTACCTCTCCGTGCGCAGATATATGGGCGCAATCACATCCCATCCGTTGCCGTCGTCGGGCGCCGCGCGCAGCCGCTCTTCGACCCGCGCCACCATGGCGTCCACCTGATTGCGTGCCAGTCCGTCGCGCGTCCGGCCCTCGTGCGGTACATCCGGCAGGCCCGGCGAACCCAGTGACGCATAGATCACCAGCGCCACCAGCGGAACGGCCACAGCCGCCGCGCTGACAATGCCCTCCGATCCGCGCGCGCCACTGGTACGGCCGGCATCGGTCTTGCCCAGCGCCGCGCGATTGATGAGCCGGCGTCCGACTTCGGCACGCGCCGATTCCGCATCGCCATCCGTAAGCAGGCCGCGCTTCCTGTCGGCATCGATCTGCGCAAGCTGATCGGCATAAACCGCCACGTCCGCGTCGGCCGCGCCCGCGCCGCCCGGCTCGGCGCGCCGGTAGCTCCACAACAGCGCGCCGGCAACTCCCGCCGTCAACACCGAGAATATCAACCAGAGAAGCATGCCCGATCCAACGGCCTCGTTCGATTGGCTGGAATAGGTGCACCCCTACCGCGAGACAAGGGCGAAACCTCGCCAAGCCCTTCTGTCGCGGTCCACGACCCGGTGGAATTACTTAACCGGACCAATTCAAACACAAAAAACCGCCGGAGCCCTTGGGCTCCGGCGGTTGCTATCTGTTTTGGCCGCGTCCCTGGACCCGGCAGAAGCGTTAAGTGACGTTGGTCCACGTCCCATCGGGGTTGCGGCAGGCCGTGCCGGTCATCGCCTGTGGCCGTCCCTCGATGTAAATCTTGTGCGTGTAGTCACGGCAGTCCGCGCCGGCGCGTTTGTAAGGGCGGCTCGGCACCACTTCGCCGTAGCGCCCATTGTCAGGATTGCGCCACTGCTTTGCGACACCCGATTGCCCGCGCTCCAGCGCATCGAATTCCGCCTGCTGCGCAAGCATACGGTCCTGCTCATCCATCGAGCGGCCGATCTCGCTACCGACGATACCGCCAATCACCGCGCCGATGGCCGTTGCGGCAACGCGACCCGAACCCTTCCCGACCTGATTGCCCAGGATGCCGCCCGCAAGCGCACCCACGGCCAAACCGGTATCTGCCTTGTTCGGCCCTTCGCCGCTACAGCCCGCAACGAGCGCCGGAACGAGAGCCAAAGCCACAGAGCGCGACAAGCGCATCGATAATCCCCTTCAGAAGCCGATCCCACCTGCCGGGGAGTTACGATACCCCCGCTCTCCGGGCAAGCCGTGGCCAAGTCTAGACCCGAGGATTACCACGTCGATTCGGGCGAAAGTTCGACTCCGGCCCGTGAGTTATGCAGAATAATCTCAGCCTGCGGCGGGTAGTTCGAGACGCGCCAATAGGCCACCCAAGTCGCTCTCGCCGAGCACCAGCGCACCCCTGTATTGCGTCGCGAGATCCGTCACGATCGAAAGTCCAAGTCCCGAGCCCGGCTTGGTTTCATCGAGCCGCAGACCACGTTTACCGAGTTTGGCCCGCTGCTCTGCGGATAATCCGGGCCCATCGTCCGCCACTTCGATGACCAGCCGCCGGCCATTGCCGGGTTCTCGGCCGGGCTCCTGCGAAATGACGACCCGCACCTTCGATGTGGCCCATTTGCAAGCATTGTCGAGAAGATTGCCCGCCATCTCCTCGAGATCCTGCTTCTCGCCCTGAAACCTCGCATCGGCAGGACACTGAAGATCAATCCTGATTTCGCGGTCCCGATTGATCCGTTCGAGCGCGCGCACGATCGGTTCGAGCGTGGCTTCCACGTCTGTAGCCCGCCCGATCACACCCGCGCGCGCCGCCATTCGGGCCCGCTCCAGATAGAGATTGATATGGTCGCGCATCAACCCGGCCTGCTCGGCCACCTTCGCGCCAAGGGCACCTTTGTCGTCGCGCGCTTCGTTGGTGATCACCGCGAGAGGCGTCTTCAACGCATGTGCCAGATTGCCGACCTGCGTGCGCGCCCGGTCCACGATGTCCTGGTTGGATTGAATAAGCGCATTGAGTTCGCTTTGCAGCGGCTCGATTTCCGCCGGCAGCGCACCGTCAAGGCGGCTCGCGTCGCCCGAACGAATGGCCGCGAGACCCTTCTCGATCCGCTGCAACGGCAGCAACCCGAAACGCACCTGAAAGAGTGTCGCCGTAACCAGTCCGAGACCCGTCAGGGCGAGCGCGATCGATAGACGGGTCTGAAAATCGCGGTTGCGCGATTCCAGCCACGCGATCGGTCCCGCCACGCTCACCGCATAGCGCGGCGAGTTATCCTGATGACCCTTGGTATCGACGATCTCGACCATCCGGATCGGCTCGCCGGCCGGGCCCTTGGTATTCATCCACCGCTGCCCGATCCGGTCAGGTGCGATCTTCGACTCGAAGGGAGACGGCAGCGTTGAAGTGGCCAGCGAAGCCGAGACGAGCTGCAAAGCGTCCGGATCGTCGAGCGGCTTGATCTGCCAGTACCAGCCCGATTGTGTCTCTTCAAACAGCGGCTCGTACCGGTTGAGCGGCGCCACCGGTTCCGATCCTCCGCTCAACAGCGCATCGACCGCGATCGAATTGACGAGCTTTTCGAGCCTCTGGTCGAAGCTCGCTTGAACGTCTTCGCGATAAAGTTTGAAAATGATGTAGCCCGCAATCGGCAACACCACCGCAAGCCACGCCGCCGATGTCGCGATCAGCCGGAAGGCGAGCGAGTCAAACCTCATCGCCGCCGGGCCCCATGCGGTACCCGAGGCCTCGCACCGTCTCGATCACCTCGGTCGGCAGCTTCTTGCGCAGGCGGCCGATGAAAACTTCGATCGTATTGCTGTCGCGATCGAAATCCTGCTCATACAGGTGCTCGACGAGTTCGGTGCGCGACACCACCCGGCCGCGGTGATGCATCAGGTATGCAAGCAGCCGGTATTCGTGCGACGTCAGCTTCACTTGCTGGCCGTCGCATGTCACGCGCGCGGTTTTCGTGTCGAGACGCACCGGCCCACATTCGATCTCGCTCTTGGCATGACCGGTCGCGCGCCGCACCTGCGCCCGCACCCGCGCCAGTAGTTCCTCCATGTGGAACGGCTTCGCCACATAGTCGTCCGCGCCTGCATCCATGCCGGAGACCTTGTCGCTCCACCGGTCGCGCGCCGTCAGGATGATCACCGGCATCGCGCGGTTCGAACGCCGCCAATGCTCCAGCACCGAGATCCCGTCCTTCTTCGGCAGACCCAGATCGAGGATCACCAGGTCATAAGGTTCCGTATCGCCGAGAAAGTGCCCCTCCTCGCCGTCGAATGCCGTATCCACCGCATAGCCTGCGTCGCCGAGCGCGCGGACAAGTTGGCGGTTGAGGTCCTTGTCATCTTCAACGACGAGTATGCGCACGGGCTCGCGGTCTCACGGTCATGGGTTGCAGCGCCGCTGGAAGCGGACGGGCCGCAGTATAGAGAGGAATGCGGCGTTTCCTAGCGGGCGAACGGCTCCTTTGCATCGACGATCAACGCAAAATGCTTCCCGTCCGGCCGGCGCACCAACAGCCGGTAAACCCACCTGAGCTGCTGTTGGCACAGCGTCACCTTGACCACGTCGCCCTTAACCTTGGACCGGGCAAGCTTCATAACCGACTGGACGCTGGCGAGCCGTTCCTCCTGCACGACCGGCACGGCGGTCGACCAGTCTTCGAGGCAAAGCTCTGCAGCCCGCACGGGCTGGGCAGCCGCCGCAAGTCCAATCAAACACGGCACAGCAAAGATCGAACGTCGCAACATGGTCGGGATCGCTGCCAGGAAATGCACGCCTCCAAAACTATAGCACCGGCCTGAACCGGGCATGAATGTCAATTGCGCGGCTAGAGCTTCATCGTCATGTCCCGGCGGACGAGCGGCGCCGTCGCCCGCGCACGTCCATAGAGCGTCATCAGCGTACCGAGCACGCCAATGACCGCTTGCACGATCGCGCCGACATCGCTGCCGATCTGCCGAACGGCCTCGCTGGTAATGTCGAGGCCGATCAGCGGTCCCAGCGCCGGCAGAATGGCAGCCGCTGCCGTCACGAAGGCTCCCCAAACGGTCAGGGAATGCCCCCACCACTTGTTGGCGGGCTGTGTTGCGTCGGTCATGGTTTGGTCTCCGTTGGTTGTGGTGAATTGTGGATCCGGCGCGGCGGACAATTGGACCGCGCCATGCGCGGCCTTCGCTGCTTCTTTCGTGGCTACGACCCGGTTGAGCCAACCGCGGCCGAACCGCCAGAAGTGCGGCAGTGCCCGGTACCGCGCCTCGCGCAACATCGCGTATCGCGCGATGGCGTTACCTGTGTCGGCCTGACGGATCGCTTGCCGCGTCAACGGGCCTATTTCACCGTCCGCATCCGCGTTCACGGCGCGTTGCAGGAAGCGGATGGCCCCGCCCACACCGTGATTGACGGCGGCATCGAAATGCATGAGATCGAGACCGTCCGGCAGTTCCGCGCAACCGGCCGGTTGCCAATAGCGTGTGCGATAAATGTTCCGCACCGTCTCGGGTTGGATCGCCCGCAGCCGGGCCACCAGCGCCGCGCGCGACGCCGCATCGACCGTTTCACCCAGATACGTCGCGAAGGTTTTCAGCGTGATGCCGAAGTTCGTCGGCCCACCCGGATCGTACGGATCGTCGCTATAGCCGCCTTCCATTTTCAGGACATGCGTCAGCGATGCTTCGAACCGCGCCTCGCGCTCGATCGGACGTTCGGTAGTCGGCGCGTGCGGCGCGTCCTCCGGCCACCGCAAGGCGAGCAGCCGCGTGCGCGCAAACGCCTGCACGCTCACTGCGTTGTTCTGATTGCCGCCAAGCAAGAACAGTGAGGTCTCGGTCGCGCCGGCGACGAACCCAACATGCCCGAGCGCCGGATCGCTGCCGCGCGACAAGACGGCGATCGCGCCCAGCCGCGCCGATGCGAGCGGCGCGCCCCACGTCAGGTAGGATCGCGCACGCAAGGAGCCAGTCGATCGCCGGCCGGCCCGCTCCAGCATCGCGCCGAGAAACGCCGCGCACCATGCCGTCTCGTCGTCCTTCACATAGGCGTGCCCGGCCTCGCGAAAATAGCCGACTATGCGCGCGTTGTCGGATTGGCCGCCGATTTCTTTCTGGCCAAGCTCCCGCCACGCCGCACTGAGCCACGGCGGCTGATCCTCCATCGCCATGTCGCGAAACCCTCAAACGACGGCCGCGCGGGGCGCGCTTCGGCTGCCGGCGCCGTTCAACTGATGCACGCGCACACTCACCGAAGCCTGCGGCGCGCCGAAATCAGCGATCTGGTCCGCGGCGCTGTAGACCACCGACTGAGAAGTACTGGGCAGCGTCCGCCTCACCGCCACACCGTCGAGGATGTCCACCTCATACCGTTCGGAGAGTTCCGAAAGCGGCACCTCGGCCGCCGTCCAGTTGTCGCCGCCGATCCGCGTCCGGCGCACCCACGTCACCGTCAGATCATCGCCCGCCCGCGCGCCCCGCACGTGCGCCGGCGCGTACGGCCGCGCGCCCACGCCCTGGAATGCATGCGTCAGCCCCACGAACGACGCGTCACCCACCGCACGCGACCCCGGCCCATAGCGCCAGTTGAGCGCCAGCCCCACCTCCGCCGCCGTCAGCGGCAACTGCACCACGCTGTCGTCGAGCACCACGAACGGAGCGCCTGCGGCGAGCGGCGCACGCATCGCGTGTTCGCTGCCCGCCTGTCCGCGCAGCAGTCCGCTCAACTCGTAAACGCCAGCCGAGAGAAGCGTCGCGGATAAGAACTGAAATACCTCCCACGCGCCGTCCGGCGTCCGCACCGCCGCCAGGTTCCCGCCGGCATACGCTTGCAACGCGCTGATCGAGAGAAGCTCCCCCTCACCCACATCGACCCGGAGTTTGGTGCCGTGATCGAACACGCCGAGCGGCCCCGGCCCCATCGCGGACGTGGTAACCCCCATGATCGCTTGCGATGTCGCAACCTCCCTCAGCACGAAGCCGGTCGCCTCGGGCGAAGAATAAATCGCCACGCTTCCCGGCCACGGGCTCTGCGACGCCGCGACGTAACCCGCCTCGACCGGTTCGTCGCCACGCAGCAGCGGCAGATCGATGAAGAACGCCGCCGGTTGACCGGCATATACCTCGGGCGGCGTCACCGCATCCCGCGCACCGGATGGCGAACCGCGATAGACCTCCGCGTCGTAGGCGCGTCCTTCCATCTCGCGCGCGCCGGCATCTCCGGTCTCGGTCACGCGAACGCGCCGCGGTGCGCCATCTCCCGTCAAAGTGAGGATGTCGCCCGGTTCCACCGCCAGACGGCTCGGCGGCAGAACCCATTGATACCGCTCGCGCATGGACCAGTTTTCGAACAGCAACGTCTCCGCCAGCGGCTGCGCCGACGCCGCTTCCATCACCACCGGCAGTTCCGCCTGCGCCACCCGCCCCGATGCGCCTACGAGTCGCCGCGCCTCCGCCACCGCCGGCTGATAATCGCGATCGCCATCGATATACGTCACCTTCGCGCTCGCCGGCAGATCGGTCTCCTGACCGCGCGTTACCGTCACCAGCGCGCTGCCGGGCTTTGTCTCGACCAAATTCTCCACGGCGATGTCGTGCCCGTCGGGCGCTTGACCGCGCGCCCGGAATATCAGCTCGCCGCCGCTTTCCACGGCATCGAAGAAATACCCCAGTTCGAGCGGCTGCAACGCCTCGCGCGCCGTCATCACCCGATCGATGACGTAACCCTGCACGGTCCCCGGCATGGCCTCGACGCTGAAGGCTGCAAAGCCATAATCCTCAAGCAGCGCCGCAATCGTCTGATCGAGCGCCCCGCTGGCGAGCCGCCCATTCAGCCAATGCCCGAGCACCCAATTCGACCCATCGCCCCACACATCGAGCGCGGTGGGAAATGCCGGATAAGGCCGCGCGTCCCAGCAATAAGGCAGGATGCGATCGATCGTCACCATCCGCCCGCCGTACACGCTCGACACGGGATTATCTGACGCTTCGAAGTCCGCATCGTTCGGATCGAACGCCGCGATCATCGCTTCGATCGTCCGCCGCTGGATGAGATCGTCCCGCGTCCCACGCGAAAAATACGGAAGCGAGTTCTCCGAACTCTTCGGATCGACGAACACGTTCGGCTGGTTTGCGCCCTTGTCCACCGCCGGACATCCGATCTCGGTGAACCAGAACGGCTTCGACTGAGCCACCCACGCGGTCGCCGTCGCGCTCTCCACGCCGCCCGGCCGGTTGTAGTGCGGGTTCGCCCACCAGGCCGCAATGTCCTTGAACCGGAAAACCCAGGGCTTGCCCGCCCCGTCGGTGATCGGCGTCCGCACCTGCGCCGCGCGATCCTCGGGCGTTGCATAATACCAGTCGAACCCCTCGCCGCCGCGCACGTTGGCGCGCAGATACGCCGGATCATAAATCGACCGCCACCCCGCCTCCTGATCCGCGTGCCCCGCCTCGTCGCGCCAATCGGCAAGCGGCCAATAGCAATCGATCGCCACCGCATCGATCGCCGCCGACGCCCAAAGCGGATCGAGATGGAAATAAACGTCGCCCGTCCCATCCCCCGGCTGATGTCCGAAATATTCCGACCAGTCCGCCGCGTAGGTCACCTTCGTCCCAGACCCGAGCACCGCCTTCACATCGGCCGCCAGCGCGACAAGCGCCGCGACGAACGGATAGTCCGATGCCGACGACCGCACCGTCGTCAGCCCGCGCAACTCCGACCCGATGACGAACGCCGCAACCCCTCCTGCGGCCTTGGCGAGAAAAGCATGGTGCAGAACCATGCGCCTCAGCGACCACTCGTTCGGACCCGTATAGACGACGCTCTTCCCGCTCAGCGCAAACTGCGCCGGCATTGCCGTCCCGACAAACGCGGCAATCTGCGCCGCCGCCGCAGCCGTCTTATCGGCCGTCCCCGCCTGCCCCGCCGCCGGATGGCAGGTAATCCGCCCGCGCCACGGATACGCGCCCTGCGCCGCGCTTCCGTACGGATCGGGCAGCGAATTATCTTCCGGCACGTCCATGAGGATGAACGGCGTCAGGATCACGTCCAACCCGCGTGCTTTCAAATCTTCAATCGCGGCCACCACGGTCTGATCCGACGGCGTTCCCCCGTAGGCCGGCCGCTCCTCGCGCGTCGAAACAACATAGGCGTCCGCGCGCGCCACCCCCGCCACCGACCACGCAAACGGCTCCGTCGTCTTGTTCGTCCGCTCGACGCCCGGCTTTAATTCGCACGCGCCCGCGCGCAGATCGGTTCCGAACCAACTCACGACAAGCGACACCGCCGCAGCGTTCGGCAAAGCCGCCTGCATCTGATCGACGGCCACCTCCCAGTCCGTATCACCCGCCAGCGTATGAACGTTCTCCGATCGCGACCGCCCAAGGCCGAATGTCTGCGATACGGGTTCGGTCGCATAGACGAACTCGCCCGACCCCGGGATCATCACGACGCCGCGCACCCGTTCCCCGAACCGGTCGACGGGCCGCGAGACTTCAAACGAAAGCTGCGGAATGCGGTTGCCGAAATCGGCCAGCGTCATATCTTGGAACAGAATGTATGCGGTGCCGCGGAAAGCCGGCGCCGCGTCCGCGCCGAGTTTCGCCGAGATCAGCGTGTCGGCGGACTGATCCTCGCTGCCGGTGTGGAGCCGGTAGGCGATCTGCGTAAGGTCGAGTTCCCGTCCATCGGCCCAGACCCGCCCGATACCCGAAATGACCCCTTCGCAGAGCGCGACCGCGAAGCTTGCCGAGTAGCGGTACTCGACCGTCTTCGACCCACCCGAAGCACCCACGCCCTTGCCGCCGCCGGAAGACGACGTCACCTTTTCTTCGAGAATATCATCCGCCCAGATGACCTGTCCGCCGATCCGTGCGCGCCCATAAATGCGCGGCACCGGCGCGCCTTCCGCGGATGTGGTCAGATGTACGGCCTGCAGGCGCGGGCCGCTTGCGGCCCGGCCGGTGCCCGCGCCAAACAAGGCGTTATCGACGTAGGATCCCGCCAGCGCCCCGATCTGCGATCCTAACGCAGCGCCGGAAAGCGCCGCGCCGAACAGCGAAATTCCGCTGGGCAGCAGAGCGCTGCCCGCGGCTGCGCCCACCGCAGCCAACGCCAAAGTCGCCATGAAAAATTGCCTCTGTGGTCAGTCTGGAAACCGGAACGCACCGGCCAGCCGCCGGCGCCACCACTTCGAAAGTGCCACTTCCGCGGCAGCCGTGCCTTCCATCGCGTGGATCATCGTATCCGGCGTGGCCAGGATCGCGGCGTGCTTCGCCACCGTCTTCGGCCGCAACCGGAACACGATCACATCCCCCGGCGCGATGCCGCCAAGCGGCACCGTCACAAGATGCCGGCCTGCCGCGGCGAGCAATGTCTCCACGCCGTCCGTCTCGCCCCAGTCGCGCGAGTAGGCGGGCGCGCGTTCCGGTTCCCGCCCCGTTACTTCGCGATAGACACCCCTTACGAGACCGAGACAGTCTGCGCCGGCGCCTTTGACACTCGCCTGATGATGATACGGCGTGCCGATCCAGCCCCGCGCCGCCGCCACAACGCTTGCCCCGCGTTCCGCACCCATGTTCGCCTCACGTCTTTCCCGGCCGCGCCACCGCCGTCAGGAAATCGTTGCCGGGCATGTTCGGAAAACCGCGAAAGTTGACAATGTTGGCAAATTTGGCCCGGCACGTCGCATGTGCCTTGTCGCAACCTGCCGTCACCGTGAATGTCATGCCGGAAGTCAACGGCGCGCGAACCGGCTGCCACAAGTCGAACGTCACGCTGCTGCCCGTTCGCGTATGCCGCCGCACTTCGACCTTTTGTCCCGTTGCCGCCCCCGAACTGAAGGTCAGCAGTCCCCGCGTGAACCAATCGGTATCGTAGCTATCGACGCCAGCGGCCGTGAACGCCCGCTCCGAAACAACTGCCGTCACCGTGCCCGCGCCGGCATATACCGGCCCCACCAGCGCAACGCCGCAGCGCGCATCGCCAAGATCGGCATCGCACGAATATTGAAAGAGCCGCCCTTTCGGCTGCTGCAGATAGTGCGACAGCCCCCGCACCTCAGCCGAAAATGCCGCCCCCGCGCGCTTCACTTCGCCCAGCGTGCCGGAACGCATGAGCACGCGCTGCGCCACGTCCGCCCAGTTCACGCGGAAAATTTCGACCGTCGCGTCGTCGTAGAAACCGGCAGCCAGATCCGCGTCGTCGAGATAGGCCGACGACAGCGCCCCGCTGATCTCCAGATTGTCCACCGCGAGACCCAACCCTGCCCGCGCTTCGCTTGGCTCGAAACCGGCCGCCGCTTCGAACGCCGTCCCGTCGAAAACAAGATCGCGGTCGTGGTCTGTGAACCCTTGGACGAGGCCGTCCCGTCGCGTCAGCCGCCAGCACCAGCATAATGTCGTCGTGCCGCTTTCAAGATGCGCAATAAGGCCCTCGGGAAGCGTCTTCACCGGCGCACCTCGACAATTGGAATGTTCGGAATGACGCCGTGCTGGAACCCCGACATGGAAATCTCCAGCCGGTCCGCATCGAACCGCACCGGCACATCGAATTCGTAACCCGCCGTTACAATCGCGCCCACGGCCGGCACGTCGCCGGCCAGAAATGTCACGACGCCCGTCGCGGCATCGAGCGTAAAGTGCGTACCCATGGTCTTCGCGGCACCCGCCACGGCAATCCGCACGGTCTCGGCCACCGGCTTCTTGATCTCGCGCACCCACGGAGCATACGCCGAGCCGTACGTCTTCACGAGCTGGAATGCGTCTTGCGCGCCAGTTCCGGTGCCGATCACCTGGTCGTTGCTTGAAACCGCCTGCTGCGGCGGCCCCGATTTGAAATCCAGATGATCGCGCCAGCGGAATCCGTAAAGCCGCCCGCGCCGCTCTTCGAAAAAGGCGATCACGGCGTGCAGATCATCAAGCGACTTCACACCATAGCCGGCATTGTACGAGCGCCTGGAATCCGCCCAGCGGGCATTGCGCTCTTCGTGGCCGGAGCCGAGCACAACCACATCCGTTCGCCGCTCCGGCCCGCCCTGCGCCCCTCGCGAGATCGCGGTGGGAAAGCGCACCTCGTGGAAACTCATGCCCCACCTCGCAATTGAAGTTTAGAGATTGCGCTGGCCGAAAGCCGCCGCCCGCGCCAGCATTGCCGAAAGCTGTGCCTCTGAGCGCCGGAAGCTGTCCGCGTCGGTCGCCGTGACATTGAAGGTGATCTGCATCCCCTGCCCGCGCGGCGCCGCGACGCCGAGCCGCCCATCCGGTCCGCGCGACAGCGGCATGATGGCTTCGGCCCCGCGCTCGCCCGCAATTCCCATGCGTCCGGAACCCAACGGGAAAGCAATCGGGCTTTGAATGACGCCACCGCTGGCGAACGGCACCGGCAAACCTCCCTGGAACGCCGCGCCCTTCGCGAACCCCAATCCACCCGACACGAGACCAGTGATGAGATTGCCGAAGCCCTGCTCCAGCGGCCGGAACGCCGCTTTCAGCACGAGTTCGGAGAGCCGCAAGGCCAGGCCCTTCAACACATCCGCCACCGACCGCCCCTTGATCGCGATCCCTTCGAAGGCGTTGATCAAAGAACTGGAGAACTGCCGCCCGAGCGACGCCGCCGCCCGCAGTTCCGATTGCAGGGCCGTCGTGTCCGCATCGACCTTGACCGTCCAGACTTCGCTGCCGGTGTCACCGAATTCGTTCATGCGTTGCGCGCCTCATCAGGAAATTTCTGCATCATCGCGAGAAGTTCACTGCGGGTCGGCAGCGCCGGCTGCGCCGATCCTCCCAGCCGCCCGCGCAGCGCCGCGTCGAACTCACGCGGCGTCATGGCCCAGAAAATATGCGGCGCAAGACCCAGAACGCCCAATCCCGCCGCCATCACGTCGCCCCAGGGAAAGGGCCGCGCTCACTCTCCGTTTCCGCCTTCGCCGACCCGGCCGCCTGTCCGGCGAAAGTTGCATTCAGTAGCCGCGCGACGATTTCCACATAGCCCGCCGCGCCGCCGGTGCTCGCCATTCGCGCCACCGCGTCGTTGGCAACTTCGTGCCCCGCACCGCGCAATCCCGCGCCGATGATGCGCACGCAATCGCGCGCCGAAATGCGCCCCGTCTCGAACCGTGTCGCGAGCGCCAGCATATCCTCGTCGCCGAACGCGCTTTCAAGTTCGGCCAACGCGCCAAGCGTCAGACACAGGCGATAAGGCCGCCCGTCGAGCACGGCTTCAATCTCGCCGCGATGCAGATTGACCATCTGTTCCTCCAAACTTACCGCCGAGCGACAGCTCGGCCAGGCCTCAAGGCGGCTGGGCCGCAAGCGCCGAAAGGTCTCAAAGAGCCGTAAACGTCACCTCGCCCGCACTCTCCACCGCGATCTCGAACGCAACTTCCCCATCATGCCGCCCGGTCAATTCGAACGACGTGATCTGGAACGGTGCTTCAATTGTTCCGAAATCAGGCACAACCACTTGCCAGTCGCGGATCGTGCCGCTGAACACGTAGTTGCGCACGAGTTCGTCCGACGCCTGGTCCTTGAAGATGCCGGCACCCGTCAGCCGCACCGACTTCACGCCGGCTCCGGCGAGCAGCTCGCGCCATTGCCCTGCGCTCTCCTGATGCGTGATGTCGACAGTTTCCGCGTTGAACGCGATGGCGCGCGAGCGCAGCCCCGCGATCGTCGTGAACACGCCCGCACCCGTGCTGTCCGCCTTCAACAGCAGGTCCTTGCCCTTCTGCGCCGCCATGATCTGTCCTCTTCTCTAAAGTTCTCAGCCTCTGCTCAACCGGCCCTAAAATCCCCTCTGCCCCTGGGAGAGAGGGTTAGGGTGAGGGGTCCACTTCCGTCACCGCCCGCAGCCGCATCAATCCGCGCGACGTCTCCCCATCCGCATCGCGGCGGACCTCGGAAAACTCGTGCCGCAGATTGACCAGCCGCGCGCCCGCGACCGTCAGCGCCGCATTATCGAGCGCCGCTTCGACCGCCGACAGAATCTGATGCGCTTCCCGCTCTCCGTTCGCCCGCGACCAAACCAGAACCGTGATCAGATGTTCGTGTCCGTCGTCGCTACCCGTGCTCCAGTCGCGCACCGTGCTCTCGCCCAGCGTCACATACGGCAAGGCCGCACCGCGCGGCACATCGTTGTAGATCCGCGATCCACCCAGTAACGCGATCAATGCCGCATCGCCCGACAGCGCCGCGTACACCGCCTTCTGCAGTTCGAAGCCGACAGCCGTCATGGCCGGTCCTCCTCACGCTTGACCGGCGGCGGCCGCTTCGCCCTCTGTGCCGCTGCTTGCGTGGCGATCCGCTCCGCCACCCGCCGTGCAATCCACGCCAACGCTGGCATCGCCACGCGCACCCCGAACTTCATGGCACGCGCTCCTCGACGAGACAGGTGAGGAAGCGATGCGCTTCTCCCTCGTCGATCACCGCCTTGATGTCGAAAATCCTGCTGCCCATGCGCAATCGCCGTTGCGCCGTAACGCCATCGCGATAGCGGATCGTCACCTCATGCGTCACACGGCCCCCAATGCCACCCGCATCGACAACCTCGCTGCCGGTTCGCGGCCGGATCGCCGCCCATACTTCCGCCACGGCAACCCACGACACCATCGACCCGCCGCCGCCATCCGACACCGCAACCGCCTCTTCGAGCGTCACGCGCTCGCGCATGGCCGCCAGCCTTTTCGCCGTCATAGCCGCACCACGGCATAAGGCTTCAAAAGCTCCGACACCGCCGCCGGCATCGCGGTCGCCGGGTCGCCGATCTCGATCGGATCGCGATGTTCGTACCAGTGCGCGACAAGCAGCTTCAATGCATGACGGATCGGCTCCGGCACTGACGCAGCCGTGGCCCCGAACCCCGCCGTGAAATCGATTTCGATGCCCGCGACCGCCGGCTCCGGATTGGGCAGCGCCCCGGCAATCGCAAACAACCGCGGCGGCAACCCCGCGCCCTCGAACCCATAAAGCCCCGGATCGACCACCGCCGGCGTCCCATCCGCACCGCGCACGCGCACGTCGCCGACGGCGCTCACGGGCCGCATCGGAATGTTGACGACCCCCTTCGCCGGCCAGGCATCGAGCGCCAGCGTCCACTCCTGACTTGTCAACGCCAACCCCAGCGCCGCCTCGACATGCAGCCGCGAGGTAATGATGAGGCTCGTAACGAGCGCGTCGTCGGCACTCGTCTCGAGCCGCAGATGCGCCTTCGCCTCGGCAAGCGACACCGGCTCCACCGCCGGCCCGCTGCGATACACCAGAGCCATGCTCAACTCCTCGCTGTTGGGCGCTCCCCAAAAAAGAAAGCGGGACCGCAACCGGCGTCACCGGCAACGATCCCGCTCATCCGCGCGAAGGGAGGAGCACCCCGCACAGAAACTCTTTCGACGCTTGTTACCCCTCCCCTCGACGGGGAGGGGCAGGGGTGGGGTGAGCCGCTTGCACCGAACAAGCAAAGCCCCCACCCCCAACCCCTCCCCGCAAGGGGGAGGGGAGAAGTCCCAACCGCAGCGGCGCGACCGCGCCCAGCGCACAAGGCGACCCGCGGCTCACCTCGCTAAGTCGGACCGAAGGTCCGGGAAGCAAGGCGACCGGCAACGTCGCAACCGTCAGCCGCCCAGCCCCCTTCGGACCGAAGGTCCGGGGAGCAAGGCGACCCGCGGCAAGCCGCGCCCCCGCGGAGCCGGCCCGAGCGCGCAAGCGCTCGGAACAGCCGGCGTGAGCGAAATCCTGAAGGCGCGACCGCGACCAGCGCACAAGGTGCGCCGCGGCA
>CAYWIF010000009.1:0-91757 GCA_964458265.1 uncultured Hyphomicrobium sp. | reverse complement strand
GCATCGACGAGCGACTCGCGGCAGCCGTAGAGATTGTCGAACTTCGACTTGGTGACGCTATCGTTGACGTTGATCGCCGGGAACAGCAGCTTGCCCTGTTCCGCGAGCTTGTAGAGCCGGTGCACGCCCGTCGTCGTTTCTTCCGACACGCCCTTGATGTTCTTTGCCACCTCGGCGAACCAGCCCTTCGGCTTTTCCTTGATGAGCCGCTTGATGAGCGCGAAGAAAATCTCTTCTTCTTCCGACTCCGGCTTGTCGAGGAATGCCGTGTCGCCGTTCTCCGCGCGCAAGCCGTGGTGCACGAGCATCGTCGCGTCGCCGCCGTCGTCGAGGATCATGTTCGGCGTGCCGCCACCATGCCAGTCGAACAGCTTCGCCGTGTAGTCCCAGTATTCGGTGAGCGTCTCGCCCTTGTACGCGAACACTGGAATGCCGGCCGCCGCGATCGCCGCCGCGGCGTGATCCTGCGTCGAGAAGATGTTGCACGACACCCACCGCACATCGGCGCCAAGCGCTTTGAGCGTCTCGATCAGCACCGCCGTCTGAATGGTCATATGCAGCGAACCCGCGATCCGCGCGCCCTTCAACGGTTGTTTGGGGCCGTACTCCTCGCGGATCGCCATCAACCCCGGCATCTCCGTCTCGGCGAGTTCGATCTCCTTGCGGCCGAAATCGGCGAGGCTGATATCCTTGACGATGTAATCCTTCGCGGCGGTCATTCGGGCGCTCCTGGTGGGGGATGGACAGGCAAAACGACCCGGCGCCCGCGCAAAAGTCCGGGGGCTGGGTCTGAATTCCGCCCCCCTATACCCCGCCCCCGGCATCGAGGCAATAACACATAAAGAAGTCTTTATGTCCCATCCGCCGACCACCGGCATTCAACCACTGTGCTTCATGCGACCGAAGCGATCCCCCTCTCCCCTCGGAGGAAAGGCGATCCCGGGTGATAGATTGTCATGTAAGTTGTGCCACTTGCGGATCCGTGAGGCCGTAGGGGTGACCTCACCCCTCTTCAGCCAACTCTTCCCCGAACCCCATCTCGACGAGCGCGACCAGCGCCTCCAACGCCTCGGGTCCTTCCGGTCCGGAACAGCGGATGTGCAATTGCGACCCCGGCCCCGCCGCCAGCATCATCAGACCCATGATCGACGACCCGCCGACCGACTGCCCGTCCCGCGTCACGGTGACGGTCGCGTTAAAGCTTTCCGCCGTCTTCACGAACTTCGCCGACGCGCGCGCATGCAAACCCTTGCGGTTCACGACCGTCACGAGTGCTTCGGGCTGATGGCTGTTGCGTAGTTCGGGCATCGCGCGCCGCTCGCTCTAACTTTCGCCGGACAGTTCCTGGCTCGCGACCTTGATATATTTCCGGCCCGCTTCACGCGCCCGCGACACCGCTTCCGCCATGGGAAATTCGCGCCTGAGCGAGGCAAGTTTCACGAGAATCGGCAGATTGATTCCAGCGATCACTTCGACCGGCGCCTCGTCCATCACGGAAATGGCGAGGTTCGAAGGTGTTCCCCCGAACATATCCGTCAGCACGATCACGCCTTCGCCGGTATCGGCCCGCTTGACCGCGTCGAGAATGTCGCCGCGGCGCTGGGCCATGTCGTCCTCGGGCCCGATGGCCACCGTCTCCAACTGGCTCTGCGGCCCGACGATGTGTTCCAGCGCCGAACGGAACTCGGTCGCGAGTCCCCCGTGCGTGACGATGACAAGTCCGATCATGCGGTCTTCCTTGACCCACGCGATCGGTCCTGTGGCGCCAAGACCCCGGCCTCCAATCGCGGCGGGCAGACTTACAACTGTTCGGTTCCCGGCAAAAGTGCCTTCCGGCCACGCTTTCGGTTTGCCTTAACCCGGCTGCGCCCGCCACGGCGTCCGGGCCAGCGCCAGCGCAAGCTTCAGCGGCGCGGACGCCGCGAAGGGCGCAATCCGGAGCACTGGCATCCGAACCCCAAGTATTTCTGCGTAAGGCCACGGATCGGGATACCGTTCTACGCCGCCGGCCCCCGTCAATTCGGCGATCAGTTCGAGCTGCGCGGCGGCGGTATAGGGTACGGAAACGATGCCGGCCCCCCGCACTTCGATCAGCCCCGCGAGCGCGGCCGGCGCCGAGACGGTCACGCCTTCCCCGGCGCGGCGCACCACCACCTGATCGTCAGCCACGAGTTGGAAATTGGTTTCGACGAGAGCATTGCCCCCCATCGCGATGGCCCGCAGCGCCAGATCCGACTTCCCCGCCCCCGACGGCCCCCTGATGAGAACCGCCCGTCCGCCCGCCGCAATGGCGGTGCCGTGCACGATCGTTTCGTCAGTACCGGCGGTGGGTGGCACCCGAGCCTCCGCGCGAAGTCTGGATCGTCCGCGGCAACCGCACGACGAAGCGGGCGCCCTGCGGCTTCGCATCCGCCGCCGCGCCTGCCGGCCGCCGGCTCTCCGCCCAGATCTCCCCGCCATGCGCGTGGACGATCTCGCGCGAAATCGAAAGACCGAGCCCCGAGTTCTTGCCGCGCAGCGCCTCCGACTGCGGCCGGTCCGTATAGAACCGGTCGAAGATGATCGCGAGCCGGTCCTCCGGAATGCCGGGGCCTTCGTCGTCGATCACGATATCGACCGTCTGCGGCGTCTGGCGCACCGTGATGACAACCACGCCATCCGCCGGCGAAAACGAAACGGCGTTGTCGACGAGATTGGTAATCACCTGCCCGAGCCGCCCCTCGTCTCCCGTCACCTTGAGCGACTGCGGATCGACGCCCTGGTCGAACACCACGCGCACGCTGCGCCCGTCTTCGCACAGAATATCGCGGAAGATCTTCGCCACGTTATCGACGACTTCGGTCACGAGCGTCGGCACCATCGTCTGCCGGGCGAGTTCCGCATCGAGCCGCGACGCATTCGAGACATCCGTGATGAGCCGGTTGAGCCGCTTCAATTCGTTCTGGATCTGCCGCACCAGCTCGTCGCGCTGTTCGGGCGTCTTGGCATAGACGAGGCTCTCAGCCGTGGACCGCGCCGCCGTCAGCGGGTTTTTCAGTTCGTGCGCCACGTCGGCCGCAAAGCTCTCGCTCGATTCGATGCGCCGGTAGAGCGCCGCCGTCATCGACCGGAATGCGCGCGATAACTGACCCACCTCGTCGTTGCGTTCCGCGTAATCGGGCAGATGCGCGCGCGCATTGATGTTGCGGCTCACTTCCTCCGCCGCGTCCGACAGTTTCCGGATCGGCTCGGCGACAGTCCGCGCGAGCAGCAGCGACGAGACGAGCGTCGCAATCAGCGCGATCGCCGCCAGAAGCGCGATGCGCCACTGCTCGTCGCTGAGCGCTTTCTCGATGTCGCCGGGCAGCGTCGACAGCAGCAGCGCGCCCAGCACGGTGTTCGCGCGCCGGATCGGCACCGCGATCGAGACGATCTGCTCGCCGTTCTTGTCCAGTAGCAGAAGGGGCGTCGCCGTGCCCGACAGCGCCGCGCGAACTTCCGGGTAGCTGGTCCCCTTCGCATTGCCGATCTCTTTGTAAACCGGCAAGTGCTCGTCGATGAGCATGGATGTCAGCCGGGTCCAGAAATTCTTCGGCTTGCTCGTCTTTTCTTTCGATTTGGCCGGCCGCGTCAGTTGCCCTTTGGTGAGCAGCGTCGCTGAATCGACGATCAGCGTCCCGTCGCGGCCATAAATGCGCGCGCGGTTCTTGGTGTGCTGGATGAGCCGCCGCAGAATAGGCGTGGCGCGTTCCGGCCGTATCGAAAGCTGGAGCGATGAAAACCCGTCGTCGCGATAGGGCACCCGCGCCCGGTCGGGACGGTTCGCCTGGTCGAGATTGATCTCGATGTTGCCCTGCTCGATGCGCGCGTCACTCGCAATCGCCGCCGCAATCAGTTCGCCCTGAGTACGCAGCGATTCCTTTTTCGCTTCCACGAGCCATGTCTGGTAGTGGCTGAGGTAATAGATCCCCCCGATCATCACGATCAAACCGGCGAGATTGGCGATCAGAATACGTCGCGTCAGGCTCGCTGATGCCGACCGGAATGGCCGGCCGCGTTTGATGCGGCGGACGAACCTGAGCCAGCGCCGCGCCGCACCCCGGAACGTCTCCGTCAGCGCGGTGGTCACTGGAACTCCCTGCGTGTCGAGCGCCACGTCGCTTCTCCGCTTGGGCCCTGCGCGTCGCCGACCGGCAATCCGCGTTGCCGGTCAAAAACGGATCGGGGCCGCCTTCACCGTCAAGGCAGCCCCGGCGAACCTGATTCAGTGTGCCGGTCAGGCTTCCTTGAACCGGTAGCCGACGCCATAGAGAGTCTCGATCACGTCGAAATCGTCGTCGGCCTGCTTGAATTTCTTGCGTAAGCGCTTGATGTGGCTGTCGATGGTCCGATCGTCAACATAAACCTGATCGTCGTAGGCCGCGTCCATGAGGGCGTCGCGCGTTTTAACCACGCCCGGCCGTTGGGCCAGAGCCTGCAGGATCAGAAACTCGGTCACCGTCAGTGTAACGGGCTTGTTGTCCCAGTGGCATGTGTGCCGCTCGGGATCGAGCTTCAGTTTCCCGCGCTCCAGCGTGTGCGACACGGTCGGTGTCGGCGCGCTGCCGTCCTTGGGAGCAAAACGGCGCAGGATCGCGCGCACACGCTCGATGATGAGCCGCTGCGAAAACGGCTTGGTGATGTAATCGTCCGCGCCCATCTTGAGGCCGAAGAGCTGGTCGATTTCTTCGTCCTTGGATGTCAGGAAAATGACCGGCATGTCCGATTGCTGGCGCACGCGCCGCAACAGCTCCATCCCGTCCATGCGCGGCATCTTGATATCGAAGATGCCGAGATCGGCCGGGTCCTCGCTCAAGGCTTCCAACGCCGCTGCGCCGTCGTTATAGGTCCGCACTTTGTAGCCTTCGGCTTCGAGCGCCATACCGAGAGATGCTAGGATGTTGCGCTCGTCATCGACCAACGCGATGGTGGTCTTTTCCTTCATGGTCCCTGTATCCTCTCACGACGCGCACCTTGTGCTCACGGCGCACTATGGCCCCAACTGGAGTCGAATTGTGGCAAAGCCGCTTGCCGGCTGATGCCTGATCGCTTCGATTGTGGCGGGCCTGTTGTCGGGTCCGAGGGCTGAACCGTAGCTGAACACGGGCCTTAGAGCAAAGAATGTGCGCCCCAACCGGCGGGACAAAATGACAGAACTCTCAGGAAAATCAGCGCACAAACCGTCTCCGCAGACGTCTGTGAAAAAATTGCTCCGCCAGGCGCGCAAGGCCTATTTGGCGACGCTGGACCGGCAAAACGGCGGTCCCTACGCCTCGCTGGTCACCCTCGCCACCTCAGTGGATGGCGCGCCTTTGATTCTCATCTCCAAGCTGGCCGTCCACACTCAGAACATCCTGGCCGACCCTCGCGTCGGGCTCGTGGTCGATGGCACGAGCGCGGAGGGCGATCCCTTGGCCGAAGGCCGCGTCAGTCTCATGGGCCGCGCCGCCGTCACCGAAAGCGACAGCGACAAGCGCCGCTTTCTCGCCCGGCATACGGGCGCGCAGATGTATGCCGAATTTCCCGATTTCGCCTTTTATCGGTTGGAAATCGACAGCGCCCACTATGTCGGCGGCTTCGGCCGCATCGTCGATCTGCGCGCCTTGGATGTCCTCATCGAAACCGGCAAGGCGGCGTCTCTGATCGAAGCCGAACCCGGCATTCTCGAACACATGAACGCCGACCACGCCGATGCGCTCGCCCTTTACGCCGCCCACGCCTTAGGCGTCCCACAAGACCCCGCCTCTTGGAAAATGACCGGCATCGACCCCGAAGGCCTCGACATTGTCGGCCCGGCCGGCGCGCTGCGGATCGTCTTTCCCGCCCCCATTGCCACCCCCGGCGACGCCCGCAAAGCCCTGGCCGCCCTGGCCAACGAAGCCCGCACCTCCACCGCGTAGTCGGCATAGTGGTCAGACCCCTGAGTAGGGGTCTGACCACTAACAAGCCCCCCGCCCCGCGCACAGCAATTTTACTGCAGATGCGAGATTTGGTTTTCCTATCGCGTGATAGGACTATACTTTCGAACGGGTTGAGTTCACCCCCCGGCGGGCCTAACGAGGCCCCGCACGCGGGCGGCGTCACGCCTGCGTCCTCATCAGGTTGGGACGGCAAGACAGCGTCCGGCAGCGAACGACCGGACGGAGACTGGCCTCCAAGGGGGCACGAGGGAAAAGCGTCCGGTCCAGTCGCGGCCCGCGCCCAGATGGACGCGCGGCACGCTTTTGAAATGCGAGCCACGGTCAAGACATGTCGACTGAAATCTTTCCGCTGAACGCCTGCCGCAAACTCTCCATCAACAACACGGCACCCGAACTCGTCGAAACCGCGATCCGCCGCAACGAAGGCCGGCTCGCCGCGTCCGGAGCGTTCGTCGTCGAGACCGGCCAGCACACCGGCCGCAGCGTCAACGACAAGTTCATCGTCCGCGACGCCGACACCGAGCCTGCCATTTGGTGGGACAACAACAAGTCGATGACCGAAGAGCAGTTCGACCGGCTGCTGCACGACTTCCAATCCTTCGCCAAGCTGAAGGAACTGTTCGTGCAGGATCTGTTCGCCGGCGCCGATCCCGTCCATCGCCTGCCCACACGCGTCTTCTGCGAATATGCCTGGCACGCGCTGTTCATCCGCAATCTTCTCCGCCGTCCCGCTGCGGGTGATCTCGACGGCTTCGAGCCGGGCCTGACGATCGTCGCGCTGCCGTCGTTCCGCGCCGCGCCCGACTACCACGGCACGCGCTCCGAAACCGTGATCGCGGTGAACCTGACGCGCCGCATCGTGCTGATCGGTGGCACCTCCTATGCCGGCGAAATCAAGAAGAGCGTGTTCACGTATCTGAACTATCGCCTGCCGCAGAAATCCGTCATGCCGATGCACTGCTCCGCCAACGTCGGCAAGTCGGGTGACAGCGCGATTTTCTTCGGCCTGTCCGGTACCGGCAAGACGACGCTCTCCGCCGACCCGAACCGCACGCTGTTGGGCGACGACGAGCACGGCTGGTCGGAAAACGGCATCTTTAATTTCGAAGGCGGCTGCTACGCCAAGACGATCCGCCTCTCGAAGGAAGCCGAACCCGAAATCTTCGCCGCGTCGAGCCGCTTCGGCACTGTGCTGGAAAACGTCGCGCTCGATCCGGCCACCGGCGCGACCGATTTCGACGACGGGCGCCTGACTGAGAACACCCGCTCCGCCTATCCCCTCGACGCCATCTCGAATGCCAGCGCCACGGGCGTCGCCGGGCATCCCAAGAACATCGTCATGTTGACGGCGGATGCCTTCGGCGTGCTCCCGCCGATCGCCAAGCTCACGCCCGCGCAGGCCGTCTACCACTTCCTCTCCGGTTATACGGCCAAGGTCGCCGGCACCGAGAAGGGCATGGGCGCCGAACCGCAGGCGACCTTCTCCACCTGTTTCGGCGCGCCATTCATGCCGCGCCACCCGGCCGTTTACGGCACGCTGCTGCGCCGCCTCATCGCCGAGCACGGCGTCGATTGCTGGCTCGTCAACACGGGCTGGACCGGCGGCAAGTACGGCACCGGCTCCCGCATGCCGATCAAGGTCACCCGCGCGCTTCTCGACGCGGCGCTGTCCGGCGCATTGAAGAGCGCGCCCATGCGCACCGATCCGCTGTTCGGTTTCCAGGTGCCGCTGTCGCTTACCGGCGTCGATGCGAAACTCCTGACCCCCCGCGATACCTGGTCCGATCCCAAGGCCTACGACACCACCGCCCAGGCGCTCGTCGCCATGTTCGAGAAAAACTTCGCCAAGTACGAAAGCCTCGTCGACGCCGAAGTCCGTAACGCGCGGCCCGGCCTCGACCCCGCCGCCGCGGCCTAACGCGCCCACCGGTTTCCCTCTGGCCCGCAAAAGCCGTAACCTCGGCTGCCGTCCCCGTTTGGGCGGGAATTGTGTTCGCCACCCGGGAGCGTCGCCGTGTTCGACTGGCTGCGCCGGATATTCGTCGGAGAAGACCGGCCGCGGCCCGTGCCGCAGGCCGAACCGCGCGGCGCCCGCGTGTATCACGACGCCGACTTGATCACGCTCAAAGTCCCCGGCGCGCCCGACACCGCGATTGCCTGGAACGATCTGGATTCCGTCACCATCGTCACCGGCGACGCCACCGCCGACCCGCCCGAACTCTTCTGGCTCCTTCTCGGCGGCGACCGCCGCCGCCCGGTCCTCGTTCCCATGGGCATCCCCGGCGAACACGATCTCGTCGTCACCATGCAAGCCCGCCTCGAAGGCTTCGACAACATGGCCGTCGTCGAGGCCATGAGCGCCCGCGGCAGCGTCGGCTTCAAAGTCTGGGACGCCGGCACCGCCAGCCCGGCCCACGGCCACTGACCGCCGGACAACCGTCCTTGCAATCGCGCGCGCAGTGGGGAATGTGCCGCTGGCGCTGTTGCCGCCCTTGGACCCTGTCGCGACGCCTCTAGCGCGGAACCGAATATGACGAACGACCCCGCGCGCCCGAACCGGTCCCGCTTCCTCCTCTACGAAAACCCCATCGCCGGCATCGCGCGCCGCACCCTCACCGACGACGTGGTGGCCGCCCTCCAGCACCAGGGCTGCAGCGTGACGCGCCTCAGCCCAGGCGCCAACCTTGCCCAACTTGACTGGACCTCGCTATCCGCAGCCTACGATGCGGTCATCTCCGCCGGCGGCGACGGAACGCTCCGCCACGTCGCCGCGCAACTGACCCCGCACCCACTCCCCATCGGCCTCATTCCGCGCGGCACCGGAAACGTGCTCGCCGAAGAAATCGGCCTCACGCGCCGCGCCTCGCGCATCGCCGGCACCCTGCGCCACGGCCCCGTCGTTACTCTAGCCGGCGCCCGCGCCAACACCGCGCCGTTCTACCTGATGTGCGGCATCGGTTTCGACGGCGAAGCGATCCGCCGCCTCGACCTCGCGACCAAACGCAAATGGGGCAAACCCGCCTATACGCGCCCCGTGATCGCCGCCCTTGCCGGCATCGAACCGAAACTTCACGTCACGGCGGACGACGGCCACTCGGCGCAAGCCGGCTGGGTGATCGTCGCCAATGCGCGTCGCTACGCAGGAAAGTTCAAGCTGTCCGATCACGCCGGCCTCGAAAAGCCCGGCCTCGTCGCCTATCTGCTGCCGCGCGGCGGACTGGCCCGCCGCCTAGCGCACCTGACGGCGCTTGGCCTCGGAGCCTTGCAGCGCATGCCGGGCGTAAAAATCTGGACCGCGAACGGCCTCACCATCACGTCCGATTTTCCCGCCGCCGTGCAAATCGACGGCGATACCTTCGGCACCGTGCCGCTTGAAATAAAATGGGGCGAGCCGAAGCTCGCCCTCATCGTTCCCGAAGCTTATGCCGGCCGCGTGAGCACCGCCGGGCCGATGGGCTGACCGGTCAGGCGCGCACTTCGGCGAACGTCACGAGCTTGCGGTTCTCCGCGTCCCACAGCTTCAGCTGCGCGCAATGCAGGCTCTCCCACAACGTGATCCGGTTCATCGTCTGCAATTCCGGGCTGCCGTCGAGACAGTCCTGCAGCCGGTAATTCGGGATCATGCTGTTGAGGTGATGGATGTGATGCAGCCCGATCGACCCGGTGAACCAGTTCAGCACCGGATTGAGCGCATAGTAGGAGCTGCCATAAAGCGCCGCGACCTGGAACGTCCAGTCGTCGCTCGATTCCCAAACCGTCTCCTCGAACTGATGCTGGATGAAGAACAGCCAGCCGCCCGTCGCCGCCGCGATGTGCACCATCGGCCAGATGACGAAGAACAGGTTGGAGTAGCCCGTGAACGCGCCGATTGCGCCATAGACCGCCACCAGCGCCGCGTTCAGCCCCATCACGCTCTTCCACGTATCCTTGGCGGGATAGGGATGAAACCACGGAAACCGCTGAATGATCATGAAGTAGAACGGCACCCCGATGCCGAACAGGAAGAGCGGATTGCGATAGAAGCGGTAGCGAAGCTTGCCGAGCGGCGAAAGCGCCTTCCACTCGTCAACAGTCAGCGTGTCGATGTCGCCGACGCCTCGCTTCTCCAGATGCCCCGACGTTGCGTGATGCTGCGCATGTTCGCGCCGCCAGAGCCCATAGGGTGTCATGGTCAGAAGGCTCATCGCGCGGCCGATCCAGGTATTGGCTCTGGCCGAGGTCGTGAATGAACCGTGTCCGCAGTCGTGTTGGATAATGAAGAACCGCACGACGAGCAGCCCGCCCGGTATGGCCAGGAGCAGGGTGGCCCAGTAATGGGTCTCTACCGTCAGGAACATCGCCGTAACGATGGCCAAGAACGGCACGGTCGTGGTCAGGAGCTGACGAGCCGCCATTCGGTCGTCGGCGCCACGAAATTTCGCGCAGTGCTGCGCGAGCTTCATTGCGGCGACCTTCAATTCGGCGCGCTTCTCGGCGACGGGATCGATGGCGGGAGTTTCGGGAAGATGGTGGCGGGGCGCAGCCTGCGCGAGGGCATGGGCTTGAGGCATCTAATCCGGATGGTCTGCTGAGTTGAACTGATCGCCGATGGGTTCCGCGCGTAGCATATTCGACCCCCACGGGCGAGACTTCTGACAGCTATCGCACAGCTTCCAAGCACTATTCCGGCGAAGCTGTGAGCAGAGTGCCGCAGGTGCCGGTCGTATCCTGCGCCGCGTTGGGTCATGCGGCTCGTGATTTAGATTGGTTCCAAGCGGTTGATATGTCGCGCTGTCCGGCCGGACCGGGCGAAAAAAACGGGCTGCCCGAAGGCGGCCCGCCGATACGCGCTATATGACACACATTAGTGCTGGCCCCAGACCTCGACCACCGCCGGGGTGCCCTCGAACAGGTTCTTCAGGCCTTTCGCCAGATCGAATCGCGAGCGGTATCTGGCTTGGATTTCCTTGATCGCGGAACGTCCCGCCTTGAACTCGAGCGGCCCATACGGATTGCCGGGATCGACGCGCTCGCGCATCGAAAACACCTCGTCGGGTCCGGATTCAAAAACGACGCGGATTTCCCTGAGCGTGATGGCGCGATCCTTCGCCACGATCCTGAGCTTGGAGAAGCCGCCCTCGTTGCGTCCGACCGTGATCGTATCCTTGTCAAAACCCGTGAAGCCGGCCGTCTGCGCGCCGAGCAGCACCCAACCCGCGTTGTACTTTTTGCCCTCGCCGCCAGGACCGAGCCAGTCTTTGGCGTATTGGCCGGTGATCTCGATGCGTGCCTGACCCTTGAAGTTCGGCTTCGAACGGTAGCTCATCTGGATTTCGCGAATGAACTTTTCGCCGTCCACGTCGAGCCACGATGTCCGCGTGTTGGCGCGGATGTCGGCGTCCACCGCAAGGTCCTGCTCCGTGCCGTCCATGTAGACGACCTTCAGCGTGTTGAGATGCACGTCGTTGCCGAGCACACGGAGGCGCACATAGTCGAACTTGCCGATTTCGCCGCCGACTTTGATCACATCCCGGTCGATGCCAAAGCCGACGTTCTGGTAACCGAACATCACGTCGTTGCCGTCGCCTGCCGGCCCCGTGCCGCTCGCGGGCGTGGGCGTTCCCTTATCGTCCTCGGAAGAAAGGTCGCCCGTCGCCGGACCCTTCGGCCGTTCCATCCGGCGTCCGTCGCGCGTCTGCAGACCCAGCACCTGCAGCGAGGTTTTCCCTTTCGACGCCTTCCAGGTCACGTTCACCTTGTCGATGAACTTGTCGGCGGAGCCGGCCGCGATCTCGCGGCTGCGTTCGCCTTTCCGCATATCGATCTGTCGGTCCTCGTTGTGCACCGAACCGTCGGAATAGACGATCTGGACCCGCTGCACGTCGATGGTGGAGGCGCCCTTGTTCTTCACGCGGATGCCGCGGAATGCGCCCGGCGCCTTGGTGACGTCGATGGTAATGGTGCCGTCGCTGCTAACGTCGATCGTCTCACTGCCGATCCCGACGAGATCCTGCGCTTCAGCAACGCTGAGCGCGCCGGCCGCCAAAAGGGCGAACCCGGCCACCACGAGACTTCGAAACATGAAACTCTCCCCTAGATCTTCTTTATGGAAGCCCCCGGCCTCGGCAGTAGATTTATCTGAAACCCGCCACTGGCGGAAGACAAGCACATCGGCCTGATAACGCCGGTTCGCACGAAACAGTGATGCCCGATTCCCACGCTATTCAGTCGGAGGTTGCGTCACGGGATGGTCGTGTGCGCGATTGTCCGGCTTGGCTGGCATCGTCTAACATATTGGCGAAGCCCCCGGCCGCCCCTGAACCGGCGAAGTTGCGCCGGCGATCAAATAAATTGAGCACCGTCTCGGGATGGAGCGCATGACACAACGCCCGGGCGAAGCCAGAGTCCATGCCGCCACGGCACAACTGACGCGCCTGCTCGCAGACCGCTGTTGCACATCGGCCGCCATGTGCGCTCAGCATACCGGCACGCTGACAGTCCTGCCGCCCCAGCCGCCGGACGTCGTCGTCTTTCCCGAAACGGCGAACGAAGTGCAGGCCATCGTCGCCATCGCGCGCGATCTGGCCATTCCGCTGATCCCCTTTGGAGCGGGAACATCCCTGGAAGGGCAGGTCAACGCGCCGTGCGGCGGGATCTGCATGGATCTTTCGCGCATGACGCGCATTCTTCGCGTCGGCACGGAAGATTTCGACGTCACCGTCGAACCCGGAGTCACACTTGAGGCCTTGAACGATGCGCTTCGCGACACCGGCCTCTACTTTCCTGTCGATCCCGGTGCGGGCAACGCGACACTCGGCGGTATGGCGTCCACCCGCGCGTCCGGCACGACAACGGTGCGCTACGGCGCCATGCGCGAGAACGTGCTCGCGTTGAAGGCTGTGTTGGCGGACGGCTCGCTCATCTCCACCGCCACCCGTGCCCGCAAGTCGGCCGCCGGCTACGACCTGACCCGCCTGTTCGTCGGAGCCGAAGGCACGCTCGGCATCATCGTTGAATTGACGCTGCGGTTGCAATCGCGTCCCGAAACCGTGCTCGCCGGCATCGCCACGTTTCCAACCCTCAGCGCCGCAGCGAATGCGGCCATCGCCGCGGTTCAGTCCGGCCTCACGATACAGCGTCTCGAACTCCTCGATCCGGCGATGCTGCGCATCGTCAACGCGCACGGTATGACGTCGTTGCCCGAAGCCGGCCCCGCGCTTTTCGTCGAAATCGCCGGCACACCGGCAGCGGCGGCCGAACATATGACACTCTTCATCGAGATTGCCGAAGGCGAGCACGGCCGATGGCTGGGTCTTGGCACGACCGGCGACGAACGCCGCAAACTCTGGCAGGCGCGCCACGACGCCTTTTGGAGCGTTCGCGCCGCCTACCCTGGCCGGTCGTTCATCGTGACCGATGTTTGCGTTCCCGTGTCGCGGCTCGCCCAGTGTCTGGACGAAACGATCGCCGACCTGACGGCAAGCGGTCTGGCCGCCCCCATCGTCGGCCATGTCGGCGATGGCAATTTCCACTCGGTCCTAGCCTTTGATGCCGGCGATGCGACAGTGCGGGCTCGCGTGGACGCCTATCTGGATCGGCTTGTCGATCGCGCCCATCGCATGGATGGCACCTGCACCGGCGAGCACGGCATCGGCCAGGGCAAGATGAAACATCTCGCCACCGAAGCGGGCAGCGCTCTCCCCGTCATGCGGGCTATCAAGGCCGCCCTCGATCCCGGCAACCTGATGAACCCCGGAAAGCTGTTTTGAACGTCGAAGGCGTCAAGCTCGTTCGACCGCCGCCCGCACACTAACGAGGTGTTGCCGGCCGTCCGGGATTGGCACGCACAATTTCGCATTTTCCGAACAATTCGAACTATTCGCGATACGTCATTCTAAATGCTTTTCGTGCACTCTGGCTCATTGTCAGCTCAAAGCGTGTGGGAGCGTCTTGTGGCATATATCGTTGGAACCGCCGGGAACGACGTCATCAACGGCACGGTGGAAGCCGATCGCATTGAAGGCGGCGAAGGCAATGACCGCATCAATGGCGGCGCGGGCGATGACGAGATTTATGGCGGCGCGGGCGTCGACATTCTGACCGGCGATGCCGGCAACGACCGCATCTTCGCCGGCGAGGGCAACGACGGCGTATATGGCGGCGGCGGCAACGACAATGTCGATGGCGGGGTCGGCGACGACATCCTGATCGGCGACGGCGGCAACGACACGCTGCTCGGCGCTGAAGGCAACGATCGGCTCTACGGTGGCATTGGCGACGACGTTCTCATCGGCGGCGCGGGCAACGACCAGCTCTACGGCGAAGCCGGCAACGACACGTTTGTCTGGAACACGGGCGACGGCAGCGACACGTTCAACGGTGGCGCTGGCGATGACCGGCTCGAACTTCACATTTCCGCAGCCGACGTGACGGCGGCCCTGCGCAGTGACCTGGAGGCCTATCAAGCCTGGTCTTCCGGTCAGTTGGCCGCCGCCGGTTCGCCGGCAGCGCTCGCCGGCCAGACGGCGGGCACGAGCTTCACATTCGCCTCCCTGGGTTTGACCATCACGGTACTTGAAACCGTCGCCGTCTATGTCGATGGCACGGAGGTTCCGATCGACGAGTTCATGAACGCCGCACCGGTCGCCGCCTCCAAGGTTCCCTACGAAGTGGATGAGGACGGCGTGCTGGAAGGCGTTATTTCAGCCACCGACCCGGATGGCGACGCTCTCACCTTCGCCGTCGAGACCGGCCCGTCCATGGGCGCGGTTACGATCGACGCGGCGACAGGCGCTTTCGTCTACAAGCCCGCCTCGGACACCAGCGGCAGCGATAGCTTCGTCGTTCGCGTCACCGATCCGAGCGGTGCCACGACGACGCAAACGGTTACGATCGACGTGTCGCCGGTCGCCGATGCGCCGGTCCTGTCGACCGAGGATGTGAAGGCTGAGGTCGCGCGCGTCAGCACGATCCACGGCACCGGCGGCAACGACAACCTGCGCGGCGATCAGTATGCCTCCAGCGTCATGGTTGGGCTCGCGATCGCTGCCGCCATGACCGATACCGATGGCTCCGAGACGATGACGATCCGCATCGCGGGCGTCCCGACGGGTGCGGCCTTGTCGGCGGGTGAGTTGCAAACAGACGGGACCTGGCTTCTGCAGCCCGCCGATCTGGAAGGCCTGGAATTGCAGGCCACGGTTGGCCGCGATTTCGCGCTCCAGGTGACGGCTGAAACGCAGGACGGTGCGTCGGTCGCCGCAGTGTCGGCCGTTGTGAACGTCGCGTTCGAGCGCGACGGCGGCAGCATGGACGACACCTTCATCGCCACCGCCGGCAACGATGTCTACGACGGCGGCGCGGGAACCAACACGGTCGACTATTCGGGCGTGAACACCGCGGTCTCCGTCAATCTGGCAAACGGCACCGCCTATGGCCCCGGCAACCAGCAGTTGATCTCGATCGACAACGTCGTCGGCTCGGCGCATTCGGACACTATCACCGGCGACGACGGCGACAACGTCATCGCATCCGGCGCCGGCCACGACCGCGTCAACGGCGGCGACGGCAATGACACTTTCATCGACGGCGCCGGCGACGATCGCTATGACGGCGGCACCGGCTACGACGTCCTCGACTACTCCGCCTCCACGCGCTCCATCACCGTCGAAGACGGCCGCGTCACGGGTCAAGGTGACGATCGCTACGTGAACGTCCAGAAGGTCGTCGGCAGCAATTTTTCCGACACGTTCCATGGCGGCCGTTGGGCGGACACTTTCGACGGCGGCAACGGCAACGACTGGTTCCGCGGCTACGGCGGCTCCGACATTTTTACGGGCGGTGCAGGCAACGACACCTTTGTGTGGGAAGAGCGCGACGTCGTTCTCGGCCGCCGATCGCAGGGCGTCGATACGATAACGGACTTTGGCGGTGGCGACCGGCTCGATGTCCGCGATATCACCGGCGGGCTCCTTGGCATCAATACCCTCCTCGGCGTCGATCCCCGAACCCAGATCAAGGTCACGGACACCGCGGCAGGTTCGATGGTGTCGGTCAAAGTCGGATCGTCCTTCTACGACGTGGTCCTGCTCCAGAACGTCCATGGCGTGACGACGGCATCGATGCTGGCCGATGGCCAACTGATCGCCTAGCAGCGTGACGCAGCGCACGTGAATCCGCCAACGAAAGCATGCCGATGTCCCGCAAAATTCCGGCCAAGACGATCGTCAACGCCGTCGGTGCGGCTGCCGGACTGATCGTCGTCGGATGGATTGGGTCGTCCGTGCTCCAAAGTGATGAGCCCGACATCTGCAACGCCCGCTATCCGGTCTCGACGCGGCTATCGCTAACCTCGGAGTCGGACCAACCCGTCGCTCTCAGCGAGTTGCAGGCCCGCCTGGGCGCGGGTGAATGGGGCTTGCTCGACAACGCGCGCGTCATCCCGGCGAAATCCGGAGGCGCAACACCGGTATTGGCGGTCAAGATCGCCCAGGATACCGGCGCCGGTTACAAGGCGGGGCAGGCTCGCGGCGGGATCGGCTTCATGTGGCGTCCGGCAGACATCGAATCGTCCGGTCCCAAGTCCGCCTGCCTCAGCTACCGCGTCTTCATGCCCGAAGACATGAAGTTCTCCTACGGGGGCACCCTGCCCGGCCTCGTTATCGGTTCCAGCTTCGACTCGCGCGGCGATGCGATTGTCGGCTCGGGCGCGGCCGTGCGCCCCGGTTGGGCCCAGGACGGGCGCATCATGGCAGCAATTCAATTCGCCACGGCCGACGGCTGGAAGAACCCGATTGCATTCAACGCGCTCGACCAATGGCCCAGTGGCCGCTGGGTTAACGTCGAGCAGGAAGTGATTTTGAACGACGTCGGCAAACGTAATGGCGTAATCCGGCTTTGGGTCGACGGCAATCTGATAGGCGAGACAAAGACGATCGGTTTGCGCGGTGACGAAGCTCTCGCGCTGTCTGGCGTCGCGTCCGACGTGCACTACGGCAACATCACCAATCCGTCGATCGCTCCGCAAGACACCGTGATCCGATTGTCACCGTTTGTCGTAAGGTGGCAACAATAGAATAAGAGCGCCAAAACACGGAAGTTTCTCCGCACATGGAATTGACCCGCCGCCAGCTTGGTCTGATCTTCGGCGGGATATATGGCGCCGCCGGTGTATTGCTTCTTCGTGACTACTTGGCTGATCCCTCGGCGGCAGGTGCGCATTTGGCGCTTGCCTGGCATGTGTTTCCGGTATCGCTTGCTGCGTCCCTGCTCTCCATCGTCGCGGATACGTCAGGCCCCCTCGATCCGCAATGGCACGTACCGGTTCACACGATATTGGTCAGCTATGGCGCGGCTTTGGCCGCTTGCACCGGCGGGATCGTGCGACTGGTTTCAGGTGGTTCTGAAGCCGTGGGGCAGCCGGCCGGGAATTACGACGATTAAAGTACCGGGTTCGGAAAAACGTGCCTCGGGCGAATTACTTTCAGAAAACATCGCTCAATTCAAAGTAACACAATCCGTTTACTCATTATTCACGAAAAGCAAAAAAGATCTCCGCGCGTCTTGCGAAATGAATGCGGAAGGTGTTTCCTGTAAGGACGCGTGGCGCCGTCCCCCCCCCATCCCCCCAATGGTGCCATGTTGTTAAGCCCGCGGTCTCCCCCCGACCGCGGGCTTTCTATTTGTCGCGCGGCGCGAATCCGGCCGCTTCCGCCTCGCCGGTCGAGCAGAACCATCTCTCGCCGCGATCTTCACGAACGGTCGCTCGCGCATAGTCCGCGCTGTGCGGCATGAGGTAGGTTTTTCTGCTGCGTTGGATGCGTCCCTTGATCGGACAACCGCCAGGCGCTGCCGCGGACGCGTCTTGGAATAAACGCGCGCGCCAGTCTTCCGGCCGCTCCGGCTCTCCTGCCCAAAGTCCAGCCTTGGCGTCTCGGGCGGCGCTTTCATCAGTACCGTAGGCGGCCCAGTATCCACCCTCCGCAAATCCGTGCCCGCCGCGCACGAGATCCGCCGCAATATCCCTGTCTCCAGAACGGCAGGTGCCGTCCCGCACACCGGCCTCCTCGCCGCCGTTGAGTGTGCAGGTGACCGTGCGCCGTCCGCGAACCAACTTGTCGAAAGCCAGTTTGGCTGCCGCCCCGCAAGTCCAAGTCGTTCCATCCTCGCGCCGGCACGTCTGATCGGTATCGAGCATTGTCAGCCCGTCGAGCCGAACCAAGGTTCCGCCGACCCGAAGTTGACCTGGACCGGAAGTGCGCGCCGAGCCGCTTAACTCAACGTTGGCAGCGGCATCCTTGCGATCCTCTCGGTCCGTGGAAGACTGCGTTGTCGCCGTAGCGATCCAACGGCTGACGGCGGGGCCCGCCAGCCAAATACCCGCCCCGGTAACGAGTACGGCCAAGCCGATCGGCATCCACATGCCGGCTCGATCGGCGGCAGCGACCATGCGCTCGGTCCGGATCGTCCACATGTCGTCATTATCGCTTGCGTGAGAAAAGACGCGCGGCCAAATCCACAAAAGTCCCGCTGCAACGGCGAGCGTTCCGAAAAACACCGCGTCGCCGTCCACCCCGAACTGTGTCGCGCGAACGGCGAACCCGATCGCCGCCAGGCTTGCGGTGACAGCCAGTGGCTTGGATATGGGCGGCGAAGCCAAACGGGCGTTGATCGGCGCGGAGGCCAACGCGATGCGCGACCGCATCGCGGCGCAACCTCTCACGAACGCAGCCAAGCCTCGTTCGGCGCCGGCGCTCGCGCCGTCCGCGGCCTGCTTGGCAATTTTTACCGCTGCCTGACCTGCCACTTCCGCGCCGGCTGCTCCGGCGGCCAGACCTTTGCGCCCCGCCTCCTTTACGCCCTCGATGGCGGCGACCTTCGCCGCCTCAACTTTGTCACGACGGTGCTGGCGCCGGACGAGCACTGTCGTGCGAACGTATTCCTTCCACTCGAACCCGTCATTTCGCCGCCACCACCGCAAGGCGCGTTTCCCATTTGATTTTTTAAAGGCCGCCGACTTATCGACGAACTTCGGGCCTAAGCGTGGCGGACAGGTCTCCGCGAACAGTTTTCCTATGGGCAGCACTGATCCCCCGGCGGTAAGGGACCGTTTTGATTGGCAGGTTCGCCATTTCCGCGCACGTCCAGCCGGCAACCACGGGAAGTCGCCAGAACGGGAGTTGAACGCCATGAGTCCACGTCGCCACTTCTTGTCTGCCGTATGCCTGACGCTTGGCATCGCCGTCGCTGGCGCTTCGGCCTCAGCCGATTTTGACCCGCCGGTGAAAAAGAAAGTCGATTGCAGCAAACCCGAGAACAAAAACAAGGCGGCCTGCAAGCCGGGCTACGGCGAGGCGACAGACGACGAACTCTATAGCGCAGGCTATTGGTTGGCCCGCAATGGTCAGTACGTTGAGGCACACACGCTGTTCCGCCGGGCGCATGATCAGGATGACCCTCGCATCCTCACCGGCCTCGGCTTCACGACCCGCAAGCTCGGTGACATCGATGCCGCGTTTTCGTATTACCACCGCGCCCTGGCCCGGGACCCGGATCTGGTTCTGACGCGTGCCTACCTGGGGGAAGCCTACATTTCGAAGGGCGACCTGGTCGCCGCGAAACGGCAACTGGGCGAAATCGCTCGCCGCTGCGGCGCGTCTTGCGAGGCCTACGCGCAACTTGCGCGGAGCCTTGCGACCTACGAGGCGAAGACCCCGTTCAAGGGTTGAGCGAACCGGCCTTGGCAGGACTTGCGGCAAACCACCCCTTGGCTAGGCCCGGCGGCTGGGGCAGACTCGGCCGCGATTGTTCCCAGGGCCGACTTGCCGGCTGGGACGCGGGGAGATGCCTGATGCTTTCAACGATCTTGGTACGCGGCCTTGCCGCCGCAACGCTTGTGCTGTCGCTCGCGACCGGCGCTTCCGCGAATGATCTGACCTTCTCCAAGGATGTCGGACCGGCCAACGCGGGCTGCGACACGCATGCTAAAGGTTCGGCCGGTTGGCAGGGCTGCGTCGGCGCCGCCCGGGCGGAAATGCCGGACGACGAACTGTTCTATGCTGGCTATTGGCTGGCCAAGAACGGGCGTTACGCCGAAGCCCTCGCGTATCTCAATCTCTCCCGCAGCCGCGACGCGCGCGTCTTGACGTACATCGGCTTTGCGACGCGCAAACAGGGCGATGTCGAGAAGGCCATGCCGCTCTACGCCGAGGCCCTCGCCCTCGATCCAGACTTTGTCGTCGCCCGCGCCTACCTCGGCGAAGCGTACCTGACGAAGAACGAACCGGAGCGCGCCAAGGCGGAACTCGCGGAAATTGCCACCCGCTGCGGTAAGGCCTGCCCGGCCTATGTCGACCTCGACAGACACATCGCCGCCTACAGCCTCGCCAAGGGCTGAAGCGTGACATCGCCATCCGGCCCAACCCGACACGCCTACCTGGGGCCGATGATCACCATCGGCCTTCTCTTTTTCATCTTCGGCTTTGTCACTTGGCTGAACGGTCCGCTCATCACCTTCGTCAAGCTCGCTTTCGATCTCGACGACGTCAATGCGTTCCTCGTGCCGATGGCTTTCTACCTCTCCTACTTTTTCCTCGCGTTGCCGTCGTCGGCGGTCTTGCGGCGCACCGGCATGAAGCGCGGCATGGCGATCGGCCTCTTCATCATGGCCGCGGGCGCCGTTTGTTTCGGACACTTCACCACAGCGCGCATTTACAATGGCGCGCTGATCGGACTGTTCGTTATCGGCACGGGCCTCGCTCTCCTACAAACCGCCGCCAACCCCTACGTCAGCATTGTCGGTCCCATCGCGAGTGCCGCCCGCCGTATCGCGGTCATGGGTATCTGCAATAAATTCGCAGGTCTCCTTGCGCCCATCGTTTTCGGCGGCCTCGTGCTCCACGGTCTCGACGACTTCGCCGTTCGGGTTAATACAGCACCAACGCCGCAGGATCGCGCAGCCTTGCTCGATGCTTTCGCTGCGCAAGTCTACATCCCCTACATGTTGATGGCAGCCCTGCTCGCCGGTCTTGCAATTTTCATCCTGCGCTCGTCACTCCCAGACCTCCAACCGGAAGCCGTCAACGCGCACGCCACGGGTGCCGGGGCGAAGTCCATCTTCGCCTATCCCCATCTCTGGCTCGGCGTTGCTGGAATTTTTGCCTACGTCGGGGTCGAGGTCATGGCCGCCGATGCCATCGGTGTCTATGGCGAAGGCTTCGGCCTGCCGCTCGATTCCACGCGGCTCTTCACGTCGTACACCCTCGCCGCCATGCTGCTCGGCTACGTCGCGGGCCTTGCGCTGATACCTCGGTTCGTCTCGCAGGAACGCTACCTTGCCATCTCCGCAGCGCTCGGGATTCTGCTTTGCGCCGGAGCCTACGTGACCAGTGGTGCGGTTTCGGTCGGCTTTATTGCGGCGCTCGGATTTGCCAACGCGATGATGTGGCCGGCCATCTTTCCGCTGGCGATCCGTGGCCTCGGCCGCCACACCGAAACGGGGTCTGCACTCCTCATCATGGCGGTGGCCGGCGGCGCGATCATGCCGTGGCTGTTTGCCATTCTGAAGCAACACATCGATTTCCAGCTCGCCTATGCCGCGCTGGCGGTCCCCAGCTACCTATTCCTGCTCTATTTCGGCCTTCGCGGGCACCGGACCGCCTGACAAGCCGGCGTGCACCGCGCTGGCATCTGGGCTACAAGCCAATCATGTATTGGAACCCGACATGAGCTGGGGCAAGAGCGGCGAGTCGAGCGAACGGCGCAGCTATCACCATGGCAACCTCCGGGAAGCTCTGGTGAAGGCGGCTCTCGCCCTCATTTCGGAGAAAGGCCCGGCTGGATTTACCTTCGCTGAGGCCGCGCGCGCCGCCGGCGTGTCCCCAGCCGCGCCGTACCGTCACTTTCGCGACCGCGACGCCCTTCTGGCAGATATTGCCCGCCAGGGTTTCCAGGCTTTTGCCCGCGCCCTGGAAAGTGCTTGGGGCGGCGGCCAGCCCAACGCGCGTGACGCCTTCGACCGCGTCGGCCGCGCCTATCTCCATTTCGCCCGCACCGAACCGGCCTACTTCGCGGCCATGTTCGAAAGCGGCCTCTCGGGCGCCGACTATCCCGATATGGCCGTCGAGGGCGACCGTGCGTTCGCGGTTCTGCGCACCGCCTGCGAAGCATTGACGGAGACGGTACCGAAGGGCAAACGGCCGCCGGCGCTGATGATGGCGCTCCACATCTGGTCCCTGTCGCACGGCATCGCCGCGCTTTTCGGACGCGGCGACCGCGCCCGCCGGCCGATCCCCATGACCCCGGAGGACCTGCTGGAGGCCGCCACCCTCATTTACCTCGACGGCCTGGGTCTGCCCGGCCCCGGCAAATAGCTCCCAGATCTGCGCGCCTTCCATCGATCCGGGCCTATCCCGTGGCCGCGCGCGCTGCGCCCGATACCGGCGCTCCAAAGAATTTCAAAAAAAATCACCACCCCAGTCCCCGCGTTCCCCCCGGAACAGCGGCGGAACACGCCCCCCGGCATACTCCAGACATCGAAACGGCGCTGACCCCGCCACCGCCCTGGAGCAAAATGCCATGACCCGGATCGCAACCCTCATCTCCGCCCGCGCTGCCCTGGCAGCCATTGCCGCCCTCACGGCCCTCTCGACCGTAAACTCCGAAGCGCACGCCACGTCGGCCCGCGTAAAGATGGCCTGCGCCGGCGACTACTTCTCCTACTGCAGCCAGCACTCGCCCTCGAGCCCCGGCGTCCGTCAGTGCATGCGCGCCAACGGCCTGAAGCTCTCCAAGCGCTGCGTGAACGCTCTCGTCGCCGCCGGCGAAGTCTCGGCCGCCGAAGTCGCCAGCCGCCAGGCCGCGAAGTAAGCCATTCCATTCAGCGATCGGGTCACACGGCCGGAGGCACCCCTCCGGCCGATTTTGTTTTGACGGCGCGGGCAGGCCTCTTCGCCGGAATTGGTTCCTGATATAGGGTCTGAGGCCGGCTTCGCAGCGAGCGCCTCGCATGATCACGCGTGCATCAAAATCCCTGCTCACGCTCAGCCTGGGCATTTTCGCGCTGCTCGTCGGCGTCGATAATATTTTTGATTACGGAACGAACTTCGCGTTCGTCCAGCACGTCCTGTCCATGGACACCACGTTTCCAGGCAACAAACTTATGTGGCGGGCCATCACAAGCGAGTGGGTCCACCACGCCGCGTATGCTCTGATTATCGCGTCGGAACTGGCTGTCGGGCTGCTGTGCGTCGCCGGCGCGTGGCGCATGTTCGCTGCAAAGTCGCGGCCCGGGCCGCAGTTCAATCGCGCCAAGGCTCTGGCCATCGCAGGACTTGCTGCCGGCTTCGGCCTTTATTTCTTCGGCTTCCTCGTCATTGGCGGTGAGTGGTTTCAAATGTGGCAGTCTACCGCGTGGAACGGCCAGGAGGCGGCCTTCCGCTTCGCCGCTTCGTTTGGGCTGGTGCTGATCTTCGTTGCAATGGAGGATGGTGACGGATGGCCATGACGGACTTCAGAGAAATCGAAGCACCGCGCATGCGCGTGTTGACCGCCGGCCAAGTCGTCGCCGTAGGGCACGCCGGCCACGTGCATCTGCTTCAGTTGGAATCGGGCAATACGCTCTGGTCGTACGCGCTCTCCGGCAGGGAAGGCGCAACGGCGTGCGAAGGCCAGCCGGTGACGGTCGGGATCGTCGGCGATGTTGTGCTCGCGGGCGCGATGGGCCACGTGTTTGCCTTGGATCTCGAGACCGGTGACCTGCTGTGGCACAAGGACCATCGCGCGCGCGGCGCAGGCGAAACGACCTTCGCTTTCGGCGGCCCAGGCTCCGATTACGTCTCGAGCTTGGCAACCTGACCGTCATCCGGCACGCATCGCAGGCTCAAAGACACCGGTTGGCGCGGTCTTCGCAGCACCAGCCATCACTTTGCGGCCATGCTCGGCTCACCTGGCCAGGGAAGTCAAATATCCTGCGCAGGGCGGCAGACCGAGCCCCTCCCATTTCAACTGCCGAGCGGCCCCGCGCCTCGCGTCGGTCGCCGGCCATCAAAATTCCTTAACCCTCCACTTGACGAGGCGCCCTCCGACGTCCACATATGTGAATGTAAAATACATTCACATCGGGTGACCGATCACATGGAGTGTGGGTGCAATGAACGAGATGGTCATGAAACTCGACCAATGGGGCCTTCCCGCGTGGATCGGCCTGATGGTGGTCAGTTTTATCCTGGTCTGGCCCGTCGGGCTGGCGGTTTTGGCTTTTCTTCTCTGGAGTGGACGTATGGGATGCGGAACGCACGCCAACAAGGGCCGCTGGCCCACGCGCTTTGCCAACACGGTGGAGCGTAAGGCGCAGGAATGGAGCAATGAAGTCCGCGCGGGCTTCGGCGGCTCCAGCGGCAACAAAGCCTTCGACGAATACCGCGAGTCGACACTGCGCCGCCTGGAAGAGGAACAACGCGAATTCCGCGCGTTTCTCGACAACCTGCGCCATGCCAAGGACCGCGCCGAGTTCGATGAGTTCATGGCGAACCGGAAGAGCGCCGCCCCCGGTGGCGCCGAACCTGGCGGAAATCCGCAAACTGTTTGATCGCGATTTTGAGCGAGAGCCCGGACCTGTCCGGGCTCTCGTATTTGCATGACGAAGAACAGGAGAGTTTCGAATGCCCAGCCATACGACGATGTGGATGATGGCCGGCGGGAGCGCCCTGGCCAGCGCCTGCCTGACCTATGTGATGACACGCCCGGCGATGGGCTCAACCATTGCGAGCGCATCGACGGCCGCCGCAGGCCTCATGCGCTCGGGCTACGAAACCGCGCGCGGTCTCGCGCAGCGCCCCTCCAAGTCTTTCATGGCTCCGGAAGATCACGCGACATCGAAACCACCAGCGCCCATTCAGAACGTCGCCTTCGAGGAATACCGCCGCGCGACACTTGATCGCCTAGGTGACGACGAGCGCGCGTTCCAGGATTTCCTCGATCGCCTGCGCCATGCCAAGGATCGGGCCGAATTCGACCAGTTCATGGCCGAACGAAAATCGGCCCCGGCCAATTCGTCGGCCGGCTGATACGCCCGCTGACACGCGTTCAAAGGGTCCGCCTTCAGCGGGCCCTTTTTTTAGTCCATGTCCCCTGGAACTTAACCCCCTGTCGCAAAAGAAGGATAAGCTGCATCACGCATGACTCACGAAGCCAAAACCACCTCGTTGCGCGAAAATCCTGACCTGCGCCACATCAAGGGTGCCTTCGACATCATCGGCGATGTCCACGGCTGCGCGGATGAATTGCAGGATATGCTCCACAAGCTCGGTTACGAAGCCCGCCTCTTCGGTGTGGGTGAGGGCCGGCGGGCACATGTCAAAACGCCGCCCGGCCGCCGCGCCGTCTTTGTCGGTGACCTGGTCGACCGTGGCCCCGCCTCGCCGGATGTCCTTCGCATTGTCATGGCGCTGGCTGCGGAAGGCCAAGCCCTGTGCGTGCCCGGCAACCATGATGTGAAGTTCGTCCGCTGGCTGGCGGGCCGCAACGTCAAGCTCACGCACGGGCTCGACCGCACCGCCGAGCAATTCGCCGGTGAATCGCCCGCGTTCCGCACCCACGCCGGAACGTTCTTGGAAAAGCTGCCGATCCATCTGTGGCTCGACGGCGGCAACATTGCCGTCGCGCACGCAGGTCTGAAAGAGGACATGCTGGGACGCGACACCGACAAAATTCGCTCATTCTGCCTCTACGGCGAGACATCGGGCGAGCAGGACGAGTTCGGATTGCCGGTGCGGTACCATTGGGCCGCCGGGTATCGCGGCAATACAGCCGTCGTTTACGGCCACACCCCCGTTCCCGATGCCGATTGGGTCAACAACACGCTGTGCATCGATACGGGTTGCTGCTTTGGCGGCAAGCTGACCGCGTTGCGCTGGCCGGAGCGTGAGATCGTGTCGGTCCCGGCGCAAAAAACGCACGCTGAAAAGCGCCGTCCATTCGGCCATCCCCCCGTGCGCCCCGGAGCAGCCGCTCCGGACGCCGCTTGAGCTATTTGGCTTCCGCCTCGGTCGGCGCGACGCCGAGTTCTTTTTCCAGCCGCTCGATTTCCGTCTTCAGTTCCACAATGTCTTTCCCGCGCGCCACGATCCCGAATTGAAGATCGGCCGAGTCGCGATGCAGTTGCGTCAGTTCCTGGTTGTCCTTCACGTCCATCTTCTTGCGTGACAGCGCATGCACCTTCTGCCAGTCCCGCCGCGTTTCGTCGTTCATCTGCTTCACGCGCTGCCGGAGTTGGATCAGCGCCGCTTGCGAGGCCGACCGCGCCCGCGTGTCGATTTCCGTTTCAAGCTCTTTCACCCGCCCCTGCAGCGCGCTCGAATCTGCCGGCTTCGCGCTGGGGTCGAAGAAGAAGTCGCCCGTCAGCGATGAGTGATCCCATGGCACCTGCTGACCCTGCGTCGCCGCGATCACGTCTTTGCGCACGTCGATCATCACCGAGGTCAGATTCTTTCCCGGCTCCGTCATCCGCTGCACCAGCGCCGCCGTGAAGGGCGAATTCTTGCCCGAACCGTCGAGCGCGACATTTCCTGGCTGCGTCGAATACGAGATGAACGTGCCGACGCCCGCGTCCACCTGCGCCAGCCCCTTCCCGATACTCGCCGATCGCGTCCCCATCGTCCGCGCGAGGCTTCGCGACAGCGGATTATCCCGGCAAGCATCGAGAAACACGACGTTGGTTTTGTCCTCGCGTCCGAGTTCCATCTGCTTCAACACGAAATCCAGCCGCACGGCCTCAAACTCCAGGTCGCGCTCCTTGGCGAGCTTTGCATCGATGGGCACGAGATAATTCTGCCCGGCAACTTGCAGGCCATGCCCGGCGTAGAAAAAGATCGCCACGTCCGCTCCTTCGAGCGCGTTGGCGAATTCGCGCAGGATGCCGTCGGTCTCCGCCTTCGTCGCGTCCACGGCGAGTGAAACGGCAAAGTCGAGGGCTTGCAGTTTTGCTGCCACATCGTTCGCGTCGTTGACGGGGTTGGGCAGCGGCGGAGCGTGCGCATAGGCCGAATTGCCGAGTACCAGCGCGACGCGCTTGGCGGCCTGAGCGGGCCCCTGCAAAACCAATGCGAAGACAATGACAAGCGCTGAACGCAGCAATACGGACATCACATCCCCCATCGGCCGGTATGCCGCTAGCATGCTGGAGATTGAGACGAAATGGGGGAAGACGGAATTTATCTATATTTCATAGACGATCGCCCCGCCCGTCATTCCTGCGCCGGCGGCACAGAACAGCAATTTATCTCCGCTCCGGAGATTAGCCTCGCCGGCCCTGAGCGAGAACGTGAACGGGATCGTCGCCGCCGAACTGTTGCCGTACTCGGCCACGCTCGACAACATCCGCCCGTCGTCGAGGCCGAGCTTTTTCTGCGCCGCGCCGATGATCCGCGCGTTGGCCTGATGAGGAATGCAGTAGCGGATATCGCTGAGGCCCAGTCCGGCAAGTGCCAGCGCCCGCGCCGACGTTTCCGCCATCATCGCTACGGCTTTCTGGAACACCGCCCGTCCGTCGCGAATTTGCATCAGTGTCTCCGCCGGATCGGCCACGTCACGATACGGCCGCCTGCTGCCGCCAGCCGGTATTTGAATAAGATCGTAGCCAGCCCCGTCCGTCGCCAGGTCGATACCGCGAATGCCCGCTGCCGGCCGCGGATCAGGCGCGACAAGCACGGCACCGGCCGCGTCCGCAAACAGGATGACACTGGCCCGTTCCTCTGGGTTTGTTCGTCGCGAAAGTATATTGGCCGCGATCACCAGCACCGGCCGTTTGTGTAGCCGCGCGAACCCGTCGGCGTACGCGAGCGCGTGCAGAAATCCGCCGCAAGCCCCAGCCATGTCGATCCCGCCGGCACCGCTCAGTCCAAGCCGGTGCGCCACCAGCGGCGCGCTCGGCGGCAGCAGATGATCCGGCGTCGATGTCGCAAGCACCAGGAGGCCGATCCGCGCCCGGTCGAAACCGATATGCGATAGCGCCATCTCGCCGGCCTTCACGGCCATGTCGGAGAGCGCTTCGTCGGCGGCCGCATAGCGCCGCTCGGCGATCCCCGTTCGCCGCAAGATCCATCCGTCCTCAAGCCCGAGCCGCGCTTCGATCTCCGCATTCCCGACGCGGCGGGCAGGCGCATAGTGGCCGGTTGCAAGGATCGTCGAACCCATGTCGGACTTTCGTTCGTTCTGTCAGGCAACGGCGCCGGCCGCATCGAGGATTGCGTCATAGACGCGGTCGAGATCGGCGGCGGTCGTGCAATAGGGCGGCATCACGTAGACGGTGTTGCCGAGTGGGCGCAACAGAACGTCCGCGTTGAGGAACCGGTCGTAGAGCCTCGGCCCGATGCCCGCAAGGTATCCAGCGTCGCGAGCCTGCACATTGAACGCCGCAATCGTTCCGGTTTGCCGCACATTGGTAAACCGTGCGTCGCCCGCCAGCTTTGCCAGCCGCGCGCTCTGCAACGTCCCGAGCGCTGCCACGCGCGCCAGCACGGGTTCATTCAGCCAGATGTCGAGGTTGGCCGCCGCCGCAGCGCAGGCAATCGGATTTGCCGTGTAGCTCGACGAATGGAAGAACGTCTTCGCCCGGTCCGTCGCGTAGTGCGCTTCGAAAATGGCACGCGTTGCGAGCGTCGCCGCCAGCGGAATGACGCCGCCGGTCAGGCCCTTCGCCAAACACATAAGATCGGGCGTGACACCGGCCTGCTCGCAGGCAAATGCCGTCCCTGTCCTCCCGAACCCCGTCATCACCTCGTCGGCAATGAACAAGGCCCCGTGGGCCTTCGCGATGTCATGCAGCCGCCGCAGCACCTCCGGCGGATACATCAGCATCCCACCTGCACCCAGAATGAGCGGCTCCACGACCACGGCCGCTGTCGGCTGTTCCGCGAGCAGGCGCTCCAATTCCGCGAATGTCGCCGCTTCCCGCCCTGCTTCCGGAAAAGGAAGCCGCGCAACATCGAACAGCAGCGGCGCGTAGGCTGCATTGAAAACGCCGCGCGCCCCGGCAGACATCGTCCCGATCGTATCGCCGTGATAGGCGTGCTCCAGCGCGATGATGCGCGTGCGCGGCTCGCCGGTATTGCGCCAGTACCCGAGCGCCATCTTCAGCGCCACTTCCACCGCCGTCGAACCGCTGTCGGAAAAGAAGACGTGCGCCAGATCGCCGTTGCCGAAGCTGCGCTGGACGAGCCGCAACAGTTTGTCCGCCGCCTGCTCGGCGGGTTCGTGCGTGAAGCCGGCGAAGATGACTTGATCGAGCGTCCCGGCCTGCTCTTGAATTGCCGCGACGATCTTCGGATGCCGGTGGCCGTGCGTCACCACCCACCACGACGAAATCCCGTCGAAAATCCGCCGCCCATTCTCAGCCGTCAGATAAGCGCCCTCCGCCGATGCGATTTTGACGGGCAGCGGAGCGACCGCGTGCTGCGTGAACGGATGCCAGATGGCCGATCGGCTCACGCGAAGTCCTCCTCGCGGAAGTTCGCCATGAAAGCCTCCCGCAGTGTGCCCGCATTGAGCTGCGGCAGATGCGGCAACCGGCCCAGCACACGCACCTCACCCATTTCGCCGATGGTTCGGATCGTGTCGGAGTTGTCCTCCCCCACGAACGCGACGCCATGGATGGGAATTTCCTGCATCCGCAAGGCGGATATCGACAACAGCGAATGATTGATGGTGCCGAGCGTCGTCCGCGCGACAAGGATCACGGGCACATCCCAAATCCGGTAAAGATCGATCTGCAGAAACGCGCGCGTGATCGGCACCATGAGACCGCCGGCCCCTTCGATGACCAGCGGCCCATCGACGTCCGGCAGCTTCAGTTCCGGCGGCTGAATGACAATCTGATCGAGTTCTGCCGCCCGGTGTGGCGACAGCGGTGCGGTGAGCCGGTAGCGTTCGGGTAGAATGCGATCCGGCGGAAGCCCCGACAGGCGAATGACGGTTTCCTTGTCGCCCTCCGGCGCAAACCCGCTCTGGATCGGCTTCCAGTAGGCGCCATCGAGTGCACCGGCCAGTCCCGCCGCGAAGACGGTCTTGCCAACGCCCGTATCCGTTCCGCTGATGACGAAACGGCGCGTCATCATGGCGGGTTTCTTTCAAGTTCCCGCGCAATCGCGCCGGCGAGCGATACAGTATCCTCCGCGCTGGCATTCAAGGTCAGCGACACGCGCAAGCGCGCCGTCCCTTCCGGCACTGTCGGTGGCCGCACCGCCCGCACGTCAAAACCCTTGTCCTGCAGCGCCGCAGCCATCGCCACGGCCCGCGTATCGCTTTTCACGATCACCGGTTGGATCTGCGTTCCCGTCGGCACAATTCCAGACTGCCGGCGCAAAGCGTCCCCGAACAGCGCAATCCGCGCCAGCAACGCTTCTCTTCGCTCTGCCGTTTCCGTCGCGAGCCGCAACGCCGCCCGCACACCGGCCGCCATCAAAGGCGACGGCGCGGTCGCGTAAATGAAAGGCCGCGCCCGATTGACGAGGAAATCGCGCAAAACCCGCGGCCCAAGCACCAACGCCCCCATCACGCCGAGCGCCTTCCCGCACGTATGCAGCGACACCACATGCGGCTGCCCCTCCAGCGCATGGGCAATTCCGCGTCCCTCCGGTCCATAAATCCCCGTCGCGTGGGCTTCATCGATGATGAGCATGGCCCCGGCCTCCCGCGCGAGCGCATCGAAGTCCGCCATCGGCGCGGTATCGCCCTCCATCGAATATAGGCTTTCGATGGCGATCCAGACGCGGCCCGTTCCGCCGCGATCCCGCCACGCCGCGATACGCTCCCGAAACGCCGTCACATCATTGTGCGCTGCCGCGACCCGCTCCGCTTTGCTGACGCGCATCCCGTCATGCGCGCTGGCGTGAATGAGGTCGTCGTGGACGATGAGATCGCCCCGCTGCGGCAACGTCGCGAAGATCGCCGTGTTCGCCGCAAACCCGCCGCCCATGTAAAGCGCGGTCTCAGCCCCGAAGAACGCCGCCGCCTCGCCTTCCAGCGCCTCGTGTTCCGGGTCGTTGCCCCTCAACAGACGCGACCCGCCGGCGCCGACCGGCACGCCTCGCGCCAGCGCATCCGAAATCGCCGTAGACAGTTCCGCCGACGCACCGAGCCCCAGATAGTCGTTCGAAGAAAAATCGATACCGCCCCTGGGCGCGAGCGTCCGCAGGCGTCCGCGCGCGGCGAGCGCCGTCAGTGCGCGCTCGTGGTCTTCGTGCATGCCGGGTGCTCAGGGCTCAAAGCGGTGCCCGGTGATTCAATAGGGTCGAGGTCCATCGGCTTCAAGCCGAGCTTGGCGAAGAGCACCGCATCCTTGTCCTCGCCCGAATTGCCGGCGGTCAGCAACACGTCGCCGCAGAAGATCGAGTTTGCGCCGGCGAAAAAGCACATCGCCTGCATCTCGTCGCTCATTTCCGCGCGGCCGGCCGATAACCTGACCATCGACTTCGGCATCATGATCCGCGCCGTCGCGATCACGCGCACGAACGCAATCGGATCGATCTTGTCCTTGCCTTCGAGCGGCGTGCCCGGAATGGCGATCAGCATGTTGATCGGCACGCTTTCGGGATGTTCCGACAGGTTGGCCAGCGTCACCAGCATATCGACCCGGTCCGCCGTCTCCTCTCCCATCCCCATGATGCCGCCCGAGCAGACCTTCATCCCCGCGGCCCGCACCCGCTCCAGGGTATCGAGCCGCTCGGCGTACGTCCGCGTCTTGATGATCTCGGGATAGAACCGCTCGGAGGTATCCACGTTGTGATTATAGTAGTCGAGGCCCGCATCCCGGAGCCGCACCACCTGATCGTCGCTGAGCATGCCGAGCGTCATGCACGTTTCCATGCCCATCGCCTTGACGCCTTCGATCATGGCCAGGATGGTGTCCATGTCGCGTTCCTTGGGCTCGCGCCAAGCCGCTCCCATGCAATAGCGGGTCGCGCCCGTGTCCTTGGCCTTTCGCGCCTCGGCAAGCACGCGCTCGACTTCCATCAGCTTCGACGCCTTGAGCCCCGAAGCATGATGCGCCGACTGGCTGCAGTACCCGCAATCCTCCGCACAGCCTCCCGTCTTGATCGACAAAAGCCGGCTCATCTGCACCCGGTTCGCGTCAAACACGCGCCGATGTACGGAATGCGCCCGAAAAAGCAGGTCCATCAACGGCATATCGTGAATGGCCAGCGCCTCGGCCCGCGACCAGTCGTGGCGAACCTGCGCATCATCGCGGTGAAACGCCGTGTCGGGCTTGGCGTGCACGTTCATGGGGGTGGCGTCTCCAGATGGCGGCCCGCGCCGGGCGGCCTGCCGTGCCCTGTTTGTACCCGGCTGCGCCCGTTGGGCAAGGCCCAACTCCGGCAATTGGACAACTCGTCCCAATCCTTACGTTAAGCAGGTGATTTTCGCATGCAACTTTGCCAAACTTGGGTGGTGTCGAGTGGTCGCCAGGGGGGATGAATGCGCCAGGGAATGTTTGCAGGAGCCTTTGTGGCGGTTGCCGTGTTGGCGACAGCCGGCTCCGCCGCATCCGGCTACAAGGAAACCCTCACGCTCCAGGGTATCACCTTCGATGTGTCCGAAACCGCCAGCGGCAGCGCCACGAAGGTGACCATCAAGCCTTCCGGGCTTGCAACCGTGAACGACCCCGTGACCCACGACATCGACGGCCGCGTCGTACGCGCCGAAGTCGCCGATATCGATGCCAATGGCAGTCCCGAGATCTATGTTTTCACCGTGTCGCGTGTCGATCAAGCCGGCGGCGTCGTCGCCTATTCCACTAACAACAAGAAAAGCATGTCGGAAATTTATGTTCCCCCGATCTCCGACGACCCAAAAAACAGTGCCGGCTATGCGGGGCGCGATGAAAGCGCCATCGTCGAAAACTCTTACGTCACCCGTTTTAAGCTCTATTCGGGCAGTGGGCCGGAGGCCCGCCCGACCGGCAAAATGCGCCAGCTTCAGTACAAGCTCCGCCCGGGCGAAGCAGGCTGGAAAATGGTTCTCGATAAAGTCGTGGAGTACTGAAATGCAAGCCGTCGATCGCCGGACCGTCCTGATCGCACTGGCTGGCGCCAGCGCGCCATTATTTGTTCCCTCGCTGCTGCGTGCCGAGCCCACGTACAAGGACGTCAAGGACTTGAAGCCGGGCGAGTTCACTTGGCACCCGGAACGCTCGCCGGAGGGTCCCGTCGCCATCATTGTGTCGATCCCCGACCAGCGCGTCTCCGTTTACCGCAACGGCATCCGCATTGGCGTTTCCACCTGTTCCACGGGCAAGCCGGGCCACAGCACACCGACAGGTGTGTTCACGATTCTCGAGAAAGACAAAAACCACCATTCATCGACGTACAACGATGCACCGATGCCGAACATGAACCGCCTCACTTGGAGCGGCATCGCGTTGCATGCCGGCAACCTGCCTGGCTATCCCGCCTCGCATGGCTGCATTCGTCTGCCGATGAAATTCTCAGAGGTTCTGTTTGGCGTCACGCATGTCGGCACACCTGTCATCCTTGCCGGCAGTCACACCGATCCCAAGGAGCTTACCCACCCCGGTCTGGTTCTCGGCAACTACGCCGAATCCGAATTCGCATCCGTTCAATCAAGCCTCAAGGGCGAGAAGCTCCCCTGGCAGGCGGAAGTTGTTCGAGGCGAAGCCTCGACATCCGTCATCGTGAGCCACGGCAACATGACAATCACCGTGCTGGAAAACGGTAAAACGGTCGCGTCTGGCCCCGCCACCATCTCGGACCCCTCAACGCCGCTTGGCCGCCACGTCTTCATGCTGATCGGCGCCCACGATGGGCGCCAAGGTCTCACTTGGCACGCCGTCACGCATCACGATCAGACCGGCATTCCGCTTGGCCAACCCGACGAGGCCGTCCTGCAACGCATCAAGGCCGATGAAACCGTGCGCCAGGCGATTGCCAGCCGTATGCACCCCGGCATGGTGCTGGTCACCACCGAATTGCCGTCGCATCCCGATACCCGCACGGGCGAGGACTTCGTATTGATCGACACCGCACCGCCGGCGTAGCCCTCAGCCGGCGATCTTGCCACCACCCCTGCGCGTGATGGCGACGATGCTGGGCCGCGGCGGCATTCCGTCTTTGAAATCCGGCCACCGCGTGGTTGGAGCTTCGGCGGTCGCTGGCGTCTTGCTATCCTCGCTTTCGCCGGGATGTTGCACGGCAACGAAGACCGTTTCCAGATCAGGCGTGAAGCACGGTCCGCACAGTTCTGCCCCTGTCGGACAGCGGAAAAAGAGTCGCGACGTGCCGCGCAGTGCGCCCTCGGTCTCCAATGTGAACAGACCGTCCGTTCGCCCCGTCACCTGCGCGTTGTTGCCGTCGGTCGCAATCCACAGGCGCCCATCGGCGTCGATGGCGCAGTTGTCGGGCATCCCGAACCAGCCGTTGGCCGTCGTGGCCGCATTGAACGTCGCGCCGACTTCCGCGATAGCCGGGTCGCCGCACTTGACGAGAATGTCCCAAGCAAAGCCGGTCGCGGCGTGATCACCGCCGTCCGGCGTAATCTCAATGATATGTCCAAACCGGTTCTCGGCCCTGGGGTTGGCTGCATCCACCTCGTCGGACTTGCGCTTGCCGTTGTTGGTCAGCATCAAGAAAACCTTGCCCGTCGACGGATGGACGTCAACATCCTCGGGCCGGTCCATCTTCGTTGCGCCGAGCGCGTCGGCGGCCAGCCGTGCGTTGATCAGAATGGCGCCTTGATCCGCAAAGGCCGCAAGCTTGGGATTGCCGGTCTCGAGCGCCAGCCATTCGCCGCGCCCATTGGCGTCGAACCGCGCCACGTAGAGGGTTCCCGTATCCAGCAGATCGTGGTTGGCACTGCGGTTCTCAAGATCGACTTTGCCAGCACTGACGAACTTATAGACATATTCGAAGCGCTGATCGTCGCCCTGATAGACGACGAACCGGCCGTCCTTGTTGACGATGTTGCCCGCCCCTTCATGCTTGAAGCGCCCGAGTGCCGTGCGCTTCTTCGGTACGGACTGCGGATCGAACGGGTCGATCTCCACCACCCAGCCAAAACGGTGACACTCATTCGGCTCCGCCGCGATGTCGAAACGTTTATCTATCCGGCTCCACGGATAGTAAACCTCCGGAACGCCATAGCGCGCGTAGCTTTTGGCCAGCGGCGACAACTTGGCGGCGTCTTCGTCCGCGAAATAGAAATTGAAATTTTCCTCGCACGTCAGCCACGTACCCCAAGGCGTCACGCCTCCGGCACAGTTGTTGAGCATGCCCAAAACGCGCGTTCCCGAAGGATCGGCGTTCGTCTTCATCAGATCGTGACCCGCAGCCGGTCCCGTGATTTCCATCGGCGTCGAAGCGGTAATGCGGCGCGCATACCGCGAGCCCTCCACAACGCGCCAGCGGCCATCCACGCGAGCAATCTCAAAAATGCTGCCGCCGTGTGCGGCCATCGATGCGCGGGTCTGCTCGTCGGACAGCCCTTCGATTTTTCCCTTCCGGGTCCAGCCGACGAGCCCGAAGTACATGAGTTCGTCGTTCGTGTACTCGTGATTGACCACGAGCAGCCCACGGTCGCGACTGCCGTCGAGCGGAATAAAGCCGATGAAGTCGTTGTTGTAGCCGAACTGCTTCTCTTGAGCGGAAGCAGACGGTTGCAGCGGATCGAACGCCGGCGCGTCGGGCAACACCGCGTCACCCCAACGAATGAGAATGTCGGCATTATAGCCTTCGGCGACATGATGGGTGGCATCTGAGCCGGCCGTCACCTCGGTAAACGCGAAGCGCGGCGACGCACCGGGCGCGGCTTGCGCCCGGGTCGGGGCGCTCGCGATCGCGAGTGGCGCGATGGTGCTTGTCACGACGGAGACAGCAAGAGCGCCCCGGATCAGATCGCGCCGCGTCAGGCGCTCGGCGATGACATCCCCGAGCGTCGGGTTCGCGGATTGGTTGGCAGGCGTGTCTTCACAGGCGTCGAAGGCAGCGCCGGGCAGATCAGGCGGGGTGGTCATGGGAACCCTGTGGCAGCGGCCGGCTGTACTCCGGCCCGGTTCGGGTGTTACTCCCCGGCTTTGACGCGCATGTGAAGCCCTGTTCGCAGGTCAATTCCGCTCTTCCGGAAGCACGGGGAGCGCGAAAACCGGAATGCCTTCGGCGTCGAGTTCGGCGACCTCTTCCGACGTGGCTTCTCCATAGATGCCGCGTTCGGGGCTCTCCTCGTAATGAATCTTGCGCGCTTCCTCGGCGAAATCCGAACCGACGTAGTCGGCCTTCTTTTCCAGTTCGGCCCGGATGTTTCGCACGATCTCGGCGATGGCTGGCGGCACGTAGGCATGCATTGCCGTGTCCGGGCCGGGAGTCGGCCGGTTCTGCACCGCTTCCGCGCGGTTCGATCGCGTCGCAACGGCTGGAGACATCAGAGCCTTGTGCACGTCGTGCGATCCGCAGGATGGGCACACGACCATGTCATTTGCGCTCTGCGCGTCGAATACGGCGCTGTTCTGAAACCAGCCTTCGAATTCGTGCCCGGCCCGGCAGATGAGACTGTATTTGATCATGGTCCGCTCCGGCTTTCGACGGTGAAGGGGCGGTCGTGTCCTAAGGATGGTACGCGCGAACGGGCGTCCTCGATTGCCTGCAAGTCTATATCGGCCAAGATGACGCCAGGCTGAACGCCGCCCTCGGCGAGGATCTGCCCCCACGGCGAAATGATCAGGCTATGGCCATACGTATCCCGGCCATGCTCGTGACGGCCGCCTTGAGCGGCAGCGAACACGAAGCACTGGCATTCGATCGCCCGTGCCCGGAGCAGTGTATGCCAGTGGGCCTCGCCGGTGACCTTGGTAAACGCAGCCGGAACCGCCAGGAATTTGGCACCGGACTTGGCCAGCGCCCGGAAAATCTGCGGGAAACGCAGATCGTAGCAGATCGCAAGCCCCAGCCCACCCCACGGCAGTGATGCCACCACCGCCTTGTCGCCGGGCCGGTAATTCTTGCTTTCGCGATAGCTTTCCCCGCCCGGCAGGTCCACGTCGAACATATGAATTTTGTCGTACGTCGCCGCGATCGATCCGTCCGGGGTGAGCACATACGCCCGATTGGCGATTTTGTCGGGCGCCACCTTCACCGGCATTGATCCGATGTGCAGCCAGATCTTGAGTTCGGCCGCGAGGTCCCGGAAGCGCTGCAACGCGCGATTGTCCGCTTCCGGTTCGACGGCGGCAAACAGCTTCGCGGTCTCGAGTTCCATCAGGGTCGTGACTTCCGGCGTCTGCACGTACTGCGCGCCGCCCGCCGCCGCCTCACGGATAAGCCCCACCGCATCGGCCACGTTTTTGTCCACGTTGCGGCCGGAGCAGAGTTGCACGAGAGCGGCGCGGAATGATCCGCCGGGGAGAGTATCGGACATCGAAGTCTTTTCTTGCCTTTGCCATGCGGCGGGAGTTGACGAAGTGAACGCGCGGCCTCAAGCGGCGAGGATGCCGTCGAGTTTGCCGCTCCGCTCCAGTGCGTGCAGGTCGTCGCACCCGCCCACATGGGTTTCCCCTATCCAGATCTGGGGCACGGTCGAGCGGCCGGCCTTGACGGTCATGTCCGCCTTGAGCGATGCACTGCCCGTCACATCGATCTCCTCGAACGCGGCGCCTTTGGTCCTCAGCAACTCCTTCGCGAGGTGGCAGTAGGGGCAATTGGCTGCCGTATAGATAATGACCTTCTTCATCGCTCGCGCGGCCTCCCGGATTTCCGCCATGAGGCGCCAGTGTAGGTCGCCCGACCCCCAGGATGAAAGGCCGGGGATGCCGCAGTGCTCAGGTTAATCACCGTATTGATGCGGGAACGGCGCTTCAGTCGGCCAGCCCCTCGCCGGTCGCGAGCGCCAAGGCCAGCACGGCGACACTTTCAGCGCCCGCCCGCCGCAACGCCCGGGTCGCCGCCGAAACCGTGGCCCCCGTCGTGACCACATCGTCGACGAGAACGACCCGCTGTCCCTCAATCCGGCCGCGGCGATCCTCGCGCACGGCAAACGCACCGCGCACATTGTCTTCCCGCTGCCCCCTGCTGAGACCGACCTGCGATGCCGTCGCCCGCACCCTCACAAGCGACAGCGCATCCATCGGAAGCCCCGTTCGTCCGCTGATTTCGCCGGCCAGCCGCGCCGCCTGATTGAACCGTCGCCGCAGCAGCCGGCCCCGGCTCAGCGGCACCGGCACGATCAGATCGGCATCCGCGAGAATGTCCTTACCGGCCTCCGTCAGCCATCCCCCGAGAAGAACGGTGAGATCGTCGCGATCGTGAAACTTGAGATCGTGAACAAGCCGCCGCAGCAGTCCGGAATAATGCGCCGCCGCGCGGGCCCGGTCGTAGACGGGCGGATCTGCAAGCGCCGCCGCGGACAGCGAAACATCACCCGTCGCAAAAGGCAGCGGCAGTCCCAGCCGGTCGCAGACCGGCGGCCGGATGAAATCGACGTCCTTCCAGCAGGCCGCGCACAGCGTATCGTGCGCCGTCATGGGCTCGCGGCAGCTCAGGCATACCGGTGGCAGGATGAGGTCGGATAAACCGGCCCACGCGCGCCGGAAACGGGCCCGCATTTGCGGACGGCCGGATGCCGCAATGCTATGAGCGATGTTAATGTCCCGGATCGGCATGCCTGATTTTAGTCCGAACGCAAGGCGAGTGCGAGAGGTCGAAAGCGAAGATTGGAAATGAGCGATCCACGCACCATATTCGATCGCGCGCTGTTGCGCCACCGGCGCCAGCGCGCCGCGCCGCGCATGGCGGCTCATGCTTTCTTGCTCGAACGCTTTCGCGATGAGATGACCGAACGTCTGTCGCTGATCCAGCGCTCGTTCAATTCGGCACTCATTCTGGGCGCGCAAGGCGGTGCGTTGGGCGAACTCCTGCGCCGCCGGGGCGTCGCGCAAGTCGTCGAAATGGAAACGACGCAGGCGCTTTTTCCTAAGGGCGCCGCGCTGTGCGTGCTGGCGGATGAAGAAGCCATTCCCTTTGCTGACGAGAGCTTCGATCTCGTCGTCGCGCCTCTCACGCTGCATTTCGTCAACGATCTTCCCGGCACCTTGCTGCAGATCAGGCGCTGCCTGAAGCCGGACGGCCTCTTTTTCGGCGGCCTCTTCGGCGGGACAACTCTGCACGAACTTCGCACCGCCTGGCTTGAAGCCGAGGCGGAGACCTCCGGTGGCGTCTCTCCGCGCGTCGCGCCTTTCGCGGATGTGCGCGATCTTGGCGGACTGCTGCAGCGCGCCGGGTTTGCCTTACCCGTCGTCGATGCCGACGTCTTCCGCGTGCGTTACGCATCCGCATTCAGCCTCATGCAGGACTTGCGGGGCATGGGCGCCGGCAACGTCATGCGCGATCGCCGCCGCGTGCCCGTGGGCCGCCGCCTCGCGCGGCGTGTAGGCGAGATTTATGCCGACCAGTTCGCGGATACCGATGGCCGCATCCCGGCCACCTTCGAATTGCTCGTCATGACGGGCTGGGCACCGCATCAAAGCCAACAAAAGCCGATGCAACCCGGCACCGCCCGGACCAGCCTTGCCGGTGCCCTCGGCACCGTGGAACATTCCCTGACGGACAAAGCCGATCGAAAGTAGGATACGCTGATCCCATCACGACCGCGCTGGCGGGGTCGCCGCGCATCGCCAAAACCGCTACGCTTGCGCCATCGAAGTCCAGCATAAAGGTTTCGCCGGTGAGCGAGACGAGATCCCCGCAACGTCCCTTCGACGCCCTCATGTTGCAGGCCGGCGACGGCCATTGGCTCTATGTCGAGCAGTGTGGACGCCGCGACGGCGTGCCGGTGGTCTTTCTGCACGGCGGTCCCGGCAGCGGCGCCCAGCACGCACACCGCGAGCTGTTCGATCCGGCGCGTTACCACGCCATTTTATTTGACCAGCGCGGCGCGGGCCGCAGCCATCCCTATCTGTCTTGCGACGCCAATTCCACCGCCCACCAGATCGCGGACATCGAACGCATACGCGTCTATTTCGGCATCGAGCGCTGGCTGGTCGTTGGCGGATCGTGGGGCTCCACGCTGGGCCTTGCCTACGCGGAAACCCACCCCGAACGTGTCGCCGGACTGATCCTGCGCGCCATTTTTCTGGGCACCGAGGCCGAAATCGAATGGGCGTTCGTCGATGGTCCGCAGCGCTTCCGCCCGGAACTCTATCGGGCCTTCGTGCACGAATTGCCGGTTGCCGAGCGAAAGGATCCGTTGGCCGCATACATTATCCGCCTGCGAGACCCCGACCCGGCGATCCATGGACCCGCAGCCCTTGTCTGGAATGCCTACGAGCGGGCGCTCTCCGAACTCGTCCCCACGTCCCCCGCGCTTCCCGAACGCGCGGCCGCCAAGGTTGCACGCATTCCTCCGACACCGATCATGGAAGCCCACTACATCAGTCATCGTTTCTTCCTGCGGCCCGGTCAATTGCTGGACGAGGCCTGGCGCTTGGGCGGCATACCGGGCGTGCTTGTGCAGGGCCGATACGATCTGCTTTGTCCGCCGGCCGCCGCGGAGGCCGTCGCGGCCGCTTGGGGCTCCCAGTGCCGCCTGCGTTATGTCGAGCGAGCCGGTCACGCCATGACCGAACCAGGTGTCTTCGAAGCTCTGCGCGAAAGCATCGACACGATCGCCAGTCAGGTCTTTGCCCGCTGACCGTCAGCGCTTGGCCAGCGGATGGTGCTCGAACACGATGGTCTTCAAACGCTCTTCCAAAACGTGCGTATAGATCTCGGTTGTGGAAATATCCGCGTGTCCGAGCAGTTGCTGCACGGTCCGCAAATCCGCGCCGCGATCTAGCAGATGGCTTGCGAATGCGTGCCGCAGCACATGCGGTGAGACGCGCTCCGGATCGATCCCCGCGGCGTCCGCGCAGCCCTTCAATTCCTGCCCAAACGCCTGGCGTGTCATGTGCCCTTCGGCGCCCCGGGACGGAAAGAGCCACTTGTTCGCGAGCATGGGTGCCAGCTTGTCGCCGGGATCGGTCCCGAGCGCCAGATACCGGTCGAGCGCCCTCCGTGCCGGTGCATTGAGGGGCACGAGACGTTCCCGGCCGCCCTTCCCCTTGATGGTCAACACGCGCGGGTCGCCGGCAAGCACGGTGCGCGGCAGCGTCACCAGTTCCGAGACGCGCATTCCGGTCGCATAGAGCAGCTCCAGCAATGCCTGAAACCGCACGGCACGCGCCAGCTCGCGCCCGCTTCGGCCCTCGACCGCCGCCGCCGCAGCCTCCATCAGCCGGTCCACCTCCGCCACCGAAAGTGTCTTGGGCAACGGCCGCCCGAGCTTGGGTGCCTTTGCTCCAATGGCTGGATTGTCGGCGACGAGCCCATCTGCATCGAGGTACTTGAACAGTTGCCGCACAGCCGACAAACGGCGCGCGCGAGAAGCCGGAGCGAGACCCTCGCGTCCCAAATTCTCCATGTACGCTGCAACGTCGTCTCGCGCGGCCTCGCGCACCCGAACGCCGCGCCCGTCGAGGAACTGCAGCAGGTCATGCAGGTCCCGCCGGTAGGCTTCGAGCGTATTGGCGGACGCACCGCGCTCGGCGGCGAGCATCTCCAGATACCCAGCTACCAACGCATGATCGTCCGCTGCCATCACTCACCCCGCTGCGCGCGGCCAGCCCATGAATAGTGCTTCCAAGGCCAACTGCCGTGCATCCTTGTCGAGCCCCGCGCGCAACAGCGCGCGAATACTGTCGCCAAGCGCAATCATGTGCGCGCCTTCCGCTCCGTTGGGTCCGAGCGATTGCATGGCAAGCAGCACCGTATGGCCGAATTCCTTTTTCTTCGACGCTGCGGCGAGCGCGCTCAAGACGCCGGTCTCGGGCAGAAAGCCTTCGTTAGGCTGCGGTGTGCGGCTGGCCAGTTCCCAAAGCGGAATGGGAACCTGAATCTGCAGTGCATCGAGAACTGTGGCCAGACGGTGCAGTTGTTCCGGCGAAAAGCGACCGCGCACGGCCATGTCTTCGAGTGCCGCCAGGTGACGCGAGCGCCCGTTTTTCATTGCCGGGTCGGCGAGGTCAGCCAGCGCCAGCCAGTGTGTGTACCCTGTTGGTGACGAGCCGGGCGAGTCGAGCGACGCACCGAACTCGGCCCAGGCGCGAGCACCGGAATAATCTCCCGACGCAATGCTTGTCTCGACGGCCGTCTCCGCGAACCAGCCGATCTCCGCCACCCGCTGGATTGACGCCGCGGCCGATGCAATCATTTGCAATGCAGGCCAGTAAAGTCCTGCGCTCTTGGCCTCGTCCAAATAAGACCGGATGAGCCGCGCCTTCTTCAATGGCGTCCTCTCATCCTCGGCAGCTTGAAACAGTGCGGCATGTTTCACAGCCGTTGCGGCTGGCCCCTCCGCGCCGGCATCACCACCTTTGAACTCGCGGTAAGCGTTCGCAAGATCGGCGGGCTTGATGGCGTTGAGCTGCGCGGCCCGCTCTGCGGCCGCCAGCCGCGTCGCCGGTTCGGTCGCCGTGTCACGCGCGATGGTGGCAAGAACACCCGGCCCGGCCGTCTCAACCACCGCGCGGGCATCGACGGCGCCGCCCAGTTCGAGAATGCGCCAGTCAACCGGCCCGACCTTTTGTCCAGCGGATAGAGTTGGCTTCGCGCCGCTCGCGATTGCGTCGATGGCTGAAAATCCCGCGCTTTCCTCCACGCCCTCATCGCGTGCCAAGGCAACCTGCAACTGTGCGGACTCGCGTTGCCCGGCCACGGCCGCGCAATAGGCCCGCACAAGAATCGACTGGCCCTTCAGCGGCTGTGGAAGCGTCGCCTGCGTCGCATTCATGGCTTTCACATTGCGGCATCCCGCGTCGCGATCTCCGCGCGCAATTGCCGTCCGCGCCGACAGAAGCGCCAAGACCGGATCGGTCCCGGCGGCGCTGTCCTTCGCCAGGACGCCCGCTGCTTCCTCGATCAGGCCCGACCGGTGGAGTGCTTCCACGCGAACCGCCGTGAACCGGGCATCGCTATCGCCGCCACGTGGTGGCGGAACGTCCGACGTTATCAGCCGGGTAAACAGTTCGTGCAGTGCCGGCGAGCGCGGCGGGATTTCTAGCGTGGCGATGGCCTTCTCGATCGTCTCCAGCGTCATCCCCTGCCACAGTTCGTAAGGCAGGCCGGAACCGTCCTGCGCCATCACCGGAGACATCTCTTCGCGCATGACCGTGCGCGAGTTTTCGTCCAAACCCGGCAACTGCGGCGGTGCGCCACTCTCAGTTGGCCGGGATCGCGCCGGAATGTTGCCGGAGCCCCAGCCCGGCGGAACCTCTTGGGCGCCCGGCGAAGGCAATGTTTCGCGGGCCGGCGCGGCCGCACCATTCGCGGCTGGCACGCCGAGTGCCGGTTCGGCCTCAAGAGGGGCTAGCGTTTCGCGTTCAACCGCCGCGGAAGCGCCGCCACCCGCCGGCAATTCCGACGGTTTGACGATGTCGTCGGTTGCCGGAGCCGCGGGCGCGGACTTTTTCTTAGTGGGGGACCGCGATGTTTCCGGGTCCCCGAACGGACTGGGCACACCTCCGGCAACAGCCGGTATAGCGGAGAACGCCGCCGTCAGCGCACACGTCAGCAACAAGCGAATGATGGCGCGCATGGACCCGGAAGGTTCACTCTTTGCGGATTTTCACGCCGGGCACGACTTTAACTTCTTCCTGCTGCTGCGGCTCGTACTTGGTCGCCAGCACCCACATGCCGGCGGTGAACAGGCCGCCAATCGCGCCGACGATGAACAGGAACCGGAAAAGGCTCGGCATTTCGGATTATCCGTTCCCTGCGCTAGGTGTGTCGGTGCAAGTAGGCGCCAATGTGTTCGAACCGCGCCGGACGGTAAACAATGCGCCCCCCACCGTGCAACCCGGTGCCGTTCCCGATGTGATATTTGAATTCCCGGCCGCGATGGGCAATACACGCACACCGATACATCAAGACTATGCTGCCCCGGAATTTTGCATGATTCGGGGACATGGCCGCTCTGGACACCATGGATCAGCCGAAGGAACCGAACAGTACCGAAGCGCTGCTGGCCTTATTGGGCGAGCGGTCGATCGTGCTGGTCGGCCTCATGGGCTGTGGAAAATCGTCTGTCGGCCGCCGGCTGGCCGCGCGGCTGGGCATCGCCTTCATCGATGCGGACGAGGAGATCGAGCGGGTCGCGGCTAAATCCATCGTCGAGATTTTCACCGACCACGGCGAGGCCTATTTCCGCGACGGCGAGCGCCGCGTCATCGCCCGCCTTCTCGCCAACGGCCCGCAGGTGCTCGCGACCGGCGGTGGCGCGTTCATCAATCCCGAAACGCGCGCCAAGATTCGCGAGCGCGGACTTTCGATTTGGCTGCACGCGGAACTGCCCGTCCTGATGCGCCGCGTTTCCAAGCGCGACACGCGCCCCCTCCTGAAGCAAGGCGATCCGGAGGCCACCATGCGCGACCTGATGGACAAGCGCTATCCCATCTACGCGGAGGCCGATATCACCGTCGAAAGCCGCGATGTACCGCACGATGTCATCGTCAACGAAGTCATTGCTGCGCTGAAGGCCAAGCTCGCTCCCGTCCCGCAGCCTGAGAAAACGGACCATTAGAAACCGATGCCCACACTCGTCCATTCCATGACCGGCCTGACCCGCGCGGAAAAGACAGTGCCGGTCTCGCTGGGCGACCGCAGCTACGACGTATTGATTGGCCCTGGAATTCTGCAAGAGACGGGTCGTCTCATTGCAACCCGCATCGGCAAGGGCAAGTGCGGCGTCGTGACGGACGAAAACGTCGCCAAGTTTCACCTCGCCACCCTCGAAGCCTCGCTGAAGGCGGAAAACCGTCATACCGGCTCCATCGTGCTTCCTGCCGGAGAAGCAACGAAGTGCTTTGCCGAGTTGACGCGGCTCAGCGAAGCCCTGCTCGAAATGGGTCTCGAACGCGGCGATTTCGTCGTGGCCTTCGGCGGCGGGGTTATCGGCGATCTTGCCGGTTTCGCCGCCGGCATTCTCCGTCGCGGCATTCGCTTTGTGCAGATCCCGACGTCGCTCCTTGCGCAGGTCGATAGCTCCGTCGGCGGCAAAACGGGCATCAACACGCCCCAGGGCAAGAACCTCATCGGCGTCTTCCACCAGCCGAGCCTCGTCATCGCCGATACGGAAGTGCTCGCCACGCTGCCGGAGCGCGAGATGCGCGCCGGCTATGCCGAAGTCGTCAAATACGGTCTCCTCGGCGATGCGCTGTTCTTCGAATGGCTGGAAAGCCAGTGGCAAGGCGTGTTCGGCAATTCAGGCCCCGATCTCACACGCGCCATCGAGACAAGCGTCAAAGCCAAGGCCGCCATTGTCGCGCGCGATGAATTCGAAACCGGAGACCGCGCGCTTCTGAACCTCGGCCACACTTTCGGTCATGCGCTCGAAGCCTGGACGGGCTATTCCAGCCGGCTGCTGCATGGCGAAGGCGTCGCAATTGGCATCTGTCAGGCCTTCCGCTTTTCCGAAAGCGAAGGCCTCTGCCCGCCGGGCACCGCCAAGCGCGTGGCGGAGCATCTTTCCAAGGTCGGACTTCCAACGAACATCGCCGACATTCCCGGCGGCAGGGCCGACGCGGAAACGCTGATGCGGCTCATGGGGCAGGACAAGAAGGTCCGCGACGGCAAGCTCACGTTCATCCTCGTGCGCGGCATCGGTCAGGCCTTCGTGGCGCGCGACGTGGACCCCGTAAAAATCCGCGCGTTCCTCGAACGTGAAATTGCGGCTTGACCGCCCCCGTCATGTTCCGGCTGCCGGGACGGCGTCATCGCGCTGGGTGTGATACGCTACTGTCCGGCCCGCGCTCGGCCTGTTCGTGACCCTCAAGCTAATTTTGCGAGACCGATCGATACGCTCATGTCACCAGAAATCGCCATCACCATTGCCGTCGTCATCGGCCTGCTGCTGCTCTCGGCATTCTTCTCCGGGTCCGAAACCGCGCTGACGGCCGCCTCCCGGGCCCGGATGCACGCGCTTGAATCGGAAGGCAACGAACGCGCCAAGCGTGTCAACGCGCTGCTCGAACGTCCCGAGCGGCTCATCTCCACGATCCTCCTCGGCAACAATCTGGTCAACATCCTGGCGTCAGCCTTGGCCACCAGCCTGCTCATCAATCTGTTCGGCGAGGTCGGCGTGTTCTACGCCACCGGCCTGATGACGGTCGTTGTCGTCGTGTTCTCCGAAGTGCTGCCGAAGACCTACGCCATCGCCTATCCCGACCGGATTGCGCTGTTCGTCGCCCCTGCCATGCGCATTCTGATCCCGGTCCTCCGCCCGGCGGTCTTCCTCATCGAGACCCTCGTGGCCGGCATCCTCAAGCTCACGCCGACGCATGTCGACGACGAAGCCAATATCCTCGCCGCGCACGACGAAATTCGCGGCACCATCGATTTGCAGGCCCGGGATGGCACCGTCCCGAAGCACGATGCGGACATGCTGGGCGGCATCCTCGACCTGCGCGATCTCCAGGTCGCCGACATCATGATCCATCGCACCAAGATGGAAACCCTCGAAGCCGGCAGCGATCCACGCGATGTCATCGATGAAATCTTGAAGTCCCAATACACGCGCATGCCGTTATGGAAAGACGAGCCGGAAAACATCGTCGCCGTGCTGCACACCAAGGACTTGCTGACGGCTCTGGGCCGCGTCGGCTGGGATGTCGCCAAGCTCGACATCATGAGTTTCGCGCAGGAACCCTGGTTCGTTCCCGACACGACGAGCCTCAAGACTCAGCTCAATCAGTTCCTGAAGAACAAGGCCCAGATGGCCCTCGTCGTCGACGAATACGGCGAAGTGCAAGGTCTCATCACGCTCGAAGACATCTTGGAAGAAATCGTCGGCCAGATCGCTGACGAGCACGACACACACGAGATGTCGATCCGGCCGCAGGCCGACGGCACCGTCAATGTCGACGGCACCGTCGCCATCCGCGATCTCAACCGTCACATGTCGTGGAGCTTGCCGGAAGAAGAAGCCACAACCATTGCCGGCCTCGTCATCCACGAAGCCCAGACCATTCCGGAGCCGGGCCAGGTCTTCACGTTCCACGGCTATCGTTTTGAGGTTCTTCGCAAGTCGCGCAACAAGATTGCGGCCATGCGCATCAAGCATCTCGCCGACGCGGGTGACGACGACAGCGGTTAGTGGTCAGTGGACCGTACGCTCTTTCCGCTTGCCGCTGCCTGACTGTGAAGGCTCCTCGAACAGTTCCACGAGTTTGTCCGTCATCGCGCCGGCAAGTTCGCTGGCATCCGTGATTGTCACGGCGCGGCGATAGTACCGCGTCACGTCGTGACCGATCCCGATCGCGATCAGCTCCACCGGCGATCGCGTTTCGATTTCGTTGATCACCTGCCGCAGATGGTGCTCCAGATAGTTGCCGGTGTTGACCGACAAAGTCGAATCGTCGACCGGCGCGCCATCCGAGATCATCATCAGAATGCGCCTCTGTTCCGGCCTGGCCAACAGCCTCTGGTGCGCCCAAGTCAGCGCCTCGCCGTCGATATTCTCCTTCAACAGTCCTTCGCGCATCATCAGTGCGAGCGATCGCTTGGCCCGCCGCCACGGTGCATCCGCCGTCTTGTAAATGATGTGCCGCAGATCGTTGAGCCGTCCGGGATTGCCGGGCTTGCCCGCCGCCAGCCACTTCTCGCGTGCCTCGCCGCCTTTCCACGCCTTGGTGGTGAAGCCCAGGATTTCCACCTTCACGCCGCAGCGCTCCAGCGTCCGCGCGAGAATGTCGGCGCAGCAAGCCGCCACCATGATCGGCCGGCCCCGCATCGAGCCGGAATTGTCGATCAGCAACGTAACGACCGTGTCGCGGAAATCCGTATCCCGCTCGCGCATGAACGACAGCGCATGCATCGGATCGATGATAATCCGGTGCAGCCGCGCGCTGTCGAGCGTGCCTTCTTCCAGATCGAAATCCCAGGCGCGGTTCTGCTTGGCCAGAAGACGCCGTTGCAGCCGGTTGGCCAGCCGCGACACCGTCGATGCGAGAACCCGCAATTCCTTGTCGAGGAACGTCCGCAGCCGGTCGAGTTCTTCGGGAGTTGAAAGCTTGTCCGCTTCGACGATCTCATCGTTGGCGTTCGAATAGACTTTATAGCCGAAGTTCTCCGGCGCCTCGAGTACGGACTGGTTCGGCCGCCACGGCTCGGCGGTGTCGCTTTCCGCCTCCCCTTCGGCTTCGATCTCGATGTCCTGCATCTCGCCGGCGTCGGCGGCCTCCGCCGTGTCGCCGCTTTCGCCTTCGCTGTCGCGCTCCTCGCCGGCGCTATCCTGCCCGTCGTTGGCCTCCTCCTCGCCTTCCGTCTCCTGGTCCCCGCCGTCGGGCTGTTGCTCCTGCTCGTCCTCGCTGTCGTCGCGCTCGCCCTCGTTAGGCTGATCCGCCATTTGCAGCGAACGCAAGAGATCGCGCACCAGCCGCCCGAAAGCCTCCTGATCGCCTGTCTTTGCCGCCAGTTGCTTCAGCGTCTTGCCGCACTTCTTTTCAACCAACGGACGCCACACGTCCGCCAGCGCCTTGGCGGCGGGCGGCGGCGGCTGACCCGTCAGCTTCTCGCGCACGATGAGCGCCAGCGCCTCGTCGAGCGGCGCATCTTCGCGCGTGGCAACGTTTGCATACCGGCCGTGCGCGTAGTGTTCCTCGCACTTGGCTGCGAGATTGCGGGCCATTCCGTCCATGCGGTTTGCGCCGATCGATTCGACGCGCGCGCGTTCCACAGCTTCGAACACGGCGCGCGCCTCGCCCGCTTGCGGCGCAAGCTTGCGATGCAGCTTCGCGTCGTGGCACGCAAGCGTCAGCGCCAAGCTGTCGGCCCACCCCCGCACGACGGCAACTTCGCGCTTCGATGGCACGCGCGCAGGCTCGGGCAGTTGAACGTGGTGCCCATCGATCCCTGGTTTCCCAGGCGAGAAATCGACATTCACGCTCTCGTCCCCGGCCACGGCGCGCACCGTCAACCCCACGGCCCGCTTAAATGGCTCGGCTGGAGATTCCTTGCGCTTGGTCGGTGGTGCCGTCACTGGATGCATCCCGTTCGTGCCGCGCGGGCATAATTCAAAAGTTCGGGCCGAAGATCCGGCTTTTCCGCCAGCCAGCCATCGATCACGGCCGTGCCGCGCTGACGGAACGCCTTGGGCAGATGACCAAGCCCATGCAGCGCACTTTCGACACAGGCGGGGTTGGGCAGCCGTAACGTTGCGTCCAAAGTCTGGACGAGAGCGTCGCTCATGCCGGCCGTACTGGCGGCCATCACGTCGAAAGGTGAGACGTCCCAGAGCATGTACGTCAGGAATTCCAGCGGATTGCCGTCGGTTTCACTGCGATGACCCAAAACCGCAGGGCTGCGCACGGCTAGGCAGTCACGATATAGCGGCTCCATTGAACGTAACACCGCGATCTTTTGCGCTTCGCTGACGTCGGCGCCAGCGACCGTGTGGGCAAAATCCGCAAAATTGCAGAACAACAGCGCCTGAAGTCCAATCGAAACCTGCCGGTCCGAATATTCGGTGAGATCCCGGCCGCTGTTTTCGAACGTGTGCTGCACGAGGTCCGCGATGTCTCCCGCCGCCGCGCGGAAAATCCAGTCCATCTGGAACGGATCGCTCTCTTCCGTCGTACGGCCAAAAATGTACGCCAGCCACTCCCCGTAACGCGGTGGATCGTTGCGCTGAGATGTCATCGCACCCCGCGATCAGCTCAGCGCGACGTTGGCGGCACTCTCAGGCAACTCCTCACCGAATGCACGCTGGTAGAACTCTGCCACGAGGGGGCGTTCCAGTTCGTCGCATTTGTTGAGGAAGGTGACACGGAATGCAAAACCGACATCGCCGAAAATATCCGCATTCTCTGCCCACGTGATCACCGTGCGCGGACTCATCACCGTCGACAGATCTCCGTTGATGAACGCCGATCGCGTGAGGTCCGCCACGCGCACCATGGCGCCCACTTGCTTGCGCTTGGCGTCGCTTTTTGTGAACGACTTCACTTTCGCGAGGATTATTTTCACCTCGTCGTCGTGCGGCAGGTAATTGAGCGTCGTCACGATCGACCAGCGGTCCATCTGGCCCTGATTGATTTGTTGCGTGCCGTGATAGAGCCCCGACGTGTCGCCAAGACCGATCGTATTGGTCGTTGCGAACAGCCGGAAGGCCGGATGCGGCTTGATGACCTTCGATTGGTCGAGCAGCGTCAGCTTGCCCGACACTTCGAGCACGCGCTGGATCACGAACATCACGTCCGGCCGTCCCGCGTCGTACTCGTCGAACACCAGGGCCGTGTTCGAGCGCAGGCAGTAGGGCAGAATACCCTCGCGGAATTCGGTCACCTGCTTGCCGTCCTTCAACACGATCGCATCCTTGCCGATGAGATCGATACGGCTCACATGGCTGTCGAGGTTGACGCGGATGCATGGCCAGTTGAGCCGCGCCGCGATCTGCTCGATGTGCGTTGACTTGCCCGTGCCGTGGTACCCCTGCACCATCACCCGCCGATTGTGTTTGAAGCCAGCGAGAATGGCGAGCGTCACGTCGCGGTTGAACAGGTAATCTGGATCGATGTCCGGCACGTGCTCGTCGGCTTTCGAATAAGCCGGAACGTCCATGTCGGTTTCAATGCCGAAAACCTGCCGCACCGACAGTTTCAAATCGGGCAGACCGGCGGCATCTTTGGTCGCAGCGGAAGGGGTGGGCGCGCGCATGGAACGTCCTTCGCAAGGTGAAGTGGCGGGTACGCGCATCGCACGCGAAGCCGCAAACAGGGAGCCGGTAGAGCCGCTGCGCGGGTTTTGGAGTTTAATCCCTCAGCGGTGACCCGTCAGGGTACGTTGACCGCCGTCAAACGAGACCAGCCTGCTTCAAATAATTATAGGCTTGAATGATCTCACGCAACTTCTCCTCCGACCGGGTGTCCCCCCCGTTCGCATCCGGGTGATGAAGCTTAACGAGTTCCTTGAAGCGCGCCTTGATCTCGTCTTTCGAAGCGCCTTGTTTCAAGCCGAGCGCCGTCAGCGCTTTCTTCTCCAACGGCCTCAGTTGACGGCGGTTTTCGACTGGCGCCGACCGCGACTGCCGCGCCCTCCAGGCAAAAAACGCCCCCGGATCGCTTGGTGGAGAACTTTCTGCTTCGGCGGCCGCTTCGGCCGTTTCCGCCGCATCGCGGTCCGCCCGGGACCGGCGTTCGCGCACACCTGGAGCGGCCGAGTTGGCCGCCATTTTCCACGTCGGGCGGTGGCCGGTCAGAGCGTCTTTCTGGAAATCGGCGACTTCCCTGTCCGACATGCCGTCGAAGTAGTTGTACGTGGCGTTGTATTCGCGCACGTGGTCGACGCAGAACCCGAAGTATTCGCCATCGCGCCCGCGTCCTTTCGGCGCACGATGCGTCGCCGGCTGGTCGCAGCCCTTCCACTGACAGCGCGGCCCGCCGGTGCGCGACTTCTCGTCCTTGGCGCGCTTCTCGCCGACGCGGATGCTGTCAAAGTATTTTGAGTTGAGCTTCATGAGTAAAAGGCTGCTGGGTACGTCTGGCCGAAACGAGCCGGGCACATTATCACAATGGGGCACGTCGCGTCGCGTCCTAAGCGGAATTCCAAAGTTGAATTTCTTTAACGCTCGCAGCGCGCAGGCCGCATCGTGGGCAAGCATCGGAACAGGTCATGTCACTGGAGAAAGCAATTCGGGAAAAGTTGATGATCGGTCTGCAGCCCGTCCGGCTCGATGTCATCAACGAAAGCGAAATGCATGCTGGCCACCGCTCGTCTCCCGGCACGGGTGAGAGCCACTTTCGCGTGCTCGTGGTGTCGGAGCAATTTGTTGGGCAGTCGCGCGTCGCGCGGCACCGTATGGTCAATCAACTCATTGCGCAGGAGTTGGCCGGCGGCGTTCACGCCCTGGCGTTGTCAACGTTCGCCCCCGGCGAAAAATACTGACGCCGTATCGCGCCTTCCGGCTCGCAGCGCAGGCGCCTGCGCAGCGTGCCGGCTCCCCGCAACCCAACACCGGCCTGCCGAGTGTTGGTCACGAATTGCTGTCGGAAGGCGCAATCAAAGAAACATCCGCCTTCCGGCCGGCTCCCCGAAGGGGAGTCGGAAGGCGCAATCAAAAAGATCTGGTTCCCGTCACGGGAACCAGATCTCAAGTCATGCGAAGTCGGATGTCAGCGGTGCCAGCGCGGACGGCACACGCGTTCCATCTTGCAGCGCCGTTCGCCCCAGCCTGTCCGCCAGCAGACGCGGTCCCAGAAGCAGTGGCGCGGACGCCAGTGCCGGTTATGGCCATGGCGATTGCCGGCGCCTTCGTATTCGCCACGGTGCCCGCCATCTCTGTAACCGCCGTCGCGATGCACGCCGTCGCGGCTGTAGCCGGGATCGGCGAAAGCCGGTGCGGTTCCGGCGGCCATCATAAGTCCGCTCGCGATTACGGCGGCGGTCATAAGTCGCTTCATGGTTTGATCTCCTCGATCGATGTCCGTTCCTTGGCTGATAGCCTCCCCGGCCGGACTGGTAGCGATTAAGTCACGCCGCCAATGAACCGGCTCTGAACGCCTCGTTCACCTGCCGTTGCCCTGATCCTGCCCCGTTGTGTGCGGATATGTGGGCTCTAACGAAACCTCATGCGTAGCCCGAACCCTTGTCACCGAGCGTTGCGTCGATGCCCGAACGCCACCTGTCCAACGAAGATATCGAGAGCGTCATTGCCCGCGTTCGTGAAGAACTCGCGCGGCGTCGCATCTCGCGACAGCGGCTCGCCGACGATGCACGCATCAGCGTCTCGACTCTCGAAAAGGTTTTGTCCGGCCGCCGCACGTTCACGCTCGCCACGCTCGTCCGGCTTGAGGAAGCGTTGGGTGTCACGCTGCGGCCCGCGCGCATCAATGGCGCACGGCGCATGGGCGACCGGCCGCTCGTCGCACCCGACGACCTGGGCAACTATGCCCGCGCGCAAGTAGCGTGGCTCGAAGGCGCCTACCTGACGCTGATCCCATCGTTCGGCGAACGCTCCGCCATCTCCGCCTACCGCACCGACATTCGTTGGGACGACGCGCAAGCCTGTCTCACCTTCCGCGAAAGCGAGCGCGTCGACGGCGCCTTCACCCAGCATGGCCACGTCGCCATGCCCAACCAGACCGGCCACATTTATCTCGTCACCAATCGCCACGGTCAGCAGCGCCTTGCCATCCTTTCCCGCCCGGCAAGCCAGGGCAACATGCACGGGCTGCTGGCGACACTGCTCTCGGGCCGTGGATCGCAGTTAACCCCCGTCGCCGCGCCGATCGCGCTGACGCCCCTCGATGCGCTCTCGAAAGCAACATTCGGCCGGATTTCCCAAGGTCAGCCGGACTACGCCCGTTACCGTACGCTTCTTCGCCGCACGCTCGATGAATCGTTTGCCGTGTTAATGGCTCTTTAGCCGGCGAAGCGTGCGCGGCGAACGCAGGAAATTGAGGCGCGACTTGGTAAGGTCACTGACGGGCATAGGGGCCAACCCGTTCGCGCGGATATTGCAGCCGGATCGCTCGCGCATCGCCGTCGCCCTCCTTGGCGCGGGTGTCATCGCCATCTCCGGCACGATCGCGGTCGCGGCACGATTGAAACCGTCGCTCGGCCTTACAAAGCCGGTTGCCGTGGCCGTCGCCGCGCGGCCGATCACCAGTTTCTCGAAAGCGGGCAATGCCGGGCAGCACGGTCAACTGATCTGGCGCGGTGGTCTGGTGCTCTCCGCCGGGACCGAAAAATTCGGCGGCTACTCCGGTCTCCTTCTCTCACCCGACGGACGCGATCTCCTGGCCGTGTCCGACGCCGGCGGCTGGTTGAAGGCCCGGTTGGACTATGACGGCACCCGCCCGACGGGTCTCGCCGCCGCTTCGCTCGGTTCCATCTTGGCCCGCGACGGACGCCCACTCAGGCGCGATCGGGACCGCGATGCGGAAGGCCTGGCGCTTGCCGCGGGAACACTTCGCAAGGGTGAGGCCCTGGTCGCCTTCGAACAGAACAACCGCATCGTCCGGTATGCGCTGTCAGGCGGCGAATTGGGCCGGCCAATCGACGTCATCGAGCCACCCGCCGCCCTTCGGAAATATTCTCGCGACGGCATGGAAGCGATGACCGTGCTCAAGGGCGGCCCTTACAAGGATCGCATCGTCGCCTTCTCCGAAAATGCCGGGAGCGACGGCCGCCACGCAGGCTGGATCTGGAATACCGGCAAACCCAAGCCGATGAACGTCGTCTCGCACGGCGGGTTCGCGTTGACCGATGCCGCGTCCCTCGCCGACGGCACACTCATCCTGCTGGAACGCCGCTTCACGATTTTCGAGGGCGTTCGCATGCGGATGCGCCGGATCGATGCGGCGGATGTAAAGCCCGGCGCGCTCCTCGATGGCGAAGTCCTGATCACCGCGGACATGTCGGACGAGATCGACAACATGGAAGGCCTCGCCGTCCACACTGCCCCCAACGGCGACACGGTCCTGACCATCCTCTCCGACGACAATTTCAATCGAGCGATCCAGCGCACGCTGCTCTTGCAGTTCACGCTTCCGCCGCGCGCGGGATCCTGACGCGGCGATCCGGCCTTGCCCACGAAAAAGCGCGGACCTCGCGACCCGCGCTTCCAAAAAAGTTCGCCCGCCGCGCTGGCTCTCAAGCCGCGGCGTTGGCCTTCGACTTGACGAGATCGCGCTTCAGCTTCTGCAGTTGCGGCGAAAGCTGGTCGTCGGACGCCTTCATCAAGAAGGCATCCAGGCCGCCGTTGTGTTCCACCGTACGCAGGCCATGGGCGCTGACGCGAACTTTCACCGAGCGGTCGAGCGCCTCGCTCATGAGCGTGACGTGGACGAGGTTCGGCCGGAACACGCGCTTGGTTTTATTTTCGGCATGGCTGCGGAGCTGGCCGCTCATCGGCAGCTTGCCGGTCAGTTCGCAACGCCGGGTCATGGGTCGTCTCTCCTTGAGATCTTTGCGCCAGTCCCGGTCCATCGGGCCGCGCCGGCCCGCGCCGCGGGCATCCGTCCAAAAATGAAGGACCCCGCCGGTCGGCCCGGCGGGGCGATGGCGGTTCTATACTGAGAGCGGGTTTGACCGTCAAGCGGGCCTTAACCCACCCGCAAAGGTCCCGGTCGTCCCGATTCCGGCCGCCGTTCAGCAAATTGTTTACGATTTTCGGCCAAGTTAGGCCATCGGAACGCCGGGTTCGCCCGGGAGTTGTTGCCGTAGTGTCAGCGGGCCCGCCCCGCGTTTGTATGTGAGTGGTGAGTCCATGTCAGTTCAGCGCTTTCGCGGTTCCAGGTCGGCCGCCATCGGGTTCGCCTCACTGGCGCTGCTCGGCCTCCCGGCGGGATTTGTCCCCTCCCAGCCCGCACAAGCTGGCCCGGCAAAGGAAGCCCCGCTCGAGATCGCCGGAAAGTACGCGATCTATTTCAATGGCTTTGACATTGGTACGGTTCGCATCGACCAGCGCACGACCGGCCGCGCCTACACCGCCAGTTCGCATGTCGAGATTTCAGCCCTCCTCGGCGCATTCCGCTGGAAGGGCGTCACCCGTTCGGCCGGGGTACTGTCGGCCGGTGCGCTCGAACCATCCGGTTACGACTTCCAGTATGAAGGCACATCGAAGTCCGGTTCCGTTCGAATGGGCTTCACCAAGGGCGCCGTCACGTCACTGACCGCGATCCCCGAAACCATCGAGCCCGCCGATCTCGTCCCTTTGAAACAGGCGCACGTTAAATCCGTTCTCGACCCGTTGAGCGCGATCGTTGCCGTCAGCCGCCCCGCCGCCGATCCCTGCGGCCGCAAGATGGCGGTTTTCGACGGCAAACAGCGCTTCGATATCGCCCTCATTCCCGCCCGCCGTGAAGTCGTGCCGTCGGGCCGCGACAGCGCCGAAGTCGAAGGCCTTGTCTGCCGCGTCAAGTACACGCCGGTCGCCGGCTATCGCGACACCGGCGATACGCGCGCCTTAGCCGAAAGCAACGGCATCGAGGTGACGTTCCGCCCGATCCGCGAAGCAGGTCTCTGGTCGCCCTACCGCGTCACAATTCCCACGATGGCCGGCACCGTCACCCTGGAAGCGACCCGTTTCGACGTAAGCGCCCCCGGCCTCGCCGAGATCGCTCTCGTCGACTGAGCGTACGCCGACTGACGGCGGTTTGCAGGGCGGTCCGAAAGGGCCGCCCTTTCAGTTTGGGTGTGTGCGCGTGCCCGGCGCGTGGCAAACTTGGCAAGAAAGCCTTGATCTCCCCACAAGGGCGGTGCAATGCCAGGGTCTCCCCAGAAGGGGACGACACGCCAGAGGGCCGTTTATGGGCATCGACCTCGAATCCCGGATCCGCAACGTCACCGCGGTTCTGGGGCCGACGAACACAGGTAAAACCCACCTCGCCATCGAACGCATGCTGGGTCACGAGAGCGGCATGATTGGTCTGCCGCTGCGGCTTCTGGCGCGCGAGGTCTATGACAAGATCTGCGCCCGCGTCGGTGTCGACAAAGTCGCCCTCGTCACCGGCGAGGAAAAGATCAAGCCCGAGCGGGCCCGCTATTGGGTCGCCACCGTCGAAGCCATGCCGCGCGATGTCGATGTCGATTTCCTCGCCATCGACGAAGTGCAATTGTGCGCCGATCCCGAGCGCGGCCATGTCTTCACAGACCGCCTGCTTCATGCGCGAGGCCGCTCTGAGACACTGCTGCTTGGGGCCCAGACCATCGGCGGGGCCATCGGTGATCTCATTCCGGGCGCCAATTTCATCTCGCGTCCCCGGCTGTCCAAGCTTTCCTACGCCGGCGAAAAAAAGATCACGCGGCTGCCGCAGCGCTCCGCCGTCATCGCCTTCTCGGCCAGCGAAGTCTATGCCATCGCCGAGTTGATCCGCCGCCAGCGCGGCGGCACCGCCGTCGTTCTCGGCGCGCTATCGCCCCGCACGCGCAATGCCCAGGTGGCGCTCTATCAGTCGGGCGACGTCGATTTTCTTGTTGCAACCGATGCGATCGGCATGGGCCTCAATCTCAACGTCGATCATGTCGCGTTCTCATCGACGCGCAAATTCGACGGCCAGAACTTTCGCAATCTGACGCCCTCTGAAATGGCCCAGATCGCCGGCCGTGCCGGCCGCCACATGAATGATGGAACCTTCGGCGTCACGGGCGCCTGCGATCCGTTCGATCCCGACATGGTCGAGCGGATCGAGACGCATACCTTCGATCCCGTCCGCGTCCTTCAATGGCGCAACCGTGACCTCGATTTCCGCACGCTCGCGCGGCTGCGCGAGAGTTTGCGGGCGCTCCCCAACGAACAGCGCCTCACGCGCGCCCGGATGGCCGATGACGTGATCGCGCTCGAAACGGTGGCCGACGACGATGAAATCTCCCGCCTCGCGACGGCGCCCGCTGGCGTCGAGCGTCTGTGGGAGGTCTGTCAGATCCCGGATTATCGCAAGATTTCAAGCACCAATCATGCCGAACTCGTCGCCACGCTCTATAAAGACCTGATGGGTCCCACGGGCCGCATCTCGGAGGATTGGTTCGCGCGTCAGGTTGCCATTGCCGACCGGACCGACGGCGACATCGATACCCTCTCCACGCGGCTTGCTCACATCCGCACGTGGACGTTCGTGTCCAACCGTGCTGATTGGCTGCAAGACCCCGCCCATTGGCAGGGCCGGACCCGCGCCATCGAGGACGCGCTCTCCGATGCCTTGCACGAATGCTTGACGCAGCGCTTCGTCGATCGCAGAACCAGCGCACTCATGAAGGGCATGCGGGACAAAGAAGAGTTGAACGCGGAAATCAAAGACGACGGCTCCGTCAACGTCGAGAGCCATTTCGTGGGCCGTCTGCGTGGTTTTCGCTTCACGCCTGATGCCCAGGCCGAGGGCGTGCACGGTAAGGCCGCGCGGAGCGCCGCCGCCCACGTATTGTCGACCGAACTGGCCATGCGTGCGCGCCGCGTTGCCGCCGCCCAGTCCGACGCCTTCAAGATCGACCGTAAAGGCCAGATCCTCTGGCGCGGCGAAGAGATCGCCAGGCTCGTCGCCGGCGATGACCCGCTGAAGCCGTCTGTCGAACTCCTGGTGGACGAGCATCTCTCCGCACCCGATCGCGAAAAAGTGGAGACGCGCGTCACAACTTGGGTCTCTGAGCACATCGCTGCGAAATTGAAGCCGCTCGTCGAACTCGCCAGCGCCGAAGACGTGACCGGCTTGGCGCGTGGCATTGCCTTCCGGTTGAAGGAAAACTTGGGCGTCCTGAAGCGCGAGTCGATCGCCGAGGAGCTCAAAAGCCTCGATCAGACGGCGCGCGCACAACTGCGCAAATACGGTGTTCGGTTTGGCGCCTTCAACGTCCACTTCCCGCTGCTCATGAAGCCGGCGGCAGCCGAGTTGACCCTTGCGCTCTGGTCGCTGAAACATGCTGCCGCGAGCGGCCTTGATCCGGACAGATTACCTGATCCCCCGCGCGTCGGGCTCACGTCCGCCCCGGCAACGGAGGGGCTGCCCGAGACTTTCTATCGCTCGTTCGGCTATCACGTCTGCGGACCACGCGTGATCCGCTTCGACATGCTGGAACGCCTCGCCGACATGATCCGTCCGCTCCTTGCGTGGCGCTCCAATCGCGATCCGCTGGCTGAGCCGCCGAAGGGCTCGACCGGCGATGGTGGGTTCATTGCCACGCCGGAAATGATGTCCATTCTCGGCTGTTCGCCCGACGAACTTGGAAAAGTCCTGAAGGCGCTGGGCTTCCGGCTTGATCGGCGTCCTGTGAAAACGCCGCCACCCGCCGCCCAGCAGCCGGGTCCATCAGGGGAAACACCCTCGGAACAAACCGCTGAGCCGACAGTCGATTCACCTGACGCGGACGCGCCGCCGCCCGAGGCAACGGCAGGTGCCGATCCCGCCGCCGAAGCGGAGCCGGTGGTGGCGGCAGATGCGCCGGCGGCACCCGATGCCGAAGCGTCAACGCCCGCCGAAATCCAATACGAAGATGTGTGGCGTCCCCGCCGTCACCATCGCGACGCAGGCGAGCGCGGCGAAGGCCGCAACGACCATCACCGCCGCGACCGCCGTCACGGCCACGGCCCGCGGCATCAGAGCACCAAGCAGCCGCCGGGTGAGCCGGCAAGTGCAAGTGCCGAAACCACGCCAAATGCCGCTGCAGCGGCAAACGGCAACGACGCGCGGGATCGTCCGCAACGCGACGATCATGATCGCAAACGGCGTCATGAAGGCCGCGGCGATCGAGATCATAAACGCGCCGGCGACCGTCAAGGCGGCGACCGCCCGCAACAGGCTCAGCGCGGCGAGGGCCGCCGCGACGATCATCGTCGCGACAACCGGAGTGATCGCGATCGAAGCGACCGCCGCCGCGAAGAACGCAATCAGCCGCGTGCAATCACGGCCTCACCTCCGCGCAGCAAGTCCAGCGCCGAGGCGGACAGCCCCTTCGCGTCGTTGCTGGCATTGCGTTCCCAACTTGAGCAGGCACGCCGCGACAAGGGTTGATGATGGCTAACGACGCGGCCAGCCCAATCAAGCCTGTCTCCGCTGTTGCGGTCTCGCAAAGGTTGGACAAATGGCTTTGGTGCGCGCGCCTCGCAAAGACGCGAACCCAGGCCGCTGCTTTGGTTTCTGGCGGCAAGATCCGCGTCAATCGCATCAAGACCGACAAGCCGGCTCACGCGGTCAAGGTCGGTGATGTCATCACCGCGTCGCTGGGCCCGCGCGTCCGCGTCCTGGCCGTGAAGGCGATTGGCGACCGGCGCGGTTCGGCGGACGTCGCCCGCCTCTTGTTCGACGACTTGACAGCACCAATAGAGAGCGCCGCTGCATCTGATGCAGCGCGAACGGTGTTGCCGCCGGCCGAACGCCGCGAAGCCGGCGCGGGGCGCCCAACCAAGCGGGACCGGCGCCTGATCGATCGTCTGAAGGGCAGTCTGTGACCCGGGATTTCAGCCGCCTGATCGAATGCTGCGGAGCTCTGGTGGGCACCTTTTTTTCGCATTGTGCAGGGTGGGCCGCACGGCTATGAGACCACACCGCCGCGCGCTGCGGAAACCGGATTCGGTTCGGAACGGGACACGAACGCATGACCTATATCGTCAACGACAAGTGCATCAAGTGTAAGTACACGGATTGCGTCGAGGTCTGCCCCGTCGACTGCTTCTACGAAGGCGAAAACATGCTCGTCATCCACCCCGACGAGTGCATCGACTGCGGCGTGTGCGAACCGGAATGTCCTGTCGACGCCATCAAGCCGGACACCGAGCCGGGTCTGGAAAAGTGGCTTGAGCTCAATCGTGAGTACGCGGACAAATGGCCCAACCTCACGGCGAAGAAGGCCGGGCTGCCGGACGCCGACGCGCACAAAGACGAAGTAGGGAAGTTCGAAAAGTACTTTTCGCCAAACCCGGGCGAAGGTGATTGAGCGCCGGCCCTTGCACTCAACGTCAGGTAGCCGGTCTGCTAACCCCTTGTAATCGCGAAGATCGACCCCAAATATTAATCGCGCGCACCCGCTTGTGACGCTTTTGTTTAGGGCGTTTAAAGCGCCGCGCCGTGCCACCCTTCATTTTTCGTGAAGTTTGTGGTATGGTTTTGATTAAGTAGAGGTTCATAGGAACCGAGCAAGAACATAAGCGGGTGAAACAAGAACACCCGGTCTTGCCGGTCTTTTGACGCGCTTCGTGGTCCGCGCTGCAAGTCGTGCAGGTGCGGCGCCATCGAAATCAAGGATGGGTTAAACGGCGCGTCCCGGACGCCCAATATGAGGAACTTGAGGCGGTTGGGGGCAGCCTAGCCGTTACGATCCGCCTGCGGCCCTGGTGCAGGCACCGTTTCTAGGAAACGGCAGGGTGACACGAGAGCACGACAGTCCGACGTAGATCTTTGAGAGTGAGCGCAGCGCATGACCCAGAAGAAAAAGACTTCGGTGAAAGCTAAGACAGCCAAGGTCGCCGCTCAATCCAAAAAGTCGGTCCAACCTGCTGCAAGCGCCCGCGGTGTGGCATCAAACGCACGCCCTGTGGCCGCTGCGGCACGTAAGCCTGCGCCGGTCGTCAAGTCCGCTTCGGCTGCGAAAGACAAGAAAGCCCCGCCCGCGTCGGCCGCAAAGCCCGCCGTTGCAAAAAGTCCGGCTGGAAAGTCGCCGCCCGCAGTTACGTCCAAGCCCGCGCCGGCCGCTAAGGTCGCCGCCAAGGCCACGACGCCTGCCAAGTCCGCCGCGTCGCTCGCAGCGAAGGCCGGCGTCGCCGCAGCCTCTGCCTCTGCCAAAAAGCCCGCGTCGGTCCACGCGACCGCCGCTGCCGTGCAGCCGCGTTCGGAAGCGGCCAAGGCCGCCCAGGCGTTTGCCGCTCACCGCGCGCAGGCCGCCGTCAAGACGTCTCCAGTCGCCCGCGCCGTTCCCGCGGCCGTTTCCAAGTCGTCGGCCGGTATCAAAATCACCGCGCCCGCCAAGGCGTCCGCTTCGCCCGCGTCACCGAAGGCCATCGCCGAAAAGGCGGCGGCTGCCCGGGTCGATGCGAACAGGAAGCCCGTCAATTCTCGCCACGGCTTCAAGACGAACGAATTCATCGTGTACCCCGCTCACGGCGTCGGCCGCATCGTCGGCATCGAGGAGCAGGAAATCGCCGGCATGGCGCTCGAACTCTTCGTCATCAACTTCGAGAAGGAGAAGCTGACGCTGCGCGTGCCCACCGGCAAGCTGCAGAGCGTCGGCATGCGCAAGCTCGCCGACGACGACATCGTCAAGCGCGCCATGGAAATCCTCAAGGGCCGCGCCCGCATCAAGCGGACCATGTGGAGCCGCCGCGCGCAGGAATACGTCGCCAAGATCAATTCCGGCGATCTGATCTCCATCGCCGAAGTCGTGCGCGACCTCTACCGCTCCGAAGCTCAGCCTGAGCAGTCCTATTCGGAACGCCAGCTTTACGAAGATGCGCTCGACCGCATGGCGCGCGAAATTGCCGCCGTCGAAAAGCTGGACGATCGCGGTGCCGTGCAGCGCATCACCGACGTGCTGTCAAAGAGCGCGAAGGGTCGCCGCCTTGCCGAGGACGGCGCCGCCGCTGCCGCCGAAGAAGTGCAGGCCGCCTGAAAGCGTTCCGAACCTGAATGACTACAAGACGCCCGATGGCCAAGCCACCGGGCGTCTTGCCTTTTCGCGCCACCCTTATCGCCCCCCGGCCAATCCTTCCGGCAATTCTTCGATGACCTCCGGCGCGGCGAGCGTCACGAACGGCCCGTTTCGCCGCTCGATGTATCCCCGGACCCGCACCAGTTTGCCCCGCAGGCCCCTGAGCCGAGCCACAGCCGCCTCGCGATCCGGGCTGCGCCGCAGTTCGATCCCCGCCGTAAAATCCCACCGCCAGTCCCGGCCGAAATTGAGGAACACTTCCGTCCGGCTCATGCCGACGTTGGCGACCCACCCTTCGACAATCTGGAACGTGCCGGTCAAGCGCTCAAGCGTGCGCGTTGCGCGGGCTTGCCGGATTTCATAGGCCGGGCTTGCCCACATCCCGATGCGCTTGGCGCGCGCCACCGCCTCGCGCGTCAACAGTTCGCGAATGCAGGCCGTCTCGCCGGGAAGTGCCTGAACGCGCGCGTGGCCCGCATCGACGATGGCGGCCTGCACCCACGAACCATCCTCGGCGAAAGTGTGGGCGACGCGGCGGCTCCACCGGTCCGTGAATGCACCCGTTGCCGCAATCTTTGCCGTGCGCGTGCGCAGCACGTGGTCGAGCGCCGCCAGCGCGTCGTTCTGCTGCGGCCAATCCGCGGGCGGCGTAGGCAGGTCGTTCGCGCTGGGCAGAAGCACCCCCATCAGCTTCAGCTCAGTCCCATCATCGAGCGAGAGGACTGCCGCGCGCGATATCGCCGCCACCGATCGCGCTTCAGCGGGAACCGGCGGACACGCTCGCGCCGCCCCGATTGATGCGCAAACGGCGGTCGCCCAGGCGGCGGCCACCCCGGCCCATCGCAATTGCCGCTTCCCCCGAACCACCGCACCCACGCGTTACCGGTTTCCAGATCGGTCTAATCTGGCATGCGCGTCACGGAAGCGCCAACCGTCGTCACAAGAGGAAGTCGTCGGCCTGCAGGAGCGACTTGTCGATATTGGCAAGCGTGATCGACGAGCCGGCTTCGGCAAAATTGATGACGCTGTCGGCCCCCACCTGTTCGATCAGCGCGAAGACATCGTCGAACGACGCGAAATCGAAAGCCTGCACATCGATGACATCTCCGTCGCGCCGGGTTCCCCGTGTCAGTTGGAAATCGTCGATCGTGTCGTGGCCGAATGATCCCGCGAACACGAAAACATCCTGTCCCGCGCCACCCGAAAGCACGTCGTCCCCCGCGCCGCCCGTCATGCGATCATGTCCCCCGCCACCCTCGATGCGTTCAAGTCCGCTGACCGCAAGTCCCGACAAATCGATCACGTCGTCTTCAGAGCCAGTGCGCAGCACGTCGAAGCCCGCCCCGAAGTCGATTGCCTCAATTGAAATGAGATCGGCAGACCCGTCGTCGAGGAACAGCATATCGTCGCCATCAGAGCCCCGGATCGTATCGAAGCTCTCTCCGCCGTCGAAGTGATCGCGGCCCTGCCGTCCCTCGAAAATGAAAAGATCGTCGCCCAGGCCGCCGAAGAGGCGGTCATCGCCGGCCCCCCCGTCGAGTACGTCGTCGCCGTCACCGCCCGAAAGCACATCGTCACCGCGAAAACCGGCGATGATATCGTCTCCTGCGCCGCCGGTGAGTGTATCCGCCCGCCGCGTTCCCGCCAACGTCAGCCCGGGTTCCGCGCCTGTCAAACTGAGCACGAACGTTGCACTCGCCTCCGCGATGCCGTCGCTGGCCGTTATGCGAATGTTGAGGTCGCCGTCGAATCCAGACGGCGGCAGACCGTCGAACCGGCGCGTATCGGGGTCGTATGTCAGCCAGGCCGGCAGATCGCCGCCGTCCGCCAGGCTGGCCGTGTAGATCATCGAATGCCCATCGGGATCGCTGAACGTATCGAGCGGAATGGTGTAGCTCCATGCCGTTCCCGCGTCGGCCGCCTGATCCGCAAGCGGTGCGCCGGTCAATTGCGGCGCGCCGTTCGGCACGATCATGAGCGTAACCGCGGCCGTTGTCGTGCCGCCTCGCCCGTCGCTGACGGTGTAGTCGAGTGCCACCGCGCCCGTGTATCCAGCCGGTGCCGCAACCACCACGTTCCCCTCTGAGGTGATCGCGACGTTCACCCCCGCCGTCCGGCTTTCGGCGGCAATCACTGTCAGAAGATCGCCCTCGGTGTCCCAGTCGTTCGCGAGCAGTTCGGCGGCAGGGATGACGAAATTCGTCAGGTGCGTAAAGAGCCCCTCGTCGTCGCCCGCGATCGGTGCATCGTTCAGCAGCGGCCCGGCCGTCTGCGCCGCCGACCGGATGAACGCTGCATCCCACTCCGTACTGTCCTCGAACGCCACCGCGCTGATCGAGCCACCCGCAAAGAAATCATCGAGGATGACGCGCCCTCCGTCGGCCAGCCGCAGGATGACGTCGGCGCCGGTCATGGATTGAAAAATCTGCACCGAACTTGGAAGAACGCCGATGAACCGCAACGCATCGTTGCCCGCTTCGGCCCCGCCGTTCACGATGACGTCGATGCCGTCGCCGGCCGTGTAGACGTAAAGATCGTCCCCGCTTCCGCCGTCGAGAACATCGTCGCCCTTGCCGCCTACGAGAGTGTCGTCGCCGCCATGTCCCATCAGACTGTTGTCGAGGCCGTTCCCGATCAGGCGGTTCTTGGCCGCGTTGCCCTGTCCCGATATCGCGTCGTCAATGAGCGTCAGATATTCCACGTTCTCCGGCAGGGCATAGCTGAGCGATGCCAGTACGGTGTCGATGCCTGAATTGGCGGCTTCGATCACGCTATCGCCAGTGGAATCGACGAAATAGCGGTCGTCTCCCCGGCCGCCCGCCATCGTGTCGTCGCCCGTTCCGCCATCGAGCGTGTCCCGTCCGGCCGAGCCGGTCAGTTCATCGTTGCCGGCCCCGCCGCTGAGATCCGCGCCGCTCGAAAATCCATTAGCCGTATGCCCGGCAGCCGCTGCGATCAGGTCATCGTCGCCGCCGGTTCCCGAAATGAGCTCGCGCGTATCCGTGTCGCCTTCCGCGGGCAGATCGTAGACCGGCGTTTCCGGTTCGGCCTGCAGCGCATCGCGCAGTAAGGGATTGCCCCTCTCGGTGAAAGTCGCCGTGCTCCAGAGTTTCGCTGGGTCAGGCTCGCCGGGTCCGCCCGGATGCGGGAACGGTGTCTCTTCGCCCAGTTCGTAGAAATGAATCCCCAGCATGCCCTCTTGGAAATCGACGATCCGGATGACCGATTCCTTTGCCGGATCGGCGTCGACTTCCTGAAAGACGAAGTCTTGCGCGCCGAGCGTGAAGAACGCCTGTCCAAAGAGTTCTGCGGCACCCCATACGTGAATGAGAAGATCGTCGCCGTCGCGATTGAATAGGATCTGGTCGGTGATGTTGACGACGCCATCCCACGAGCCGGACCACGATCCGTCGAGTCCGACTTGCCCCGCCAGATAGAAGAACCCCGGTTCGTCATATCCGCCAAGCGGCCCAGGACCCGGGTTCTGCGGCAGCGTTTCAAAGGTCGCGCCGCCGATGACGGGCGACATCGCGCCCAGGATCGGAAATAGCATCGAGCCTTCGAAGTCTCCGCCCTGGGGAACGAGAAAATTAAAGGGCACATAGAGCCGGTCGTCGTTGTCTGCGCCATTGATGACGAATTCGACCGTCCGGTTTTCGTCCGAGAGCGCCGACAGCACGAACACATCGGCGCCCGCACCGCCGACCGCATAGCTGCGCCCGCTGCCTGAAACGATCGTGTCGTTGCCTTCACCGCCTGACAGTTCGATGTCGAAGCCAAGCGGACTGGCCCCCGTGAGCGCGCTGGCCTGGCGGCCGCTCAAGACATCGTCGCCCGCGCCGCCCTCCACGCCGATGAGCGAAGGACCGGCATAAATCCGGTCGTCGCCGGCCGACCCGGCGAGCCATTCGAGGGATGTCGACCAAAGCCCGCCGTCGGCAAAGTTTCCGTCCGGCGCTTGCGAGCCGATCAGAACGGTCTCCGGCCGGTCGGAAGGTGCAGCGAGCAATCCCAGCCGCTGGGTCGTGAAATCGAGCGTGTCGCCGCGTGTCTGGGGAGCCTGCTCGTCAAGCTGCAGATCGATGCGGTAGTTGTCGAATTGAACCCCTTCGCCGATCTGGACGATATCGTCGGTCGTGGACCATACCATCCGGTCGATCGAGAAAAGCTGATCGACCCCGGTCGAGTGATAGGCGAGATAGGTCGCGCTCAAGTGCGGAGCACTGTCGTCTCCGGCGACGATCGAGACAGTGCCGACGCCCGTGTAGTCGATGATGTCGAAACCGTCCTCCTCATAGGCGAGTTCCGGCTGTCCCCCATGATAGATGTGGGAACCCTCGCTCCAGACAAGAACGTCGTCGCCGCGTCCGCCGTAAAGCTTCTCCAGCGTAAAGATGCCGTCGGACCCCTTGATCGTATCGTTGCCGTCGCCGGCCAAAAGGGTGTCGAACGACCATTCGAGAGTCAGCTCTTCGTCTTGCGACGTACCCAAGAGGGTCTGCGTGCCGACCGTGAACGTCAGGAACATCGACGGCATGTTCTCGGCGATGTCGACGCCGATGTAGTAGAGCAGACTCGCGACCACGGATGACGAGTTGGCGGTCGGCAAAGCGCTGAAGCTGAAATTGAAGGCGTAGTAGGGAAAGCTTTGCCGATCGATGTCCCGGCCGACGAACGTCATCAGCTCCCAGTCGCTGAACGCGTCCATACTCGGGATGATGTGCGAGCCGCGCCACCAGGGATACTTGATGGCATCGAGCAGCTCTTGAGCGCTTAAGCCGCCGTTGGCGGCGGAGAGCGTGGTGGTACCGTTAGCCCCTTCGACTCCGACGGTTATCGAGCCGTCGGGATTGGTGTCGCGCGTGCCTTCCAACACCCACCAGCGATCCTGGTAATAGCCATAGTCGAGAGGGTCCTGCTGGAAAACGAGCTGCAGATGATCGGCCCGAATGCGCCACAGTCCGAATTCCTGGATAGGTACGCGTTCAATTCGAATGTTGCTCATGCGGTCCTCCAGCGTTGGTCAAAGGGGTGGCGAGCCGACGGCAAGGCGCAGCGCAGGGGCGCGCGGCCGCGTCGAGGCAGACGTCGCGTCGGGCGGAGGCGAGGAGAGGGGAGCTTGCGGGCGCCGGGCCGATGCCGGGCGCGGGGCGGAAAAAGGCACGCATGAACAACAAAACCTACGCCAGTACGATCGAACCAAAGCCGTCTGGTCGCGCTAAAAGCCGCAACCTAAAATTGAAATAGCCGAGAAATGGACAGCGTCCATTTCCGTTAATGAGTTGTTAGGAAATAAAGTACAGCGTTTAGAATGAGTCAACCGCCAACGGCAATGAATAAAATTACACTGGTACTACATGATCTAACGGCAACTCCGTGTTCGCAAAAACTCCGATATAAGTATTATACCGTATACATACAATCAAGGTTCTGTTATTTCAATCAAAAATTGAACACCTGTGGCGCGGCCAGCCGGTGCGTGGGACCTGTGCTTACCCCGCACGTTGGATCGCAAGGGGTCAATGGCCGACGCAGTCTGCGTTGAAGTTCATCGGAATCCGGCCGCCAGATGCTCGGCCACGGTCGCGGCGACGCGCTCATCGCGCATGTAGGCATTGTGGTAGAGCGCGTCGCTGAGCCGCTTCCACATCACATCGGGATCGCCGATCCCGCCGTCCGGCTCGTCCATGGCAACGATACCGTCGTAGAGCTTGTGGGCCGCATCGAAGATCGCCCGGTCGTCGATGCCGCCGAGGTTCATGGCGTCGAGCCGGAGTTCGAGAACGGGCCGCACGGCGGGCGGAGTGCGCGCCACGCCCAGCAGGTGGAATGCATCGTCACCGCCGTACGCTGCTCCCACCACACCGCCATGAATCAGCAGGTTCAGGATGCGCGCATAGAGCCACGCGCCGCCCAGCCGGCCGATGAGCCGGATGACGCCGGCGATGACGGCGAACACGATCGGAAACAGCAGGATGAAGCTGAAATCGACCAGCGTCGCGAACCCGTACTGTCCGGCCTGAACCTTGGTGATGATCGGATCGAGAAAATAGCGCCACGTCCACGCGAAAGCTGCCAGCGTTCCCAGCACGCCTGCAAGCGATGCAAAGGCGTTGATCGACCGCTGCGCGCTCTCGACCGTCACGTAACGCGGCTTCAATTCCGCTGCCGCTTCCAGAATGCGCATCGCCTCATCGCGCGGACTGTGAATGGCAAGCCAATGCGCGGCTTTGAAGTTTCGCTCCGCATTGCGCCGCGCCAGCCTTTGGCGAAACAATTTGCGCACGCCCGAACGCAGGCTCGCCAGCGCCACGATGGCGAGCAGGATAAACAATGCCGCCGCCGCGTAACGCGGACCCGATTCCGTACCTAAAATGAGCACCGTGTATCCGGCCATGATCGGCGTGACGATGATCCCGAGAACGATCTGGAAAACCGCGATGAGCCAAGGCACCAGCTTCAATCGCCGCCGGAAGAATGGCGTTCCGAACGTCACGACGCGCGTCACATGCCGCCCCGCCGAACCCGCGGTCACCGCCTCCATGATGATATTGCCGCCATGGCTATGCCCGACGAGCGCCACCGAACGGTTCTGCTTCCCCGCTTCCCCGATACGCTGCGCGAGCCTTCGCGCGGCTTCGAGCCGGTCGGCGTCGGAATTCGCCCCGCTCCAGTGATGCGGCACGACCTCGGCTTCCGCCAATCCGCGCCGTTCCAGTTCGCGCGCCAGGACGCCGGCGAACGCCGAGCCGATCTGCCACCACTGTCCGCCGTGGCTATCGGCCAGCGCGTCGTTCGTCCCGTGCACCGTGATGATGAGCGGTACGGGCGCAATCCGTTCGGCCGCGTCGCGCGAAGACCCGTCGTGCGGCATGCTACACCCCCGCCCCATTGCCGGTCCGAGAGTGAGTAATTCGCATTGCGCGCGTCAACCGTCTGCGCCCGTCAGTCCGCCGCCTTGGCGAAGGCGAGCAGCGTGCCGCCTTCCACGATCAGGTTGATGCCGACCAGGACGCCGAGAGCCCATGCCGCCGACAGCGGGAAGTTGGTGTAGATCATCGCCGCCACGAGTATCGACAAGATCCCGCTGAAGATCAGGAGCCACCGGCCGTCGTTCACCTTGAAAGCCCAGTAGATCTTGGCAACCCCCGCGATGAACAACGAAATGATGGCGACGAGCGTGAGCGTGGTCAGTCCGAGCAGCGGATGAGCAAAAATGATGACCCCAGCCACGATGCTGACAATCGCGAACAGCAGCAGGCCCAGCGTGCCGGACCAGCGCTCGCTTTTGAACGCCGCGATTGCTTCGAGGATGCCGCCGATCAGGAAGTTCGCCCCGAGCACGAGGGTCACGACCAATCCCGCAAACAGCGGTGAGATGAGTGCCAGAATTCCAAGAGCGATGGCGAGAAAGCCGGCGAGCCTGAGAGGCCAGCGGGTATCTTCGGTAAGTACCGATTGATCCGTCGTCGTCATGAGAGCGCCTCTTGCGGTTGACCCCCGAACAAAATTCCACCCGTTTCTCTACTTAGCATAAATCGGCCCCTGCACGCGGATGGGCGCGCGCGCAACCTTAATGGCGTTCACTGGCAGCCCTTTAGCCGTGTCTTTGGCTTCGACGTGGAATATCTGCGCACCGAAGCCGTTCGAAAGGATAAGCGCAAAACGGCCCCGCGTTCCGCCGGCCGGTATGTTGAGAGGGAGTTGACCGATATGGCGAATCCGCAGGCCGCACAAAATTCGGGAATGCTATCGATGGGAATGGGACTGCGTTCGACACCGCCCCCCACACCGGGTTCGTCGCCCTTCGCGCCGTCCGCCAATCAAACCTCTGGCCTCTCGGTGATCGGTACGGACCTGACCATCCTCGGCCAGAACATTGCAATCATTTCGCAAAACAAACTGCAGATCGACGGCGACGTCCGCGGCGACGTTGTCGGCAAGCAGGTCACGATCAGCAGCGAAGGCTCGGTCATCGGCACGGTCTCCGCCGAAAAGATCGAAGTCCATGGCGGCATCAAGGGCGCCATCCGCGCGTCCGTGGTCGTCGTGCATCCCACAGCCCAGGTCGATGCCGACATTCTGCATCAGTCGCTATCGGTCGCCGAAGGCGCGCTGCTCGAGGGCAGCCTCAAGAAATCCAAGGACCCCAGCGAACTTGTGCCCAATCTCGATCCGGGCAGCTACGCCTCCAAGGCGTCGGCGCTCGTGTAACGGGGGGATCAGCCGCGCGGAGCTCATCAAGCCGCGCGGCTGACAAGCACCTTGTCGATCCGCCGACCGTCAAGATCGACCACCTCGAACCGCCAAGGCCCGTGATCGAACGTCTCGCCGACGTCCGGCAGCCGGTGCAGCGCGTCGAGCACGAATCCCGCCACCGTTTCGTAATCCGCATCGGGGTCGAGCGGCATCGCGATCTTCGCCGCGAATTCGTCGACAGGCATCCACCCGGCCACCAGGAACGAGCCGTCGCGCCGGACCACGAACGCCGGTTCGTCCTCGCCCTCTTCCTGGAACGCGCCCGTGATCGCTTCGAGCACGTCGCTCGACGTGATGATGCCCTCGAAGTGTCCGTACTCGTCGAACACCAGGGCCATGTGCACCGTCGATGAGCGGATCGCCTTCAAAACATCGAGCGCGCGGGTGTTATCGCTGACGACCGGCGCGGTTTGGATTTCGGCCAGCGATCGAACATCCGGCGACGGTGGCCCCGCGTCACCCGCCGTCATCCGGTCGTAAAGGTCTTTCACGACCACCACGCCCACGATCTCGTCCGCCCCGCCGTCCTGTACGGGCAAGCGCGAACGCTTCGTCGCGCGCAGCTTGGCGAGAATGTCAGCCGGCGGGTCGGCGATATTCAGGATTTCCACCTCGCGCCGCGGCGTCATCAGGCCCGTCGCGGTCCGGTCCGCCAGCCGCATCACGCCTGCGATCATCTCCTTCTCTTCCTGTTCGAGAACGCCGGCGCTCTCCGCCTCGGCGATGATCGTCTTCACCTCTTCTTCCGTGACGCGCTGCTCCGCCTCGCCGTGCTGCCCAAGAAGTCTCAGCACGGCCTTGCCCGATGCATCGAGCAGCCAAACCAGCGGCGCCGCCAGCCGCGACAGCAGCGCCATCGCCGGCGCCACCCGCGCCGCCACCCGCTCGGGATCGCGCAAAGCAATCTGCTTGGGCACGAGTTCGCCGACAATGAGCGACAGATACGTGATCGCAACCACCACCGCGCCGACGCCGAGCGTATCCGCGGCCGTCTCCGAAAGGCCCTTCAGTTCCAGCCAGGTCGCCAGCCGTTCGCCCAGTGTCGCGCCGGAAAACGCGCCCGACAGCACGCCCACGAGCGTAATCCCGATCTGCACGGTGGAAAGGAACCGGCCGGGGTTGTCGATCAGCCGCAGCGCGGTCTCCGCGCCGGTCTTCCCCTGATCGCGCATCACCTGCAACCTTGCGGGACGCGACGACACCACGGCCAATTCGGACATGGCCAGCAAGCCGTTCACGATAATGAGAACGACAACGACGGCGATTTCAGTAAACAAAGCTGATCCAGAAAAATGCCGGACTGCAGCAGCATGGCAGCGGGCTTCGCGACTGCTTATAGACCGGGGAACCCCGCCAACGCCACTGTGACGTTTGCCGCCCCACGGCTCCATGCGGCAGGAATTCAAGCCTCCTTATTTCTTCGCAGCCGCAAAATAAGCGATATTACGAATTGTGCGTATTGAAACCGCGCAAATCACCTTAAGTTCGCGGCAGGGCGACCGTCCGCGTGCGACGCCGCACCGGCCGCCGCCTGAACGCGCGAGTTGCGTTTCGACATTGGGGAAGCCAGGCGCGGCCCATAGCGGCGCGTCTTCGGGAGGTTGCAAACATGGATCTGACCAGTCTTCTCGTTCAAGCCGCCGCCGGGGCCATCGGTGGCAACGCCACGGGCGCTCTTGCCAAGAATATCAGCCTCGGCACTGCCGGCAACACGATCGCGGGCGCGCTGGGCGGCGGCGTCCTCGGTCCCGTGCTCGGCTCAATTCTCGGCATGGGCGGCGGCGACATGGCAGCCGGCATGGACATCGGCAGCATTGTTCAGGGCTTCGCCACCGGCGGCGTCTCCGGCGCGCTGACTGCCGCCGTCATCGGCTTCCTGAAGTCGAAATTTGCGTAAAGCAAACTCAGGGCATCGAAATTCAGCGGCGGCGCATGTTTGCGCCGCCGTTTTGTTTTGCGAAGGGCATTGAGGTCGTCGAGAGCCATGCCCGCAATTGCGCTGCAATAGCACGGCATGAACGAAGCGGAATTGCATAACCGCGGAGTTGGCAGCATGACGCCCATCATCAATCTCAATGACATTGCCGCATTCGACGACATCGAAGAGAACGGAATTTACACATCTAAGCGCGCGCTCTTCAGCGCCAGCATCGGTGCGCGGCAACTGGGCTACAATTTGACCGTCCTGCCGCCCGGCAAGGTTCAGTGCCCGTTTCATGTTCACCGCGCCGAAGAGGAAATGTTTCTGATCCTCGAAGGCGAAGGCGAACTGAGGTTTGGCGACAAGCGCTATCCGATCCGCAAGCACGACGTGATTGCCTGCCCCGCCGGTGGTCCGGAAGTCGCCCACCAGATCATCAACACCGGCACGATCCCGATGCGCTACCTCGCGCTCTCGACACTGGCCGAAGTGGAAATCTGCCAATATCCCGACTCTGGCAAAGTCTCCGCCGTCGCGGGCCGCCACGGTGAATCAGGCCTGCGCAAAATCTTTCGCGCCGAGACGGCGGTCGATTACTACGACGGCGAGAAAACTTGAGCGCCCAGCTATGGCAACCCGAGAAACGTGAACGGTTTCGTTTCTTTGAACTGGCTGTTGGCGACGCCCGAATACGTTTTGGTCTGTCCGGGTCCGAGATCGAGCTTCATCACCTTTCCCGTCTCGGCTGTCAGATCGAAAGCCGCCAGATCCACCCAGAAAACGTTCGGCGTCAGCACGCTCTCAAAGAAATAAAGCCCGCGCTTATGGTCGATGACGGTCCGCCACCGCGTCGAGGAAATATTGGGCTGGTCCGGTGTCGTGATCCCGAACGGCACGGACGCATTGCGGATCACGCTGAACGCGCTCGCGATGGTCTCAACCGGATCGTCCGTCTTTGGGATCGCATTGACGTAGAACGACGCCCGCGCGAACCGGTCCGCCGCCCGGTTTGTCCCCGGCAGCATGACGGTGCCGCCGATCTCCTTCCAGTACGCATTGAGCGGCAATTGTTCGCTGAAAATCGGCGAATTGGTCATCACCTGATAGTCGCGGCTGTGGTGGATGACCTGCTTACCCCCGATGTATTCGATGATTGCGCTGTCGCCGCTCGTGTCCGAAAGCGAAAGATGCAGCGTCGCCAGTTTGTCCGAGCCCGGCACGTTCGCGGTGACGAGCGTGAACGGCTCCTTCTCGAGCGCGGCAACGGCCTCCGCCACGGTCGCGAAATTGTCGAGCGCGTATTGTGCCCACGCAGAAATCGCCAGCCCCGGCGTCGTGCCGTCGTACTTGGGATATTCGGACTCCACGAGCCACAGCACGTTCGCGACGAGCCCCGCCTCGTTCAGCCCGTCGGTCGTCGCGATGTCATATCCAGACGCGATCACGCTGCCGTATTTCGACATCCATTTGATCGAATTGGGTCCCGTCTCGCCGGTGCGCGCCATGCCCTTCGGAAACACCCACAGATTGGTACCGATGTCCTCCCGCCAGTCCATCGACCGCCCGGTAACGACCTGCCCCCCGCCGCCCAGATAGACGAACCTTGTGCAAGCCTCGGCAGCAGGCGGCAGCATCACCGCGACGATTGATACGATGGCACACGATGCTGTGATCAATCGCTTCGACAACATAACCCACCTCAACGCTGGCATTACGACGCCCGCTTTGCATGCTGCCCCGCAATTCGCGACGAGTCCATGCCGCTCGGACTGCGCCAGCATCTGAGGCAGAAGCCTCAAGCCTTCCCCGCAATTGCCAGATAATTCACATCCGTGTCATCTGAGAGTGACCACGTATCCTTCAGCGGATCGTACGCCAGACCCTTGAACGACGGCGGCGACATCCCCGCCGCCATGACGTAGCGGGCCAGTTCGTCCGGCGTGACGAACCGCTCCCACTGATGCGTGCCGCGCGGCAACCAGCCGAGCACGTATTCCGCCGCGACAATGGCCAGCGCGTAAGATTTCAGGTTGCGGTTGATCGTCGAGAGAACCATCGCGCCGCCGGGCCGAACAAGGCTCGCGCACGTCTTCAAGAACAACGCGACATCGGGCACATGCTCGACGACCTCGAGTGAAACCACCGCGTCGAATGTTTGCCCCTCCGCCGCGAGGTCCTCGATGGTCCCGATCCGATACGTCAGATTGAGGGGGCCGCCGTCGGCGACGGTCTGCCCAGCCGCGTGAGCGCGCGCGGCTTCCACGTTTTCCCGGCCTGGGTCGAGACCCACAACACTGGCACCCATCCGCGCCAGCGGTTCCGACACCAGCCCGCCACCGCAGCCGACATCGAGCACCGTCAGTCCTGCGAGCGGTTTTAGTCCCGCGCCCGCAAGCCCGAAGTGCCGCACCAACTCGTCACGCACGAACGTCATCCGCGCCGGAGCCAACTGGTGCAGCGGACGGAATTTCCCTTTCCCATCCCACCATTCCGACGCGATGCGCCGGAATCGCTCGACTTCGGCGTCGTCGAGGTTGGCTGAGCCGGGATGGGCCCCTGTGGGGCGTTGTGCGGATGCGGTCATGTCATCAGTTCGCCCATTGCAGAGCACCCATGTCAATGCGGCAGTGCAAGGTTGCCGACTGGGGTCGTTGCCGTTATGAGAACGCCCGAACCGGGCAATTGCGATCGGCGGCGCTCCCATCACGAAAGGGACCGGCTGGTCATGGCCGTACCGGGGGCCTTCCTGTCGTAAGTCGAGAACCAATTAAGGACCCTCGGGCGCATGGGACGAGCGCCGGGCTGGAGACACTATGGCACTGGTCGTGATGAAATTCGGCGGTACGTCGGTCGCGAATGTCGAGCGCATTCGCAACGTAGCGGCGCACGTCAAGCGCGAAGTCGATGCGGGCAACAAGGTCGCTGTCGTGGTCTCCGCCATGGCCGGGGCGACGAACCAGCTCGTCGCGTGGGTTAACGAGGCCTCGCAACTGCACGACAAGCGCGAGTACGACGCGGTCGTCGCCTCGGGCGAGCAGGTGACAGCGGGGCTGACCGCCATCGTCCTCCAGTCGATGGGCGTGAAAGCGCGCTCATGGTCGGGCTGGCAAATTCCCATCGAGACGAGCGATGCCCATGGCGCCGCGCGCATTTTGAATGTTCCCGCCGGCAAACTCCGGGCGTCTCTCGATGCGGGTGAGGTCGCCGTCGTCACCGGTTTTCAGGGCATCGAACCGGAAAGCGAACGGGTCGCCACGCTGGGCCGGGGTGGTTCCGACACCAGCGCCGTTGCTGTCGCCATCGCGCTGAACGCCGACGTCTGCGACATCTACACCGACGTCGACGGCGTCTACACCACCGACCCCCGCATCGTCGCCAAGGCCCGGCGTTTACCAAAGGTGTCGTACGAAGAGATGCTGGAGATGGCGTCGTCGGGATCGAAGGTTCTGCAGACCCGTTCGGTGGAATTGGCCATGGGTCATGGCATGCGCACGCGCGTGCTCTCGAGCTTCGTGGCCCCCGCCGACATGCAGCCCGTAAGCCTTGATAATCTTGACACTATCGGCACCACCGTTTGCAGCGAGGACGAGATCGTGGAACAGCAGGTCGTGAGCGGTATCGCCTACGCCAAGGACGAAGCCAAGGTGACGCTCCTGAAAGTCGCCGACAAGCCCGGCGTCGCCGCCCGCATCTTCGGCCCTCTCGCCGACGCCTCGATTAACGTTGACATGATCGTCCAGAACGTCGCCGCCGACGGCGACGCCACCGACATGACTTTCACCGTCCAATCCGCCGAACTCCCCCGCGCGCTTGCGGTTCTAGATGCGGCAAAGTCGGATATCGGCCACTTCGAAGTGAAGGCCTCGGATGGTGTCGCGAAAATCTCAGTCATTGGCGTAGGTATGCGCAGCCATGCCGGAGTAGCGGCCCGCATGTTCCAGGCACTTGCGGACAAAGGTATCAACATTCTCGCCATCTCCACGTCAGAAATAAAGATCAGCGTGTTGATCGATGCCGCATACGCCGAGCTTGCGGTGCGTACCTTGCATAGCCTTTATGGTCTGGACGCAGACTGAGACAAGCACCCGGCGCGGCGGGAACAGGTCCCCCGCGCGGCCCTAGCAAAGATTGGGCACGGTCATGATCACGAAGAGAGGCGAAGAACCCCGCGCGGTCGCCGCGTCGGAACCAGCGTTACGCATTATCATGCGACGCCTGCGCGACATCATGGCAGAACCCGGAGACGGTCAAGAGCGCCTCGACAAGATCGTCCGCCAGATTGCCGGCGTTATGGTCGCCGACGTTTGTTCGCTCTATCTGAAGCGGCAGGATGGCACGCTTGAACTCTTCGCCACGGAAGGCTTGTTGCCGGCGGCCGTTCACACGACCCGCATGAAGCGCGGCGAGGGGCTGGTCGGTCGCGCAGCCGAATTGAATATCACCATCAATGAGCCCGACGCGCCGAAGCATCCTGCCTTTTCCTACCGTCCCGAAACTGGCGAGGAACTCTATCACTCGCTGCTTGCGGTGCCGATCCAACGCTCGGGGCAAGTGCTTGGCGTCCTCGTCGTCCAGAACAAGACGGCGAAGGAATATTCTGACGAGGATGTCGAGGTTCTGGAATCGACCGCTATGGTCGTCGCGGAGCAATTGGTCTCCGGCGCAGTCGCCGGAACGACCGCAGCGTTCGAAATTTCCAGCTCGCTCTCCGCTGTCATCAAGGGCACATCGATTTCAGACGGGTTGGCGCTCGGTCACGTTGTCGTTCACGAGAGCCGGATCGTCGTCACGAAATTGATGGCCGACGACCCGGTTCACGAGATGCGCCGTCTTGAGAATGGGCTCACCGATCTGCGCCTGTCTCTCGATGAGATGCTGGCTCACGAACACCTCTCTGCCGCTGGCGAACATCGTGATGTGCTCGATGCCTATCGCATGTTCGCCCACGATAAGGGTTGGGAGCGCCGGCTTAGGGAGGCGGTGCAGGGTGGGCTAACGGCAGATGCATCTGTCGAGCGGGTGTTGAACAACACACGTTCGCGGCTGATGCACCAGCCGGATCCATTTTGGCGGGAACGCCAACGCGACCTGGACGATCTCTCGGATCGGCTGCTGCGAATTCTCGCCGGCCGCCCCAGCGGCCCGATTGAACCGGCCGAGATGCCGCACGACACAGTCCTTGTGGCCCGCACGCTCGGGCCGGCGGAGTTGCTCGATTATGACCGCACCAAACTCCGTGGGCTCGTCGTCGAAGACGGTTCGCCGCAAAGCCATGTCGCGATCGTCGCTAAAGCGCTGGGCATTGCCGCCGTCGCCCGCGCGGCAGGTATCGTCGAGCGAGCGAGCGCAGGTGATGCCATCATCGTCGACGGCGTGACTGGCCAAGTACATTTGAGGCCGCAGCCGGAGGTCGTTTCCGCCTACAGCGACAAGGCCCGGTTCCGTGCCCGCCGTCAGAAGCAATATGACGCCTTGCGCGATACGCCCGCCATCACGCGCGACGGCGTTCGCATCACTCTACAGATGAACGCAGGCCTCATCGTCGACATGCCGCATCTTGAGGAATCGGGCGCCGACGGCATCGGGCTTTTTCGCACCGAACTCCAATTCATGCTGTCGCGGACGTTTCCCCGCCATGCTCGTCAGCTTACGACGTACAAGACCGTGCTCGATGAGGCAAAGGGCAAGCCGGTCGTCTTTCGCGCGCTCGACATTGGCGGCGACAAAGTCCTGCCGTATCTGCGCCAGGAAAAAGAGGAGAACCCGGCGATCGGCTGGCGCGCGATCCGCATGTCCCTCGATCGGCCGGCACTGTTACGCACACAGGTGCGCGCCTTCCTGCACGCAGCTTCGGAACGCGAGTTGCGTCTGATGATTCCGATGGTGTCGGAAGCAGCAGAGATCGATTTGGTGCGGGCGGCGGTGGACAAGGAAATTGGCGTCATGCTGCGCAAAGGCATTCCGCCGCCAAAATCCTTGAAGCTCGGGGCGATGATCGAAGTGCCCAGTTTGTTGTTTGAACTCGATGGACTTCTTCCCAAGATCGATTTTGTTTCCATCGGTTCGAACGACCTTCTGCAGTTCCTGTTCGCCGCCGACCGGACGAACGCCCGCGTCGGCAGCCGCTATGACAGCTTGGCAGTGGCGCCGATCCGCGCCTTGGCCGAGCTTGTGAAGGCTTGTGCTCGCCACAAGACTCCGCTGACGGTGTGCGGTGAAATGGCCGGGCGCCCACTGGAAGCGATGTCGCTGATCGGACTGGGGTGCCACACGCTGTCGATGGCGCCGGCATCCGTCGGTCCCGTTAAAACGATGATCCTCGCGCTGCACGCGGGCGCTGTACAACAGATCGTCGATCGCTTCGTTCGCGACGGTAAAGGTTCGCTGCGCTCGGAATTAGTGCGCTTTGCCGAACAGAACGGCATCGAGATTTAACTTCGTCCGCGGCACGTTCGCAACACGCCTACTTATGCCGATCTTTGACTTTGACTCAGTCCCCGTTTTGGCGATTCCTACCGGCGCTGAACGATCGTTCGGCGAGCAGCATTCGCGTGGTGAGAGTTGGTTGATGCGTTCGGCGTTTGCACCCACGTCTCAAAATAAATTGGCGAATGGTCGAAGTCATTCGCGGCCTTCAGTAAGCCCGTCACCGGTCGACCCAGAAATCTCCCGCCTCTTCACGGAACTGCGCCAGTACTTGGGGCTACCGGTCCAGCAAATTGCGCAGCATGTTTCGACACATCCCAATGTCATCACCGCGCTCGAGGCCGGCCGGATCGACGTCTTGCCGGCGTGGAGCGAGACCGCCCGCGTGGTGACGGCCTATATCGGCATGGCGCGTCTTGACCCGCGACCGGCATTGCACCGGCTTTCGGTGCTGATGGGCGTCACCATCTATGCTGGTCCACCGCCGCAACGGCACGTCGAGGCACCTGGATCCGACCACGCGGCCAGTCCTGTGGCACGGATACTCGGCCGCCTGTCCGATGCCGCCAACCGCGCACGCGAGGAGTTGAGTGAACCGGGTCTTGGTGCAGAGTGGGCGGCGCATCTCAAGGAAACAGCGAGGGGTCTCCGCGCATCGCTGCGCGCGGCACGTGCGCCGGTTCGCTGGGTTTCGGCGGCGGCCCTCGGACTGATCGTCATCGGCTCGGCCGCGCCGTCCGGTGTGCTTCAAGCGTCCGTCGGCGGCATTTCGCAGCCGTTTTCCGGCCTCTGGCGCAAGTTGAGTGGTCAAGAGGCCAAGTTCCGCGTCATACTCCGCGGTGGGCTCAAATGGATTGAGGCGGACGACCCTCGCGACCGCCGCTCAGACAAATTGCCCTCGCGCAGGTCTTAAGCCTATAAGACGGCCCGAAGTGCGGCGGCATCCTATTTGGGGTGGCCGCCTTTCGCCGTGTCCGGCGGGCCGTTGCGCGCGGTCGGGCGCGCACCCTCGCTAATCAAACGTTTTGGTCCATGACTGCCCTGCCCGAAGACAAGCTGGATAAACTTTTGGAACGCTGGGAGTCGATCCAGGCGGAATTGAACGTAGGCTCTAGCCCCACGGTCTATGCTAGGCTCACCAAGGAATTCGCTGAGATAACGCCGTTGGTCGCCGCCATACGCCGCTTGCGATCGAGCCAAGACGAACTCGCCGATTTGGAGGCCATGCTGCGTGATCCCTCCGCCGACCGCGACATGGCGGCACTCGCGCGCGAGGAGATCGACGCCTTACAGCCTGAAATCGAGGCGCAGGAACAAACACTCAAAATCTTACTGCTTCCGAAGGATGCAGCAGACGAACGCAGCGCGATTGTCGAAGTCCGTGCCGGCACAGGCGGTGACGAAGCCGCGCTCTTCGCGGCCGATCTGTTTCGGATGTACCAGCGCTATTCCGATCTGAATGGTTGGGCGTGCGAGATTATTTCGATCTCTGAGAACGATCTTGGCGGCTATCGCGAAATCGTTGCGTCGATCACAGGCCGCGGCGTGTTCGCCAAACTTAAATTCGAGAGCGGCGTTCACCGGGTCCAACGTGTACCGGCGACGGAGAACCAGGGTCGCATTCACACCTCCGCCGCCACGGTCGCGGTGCTGCCGGAAGCGGAAGAGGTCGATATCGACATCCGCCCGGAGGACATCCGCATCGATACAATGCGTGCGTCGGGCGCCGGCGGCCAGCATGTCAACAAGACGGACTCGGCGGTCCGCATCACGCATATTCCCACCGGAATCATCGTCGTTTCTGCGGAAAAATCACAGCATCAGAACCGCAAACTCGCCATGCAGGTTTTGCGGTCGCGCCTGTACGAGAGCGAGCGCGAAAAGGTGGATAGCGCCCGCAGCGAAGCGCGCAAATCGCAGGTCGGCTCCGGTGACCGGTCGCAGCGTATCCGGACTTACAATTTCCCGCAGGGCCGCGTCACCGATCACCGCATCAACCTGACAGTGCATAATATCGAGCGCGTGATGGACGGAACGGGACTTGGTGAAATCATCGATGCGCTCGTCACGCAGCGGCAGGCCGAATTGCTGGCGGACTTCGAGAACAATGCCTAAGGCCTTGCCCGGATTGGAAGGCCAGTCACTGTCTAGCGCCCGGCACCTTGTTCATTCCATATTGTCCGGCGCAGGGTTCGAGAACTCTCAGCGCGAAGCGCGATTGCTGATCGAATTCGCTACGGGGCTCACGGCGGAAAGAATTCTCTTGTGCGACACTCGTCCTCTGTCAGGCCGCGAGGCTCGTGTCTTGGCCGAAGCGATCACGCGCCGCCTTGCGCATGAACCCTTGTCGCGCATAAAGGGCGAACGGAATTTCTATGGCCGCATGTTTGAGATCGGGCCCGCTGTACTTGATCCGCGGCCCGAAACCGAAGCACTCGTCGATCTCGTCCTCGAATGGGCGGACAACACCGGCGGCCGCCACCGGCCGATGTCGATAGTCGATATCGGCACCGGCTCCGGCTGCATTCTCGTAACGCTGCTCGCCGAACTGCCGTTTGCAACCGGTGTGGGCACTGACGTCTCAGACGATGCAATTCGAGTGGCCCGTGGCAATGCAGAGCGCCATACCGTGGCCGCGCGCGCACGCTTCGAACTCGCGCGATCGTTGGAGGGAATGGAAGGACCGTTTGATATCCTCGTGTCTAATCCCCCCTACATCCCAAGCAAGGACATTGCCGGCCTCGATCCTGCCGTCCGCGATTTCGACCCGCGCTGTGCGCTGGACGGGGGTGCCGACGGGTTAGACGTTTACCGTGAGATTGCCGCCAGGGCCGGGGCAGTCGTCCCCGCAGGGCTGATTGCCTTGGAAGTGGGAGCGGGACAGGCGCCCGGCGTTGCGCGGATCTTTGCGGATGCTGTGGAAAACCGGTCGGAACCGCCTTGGAGCACGGCCGATCTGGGGGGGCACAACCGAACTGTGGCACTGCTGACACAATCCTAACCGTGCGCTCGAAATCTATTGGAATCGCGGGAGAGCCGGGTTAGTGTTCATCCAACAGCGATACACCTCCGGCAGACGAACGAGGGCAACTTGCCGTCTGGGGGCCCGGGGTGTCTCAAGCCAAGATGGGGCTGAAGGTCGGCATGGGTCCGGCCGCTCCCGGCGAGCGCTGCTCCGGCAGGCGCAGTAGCCATCGAGCCAATTCCGACACGATGAAGCGGCTGTCAGGTTGATCATAGTCGTGTGTTCTCTGTCCGGTTTCTAATCGGCAGCGGGTCGTCGTCCCGTGTGGGACCAGTAAGAACGCAAGTTTCCGGTTGCGGGTCCTGAGTTAGGGACTTGCAGCCAAGCGGCCCCGGCTGCCGTTGTGGGCTGAACGAGACTTTTCCATCGTGCGCGTCCCCCGGGACAGGCAATTACAGACGAAACTAACCGATAAACAGTTCAATAGGTTGAGATCGGAGCCCATGAGGCAGGGACAGCAGAACCGCAGAGGCCGCGGCCGCAACAACAATCAGAATAACCAGCAGCGCAAAGGCCAAAATCCGCTGACGCGGAGTTTTGAGAGCAACGGTCCCGATGTGAAGCTGCGCGGGACGCCGGCGCATATCGCCGAGAAATACATGTCGCTTGCGCGAGACGCCCAGTCTTCGGGCGATCCGGTTTTGGCTGAGAATTATCTTCAGCACGCCGAGCACTATAATCGCATCATCATGGCTTTCCGCGAACAGCAGGTCGGCCAGGGTGGCGACCCCGGCTACAATGGTGGTCTGAACGGTCAGCACAGCGCGGACGGCAATTTTTCATCCGGCCAGGAGGGCGACGAGGCGTTTGAAGGTTCGGGCGAACAGCCTGCACTTCCGCGTCACGGCGGCAGCGAACAGCCGCGTGTGTACGAAGGCGGCGGCAACGAACGCCGCTTCGACGATCGCCCTCATCGAATGCATGGCGAACAGAGGTATCAGAGTCAGGGTCCGCGCGACCGGGACCGCGATCGAGATCGCTCGTTTCAAGGCGAACGCGGCGGGTTCGACCGCCGTGACCGCCCGGATCGCCCCGACCGTCACGAGCGCCAAGACCGCTTTGACCGTCCCGACCGCGACCGGTCTGATCGTCCGGACCGCACCGAACATCGCATGGACCGCGAACGGCCCGAGCGCCCGCAACAGCCTGCTCCGGAACAGCGCACGAGCGAACCTCGTGCCGAAGGCGGCCTGCCGCAACGCCGCCGCGATCGGCCGATGGGCGATCGCCTGCCGGCAGAAGCCCACGAGCAGCCCGAGTTTTTGCGCCGTCCAGTCCGTCGTCCACGTCGCGACGACCAAGACGAAGCTGTCGCAGCGGCACCCGCGCCTGCGGTGACCGCGTCCGAGGACAGTGATTAATTCTGGCTGCGATCTCCAACGCACATCGAACCGCCGCGCTCCGCGCGGCGGTTTTCTTTTGCGCGGCGTTCACCATCGGCGCCCTACCGATCAGATCGGCATTCCGTCCCGCTTGTGAGGGCACTACGATACCGGGATGGAAACCTTAGAACTCTTCCAGCGCCTGGGCGTTGCGATCGCCATCGGATTTCTCATCGGACTTGAGCGCGGGTGGAAATCGCGCGACGAGCCTGAAGGCAATCGCGCCGCAGGACTGAGAACGTTCACGCTCGGCGGTCTCCTCGGCGGCGTCTGGGGCGCGTTGGTCGTCCTGCGTGGCAAGGATGGCCTCGTCGCACTGGCGCTCGCATTTGCCGTGTACAGCGGTGTCATTCTCCTCTTCCGCTACCGTGAGGCGGTGACGGAACAGACCTTCGGAGCGACAACCGTCGTGGCCGCGATGCTCGCCTTTGCGCTCGGCGCCTTCGCGGTTGCGGGCGACATGGCCGTAGCCGGAGCGATGGGTGTCGCGGTCGCCGCGCTCCTTGCGTTCAAGGATGTCTTGCATGGTTGGGTAGGGCGAATTTCCTGGGTGGAACTGCGCTCGGGCCTGTTGCTTGCGGCGATGACGTTCATACTTTTGCCGCTACTCCCCAATCGCACCATCGATCCGTGGGATACCGTGAACCCATTCGAGATGTGGCTGCTGACGGTCATGATCGCTGCCATCTCCTTTGCCGGATACATTGCGATCAAGGCAGTCGGCGACGAGGCCGGCATCGTGATGACGGGCATCGCGGGCGGCCTTGCATCCTCGACCGCCGTCACCGTCACGCTTGCTGAAATGGCGAAGGAACACCCTGAGAAGGCAGCGCCACTCGCGGCCGGCGCTCTGTTCGCCTCGGCCACGATGGCGGCGCGCGTTCTCGCCGTCGTTGCCGCGGTGGGTGCGGCCGTCCTGCCAGTGATCGTGCTGCCGATTGGTCTGGGAGGCGCAGCACTCCTGGGCGCGGCATTTTATTTCCTGCGCCAGCAAAAGGACGGCGTCGAACGCGGCCGGTTGAAATTGACCAACCCATTCGAACTCGTGACGGTATTGAAGTTCGGCCTGATCCTGACTGCAATTACTGTCGCAACGAAAATCCTCACCCAGATCGGCAGCGGTCAGGGCGTGTATGCGCTCGCGGCCCTCTCGGGCATCGCCGATGTGGATGCCATGACGTTGTCGATGTCGCGTCTGGCATCCGATGAGGCGAAAGTCGCCCTCGCCGCCAACGCCATTCTAATCGTTGTCGCCGTAAACACCGTAGCGAAAGCCGTCATTGGCTGGGCGACAGGCGGCGCACAGTTCGGCAAGAGAATGATGGCCGCAGCAGCCGTTGCTATTGCGATCGGAACAGCCGCAGCGCTTTTCTATGGCGCGATCGCTTGAATTTTGCGCGTTCCGTCCGCGTCCTATCACCCTGCGGCATTGACCATCGGAGCCGAGAAGTCGCCTGCGGGTCTGATGAGCGTGGCCGTGCCGTCGCGAACCAGGACTTCCGCCGGCATAGGGTGTGAGAGAAACCCGACCGGACTCGCGGTCAAGCCATATGCGCCCGATTGTAGAATGGCCAGCAAGTCGCCTGCTCGCATTTCGGGAAGGTGCGCTTGCCGGCCCAGCGTGTCGAGCGGGGTACAAAGCGGTCCCGCGACTGTCGCGCGGGATAGATCACGGTTTGCCATCAGACTTGCCGCGACGATTGGGTAGTCGCGCTTGATGACTTGCCCGAGGTTGCCGGACGCCGCAAGGTGATGGTGCATCCCGCCGTCGCCGATGATGAACCGTTGGCCGCGCGAAATTTTCACCGCACGCACGCGAGACAGATAGACGCCGGCCGGTCCAGTGAGATACCGGCCCGGTTCGATATGGATCTGGGACGCAGCGAGAACCGGATCACCCATCCGTTCCCGGTTGAGCCGTAGCGCGCCGGCCGAGACCGCGCCCAGATCGAGCGGCTTGTCCCCGTCGTGATAGGGAATGCCGAGCCCGCCCCCGAGATCGATCCGCAGGGCCGTCTTGCCGGCCGCATGCGCGACCGCAGCGGCGAGCTTCAATCCGTAAGCCCACTGCGCAAGGAGCACGTCTGCATCGAGGATTTGGGTTCCAGCGAAGAGATGCACGCCCGTCAATTCGAGCGACGGATGCACCGAGACGGCCGCCAGCACATCCCCAATCGTCTCTTCGTCGAATCCGAAGGCCGTTGGTTTGCCACCCATCCGCATCGCACCGCCTTGCGCCGCGGATGAGGGATTGATGCGAATTGCGATCTTCGCGACCCGGCCATGCGCCGATGCAAGTTCGGCGGCCAGATTGATTTCTTCGAAGCTCTCGACATGGATTTCCCCGATGCCGCGCGCAATGGCGAGATCGAGTTCGTGCAAGCCTTTGCCGGGACCTGCAAATAGAATTTTGCCGGCGGAGGCTCCTGCCGCCTCGGCAATCAACAATTCTGCGCCCGATGCGACTTCCAGTCCCGCGCCGGCCTCGACCAGCAACCGCGCCACCGACGGATTGGGGTTCGCCTTGATCGAGTAGTAAACGTCCGCAAAGCCGGAGAGTGCCGCTGTCAACGCGCGATATCTGCGCTCAATCACATCGCCGTCGTAGACATAGAGCGGGGAGCCGAATGCTTCGGCCAGTTCATCCACGGCGAGACCGCCAACAGTGAGAACGCCGTCACGAACGCCGAAGTTCTCGGTTACCAGTGTGTCGGCCAAGGGCATGACAGTTGGGGTTAGGTCTTTCCCAGAAAAGATGTTCATGCCGGTCTCGCCGCCGTTCGCTCCGCGACGAGCGCTTTGTAATCCACCTTTCCGTTCGGTGTTTGGGGCAGAGCATCCACGAGATCGATGCGTGCCGGCACCATGTGCCCCGGTAATCGTGCGGCCGCATCCTTGAGTACGCTGGCGGTATCGACCGGCCCATTCGATGCGACGCCGACGGCGCAAACCTTTTGGCCGGCCCATTCGTCCGGCAATCCGATGACGGCAATCTGCCGGAACGCGCCGCCGCTCATCAGTACGTCCTCCACTTCTGTCGGACTGACCCTGTAGCCCGCGGATTTGATCATCGCGTCCTGACGGCCGACGAAATAGAGGAAGCCCTCATCGTCCTCCACGACGAGATCGCCCGAGTAGCAGACGATATCGGCACCTTCATCTGCATTGCGCAGTGGATTGGGCTTGAGCACGCGCATCGTGTCTTCCGGCCGACGCCAATATCCCAGAGACACCGTGGGGCCGCGATGGACGAGAATACCCGGCTCGCCCGGCCCGGCCCGGCGACCGTCCGGTGACACCGGAAAGACCTCACATTCGGGAATGGCCTTGCCAATCGATGTCGGGCGGCGCGCAACCTCTTCCGGTGGCAGGAACGTTGAGCGGAATGCCTCCGTCAAACCGTACATGAGGAAAATCTGCGTTGCGGGCAGCATTTCTGCGAGCCGCCGTACGGTAGCTTCCGGAACCGCTCCCCCCGAGTTGGTGATGTACCGCAGATGCGGGAGCGGCGTCCGCTGCAATGCGGGTGCCGCCTTCGTCAGTATGGCCCAGATGGTTGGAACGCCCGCCAGGCCGGTGATGCGATGCTTCGCAAGCGCCGATACGATCTGATCGCCGAGTTGGAACGATCCCAGCACGATCGTTGCGCCCTGCTCGACGACAGTAAGAAGCTGATTCAATCCATAGTCGAAGCTGAACGGCAGGATCGAAAGAATGCGATCGTCCGGTCCAATGTTAAGGTATGTGCGCACGATGCGCGTCCCTGCCAACAGATTGGCATGCGAAAGCATGACGCCCTTCGGCGGCCCCGTCGAACCCGATGTGTAGAGAATGGCAGCGAGGTCCTCGCCAATTCCCTTGGCAGCCGCCGCAGGCTGCAAATCTTGACGTTCACCGTCCACCAGAACAATCTGTAAATCAGAAAGTGGCCCCACGTATTCGATCAGCTTGCGGGCTTCGGCGGAATTGGTGATCAGGCAGCGGGCTTCACTGTCATCTAGAATGTGCGCAATCTGCTGCGGCTTCATAACGGGGTTGATTGGAATGAACACACCGCCGGCGCAGCTCACGGCGAAAATAGCAGCGCACTCGTCGAACGACTTCGGGAGGAGGATTGCCACGCGGTCGCCGCGTGTCACGCCGGCCGCCGAAATTGCCGCGGCAAGCCGCGCGCAATCCCGCTCAAGGTCGCTGTAGCTGTACTGGCGGTCTCCATCGATGATGGCCGGCGACTGGGGCGTGCCCGCTGCCGTCCTGCGCAGAATATCGTGTAGCAGGACAGGGGCCATCAGCCGCTCCGCGCAAGCTTTGCCGATATGAGCGCAGCGATCCGGCCTGCGGTCACGAAGTTCTCCTCCGTGAAGTCGTCGTCCTCGAATTCGACGCCGAACGCCTCCGAGAGATGGGTCGTCAACTGCAGCATCGAAAGACTGTCGAGCAGCCCGGAGCCGAGCATCCGCGTTTCTGCCGTGAGCGGAGCCGATAATGCACCCGGAGCGACTTGTTTGAAGAAGTCCTCCATTGCTCCAAGGACCAACTCGACTTGCACGCCGGATGAGGCACGGGTGGCATAAGCTGGTGTCGACATCAAACGAAGGTCCATTGCTGATGGTTAAAGATCGAGCAGAGCGAGTTCCGAGCTCGTGTGGTCGATACTGTTCGGCTCAAATGCAAGTCCCGCGCCTGGCCGCACGAATTTCAGCGACCGATGGCGCTGCAATTGCCCCGAGCTCAGGGCCTGGCCAATGTCGTCGGCCATCATTAATGCCGCGCCGCGTCTGAGCAGGAAGCGCGCCACAGCCGGGAGGGCGGACTGGAACTTCGCCACATCCGGGCAATAAATGAGTTTTATGGCCGGTACACCTTTGAGCATCCGTTTGCGGAAAAGCAACGGCATGGCGCTGTCGCCGGTGTCCAGAATGGCTGCAATGCAGCCGACGGCGCGGTGTGCCGTCAGCATTTCGAATTCGGACGCGGGCAGCGACGGCTCTCGTTCGTTCAAAATGCGGACCCGCATTCCGCTGGCGGGCAGGACCGCGAAGGCCGGAAGCACGGTGATTGTGACGCCTGAATTGAGTGGAACGAAGCCGAGGCTGACCAGTACCCTTTGCACGTCTTTCGTCGGCGTCAGATCCGTGTAGATGGCATCGTGCCGTTGCAGTACGGCCAGCAGCATGCGGCCCGCGCGCCAGCGATCGGATTGTTGAACGTACCAGCTCGATAAATTTACGATCAACGCCTTCGATCCGTCGCGGTGTCTGCGGACGGAGGCAGGTGTGACGATCACGCCGGTCGAACCGTTGTCGGTGGCCAAGAGATAGCCAGGCGGTACACCGGCTCGCGCATTGTCGCCGAGCTTATGGAGCCGGTCGAAGTAGGCGGTCCAATTGGAGCGCGGCATGGCCGGGAAGCCCTGCGCGAGCAATGTCATCGCGGTGGCGAAATCCTCGTCGGTTTGTATCGGCCGGATAGACAACGGAGCGCGCGTCCTGCATTCGTCTTAACGATTGAACAGCAAACCCGACGCACATACGGGGCCAAAGCAACAATATCGATGGATGGATTTGTGCCATCTCGTAATAGTACTTAGACCTAACGATCGAACGCCGCCAGGATCGTTCCAGCATGCGCCCATGGCGGCCTCGAGCGTTTACGTTAATTTGAAAACACGGGCGAATCGCACTGCAATTTGCAAGCGAACGGGGGAGTGCAAGACCATGAGCCGTATCACGCGGGTGTTTCTAGCCGGTCTGTTGGCCTTGCTGCCTCTCATCCTCACGGTCGCCGTGACGGGATGGGTCGTTTCATTTTTGAACGACTACATCGGCCCGAGCAGTTCGTTTGGCCGCATTCTCGTTTCGCTGGGTATCGGGGTCGGAGCGCGATCCTTCGCTCCGTACGTCATTGGCCTGCTCGCGCTTCTCGTCGCGATCTACATCCTGGGTCTGCTGTTCGAGAGTCGCATCGGCGACATGCTCTCCAGCATCATGGACCGCGCGGTGACGCGCATCCCCATTATCGGCAGCGTCTATGATCTTTCGAAGCGATTCACGTCGATCGTGGATACCAAGAACGGCAGCGGTGATCTCAAAAGCATGTCGCCGGTTTGGTGTTTCTTCGGCGGCGAGCCAGGTGCGGCCGTACTTGCTCTTTTGCCTTCGCCAAAGACAGTCCTGATCGGCACGCAGGATTATGTCGGGATACTCATCCCGTCTGCGCCTGTCCCGGTCGGGGGCGCGTTGCTTTACGTGCCGCAATCTTGGATCCGTCCCGCTGAAGGCGGCGTCGACGAACTGATGAGCGTCTATGTATCGATGGGCGTCACTTCTCCCACGCCGGCGCCGGGCCTTCCGCGACCGGTCTGACCACACTGTAACAACGCATCTAGAAACAAAATAGCGCCCCAGGACGGATCCGGGGGCGCTATTCAATCGCGCATTAGCGAAGCGTGGCTTACATCATGTCGCCCATGCCGCCCATTCCACCCATGCCGCCCGGCATTCCGCCGCCCGAGTCCTTCTTGGGACGCTCGGCGATGCCGGCTTCGGTGGTGATGAGCAGGCCGGCGATCGAGGCCGCATCCTGAAGTGCGGTGCGAACGACCTTTGCAGGGTCGATGATGCCCTTTTCGATCATGTCGCCGTACTCGTCGTTCTGTGCGTCGTAGCCGTAGTTGGCGCCCTTGGCTTCGAGCACCTTGCCGACCACGATCGAGCCTTCGACACCAGCGTTCTCTGCGATCTGGCGGATCGGAGACTGGAGCGCGCGGCGGATGATCTGGATGCCGGCTTCCTGGTCTTCGTTGTCACCCTTCACGGTGATTGCGGCCGAGGCCTTGAGCAGCATTACGCCGCCGCCCGGAACCACGCCCTCTTCGACGGCTGCGCGTGTGGCGTTCAGCGCGTCGTCGACGCGATCCTTACGCTCCTTCACTTCCACTTCGGTCGCGCCGCCAACCTTGATGACGGCGACGCCGCCGGCGAGCTTGGCAAGGCGCTCCTGCAGCTTCTCGCGATCATAGTCCGAGGTTGTTTCCTCGATCTGCGCCTTGATCTGTGCCACGCGGGCTTCGATGTCCTTCTTCTTGCCCGAGCCATCGACGATCGTCGTGTCATCCTTGGTGATCGTCACGCGCTTGGCGCGGCCGAGCATTTGCAGCGTCACGTTCTCAAGCTTGATGCCGAGATCTTCCGAGATCGTCTGGCCGCCGGTGAGGACAGCAATATCCTCCAGCATGGCCTTGCGGCGATCGCCGAAGCCAGGAGCCTTGACGGCGGCAACCTTGAGGCCGCCGCGCAGCTTGTTGACCACCAGTGTCGCGAGTGCCTCGCCTTCGACTTCTTCAGCGATGATGAGCAGCGGGCGTCCGGTCTGGACCACGGCTTCGAGAACCGGCAGCAACTGCTGCAGGCCCGAAAGCTTCTTCTCGTGAATGAGAATGTAGGGGTCGTCGAGTTCGGCGACCATCTTGTCCGCGTTCGTGATGAAGTAGGGCGACAGGTAGCCGCGATCGAACTGCATCCCTTCCACAACATCGAGTTCGCTTTCGAGGCTCTTGGCTTCCTCGACCGTGATGACGCCTTCGTTGCCGACCTTCTGCATGGCCTTGGCGATCATGTCGCCGATAGCTGTCTCGCCATTGGCCGAGATGGTACCGACCTGCGCGATCTCGGACGAATCCTTGACCTTTTTGGCCTTCTTGCCGATTTCGGCAATGACCTGGACGACGGCTTTGTCGATGCCGCGCTTCAGATCCATCGGATTCATGCCGGCGGCCACCGACTTCAAGCCTTCGCGGACGATCGACTGGGCAAGAACGGTTGCGGTCGTGGTGCCGTCGCCGGCGACGTCGTTCGTCTTGGAGGCGACTTCGCGCAACATCTGCGCGCCCATGTTTTCGAACTTGTCTTCGAGCTCGATTTCCTTGGCGACGGTCACGCCGTCCTTTGTTGTGCGCGGCGCGCCGAACGACTTTTCGATGATGACGTTGCGGCCCTTAGGACCCAGCGTGACCTTGACGGCGTTGGCGAGCGTATCGACGCCACGCAGCATGCGCTCGCGGGCATCGGAAGCAAATTTCACGTCTTTGGCTGCCATGGGGCAGAACTCCTGTGAATTGGGGAACTGTTGACTGTGGGACGCAGGTGCGAAGACGGCAGCGCGGACTTACTTGTCCAGCACGCCCATAATGTCGCTTTCCTTCATGATCAGGAGATCCTGACCGTCAATCTTGACTTCGGTGCCTGACCACTTGCCGAACAGCACCTTGTCGCCCTTCTTGACGTCGAGAGGGACGATCTTGCCGGTTTCGTCGCGTGCGCCGGGACCGGCGGCGACGACTTCACCCTGCTGGGGCTTTTCGCCTGCGGTGTCGGGAATAATGATGCCGCCGGCCGACTTGGTTTCGGCGTCGGCGCGTTTGACCACCACGCGGTCATGGAGAGGACGGAACTTCATTGTCGAGGTTGCTCCGGGGGTTGCAGGAGGAGTTTCGTTCGCCAAATACCGGCACAGACCGGTGCCGGAAGGCTTGCTAGCAAACTGATATTGAGAGTGCCAACAGCCGAGGAAATACTGCGGCACCCCCCGAAATGTCAAGAGCACACAGGGGTCATGGCTCGTAACAACTTCAATTTGCGAAAGAATTGGCGCAACGCCCGCTATGCTTCCTTC
>CAYWIF010000008.1:0-91793 GCA_964458265.1 uncultured Hyphomicrobium sp. | reverse complement strand
TTGCCGCTGCGTCTCAGCGCCATGCTGCATAATCCCGATCGCGGCATTATGGCCGAGCTCGTGCAGCGCCGTGCGATGCCAGTTGATCGGCTCGAAATAGGCCTGGGGCGGTGGGACTTGGACGTAATCGAGCGCCGGGACATAGAAGGCCCGGTTGCCGCCGATGCGGAAGTCGATGCCCGTCGAGCGGATCAGAGCCTCGACCTGCGGCTCGACAAGCCCTGGCGGCGGTGGCGGCGCGACAGTGGCGATATCGTCCGGCAGGTTCTCGCACTGCGCGGCGTTGAACACCGTGAAGCGCTTCAGGAACGGGATCGCCTGGGCGTCCTCGCCGGTCTCTCGGGCGCGTCGCTTTTCGTCATCGGGGACGAAACGGTCGGCATAGACGACGGTCGTGCCGCGCTCGCCCTTGCGGACATTACCGCCGAGACCCAGCGCCTGGCGGAAGGTGAGCCAGCTCTGGCCCGGGAAGCCGTGTTCGACGACGGCGCCCCATAGGATCAGGACATTGATCCCCGAATAGTGCCGGCTGGTGGCGGCGTTCCTCGGCATGGCGAGGGGCGCCTTCGCCGCGGCGGTCCCCCATGGCTGGACCCATGGGACGCGTCCGGCTTCCAGCTCGCCGATGATCTTGCCGGTGATTTCGTCGTAGAGGCTCGTCCGGTCCTGGCCGGCGCGAACGGTTGCGGTCTTTCTGGACATCGCGGGTCTCCGCGACGGGCGCCGGAAGCTCTCTCCCCGCTCTCAACCCGTCACGGCAAAGCCGGTCCGCACTCTCACTCTAGGGGGCGTTGCGGGGATCTCCCCGCAGAAGGGGTCGGCCGAGACGCGAGGCTCGGCCGCAGGGGAAGGCTTTCCCCTCCTATCGACGTGATTAATTCGACTTTTAGCATCTCGATTACCCCGCCGTTTACCGGCCACGACTATTATAGTCGCACCTCTCGTATAAATGAGTTGTCAGGCGGGTGTTCGTTGCTGCGCATCCAGAATGAAATACTACGGATGATCGCAAACGGCGAACCGCTCGGTGACACTGCGCGGCAGATCTGCGTTCTCGTCGAGGCCGAACTGCCGGGCACGATCTGCTCGATCCTGATCGTGGACCGCGCTGGACTGCTCCACCCGCTTGCGGCCCCGAGTCTCCCCGACGACTACTCCGAGGCTCTCGACGGAATGGTGATCGGCCCTGAGGTCGGCGCCTGTGGAACTGCGGCATATCTTCGGGAAGTCGTGATTATCGAAGACATGACCGTTGATCCCCGTTGCGCGAAGTTTGCATCGCGCATCGACCGCCTTGGCGTGACGGCATGTTGGTCGCTGCCGATCCTAAACGATGAAAGAAACACGGTCGCAGTCCTCGGGCTCTATCACCGCGACAGGCATTACCCGGGCAAAGCTGAGCGCGAGCTCGCGGAAGCGTGCGTGGACCTCTGCACCATCGCGCTCCGTCGGCACGAGCGGATCGCCGATCGGGAGCGTCGCGCGAACATCGACGCCCTGACGGGTCTTCCAAATCGATCTGCCTTCGAAACCGCCATGGCGAACATACCCTGCGACGAGATCGGATCGTGGGGACTGTTCATCCTGGACCTGGACAACCTCAAGGTCGTCAACGACACCTTCGGCCATCTCGCCGGCGACGCCCTGATACGCACCGCCGCAAGTCGGATCTCCCATGTGATGGCGCCTGACATCACCTTTCGGCTTGGCGGAGATGAGTTCGCGGTCATCATGCAGTCGCCCGAGCTGCTGAGCGATCTCGACGCGGCGGCCGCGCGCATCTTCGCGGCGCTCGAACTGCCAGCGCCTTGCGAGGGCCACATGGTCGTCCCCCGCGCGACGATCGGTGGCGCGGTTCTCGCGCAAGGAGAGGCGACGGCGATCGCCGTGAGCGAAGCCGCCGATTTCGCGCTTTACCACGCGAAGGAGACCGGGCGCGGCGGTTTCGTCCGCTATTGGCCGGGCATCGGTAGCCGCATCACGCGGCGGCGGGATGCCATTCGAGATGTTGCGGGGGCGCTTAAGGACAATCGTATCGAGGCGCACTACCAGCCCGTGGTGCGCTTGGACACAGGCGAGATCATCGGCCTCGAGGCGCTTTGCAGAATGCGCACGGTCGACGGTGAACTGATCACCGCGGCCGATTTCCATGAGGCGACGACGGACGCTCACGTCGCCGCAGAACTGACAGAACAGATGCTCGCGGCCGTAGCTGGAGATATCCGCCATTGGCTGGATAGTGGGATCCCGGTCCAGCACGTCGGCATCAACGTGTCGACGGCGGATTTCTACACTGGGAGCATCGGAAAGAAGCTGGAGAGCGCATTCGATCGCGCGGGTGTTTCGCTGAAGCACTTGGTGCTTGAGGTTAGCGAGGATGTGTATCTCGGACGACGCGATCGCGTCGTCGCGAAGGAGATTGAATCCCTGCGCGCGGCTGGCGTCCTCGTCGCACTCGATGATTTTGGGACGGGATACGCCTCACTGACGCATCTGCTGAGTGTTCCCGTCGATATCATCAAGATTGATCAGACCTTCGTCGCTCGCTTGTGGCCGGAGGATCCGAGCATGGTGATCGTCGAGGGTTTGATCGATATCGCCAGACGCCTCGATATTCGGGTTGTAGCCGAAGGTATTGAGACCGAGGTGCAGGCAAGCCAACTCTGGTCGATGGGCTGCCATCTCGGCCAAGGTTTCGCCTTTGCCAGGCCTGGAGACCGCGTGACGACGGAACGGCTGCTGCGCCGGCACGCTCAGGGCATGGTTGGAACGGTTCCTCTCTATCCGGTTTCCCTACAGGCCCCCGCGAGCTCGAATGGCTCGGTGGCCGAGCAGAAGCTGGCGAGTCCACATCGTCGCGCATCTGTCGGCTAATGATTGCCGCACGTGGCATGAGGTGTGGTTCTTCGCGAGCGCAGAGGCGTGGACATGTTGACGATGAGACAGCGCGTTGCCGCCTACATGATCGCTCTCGTTGCGTTCGGCGTTCTTGACGCCGCAATCATCTTTTCGTTCGGAGCCCAGTCTTACAAGAATACATTGGGCGACGTGCTCGCTGAACAGCCTCACATCTGGCCGGTTCTCATATTTTGTCCGCTTTTCATCTTCGGACTTTGCTACTTTGCGGTTTTCCCCGCGTTGCGGGTCCGAAACAGGACCGTCGCCGCCAGCAATGGCGCAATCTACGGCCTCTGCACCTACGCCACCTATGCGCTGACGTGTTACGCCGCGATCCGCAACTGGAGCCTCCAGCTTGCCTTGACGGACATTTGCGGGGGCACGCTGATTGGCGCCGCTGTCGCGCTGTTCGCTTATCTTGGCGCCGCGAGGATCAGAGTTTAGGTCAAGCGGGAGCTGAAACTGCCGGCGAGCGGGCCGCCGGCAGTGAAGTCAAATCATCGGGCGGATCAGGGCTGGGCGACGTGCCAGGCGCCGTTGAGGAATCCGTCGCCGGTGATGTCGCCCGGCTTCTTGTCCTTCGTCCAAGTGTAGAGCGGATGGCCCTTGTAGGCCCACTGACGCGAGCCGTCATCGCGCACGACGACAGTGTAGCTGGCCGCTGATTGTGCGTCGGCGGCGGCCGCAAGCGGAGGCCAGTTGGCGGCGCACGGACCGTTGCAGGCCGACTTGCCGTCGGAGTCCTTGTCAAAGGTGTAGAGCGTCATGCCGTGTGCGTCGATGAGGGTCCGCCCCTTCGCTGTCTCGCCGACCATGGCGGGATCGGCGGCGAAAGCCGCGGTGGAAGCCGAAAGGATGATGGCTGCTGCGAATAGTGTCTTGGTGATCACGATGTGCTCCTACTGAGGTGGTGACCGTAGTGAGACAACGACGTCGCCGATTTATTCCGAGCGGCAGTAGCTTTTTCAGATAGCCAAGAAAATTCGAGGGGAATGGAATAAAGGAGAGGCTGTGCTGTCTACCGCTCCAATGCAATGTGCACGGAGCGACCATAGCAATGAAGATCAACAAAGGCGGTGCGATCGTTCTGGCGATCTGCATCTTTGCCATGGCTGGAAACCCGGCGATGGCGCAGCAACACCACCCCGGCGCGGCGACCAGCGAGCGCTCACAGGAAGCGCAGGCCTTCCAGGCCGACAACGACATAGCCATGGCGCGAATGATGGCGGCCATGCATGTCGAGCCTACCGGCGACGTCGACCGAGACTTCCTCGTGATGATGATCCCGCATCATCAGGGCGCAATCGACATGGCCAAGGCGCTGCTGCGCTCCGGTCGCAACGAGACAGTCCGCCGTCTCGCGCAGGAAATCATCGTCACCCAGGAAGACGAGATCCGGGCAATGCGCATGGCCCTGGCCGACCAGAAGAACGCGGCGATCAAACCATGAGGCCCTCGACTATGAAACATCACCTGCTCGCACTGACACTGCTCCTGGGCACCGCGCTTGTCCCGGCGAGTCAGGCGTTCGCCGGCCAGGCGCCGCGCGCATCGGCCACGGAAGACATTCCGGTGAGCCACCGTGACCGCGTTTACGCCGCCGAGCAGTTTTCGAACACTGTCTCGGTGATCGATCCGGCAAACAATGCGCTGCTCGGCGTCATCCGGCTCGGCGATCCGCAGCCGGCAAATTTCAGTCCGCTGTATCGCGGGCAAGTGCTGGTGCACGGGCTCGGTTTCTCGCCTGATGGCAAGACGCTCGCCGTCGTGTCGATCGGCTCCAACTCGGTGACCTTCATCGACACCGCCACCAATGCCGTGAAGGCGACCACCTATCTCGGCCGCTCACCGCATGAGGCGTTCTTCACGCCCGATGGTCGCGAGCTCTGGGTCACGGTGCGCGGCGAAGACTATATCTCGGTCATTGATCCGACGACATTCGCCGAGAAGACCCGCATCCGCGTGCCAGCCGGCCCCGGCATGCAGATATTCTCGCCGGACGGCGAATACGGCTATGTCTGCTCTTCCTTCACGGCCGAGACCGTGGTGATCCGCCGAGCCGATCATCAGATCGTCGGCCATATCAAGCAGGACTCGCCGTTCTGCCCGAACATCGCTGCAAGCCCGGACGGACGGCAGGTCTGGCTGACGCTGAAGGATATCGGGCGTGTGATGGTGTTCGATGCCAAGCCACCATTCTCGGTGCTGCGTACCATCGACACAGGCCCACTCACCAACCACGTCAACTTCGCGAAGACCATGGCGGGCACCTTCGCCTATGTCACGGTTGGCGGCCTCGATGCGATCAAGGTCTTCCGCACCGATACGTTCGAGCAGACGGCGCTGATCCCCGTGGGCAAGCTGCCGCATGGCCTCTGGCCCTCGGGCGATGGCACGCGGATCTATGTCGGCATCGAGAACGCCGACAAGGTGGCGGCGATCGACACGGCGACGAACCAGGTCATCGCCGAGATCTCGGTCGGACAGGCGCCCCAAGCGCTGGTCTATGTGCCGCGTGCCGTCAGGGCGGATGAGGGCACGTCGGGCCTTCAGCCGCTCGGCGTTGCGGGCAAGGCGAGCCTGCTGTCGCTCACGGCGGTCGGGCCCTCCGCCACGGAGCGGGGGACCAGTGTCTCGCTGTTCGACCAGGGTCTCACCCAGGTGCTGCAGGCGGCCGTTGCCGGGCTGGAGCCGCGCAAGCCCTATGTGCTGGCGCTCGCCGACAAGCCGGACGGCTCCGGACAGATAGAGCCGCTCGCGGCCTTCACGACCAACCCGGCGGGCTCGGCTGTGGTCAACGCGGTCGGTCCGATCCGGCAGGTGGTCGGCGACGCCGCAGACGATCGCCGCCGCTATCTCGTCATCGTGCCCGGCACGGCGTCGGAACATGGAGCGCCGGTTCAGGTACAGTCTCGCGCATCCTGAGCGGCGTAAGGAGGCGGCATGCAGGACATGATGGCCATCGTCGAACCACTGATCCCGTCGCTGCGGCGCTACGCGCGCAGCCTGCTGCGGGATCAGGTCTCGGCCGACGACCTGGTGCAGGACTGCCTCGAGCGGGTAATCAGCCGTTGGCATCAGCGGCGAGCCGATGGCGATGCGCGGACCTGGGTCTTTACCATCCTGCATAACCTGGCCATCAACCGGATACGACAAACGGCACGGCGGGGCTTGCATGTGCCAGTGGACGATACCAGCGAGACCGCCTTCGCCACCCCGCCGACGCAGGAGGATCAGCTCCACCATCAGGCGGCGCTGGCGGCGCTCGCGGCTCTTCCTGAAGACCAGCGCAGCGTGCTGCTGCTCATCGGCGTCGAGGACCTGTCCTACGCAGAGGCCGCCGCGGTGCTCGGCGTTCCGCTCGGCACGGTGATGTCGCGCCTGTCGCGCGCCCGGCAGCGGCTCGCGCAATTGATCGAAGAAGGACCGGCGCGCTCGGCAACGACGGGACCTGGCCTGAGGAGGGTAAAATGAGCCGTCCGATCAGTGAGGACGATCTTCACGCCTATGTCGACGGGGCCTTGTCCGGTGCCCGCCGCGCGGACGTGGAAGCCTATCTCGAACGCAACCCCGAGGTGGCCAAGCAATATGCGAGCTTCGGCCGGCAGCGGGAGACGTTGCGCGCAGCACTTGGGCCGATCGCCGCCGAACCGGTGCCGCCGCAGCTCAACCTCGCGCACTTGGTGGCTGCGCGACGCCAGTCGAGCTGGACCGGCTGGCGCGCCGCGGTCGCGGCCTGTCTTCTTCTGCTCGTCGGCGGCGCTGGAGGATGGTCGCTGCGCAGCATCGGCGCCGAGCCGGGCGTCGGGATCAATGCGCTCGCCCAGGAAGCCTCCTACGCCTATGCGGTATTCGGACAGGACAAGGGCCGGCCCGTCGAGATCAATGCGGCCGACAGCACCGCGCTAGTGCGCTGGGTCGAGAACCGGTTGTCGCGCCAGATCTCGGTTCCTGACCTCTCGCAGGCCGGCTATCGCCTCATGGGTGGGCGGGTTATCGCGACCCCGAACGGCGCCGCTGGGCTTCTGATGTACGATGATGCACAGGGCGCGCGCATCGCGATCCTGATGCGTCCCATGATGCGCGACCAGAACGCCCCGATGGCGGAACACCGTGAAGGTGATGTTGTCGGCTATGCCTGGGCGGACAATGGAATGGGATATAGTCTCGTCGGAGGAAACTCGGCTGCTAGTCTTCTCCATCCAGTCGCTGATGAAGCGCGGCGACAGATGCGCTCGCGGACTTAATCACGGCGCCTGACGGCATCTGTGAGTGGCGTGGGGTTTGCGAACCCAGCGGAAATCGCGCGTTTCGACCTCGATCGTATCGATGTGGAGGTCGGGTATGAAGATGTACCACCGTCGTCCCGACAACGCGCTTTAGCAGTCGCCTCACGAGGCCGCGAACCGCGATCACGGCGGCCGGGAGCTGGGCGAGGACAGGCGCGGTGCCCTGGCATCTCGCTGCAACGACGATCGTCAGTAGATTCACATCTTTTTATGTGCTTAATACATTAAATGATGTGTATTCGGCGATCCTTATGACCTATGATGCCTTCGTCGAAGAGCTTGCTCGCGCTGGACTCACGATCCGGGAGTTCGCCAGCCTGCTCGGCATGCGACCAAACTCGATCACGAACAATCGCAAGCGGGGAGAGGTCCCCGACCACTTGGCGGTCATAGCGGCTCTGCTGTCTGAATTACGCCATTCCGGAGTTCCGGCTGCGCCGGTCTTCGCCCGACTTGGTCTGACGAAGAAGAAGCCTCGGGGTGCTGCATCCGTCGGGCGGTTCGCTGGAGACAAGCAAGGAACACTGGAATTGCGCTCGTGACAGAGAGTTCACCGCTGACCCTCGATATCGCCGGGGACCATCTGGGCTGGCCGGATGTCGAGGCAATCCTTGCTCCCAAGGGCGCAGGTGCTGCGGTTTTCGCTGACCTTGTTCGGGGTAAGATCGGCCGATCACTCGACGCCATGCCAGATGCGCGCGGTATTCGTTTGGGCGTTCTCATGGCGGACGCGGACGCGGCGACATCAGAGCCACCTTTGGCAATCGTCGCCGAGTTTGCAAAACCCGTGAGCGAAGACACGCTGCGCGAACTGCATCGCTTGGCGTGGAACTTCTCGCATGCGCCGACCCTGATTACGATCGAACCCACGATCCTCAAGGTCTGGACCTGCTGCGAAGCCCCTGATCCGAGCCGGGACGTTGCGACGTATGTGGTTCAGAACGTGGCGTCCGACGCCATGTCACCGCGCGGCTCCGACCTACTCGAGGCTCAGGCTGCGCGAGCCTTGCACTGGATCAACCTTGTCTCCGGCCAGTTCTTTTTAGCGCATGCGGCTCGGTTTCACCGCGATGGTCGAGCCGATCAGATGCTGCTCGGTAATCTTCGGCATATCCGGTCGGTGTTGGCCGATCAGGGATTGGTCGATGACGACATCTGCCACGACCTTCTGGCGCGGATAATCTTCGTTCAGTTCCTGTTTGATCGGAAGGACCAAGACGGCAAGGCCGCGCTCACGCCTGCAACTTTGCAGCGACTGCACAAAGAAGGTGTGCTCACCGACGCCCACGGTAGCTTCGCCAGTATCCTCTCGAGCTATAATGATACCTACCAGTTATTTGACTGGCTGAACACGAAGTTCAACGGTGATCTGTTCCCAGGAAAAGGTGACACAAATCAGGCGCGCGCAGTGGGTTGGGCGACAGAGAAGGACGTTGTCCGCCCGGCACACTTGGCGTCTCTAGCGGAGTTCATCCGGGGAGATGTGGACCTGGGCTCGCGGCAGATGTCGCTTTGGCCGCAATACGCCTTTGACGTCATCCCGCTCGAATTCATCAGCAGCATCTACGAGACGTTCGTCACGGAGCGTGCCGCCAAGGACGGTATCTTCTACACGCCGCCCTATCTCGTAGATTTCATTCTCGATCAGGTTCTTCCCTGGAACGAAACCGAATGGGATCTGAAGATCATCGATCCTGCGTGTGGCTCCGGGATTTTTCTGGTCAAGGCATTCCAACGGTTGGTGCACCGCTGGAAGCTCGCCAACCCAGGCGATACAGTGCGAGCTGAGACGCTGCGCCGGTTGCTCGAGCGCAACATCTTTGGCGTCGACAAGGACCAGCATGCGGTGCGGGTCGCGTGCTTCAGTCTTTACCTCGCCATGTGCGACGAGATTGAGCCCCGTCACTATTGGACACAGGTGACTTTCCCACCCATGCGCGGCCGCCGCCTGATTTGCTCGGATTTCTTCACTGAAGGACAGACCGGTTTCGATACCGCGACAGATAGTGGTTCATACGATCTGGTGCTCGGGAACGCGCCGTGGGGCGACGGCGTGATCACTGAGGACGCCAAGGTCTGGGCCAAGTCAGGGCGTGGATGGTCTATCCCTAACAAGGACATCGGCGGACTGTTCCTGGCTAAGGGCTCGGATCTGGCAGCGCCATCCGGGCGGGTGGCGATGATCCAGTCCGCAAACTCGCTGCTCTTCAATATCAGTCCAAAGGCCGCAGGATTCCGGGAGCAGATTTTCGGACGCCGCCGGGTCGAGGCGATTTTCAATCTCTCGGCGCTCCGCTTCAAGGTCTTTCGGCGCAAGACTCACACGACTAAGACTTCGGCCGCCCCTGCATGTGTCGTCATCATGACTCCATCGACACCGGCAGCTGACGACCTAATCCGCTACGTCTGCCCGAAGCATGTCCGTCCGCTAGTTGATGACTTCAGCATCCTGATCGAACCTCAGGACGCTCGCGTGCTGCGGGTTTCGGATGCCATATCAGAGCCGCTCATTTGGTCGCAGCTCATGTGGGGCGCACCCCGCGATCTCCAACTTATCCGGCGGCTTCAGGGGTTCCCGAGCCTAGGGGCTTTAGCCGGCCAGAGGGCGTTTCCGTACCAGCAGGGCCTGAATTTTGGGGACCGGAAGAAGGCGATGCCGGGCCTCGAAGGGCGCCGCATCTTCGATGAAACGATGTTTCCTGCGGACAGCTTCCTGACCCTCGATACCGAACCATTGCCCGTTGCGCACGACCTGAAAATTCACTCGAAGGCTTCGACCGGGGTAGCGGCCTTCGCCTGGCCCCAACTTATAATCAAGCATAGTTTGAACAGCCCGACGCGACGTTTCCATGCGCGCATTACGAAATCGTCCGCCAAGGAAGGCGTTCTTCCCAACCAGAGCTATTTTTCCATCCACGCCGACTCGGCGATCCTGGATGCCGCCTGCCTTGCACACAACTCGCGACTGGCGGTTTACTTCCATTTTCTAACGAGCGGGCGGGTGTCCGCCTATCGCCCCAAGCTATCTCGGGACGAGATTCTTTCGCTTCCTATACCAGATCCGGTCGAAGCTTCACTGGATGGGATTTCGGATTACGCCAGCCTGGACACGCGGGTCTTTGATCTCTTTCGCCTCAACGAGGCGGAGCGCGTTCTGATCGAGGATGCGCTGGCCTACACCGTCGACGGCTTCCTGGAGGCAGATGGAAGTCTGGGCGATGAGCCGACCACGTTGGGTGACGATGACGACGAGGCCCATCTGCGTGCCTATTGCGAGCATTTCATCAGAGTCATCCGAGCAGGATTTGGCGAGGATAAGACGCTCTCAGCAACCATTTTCCGGGCGTCTCAGGAACAGATGCCCTTACGCCTTGTCGCCTTCCGCCTTGGAGGCGACACGGGGATTTCAATCCAGGAGATAGCCTCACCCGCGCTTCTGCGTCAGTTGGAACAGCTGGTCGACTTAGACGTCCCGTCGGGTGGCGGACTGTTCAATCGGCGGATTGGCCGCATCTACGATGCAAGCAGCGGCGCACCAACGATCTTTCTCGTCAAGCCAGATCAGAAGCGGTTCTGGACGAGAAGCGTTGGCCTCCACGACGGCGATGAGGTGGCGCTAGATCTGCTTACCTGGGGGCGCCCCATCCAGGAGATGGCGATTTGACTTGGGCCGTCTCGCCGGCCCGGGCCACCGCGGACCCCGCATTTCTGGCGCTTGCCGCATCATGGGCGCCGGAGCCGGCGCGGCAGTTCTTGTCTCTCATCTGGCTCGCTTACGACGCGATGCATGAGTCTATGCCGTTCATCGACGGCGGTGATCTGGAACGCAGCATCACCCAAGTTCTTGAGCCGCGAATTTCCGCCGCGATGACGGGATTTGAACCTTTCTACGTTCAGCACGGGCCGTTCGAAAGGGAGACCAGGCGTCCAGCACCCGCGCAGCCGCCGGAGTACGATCTCGCCTTCATCCTACGAGCCGATGAGCGCATCATGTGGCCCCTTGAGGCGAAGGTTTTGGAAACTCCCGGTGCCGTGGCAGCTTACGCCCACGACGTGGAGAACGAGTTTCTGAAGTGTCGCTATGCGCCGTTTTCGAGCTCCGGCGCAATGTTGGCCTACCTGATCTCTGGAGAGGCAACGGACGCGTTGGCCTCGATTGCAACCAAGCTCGGTTGCGAGCTTCACGATGTTGTCGAGCACAGCGCGCGGCCAAACCGCTACTCGAAGCACACCCGGAACGTTCCTCCCGGCAAGCACTATCCCTCCGGATTCGACTGCTATCACTTGGTGCTGGAGTACCCTGGGCTGACTCGAAGTAGGGCTTGACCAGCCTCGGTCCGGCGCCGGATGGGGCAGTTTCAGTGTTGGAAAGCAGAATAGAGTTGTTAGCGGCCGGACAGTCGCGAAAAGTGTAACAAAGAGTTGGGGGGGTGGGAATGAGATGCGAATCAAACATGTTGAGATCGAGAATTTCAGGCTTCTGCGGCATGTCGCGATAGGTCTGGAAGAGCGAACGACGCTCATCGTCGGGCGCAACAACAGCGGCAAGACCTCAATCGCAGAGCTTTTCCGGCGGCTCCTTTCCGAGCGGGCCCTGTCGTTCAAGCTCGAGGATTTTTCTCTGGGATGTCATGAGTGCTTCTGGACCGCCTTCGATGCATTCCGCAGCGGCGCTGAGCAGTCCGACGTCCGAGCACACCTCCCATCGATCACCATCACGCTTGATATCGCCTACGATATCGACGCCCCTGATCTCGGACCGCTCAGCGACTGCATCATCGATCTGAATCCCGATTGCTCGGATGCTCGTCTGGTTCTTACGTTCGGACCTCGATCGACAGCTGCCGAAACGCTTTTCGGGGGAATTGTGGCGCCGAGTGACGACGTCGCAGCCGACCGTCTCGCGTTGTTTCGCGCTCTTGGCAGCCGACTGCCGGCTGCCTACGCCTCATCGCTCGAAGCGGTCGATCCCAATGATCCTACCAACCGGAAAGCCTTGGAGCCCAAGACTCTCACGGCGCTGATCCACGGCGGCTTCATCAACGCACAGCGTGGACTTGATGATGATACCCATCGCGAGCGCGATGTTCTGGGCAAGGTCGTGGAGGTGCTCTTTCAGTCGGCGCTAACCGATCCGCTGGACCCGGAGAAGCGCACGACCGCGGAGCAATTGAAGGCCGCCGTGGAGCAGATCCAAGGCGATCTGCACGCGGGCTTCAACGCGAAGCTGACCTCGTTGCTGCCGACATTTGATTTATTCGGCTACCCTGGCCTGGCCGATCCCGGACTGGTCACTGAGACGAGTTTCGATGTCGACAAGCTTCTAAACGACCACACCAAGGTCCGTTATGTCGGGGTCAACGGCGTCACGCTACCCGAGACGTACAACGGCTTGGGCGTTCGCAATCTCGTATACATGCTTTTGCAGCTGCTGCGCTTCTTCCGGGAGTACCAGGCTACGCCGGCCGCGGCCGGGGTCCATCTGGTCTTCATTGAAGAGCCTGAGGCCCATCTGCATCCCCAGATGCAGGAAGTTTTCATACGTCAGCTCGATCAAATCACGAGCGCGTTCGTATCGCAGCTCAACGAGGACCGCCCTTGGCCAGTGCAGTTCGTGGTGACCACCCATTCACCCCACATGGCAAACGAAGCACGCTTCGAGGCGATGCGTTATTTCCTGTCTGTCGCTGACGGCGAGGGCGTGCGGCGTTCCGTGGTGAAGGATCTGCGGCAGGGTATGGGCGGCGCGCCAGCGCCTGATCGAGAATTCCTGCATCAATATCTGACTCTCACCCGCTGCGACCTGTTCTTTGCGGATAAGGCCGTGCTGATCGAGGGGACGTCGGAGAGAATCCTGCTTCCCGCGATGATCCGTAAGACGGACGCGGCGGCTGCCGGTGAGCCGCAGCTAGGCAGTCAGTATCTGACGGTAATGGAAGTGGGCGGCGCATACGCACACCGGTTTTTCGACCTTCTCGCATTCCTCGAATTGCGTGCGTTGATCATCACCGACATCGACGCCGTGAAGCCGAATGAACAGGGCAAGCGCTTGGCCGTTCCCGTCGCGGAAGGCCAATTCACCAGCAACGGCTGCATTAAGGCTTGGTTCGACAATGCGGTAACGCCAACCGCCTTGTTGGCCAAAGCGCCCGTCGACAAGATTGTTGGCTGTCGCCGACTAGCCTACCAAGTGCCGGAGCAAGATGGCGGCCCGTGCGCGCGTAGCTTCGAAGACGCGTTCATTCTGGCTAATCCCGAGCGCTTTCCGCTCGGCGACGGGGACGCCGCCACTCTCGCTTACGAGCATGCGGCTGAGCAGAAGAAATCGACCTTCGCCCTGGAGCATGCGATCGAACACACCGACTGGAACGTTCCTCGCTACATCGCCGAGGGTTTGCGATGGCTCGCGCAGGGCAATCCTGCCCCTGTCATGCCGCCGCCCGCTGTCGCTGTGGAGATTGTTGCGGGGCTTGCCGGCGTGGAGGTGAACGTTGCCGAGGTAGGCGACAATGGCTGACGGTCCGGAAAGTCCTGCTGACGCCGCGGGTCGCGTCGCTCTGGAGCGGATGTTCGCCTGCCTAGACGAAGGCAGGAGTTTTCGGCTGGAGGCGGGCGCTGGCGCCGGAAAGACCTATTCACTGGATAAGGCGCTTCGCCGGCTGATCGACGGACGAGGTACGGATTTGGTCCGCCGCGGCCAGCAAGTCGGCTGCATCACATATACGAATGTCGCCAAGGACGAGATAATCTCGCGCATCCAGGCTCACCCGGCTGTGCGGACGGAGACGGTTCACGGTTTCTGCTGGTCGATCCTGCAGGACTTTCAGACGACATTGCGGGCATTCGTGCCGCAGCTTCCCGGTTGGGCGGAAAGGCTGGAGCCTGTCGGGGGGATCGGTGCCCGCAGAGTTCATTACGAGCTTGGCTATCCGAGCGTCGTCGACGATCAGGTGACAATCCGGCACGAAGACGTGCTGGCACTGATGATCGAAGCGATGGCCCTTCCGAAGTTCCGCGCCGTTCTGACGGCACGTTACCCGGTGCTTCTAATCGACGAGTACCAGGACACAGATGCCACTTTCGTCGAGGCGCTCAAGGCCTGGTTTCTTGATCACGGCCAAGGACCGCTGATTGGGCTGTTCGGCGACCATTGGCAGAAAATCTATGGCGATGGATGTGGATCGGTGGATCACGCCGCGCTCGAGGTGATCGATAAGAACGCCAACTTTCGATCGGTGGACCCGATCGTGCAGGTTCTGAACAGGATGCGACCGGATTTGCCGCAAATGGTGAGTGACCCTGATGCGCCCGGCGAGGCGCGAGTCTTCCATACTAACGCATGGCCGGGCGTACGGCGTACTGGACAAGGCGGAGGCCATTGGACCGGCGACACTAGCCCGGAGGCCGCGCGAGCCTATTTCAGTCACCTCAAGGAACGGCTGAGCGACGAGGGATGGGACTTCGCGGTTGGGAAGACCAAGATATTGATGCTCAGTCACAGCGTGCTCGCTCGCGAGCAGGGCTACGCAAGCATCCCGTCGATCTATGGCCAGTTCAACGATCCCTGGCTAAAAAAGGATGACCCGCACATCAAGTTCCTCGCGGATCACCTTGAACCCGCCTGCGCTGCGTTCGAGGCGCTCCGCTACGGCGAGATGTTCGAATGTTTTGGAACGGGCATGCCCCGCATTCGGAAGCACATGGACAAGGTGGCGTGGGCCGAGACGATGACGGCGCTGATCGCGTTGAGGAACGCCGGGTCCATTGGCGACGTGATCGATTTTATCGCCACGCAGCCGCATATGCGGCTGCCAGACTCGGTTGAGGAACGCGAGAAGAAACTGGCGGACGTAGGTGCCGAGCCTGTCGAGGGCGAGTCGCGGCGTGTCACTCAGTTGCGCAAATTGCGGCAGGTGGCCTACGCGGAACTGATAGCGCTCGATCGGTTCATCGACGGCCACACGCCGTTCGCTACGAAGCACGGTGTGAAGGGAGCGGAATTCGAGAATGTTCTGGTTGTCGTCGGTCGAGGATGGAACAAGTATAATTTCGCCCAAATGCTCGAATGGATCGACGGCGGACCGCCGGCCGACAAAGTTGAGTTTTTTGAGAACAACCGAAACCTGTTCTATGTCGCCTGCTCGCGGCCGAAAGTTCGCTTGGCACTCCTCTTCACCCAGGCTCTCAATGCCAACGCGATGGGCAAACTGACAGCCTGGTTCGGCGCTGAAAATGTCGTTGCGCTGCCAGGCCAGCCGACTCCCGCGTAACCTGAAGCCTCGGCACGGCGGCGTCACGCCGTAGTTGCGTCTTCCCCCATGCCATTAAGCAACACAGCCAGCACGTCGTCGATTTCTGCCATCAAGCTGGTGGTTCGCGACAAAGCGACGATTACACGTTGATACTCCTCAATGTCCTCAAACGTCAGCCGTTTCCCCTTCCGATCCTTCAACCATTTTTGCGCCGGAAAATAGCCGCCGATGGATAGTTCCCACGCGTCGGCCGGAATGCCCGAGAAGTACTGCTCGTCGTTGATCCAGACAGTGATCTCATCAGCGTCCGAATCTAACTCCCAATCGTTCTTCCCGATCGAAGCGGTCACCTCGTTGGAGCCCTCTTCGGGAAATTCCGTGATTAGAACGTCGAGAGAAGGCGATGACAACGTATGCAGAGCGTGCAACTCACCGCCAAGTTTAGATAACTGTTTGAAGCTTTCTGTGTCCAGTGGATACGGTATATGTATGAAATCCTCCTTCAGGTTTTCCTCAAACATTGACCTAAACGCCGGAGAATACATAATCGCGTATACATATAAATGTATTCCTAGAGGCGTTGCCGCAGCGCCAACGCGCTTGGCGTATTTCTTTAATATAGACGCCTGTATATTTGACTCCGGGGAAAGAAATCCGTCACCGTGCGCTTTCGACATCACCCACAAGGGGAACATGTACGAGCCTTTTGAGCTTTCACCGCACTTAAGCTCCGATATGACATTGCTTATGTAGAACTGATCCGCCGAACGGTTCTTTGTGCTTTTACCAGCAACGATTATGACGTTTTCTTGCGGCAAGCGCTCGACGAACCGAGCGCGGGCGCGCGTCAGAACCTGCTCGTCGTAATAGACATAGCCGATATCCAAGGGCCTGAACGCCGTTCTGCGGACCTTTGTCTCGTCGAACTTTATACCGAGCGAACTCGACGTAACCTGCTTCTTTACGCTCTCAAACGTATGGCCAATTACGACATCGTCGCAGGAGGTGTAGTATCCCGTTGAAAACTCAGTGTATATCTCGCTGAGAGACGGCCACTTCTTGTACGCGTCTGCAAATTTATAGTCCTTGTTCTTGAAGAAGTAGAACGGCTCGCGCAGCGTGACCTCGTCGAAAGCAATTGTGTCTAGGCGATTGTCATCCAGAAATGCGTATTTTGCGTCGCGCGTTCCATGAACATCCGTATGGTACACCGATGCAAGCTCCCCGGCGCCGATGGGGGCGCTGCGAATAGCAATCGTTATGGCGACGCCCTGCTTTATATCAAACACATTTTCATTTGAAGATCCGTGGGGAACGGCCTCGATAATATTTGAATTCCCGTGGAGGTCGATAACGTAGATCTTGTTGAAACTACGCAGAAGACTCCAACGCATGCCACGGAATGTGGGGTTGTCTATAAACCCATGATTTGTAATATAGCCGAAGACACCATATCCGGCCTTGTCGATAAAATGTTGGGCGTGTCGCACAAACTTTACGTAGTCATCGTTGAGCCACTTCGAGTTCCTCTCGCGAAGACGGGTGTTTGTTCCAGGCTCTCGCTTATAGCTCTCTAGAAGTTGGCTTAACCAGTGGCCCTTGTTCATGGAGTGACGACTATATGGAGGATTGCCTAAGACAACCATGACGGGCGTGTCACGTTTGATAAAGTTCGCTTCGTTAGCTTCTTTTGAGAGCCAGGAAGCAAAAAGGGTCCCCGTATCCGGGTGATGCTCCTCTAGGGAGTTCGTCAGATAAATGTGCAAACGTCCGACATTTCGCGGTTTGTAGCCGGTCTGCTGGAGAAGTAGGTCAAGCTTCAAATGGGCCACTGCATAAGACGCCATTAGTAACTCAAACCCATTCAAGCGGGGGATCAAGTGGTCTTCTACGTATCCGCTCCAGATGCCCTTCTGACCTGTGAAGCGACTGTAAATCTGCTTGACCACCTCAGCGAGGAAGGTCCCGGTACCAGTAGCCGGATCTAGGATTTGAACTTTATGGACGCGCCTCTCTTCCAGGCGCCGCTTCTTCGTCCTTGGATTTATGTCTTGCGACTCGACATTTATCGTGACCTGGCTGGTGTCAGCCAACCCCTTTGGAAGCTTGAACTCGTCTTTGAGGGCGCCGTCTATCGACGATACAATGAATCTGACAACCGGCTCCGGCGTGTACCATACCCCGCGGCTCCGTCGTAACGCGGGATCATATTCGCTCAGAAACGTCTCGTAGAAGTGGATCATCGGGTCGCTCTTGGTGGTCGAGCGCCCAAAGTCTTTTAGGACGCGTGCGATGTCAGTGGCACGAAAGACCTCGGCGAGAGCATTAACAATCCACTCAATACGGGAATCGATGTCGTAGCCTGAAATGTACTGAAACAGTTTACGCAAAAATGGATTAGTTTGCGGAATTAACTGCGCTGCCTCTTGGCGTGAAAACGTCTTCGAGCTTGGATCATGCAGACGTGCGGCGAACATTCCATATGCTATCGTTTGCGCGTAAAGGTCGGAGAAGCCCTTTGGATCAATGTCGTGAATGAGAATACTGCGAAACGCTTCCATCTGTTCTCGGAGTGAAGTGTTTTCCTCCGTCAGTTGATCGCTGGAAACGGCGGATTCAATCACCTGTGCCAAAAGTTTAGCTTTGCCTGCCATCTTCGAGGACAAGCCGGCCGCGGTATTTATAGTTTGACTAGAATGTTCGGCAAACTCTGCAATAAAGGCGCGGAAATGATCGAAACTTCCCTTTATAGCTTCGACCCTGCCATTCTTTATCTCCGCGACTCTTACCTCAGAGACAAACTCGCCCTCTCGATATAACCGAAATCTCATGTAGTCGGTGAGAATGAGATTGGGCAGGCTCTTGCGATAACGTAGAAACTGTTCGTTGTATGCCTTATCGTCTAACGACTTTCCTATGTCCTTGGCCTCGATATAGCCAATATCGATGCCGGCCCTCTGGTCGGTCAGAATATAATCGGGCGCCCCGCACGCAATTCGGGCAGGCTCATTCGTGACGAGCATGTCCGGAGCGAGCGCCTGTAAGAGGTTCTGAAGGTCGCCGCGATAACTATGTTCACGCGCAATTCCGCTTTGAAAACGCTTATCGAGCGCCGCGACGTATGATGGAAGGTCCATTAGTTGCTAACTACCCTTTGCCTTGCAGGACGCCTGCGGAATCGCTGATGACTGTCGCGGGTTGCCAGAGCGCGAGATGCCACAGCGATGTGGATGCCGCCGGCGACGGCTTTCAAGATGCCTTCGAATAGGCTGAGTGGTTGTCGGCGCTGCCCCTCACGCTCGTACGGAAGGCGTGGCTGTTCGACGTCGTTGACTTTAAATTCCATTTGCCCCCAGCTTAAGCGTCGGCGTGTTCGTTCGTCGCTAGGCATGCCTTCGCCGCCGCGCGACAGTTCGGGCCTGACCCTGGTCCGAGCCCGCAATGTCACCGAGGCCATGAAGCAGTAGCGCTGGCCGGCCAGGAAGCTTCACGGTAAGCTCCAACTTGCCGCCGATCGCCTCGACGTAGCTGCGCAGGGTCGACAGATACATGTCGGCCTGCTTTTCGATCTTCGAGACCGAAGGCTGCTTGATGTTCAGCGCCGTGGCGATGTCCTCCTGGGCCTTCCCCGCGATCTGACGCATCTCGCGCAGGCCCTCAACCTCCTGCTTCAGCACCTGATAGCGGGCCTCGATCTCGGCCTGGCGCTCGGGCGGCAACTCGGCAATGTAATCGTTCAGGCTGCGGGCCATTCTAGAGATCCTTCTTTCCTGATTTCAGGCTTTCCACATGATCGGAAAACCTGAAATCCGCCTTGGCGATGAGCTGCTTGTAAAAGCGTTTCTGGCTCCCGCCCGACTTATCGCCTGCCACCAAGACGACCGCTCGCCTCTCAGGATCAAAAGCGAAGGCAGCTCGCCATTCGCCATCGGCCGCTTCGAAGCGCAGCTCCTTCATATTGGCGTGCCTCGAACCCTTGAGCGTATCGACATGCGGGCGACCAAGCTGCGGACCGAAATCGGCGAGCAGCTTGGCAACTACGATCAAGGCGTCTTGGACGCTGGGATCGAGCGTTCGCAGCTCGTCCACGAAGGCGGTGTACAAAATGACTTCCCAAGTCATATAGCCTCCGAGCTATGTCCGGTCAAGGGGAAGGATGCGCGGAGCGGCCGGCGATGCGGTGGTCGCGCGACGGCAGCTCTCGGCCCATGCATCGAGATCATCGACCGCGTAGCGGACCCATTTCCCGAACTTGTGGAAAATGGGTCCGCAGCCCAGGGAGCGGTAGCACTCCAGCGTATGCGCTTCGAGGGCGAGGTAGCGGGCGGCCGCCTCGGTATCGACGAACCGGATCGGTCCAGCGTCATCGACAAACTTTGCGCGACGCAGGATGTCCGCCGTAGGCCACCGGCGTTGTTGGTTGGCGTGTTCACGCATGGCTCGCCTCCTTTGTTTCGTCGCGTTTGGTGCCGGGAGGGACCGCGCGGTTTTCCCCGGAGCGATGACGGAACGGCCGGTAGTTTCCAAGCTTGGTGCGCGAGGCATACTGGCCGTCCTCGTAGCCGAGGGGCTTGCCGGCCGCAGTCAGCGCCGGCTCGATCGCCTCGACTTCAGGCGCGACCGAAGGGACGTCCACGAAGGATGCCGGCGCAGAGATCGGAGGCGGGGTCGCCGGCTGACCGCCGAGCAGCGCCTGCCGGCGCTGGTTCACCGCTTCCGCCGCAGCTCGCACCGGATCATCCTCCGTGTGCACGTACTTCATGAACATGGTCACCGTCTTGTGGGCGGTGAGCGCCATGCCGACCTTCACCGGGACGCCGGAGTTGGCGATGTCGGTCGCTGAGCGGTGCCGGATGCCATGTGTTCCGATATGCGGCAGCCCGGCGCGCTCAAGAATGCGCCGCCAGCCCTGATAATAGGTGTGTTTCGACATCGGCAGGTTGGGATCGAAGACGGATGGGCAGACGAACGTCGATTCCTCAAGGAGCGGAGCAGTCTCGAAGAGCCGTTGCGCTTCGGCGCTCATGGGTTTGGACATGCCGCCGGTCTTGCTATCGGGCCAAACGACGCGCCGATTATCGTAATCGATCCACGACCATTCGAGCTGCAGGATCTCCGACATGCGCGCGGCGAATTCGAACTGGAGCCGGATCGCGAGGAGGATGAAGGGATGCTCAAGCCCCTCCGCCTCGGCGCGCGCGAGGTAGGCGAAGAGCTTCTTCATTTCGCAATCGGTGATCAGCCGGGTCTTTCCCCGTTCCGGGTACTTCGGGACGTGGCGGCACGGGTTCGACCCGTCTGGGCGCATGCCCCAGACCTCGGCCATGTTGAACATCTTCCGCACGGCGGCGAGGACGCGGTTCGCGTTCGTCGGCTTTTTCGACATCTTCTTCATTAGGTTTGAGATGTCGGCGCGCGTGACGTCGGGCACCTTCAACTGGCCGAGCACCGGGATGATGTAGCGCCTGCCGTAACCGCGGTTCGATTCAACCGTGGATGGCTTGTTGCGGCTCTCCGAGTAGTCGGTGATGAACCGGTCGAAGAGTTCTTTGACCGTAGGCGCCTGCCGGGCGGTGGCTCGCTCGGCGCTGGGATCGACGCCGCGACGGACTTCGGCCAACCAGTCCTGGGCGATGCCGCGAGCTTGCTCGACGGTGATCTCACCGTAGCGGCCGATAGCGGGCTTTCGGCGCTGCCCGTTGTGGGCGACATAGGCGACCATGAAAATCTTGCGGCCGGTCGGGGTGACCTTGACAAGGAACCCCGGTATTGTCGTATCGCGGAGTTCGTAATCGCGCTCCTGGGCGGTTGCGGCATCGACAGCGGTCTTTGTGAGCTTGATTTTGGGCATTCCTAACCTCCGTTGAGGTTGGATTTCAGGTGCAACATAGGTGCACCTAGAAAGCCAACCGTAGCGTACGTCCGGCTAGGTATGTGTGATCTGAGAACCGAAAAAAGCTAGTGCTGACAATCGGTTATCGGGAAAACGGATACTGCCGGATACACAAAGGATAGGGCATATCCGGTCTCTCAAAATCTGCTATCCGCGAGGGTGTGGGGGTTCGAGTCCCTCCTGAGGCACCATTCACATTTTAAGCGCGCTGGCATTGGCCCGCGTTTCGGCTTGGGTTCAGCACAAGCAGCATGCTGCAAGTTTGCGGCAAAGCGATCATGTGACAACCCTGCCTCACTCCGGACATCCCCTCACGTTGCGGTGTTTTCCCCGAATGTGGTACGCGAGGTTTCCGCGGAGGGTCCTGATGCGCTTGAAGCTCAGTTTGACTGCCATTGCGTTGGCCTCGCTCGCCGTCGCGCGCCCCGCCGCCGCCGGCCCCGCGCTGCTGTTTGACGCCACCGATGGCAAAATTCTCTATGCCGAAGAGATGGACGATCAGTGGCACCCCGCGTCGCTGACCAAAATCATGACCGCCTATCTCGCCTTCAAGGCGATCAAGTCCGGCAAGCTTCGCCTCGACGACAAGGTGAATTGCTCCGAACTCGCCCATAAGCAGCCGCCATCCAAGATTGGCCTGCCCATTGGCGGCGAGCTGACGGTCGAACTCGCCCTGCAGTCCCTGATCGTCAAGTCGGCCAACGATGTCGCCGTGATGCTCGCGGAAAAGATTTCCGGCACGGAGCTTCAATTCGTGGCCGACATGAATGCCGCCGCGCGCGAACTCGGCATGTCGCGAACCACGTTCTCCAATGCCAACGGCCTGCCGGCGGTCGGACAGGTCACGACCGCCCGCGATCTGGCCAAACTTGCCCGCGCTGTCGCGACCGAATTTCCCGAATACGCCGAGTATTGGTCGATGACGCAGATGCGCATCGGCAAGATTCGCTTGGCCTCGCACAACGGCCTCCTCAAGACGTTCGAGGGAGCCGACGGTCTCAAGACGGGCTTCATCTGCGACAGCGGCTTCAATGTCGTCGCCAGCGCAACCCGCAACGGACGCCGGCTCATGGCCGTGGTGTTGGGTGAGCCATCCGGCGGCGACCGCAACATTCGCGCGGCAAGCCTTCTCGAACACGGGTTCCAGCAACTGGGCTGGAAGCAGATTTTCAATCAGACCACAATCGACAACTTGCCGTTGCCCGCCGAGGTTCGCGGCCCCATCAGTGTCCGCTCGACAATTCAGTCGTGGGACTGCGGCAATGGCAAACGCAATCCGGCCGTCGAGGCACGCCGCGAACGCATCAGAGCGGCGAAGGCCAAGCGGGAAAAAGCCAAGAAAGCCGCTGCCGAAAAGAAGTCCAAACAAGGCGGGGTCAAGCCGGGTGCATCGCTGCCGGCATCCCCATCCGGCACAGCGCCACCCAAAAAGCCGTCCGCGGGTGAGACACCGCCGGCCGCCAAATCGGCCGGAACGGCGCCCGCTGGCGGGCCGGCCGGCACCGCGACGCCTTAATCAACATACTGATAAACAACGATTTTAACGACTTATCGTGCGGCTGCCGTGCGGCCTGGCGCGGCTGGCTTTGTTTTTGCTCCCCCGTTCGCCAAAGGGACGAATGAGAGTGCGAAAGATAAGCATGATGGCGCCCGTCTGGCACCCCGAAGAAGATCCAACGCCCACGCCCCGCGACGTGGAGTTCATGGCCGCCGTTCTCGAGGGGCGCCATGGCTGGCTGGCTGCCGACGTTGCCGAATTCTTTGCGACCTATCACAGCCAGCATGGCGACACGGGCCGCTCGTGGGCCTGGGCCGGCGTCGCCGAACGGGTTCGCCAGCGTGCCGTCCAACGTATCGAACAAACAGAGCTACTCTAGCGCCATCCTGGAACTGTCCGGCCTCTCGTTCCTGTCCCGCCGTCGGCACGCCGGAGCTGTCCTGCCGAATGTCGCCAACCCGGATCGCCGCTCGTGATCGCAGACCTTCGCAAATTCCTGGCAGGCTTCGTCGAACGGCACGACGACCGCGCGCGCACCCAACGCGACGCCGTAACGGCGTTCGGTCTCAGGGTCGCGAGCGCCGCGCTCCTCTATCTCACCCAAGTCGTCATGGCCCGCTGGATTGGCAGTCACGATTACGGGATCTACGTCTTTGTCTGGACCTGGGTCCTGGTCCTCGGCGGGATAACGCATCTGGGCTTCAACGCCGCCATGATGCGCCTCTTGCCCGAATACCGGGAACACGGCCGGCTCGACCGCTATCGCGCACTGGTCCGCGGTGGGCGGATTTTCGCTCTGTCAGCCGGAACGGCAGTCGCAGCCGTCGGCATGGCGGGGCTCTACTTTTTCAGTGAGCACATCACGGGCACGTACGTCCTTCCCGCCTACCTTGCTCTGGTCTGCGTCCCTCTCTTCGCATTGACCGAAGTGCAAGACGGCATCGGCCGCGGTCAGGGCTGGATTTGGATTGGGCTCGTCCCGCCTTACGTGCTTCGCCCCGCGCTCGTTCTGATCTCGATGTTTGTTGCCTCGGCGGTTGGCCTGCCGATGACGGCGACGACAGCGGCCGCCGCCGCAATTGTCGCCACGTGGGGCGCGGCCGTCGTCCAGACGCTTTTGCTGAACCGCAAGCTGCAAGACGTGGTGGAGCGCGGTGAGCGGTCCTACGATTTTAGCAGCTGGTTCGCCGTCTCGATCCCGCTGGTCGTGGTCGGTGCGGCCGAGCTGATGCTCCAGAATACGGATATTCTCGTCGTCTCGAAGTACATGACGCCCACCGACGTTGCGATCTACTTCGCTGCCGCCAAGACGATGAGCCTCATCATGTTCGTGCATTATGCGGTCGGCAGTGCCGTCGCCAATCGTTTCTCCGCCCTCAATGCGCGGGGCGATACCGCGCAGTTGCGCGCCTTCGTCCGTGACGCCGTAAATTGGACGTTCTGGCCTTCGCTGGCCGGCGCCATCATCATTCTCGCCCTTGGCAAGCCCCTGCTCTGGTTGTTCGGACCCCAGTTCGAGGCCGGCTACCCGGTGATGTTCATTCTGGTAATCGGGTTTCTCTTCCGCTCGTCGTTCGGGCCTGCGGAAGTATTGCTGTCGATGTTGGGCGAGCATCAGATTTGCGCCGCCGTCCTCATCGTCGCCGCACTGTTGAACGTCGCGCTCAACTTTTCGCTCGTGCCGGTCTTCGGCCTCGTGGGCGCGGCGGTCGCCACATCGATTGCGCTCGCTACCGCCGCCTTGATGAACTATGTCGTGGCCCGCCGGCGGCTCGAGATCGAAATCGCGATCTGGAACAATTTTCCCGCCCGGTTCGTGGCGCCGAGGCCCGACCCGCTGGCCTGAAGCAACGTCGGCGCGGCCTCACATCGGCGCAGCGAGCACCAGAGTCCAGAATGATTTGAATTCGGTTTTCGGGTCTTGCACCAGCGCCAGGCCCATCTCGGATGCGTCCGGCAACAGGAGGTTCTTGTTGTGGCCGGGGCTGGCCCGCCAGCCTTTCATGACTTCCTGAAAGTCGATCTGCCCGGTGCCGACATTCTCCGCCGCAAGCCGCGCCTTATAGCCCGAGCGCTTCACCCGGTCCCACGGGTTCGAGCCATCGGACCCGTAGTGCGAAATGCGATCCCATTTGGAGAGGTCGCGCGAATGCGCTTTCGCCGCTTCCGTCAGCACGGCGTTGAGCTTGAGCGGCTTCAATTTGTTGTCGCGCCGGTACTGATTGATGATGTCGCGGGCTTTTTCCGGATCGAGACTGGTGGTGGAATAATCGCGGTCCGCGAGCATTCCCTTCGTCGCCGTCTCATAGCTGCCCCGGGGGGCGCGGTCGTCGAGACGAGCAACCTGCATCGGGCGCGCGGCCGTGGGCTCCCCGCCAAGCGCGACGCTCGGGGTTGGCCTCTTGGCCACCGCGGCGGTCTGGCCGTCGGTAAATCCCGATGAAATGGACCCGCTGTTCAGGCTGCAGGCCGTAAGACCGATGGCGGCGACAGCCGTTATCGTGACGCGATACATGGTTCCAACTCCCGCCAGATGACGCGCGGTACACCGTTCGAGCATCGCAAAGACCCGTTAACTGCCCGTTAATGGTAAACAGAACCCCGAAACTCCGCCGGCAGTCCGGGCTGGCGGCCTCGCGGTCTGTCCGCACGATCCGGCGCGACCTATCCCTCGACGCCTGCAAGAGTTTTTGCCCGTCGATGGTGACGCGAATTGGGCGTCCCGGCGGCAAACTCCGGAAGACCACTTCCAAGTTTTCCAACAAGGCAGCTGCAACTGGAGAGACCCGACCGTTGCCATCCGGACTCAGGGTGCGCACCGAGCCGCCGCCCGTTGCCTGCCGCCCCTTCCAACGCTTTCATTTCTTTCGCAGAGTCGTCCGTCAAAGGCCGGTGATTCGCGCGTCCGGACTGCATGAGGGAGGCCCAACCCATGCCCGCACGAGCCGGCGAGGCGGTGATCGAATCCGCCCGCGATGCCGTTGCTGGACCCGTTGAGAGTTTGCTCATCGCGCGCATCGCGTGCGACGGCGGAGCTACGCGCGCGGATTTGACCCGCGATGCCGGCGCGCTGCTCCAGCACAAAATGTCTCCCGGCGAAATTCGCTCAGCGGTCGATGCCGGATCCGCTGCGATCTTGGCATTGCATCTGGCCACCGAAACGCGCGGCCGCTTCATGGCAACACCGGCGGGTCTGGCTCTTGCTAGCGCCTTCGCCGAGACCCCTTCGCTGTCGAGTTCGGCATGGGATGACGTGCGCGACGTCTTTCTCGTTGCCAAGGCGCTCGGACTTGGCCGGGAACCGGTCTCGCGCAAAAAGAGCCTCGCGCGGCCTGAAGGTCTGCGCACCGCGATCCTTCAAAAAACCTACGGTCTGAAGGGCAAGAAGAATATCCCCGATGCCAAACTGCGCGCGCAACTGGCGTTGGTGGCGCTTGAGCGAGCCTTCGGCAATAAAATCAAAGCCGGTTTCACCAAGGGGTCGGGCCTGCCGTCGAAGGCAGCGCGCACGCTCGCCGGCCAGCTCGCCGCTTCCCCGCGCGATTTCCCCACCGACGCCAAACTCATCGCGCAACTGGCTGCCGATGCTGCCGGCGCCGCCCAAACCGATCCCGATGTCGTCCGCCTCTCGCTTCTGCGCGCCATGATGACGTCGCTGCTGGACGCAATGCCGGCCCCGGTCAAAGCCGTTGCGTCGCCCGTTCCGACCGCCCGCATCCTCAAGCACGCGGCCAACGACACACGCCCCGCCAAAGGTCCCCCGCCGCGCCCGGGGCTCGAGGAATTCGCCGCCGCCGTCAAGCGCGCCGCAGCGAAGTTCGCGCAAGGCTGGCCGGCGAAAGCGTTCATATCGCAGGTCTGGGACGCCATTCGCACCGAGCATGAGATCTGGGCGCTGTCCGAGATCGAGTTCAAGACGATGCTCACCGAAGCGAACCGCCGTGGTGCCATCGCTCTCGTGACGGCCGATCTCAAGAACAAGGACTTGCGCCGCGATATCGAACGGTCGGCCACACCCGATCGCAACACGGTCTGGCATTACATCCGAATTGAAAGTTGAAGCGCGGCCGTTTGTGAGGCGCGCATCGAGGTATGGGTCGCATGGGTTTGACTGCAAAAAACACGATGAAAGCCGATGCCAAGGACTGGTCCGCCGATGAGCTCGCCCATGCGTTCGAGCATTCGATCACGTGGGAAGACGACATCTGGCGCGCCGATCCGGTCGACGTCGGCGAAGTCCATTCCAAGGCCCGCCTGAAATTCACCGAAACGCTCCGCTCGGTCGGCTCCGGCAAGGGTGCTGCGAACCAGGCGCGCATCCTGCTGTTCCACGGCCAGTCGGGCGCCGGCAAGACGCATCTCCTGCGTGCCCTGCGCACATCATCGCATCGCACGGGCGCAGCCTACTTCGGCTACGCGCAGATGACGCCCGACATCGCCAACTACGCGGAATACTTCCTCCGCCGGCTCGTCCATTCTCTGGAAAAATCCTACGATCCCGACGAACCGGGCGAGAGCGCACTTACCCGGCTCACGACCAAACTCGTCACGGATCGCGCCGTACTCGCCGCCAAAGACCTCGAACACCTCCGCGAAGCTGCCCTCGATGAGGACGAACTCGCGCGCCTCGTTTTGCGGCTCGCCGACGACATCGTGTCCTCACCCAAGCTTGCCAACGAAGATCTCGATATCAACATCGTCCGCGCGCTGCTGTACCTCGAACGCCGCGATCCGCGCATCGACCAGCGCGTCCGCCAATACCTGAACGGCCGCCAATTGACGCCTTTGGCACATCAGGCCGTAGCCGCACTCGACCCGAATTCCGGCGAAGACCGGGCTTTCGAAATCATCACGTCGCTCGGCAAACTCATCTGGACGGTTGAGAAATCGGCGCTCGTTTTCGCCATCGATCAGGTCGAAGACCTTCGCTTTTTCGACGACGCCGAAGAGCGGTTTCAGAAGGCCGTCCGCGACCTCATCCAGATCGCCAACCGCCTGTCGAACGCGATCGTCATTATCTCCTGTCTCGACGACTTCTACGGTCAGGTTCGCGGCGCGCTCCCCCAATCCTATCTCGATCGCATCGAAAAGTCGGGTCCTGTCGCGCTGTTGGAAAGCCGCACGGCCGAGGAAGCGCGCCTCATCATAGCAAAGCGCCTTCAGCACGAAGCCGATACCAAATCGGCGGGCCTGGCGTTTCCCGATCCGACACAGTTCTTCGGCCCGCAGTTCTTCGAGGAATTCGGCGGCCTCTCCACGCGACGCCTCCTTGAACATGCCCAATCTCGCCTGCGCGAAAAAGTTACCAGTGAACCCGAGGAACGGGACGAGCACGCTGGCGGCTGGGCATCGACGCTGGCTTCCGTCCTCGGCGGCATTTTCGGCGACAGCGAAAATAGCGGTTCGCGCGGTTCAGCCTCGCCGATGGACTACCGCGAGATGTGGGAGCGGTTCCAGAATGCGTCGGAAGCCGAGATCCCGTCGGACGACCAGGAAATCCTCGACATCTTGATCGCCGGACTTCAGTTGGCCAAGGACGAATGGGCAGGCGACATCGTTTTCGCGGCCAACCGGCTCGACCTGTCCGACGATCTGCCGGCATTCGATCTTGTCATTCGCCACAAGTCCACCGGCCACGCCGCCGAAGCGCGTGTCTTCCTCTGCAATCGCAAAACACAGGGCGGCGGCCTCAAGCGTCAGCTCGACAAGGTTCTGACCGCGATGGCCGGTAAGGCCTGCTTCATGCTCCGGGCATCCGATTTTCCGCCCAACGGCAAGAACCAGACTGCGCAGGCGATGCGCAAGTTCCGCGAAAGCGGCGGCCGCCAGATTATCGTTCCCATTCCCGATTGGGAGCGCGTGATGACGGTGCGCGAATTCCACGCGCACCACCGTCAGGATACCGGCTTTGCCGCGTGGTTCGAGGATGCGCGTCTGCTCTCGAATATACTGGTGATCATTCAGCTGCTCCGCTTGGATCTCCTGGGGCGCAGCCTGCCGCGTGCAACCAAACCGGACGGCAAAGCAGCCGACACGGCTTCCACTGCGTCCGTGCAGCATGGCGCACTCACGCCGTCGGCCGAAACTGCTCCCGGCGGCTGGACGACCGCGTGGGCGGACGGCGACAGCGACCCCGTTCCCGCCAACGACGAACAACTTCCCCTGTCGGTCATCCTCGACGAGAACGGCAGTGCCGGCTCAATCCTCGCCGGCCGCGAAAACGGCGGCCGCGCCAAGCCCATCACGCTCAACAAGGACGTTCTGAAGCGTCATGCCGCCGTGCTCGGCGGCTCCGGTTCGGGCAAGACGACGCTCGCGCTCTGTCTGATCGAACAGCTTCTGCTACAGGGCATACCGGCCGTTCTGCTCGATCGTAAGGGCGATCTGTGCTCCTACGCCAATCCCGATGTTTGGCGCGCCAATGACGACGAATTCACCGAACGCCGCGGTGAGCGTGAAAAGCTGGCCGATGCGATCGATGTTGCAGTCTACACGCCCGGTCGCGCATCCGGCCGCCCGATCTCGATCACGTTGCTGCCCAATGGCATCAACGAACTGCCCGAACACGAGCAGCAGTTGCTGGCCAATCTCTCGTCCGCCGCGCTCGGCGAGATGCTGCATCTGAAGAATTCGGCGACACATCAGAAACAGTCGGGCACGTTGTCGGTGGCCCTGCGTATCCTGGGCACGCGCTACAGCCGCGAAGTCACGCTGGCCGACCTCATCGCGCTTCTCGAAGACGAGGATCCCGAACTCACCGATTTGACGCAGCGGATGGACCCTTCGGGCAAGATCCGCCGCGATCTCGTCGCCCAGCTCGACAGCTTGCGTCATCGAAACTCCGCTCTCTTCGAGGGCGGCGGCGAGAGCCTGCGCATGGAGAGCCTGCTCGGCTTGGGGCCGTTTGCGCGCGATGGCCGCACGCGCCTGTCGATCATCTACACAGGTTTCCTCGGCGACAACGAGAACATCCTGTTCTGGGTCTCGCAGTTCCTCTCCGAAGCGCTGCGCTTCTGCCAGCGCAATCCGAACGACGAACTGCAGGCCGTCGTCATGTTCGACGAAGCCGACCTCTATATTCCAGCCAACGCCAAGCCCGCGACGGCAGAACCGCTCCAGTCGCTCCTGAAGCGTGCGCGATCCGCTGGCCTCGGCCTCATGCTCGCGACCCAGTCGCCGGGCGACCTCGATTACAAGAGCCGCGACCAGATCACGAGTTGGTTCATCGGGCGCGTCCGCGAAGACACCGCTCTGCGCAAATTGAAGGCTGCATTCCAGAGCGAAAGCGGGCTCGATCCCGCCGCCGTACTGCCCCATCAGACGGTCGGTGAATTCCACCTCGTGCAGGAAGGGCATGTGCGCGCGATGAAGGCACAACGCTCACTCATTGAGGCCGAGCAGGTGCCGTTCGACCGCATCGAACAACTGGCGCATGAGACCAAGGGCCAAGACGAAAAGCAGCTTAGACTCTTCGACGTGCGCTAACATTCAACGGCGCGTCCTATCGATCGTCCGCCTTTAACTGAGGGCCGTCAGCGGGTTAACTCCGCGGCAACGGCTTTTTGTGCAGTGCGTCATCACGTTCGCCCTCGCGAGATCACATAATGGCTAAAGTGAGGAAAGGCCGATCCGAAAGATTTTTTCCCGTGTAAAGATTTTGTGAGCTGCGGTGTGACAGGGCGTGGACACGTCGCGGCACGGAAGTCTCGAAGCGTTTGGGGAAGCGCCGGGAGACTTGAATGAGAGCCGATTGAGGATCGGCATTTGCGTGCGGGGTTGCGTGTTATGGTAGGTAAGTCGTTTTTGATGCTGGTTCTAGCCTCGATGCTGGGACCGGCGGTCGGTATCGGTCTCTTCGTTCTGCTGAACGCGTTCTGACCGGTCTGGTGCGTGTTGTTTCCGCGTGCTGTTCGCGCGTTAGCGAACGACGTCGGCGCACGTCTTGGCGCGATCCATGGCGCTTGCAAAAACTCGTGGCACAAATCTTCTGGGCCAGTCTCAAGCCCAGTCTCAAACCCAGTCTCAAGCGAAGCGAGTCTGAAACGAATTGAGACCCGCCCGCAATCCGGCCGGCAGCGGGGGCTTCCGGTTCAGCGCGGGACGGGCCTCGCATCGGGGAGCGGCCAGGAGGGCGGTTAGGCCTACCCCCGTCTTGGTGTCGCCCCAGTCGGAACCCGTGCGGGAAAGCTCCAACTGGAGTGAGCACCAAGTCTCCTATTCGACAGTCCGCCGGTTAAGATCCTTCGGGGCGGTCCGGACCTTTCACCGGGGGTCTGTCTCAGGGAGCAGAGAACGATTTGAAAACGCGCGGACGATGCGGCTATTCCAGACGCCGCATCAATTTCCCGAGCCGTTTGGCTCGACGGCCGGAACTCCGGACCAGCCGTTTTCGATGAGATAGAGTTCCTCGGCAGCCGAGAGTTCACTGTGCGACGGCAAGCTCTTGATTGCAGCGCCGACCACGCTGCCGAGCATGTCGTCCTGACCCTGGCTGACACTCCGCGCGGAAGCGCCCGCCTCGCCGCCGGTCAGGACCGTGATGCGCCAATTGCCGGTCGCCTCGCGGCACGCAAGACCCTGCGGCCCCTTCGTCCGTCCAACGATTTCATATTGCCGGCAGATACGCCCCTGCCCGTCGCGTACCGTCAGTAAGGGCCGGATGTCACCTTCGCTGACGAGTTTCCGGTTTCCGGAAGTTTCGCCATTGAGCGCCACCTGCAGTCGCCCGGAGGCCACAAAACCATCGCGATCCGCTACCATCAAGGGCACTTCGGCGTTGGGTGCCGACAGGAGAACCGAGCCGATGCCGACGCCCACGAGAAGCGCCGCAGCATAACCGAACGCCGGTGCTTGCCATAAGCCATTAGGGAAAAAGCGCTCAAACAGGCTCTCGTGCTGGACCGGTGCTTTACGTTCGGGCTTCGTGCCCATCACTGTTGCGATCAGACGATCCGGAACCGGCGCCGAAAGAATCGGGTCGAACGGCGAGAACTGACCTGGGCCGGTGGCAAGAAACACGTCGAGCCGCGCGCGGACCGCGGGGTCCACTGCGAGAATGCTTTCCAGCCAGGCCTTCTCTTCCGAAGATACCTGCCGGTCGGCATAGGCCATGATGAGTTCGTCAGGAACGTGAACCATTGAGGCGCTCCTGGAATTGGGGGCTGAGGGAACCGCCATCGGCGGCGATATGTTGGTAGAGGGCCTGCCGGGCCCGCGAGAGTCGGCTCATCACGGTCCCGATCGGTACGTTGAGTATTGAAGCTGCGTCCTTGTAGGAAAGACCATCGACACAAACCATGGCGACGAGCACCTGCTGATCCGGCGGTAGCTGGTCCATCCCCTTGCTGACAGCGGCGAGTGTTAATCGGTTCTCGGTCACGGTCCGGCCATCCTCACCCATCAGCCCCACCGCTTCGTCGATGTCGAAGGATGAACCGCGAACCTTCTCGGAACGCTTGCGGTCGAGCCAGATATTTTGCGCGATTCGATACATCCAACTCTCGAGCTTTGTACCCGGCTCCCACTGATCCAGACGCGAGAGTGCACGCTCGCACGTGTCCTGAACGAGGTCGTCGGCCTGATCCATGTTTCTCGTGAGCGCGAACGCGAACCTGCGCAGACGCGGCAGGAATTCGATCATTCGGGCCCGTACATCTTCCGTCACGGACTGCCCTCTCCGCGGCGCTTCGCCATGAGAACGAGGTTGTTGGCCGGATATTCCATGGCTTTACGGCCACCGGAAAGGCCCTGTTGCGGCGCGACAACGACACCGCTGGGCCGCAAACGGGCCGAGGCCCCGCCATAAACGGGAGCTACGGAGGGATGAGGCAGGTGTCGGGTGGCACGGCGTCCGCTGCCGCTTTCGGCTAGGCCTATGGGAACTATCATCAAATTCCTTACTGCGCTGCTTGAGACCGTGTCCCGCTTGCCGGTCATGGTGCTGCGGTTTCTGACCGAATGGGTTGCTTTCAACCCTCGCCTGGGTCCGCTGCGGTACCCCGTAATTGCCGCCTTTGCCTATGTCCTCTTCGCATTGTGTCTCGTTTATGTCGTTGCCCCCGTCCGCGCCATCACCGGGGCTTATACCATCTCCGACAAACTGAGGTACGACGCCGAGCGCTGGATCGCGACCGCCATTTACGACCGGCGCGGCGGCTTCGTGGGCACGTTCGATCCCCGCCTCGATAGCGTCCGCGACGTGAATTACACGGATCGGTCGATTGACTATGGGGATTACACCGCCAATCCCGACCACAAATCGATCCCGGTCCGCAATGTCCCGGAATACTATTGGAAGTGCCTCGTCTACCACGAAGACCGCAACCTCGGCACGTGGCTCAATCCCTTCGGCATCGATCTTCTGGGTGTGTTGAAAATCCCGCTGTCGTCGATTCGCCGCACGATTGCTGCACGGCGCCCGAGCATCGGAGTGGGCGGTTCGACATTGCCGATGCAGTTCGTGCGCGTCATTTACAAGACGCCGCCCGACGTCAGCGAAAGCGGCCTGACGAAACTGCGCCGCAAGTTCGGTGAGTGGTGGCTGGCGCCCGTCGTCTATCGCGTGTTGACTGAGAACGGGGACACGGCGCTCAAGCAGTGGGCGGCCAATCATATTTGGCTGGCGCAGCGCACCGGCGGATCGCCCCTTCATGGCGTGGAAGTCACGAGCCGTATCGTGTTCGGCAAGGAAGCTGGCGAACTGACGATTGCCGAGCAGATGGTCCTCGCGTCGGCCGTGAACAAGCCGATCATCCTCATGCCCGGGAGTGCGAAGTTGAACGAGGTCCGCCTCGACCGCTGGCGCTACATCACTGAGGTACGCGCGCGGACCTGTGCCGAGAAACTGATAGCAGACGAAAAGACCAAGTCCGATATCGTGTTCGAACTCGTCGGTCTCGCCGGCGGTCCTCCTGATCCGAAGGTTCGCCCGCGCCTGCAGGAAGCGCTCGACAAGTTTGCGCCAGCGCTTGCCGCCCGCGCGCAAGCCAATCCCGTGATCCGCGCCAACGCACTGATGCCGTCGGCCAGATTCGGCATCCGCGAGGAGATGAAGCAGACCTATGGGTTTTCGTGGCGCTCCTACGTCCGGGGCGTTTCGACCACGCTCGACACGGTGGAAAACCTCCGATTCGGTTCCAAGGTGACGGTCGCTCTTGCCCGCATCGATCAAATCGAGCGCTCAAGGATCACGGCCGGATATACGGTTAATCCCGCGCGCGCCGACGACGACAACAAGCTGCCCAATGTCGTCGTCGTCGCCGCCGACCACAAAGGCGACATCGTTCGCTACTTCGAGACCGGCGAAACCGCGGCTTATTTTGGCGCCTCGGTCGCGCGTAACCCGTTGACCGGCCTCTACGAACCCGAAAACGATCCGCGGATGATCGCCTCGACCGGCAAAATCATCGCCGCCGTCGCCATCGCCAACACCATGCGCGACACCATCAACACCCCCTATCTCGACACGCAAGCACCGGAGGCGGGCCTCGAGACATGCGCCAGAGGCGGCATTGCACGTAGCGGTCGCCGCGCTGTCGTCGCTTTTGCTTGCTCGCTCAATTCACCGCTCATCAATCGCACGGCGCTCGTCGGGCAGTCGCGCGTGCAAAAGATCATCGATCGATTGGGCTTCACGATGCCGCCGCCCGATGCAGTGGGGCATAGCGTACCGCCCTCCACTGCCGTGGTGCTCGGCCAAATCTCCGGCAGCCCCCGGCGCGTACACATGATGTCTTCGGTCGTCTTGTCTGCCATGCTGAAACGCGGTCACACGCCGGTCAAGCTGCCCACACTCGTCAAATCCTTTGACTTCACGAGCCGCGACGCCGCTGCTGCAGCATCCGGCCCGCGAGCCACCGGCGTCATCCCGTCGGATGTGCTTAAGCCGGAGGCGGTGCCCCTAGTCCGCTCGTTGCTGGAAGCCCCCCTTTGCTACACAACGGGCCGCAAGCCGGCCGGCACGCTGCGCGCACTCTCCCATTGGTGTGCCGCGCGGCGCAACGACCTGCGCTTCCACTTCGCGAAAACCGGAACGCAGGTCACGACAGACCCTAATTCGACCGTCGATGTCTGGACGACGGGCGGTCTGCAGTTCTCCAACGGGGCCGCCTATAGCTACGTCGTACTCGTCGGCACCGGCTCCGCGAATGAGCCCTGGGCGACGTCGCTGCACGCGGCGCAAGTCGCAACACCATTGTTGGAAGTCCTCCTCGACGACCTGAAAACCCATGCACGCGAGAATCCTCAAAATCACTTGTTGCCACCGCGCTCACCTGCTCCGAGTGTGCCGGTCGCCGGTGTCACAGGGACACTGCGCAAACTGACCGCGGGCGACGAAATATCACGCAATCTCCTCCAACCCTGACACGCGCCTTGACCGCGCCGCTCCGGCCGCGCCCCGTCGCTTGCGTGACGGCCTATTTTCGCGCATGGAGTTTCCCGATTTCGAAAGCATCGCTGTGCCGGTATCCCGTGCAGCGACACAACGCTGGGGGGAAATTGAAATGAAGCTGGTGAGGTTCGGAAACGCAGGGGCCGAGATGCCCGGCCTGATCGATACTGCGGGAAAAATCCGCGATCTCTCGGCGCATGTGCCCGACATCGGTGGCGCTACACTAGGCAAAGAGACCTTGGACCGCCTTCGCGCTCTTGATCCCGCATCTCTGCCCTTCGCACCAGAAGGCGTGCGCCTGGGCCCGCCCGTCTCGCGTCCCTGGAGCTTCATCGCCGTCGGCCTCAACTACGCCGACCATGCCCGCGAGACTGGCCAGGAAATTCCCACTGAGCCCATCCTCTTCAACAAACTCGGCAACTGCATTTGCGGCCCCTACGACGACGTCCTCTATCCGAAGAACTCCGATCGCATGGATTGGGAACTCGAGATCGCCTTCGTGATGGGCAAGCGGGCCCGCTACGTTGAAGAGAAAGATGCGATGGACTACGTGGCGGGCTACGCGATCTGCAACGATGTCTCAGAGCGGCGCTTTCAGATGAAGCGCAACGGACAATGGATGAAGGGCAAGTGCGCCGAAACGTTCGGTCCGCTTGGTCCATGGCTCGTTACCGCCGACGCCATTGATCCTTCGAATCTCGCCATGGAGCTGAAGATCAACGGCGAGTCCCGCCAACAGGGCTCGACCTCGACCATGATCTTTTCTGTCCCGTATCTTGTCGCCTACATCACGCAGTTCTGTGTGCTCGAAGCCGGCGACGTGATCACGACAGGCACACCACCGGGCGTCGGTTCCGGCATGAAACCGCCGCAATACTTGAAGGCCGGCGACGTCATGGAACTGACCATTGATGGCCTTGGCACGCAGCGCCAGACAGTTGTTCCATTCCCGGGTTAGGCCCGGACAAAAAATTGCCGCCACCCCGAATTTGGGACAGCGGCAATTTTGTTTCGAATAGCTTGCATGATCAGGACGAGAGACGAAGTCCGTTCAAGCGGTTTGCGATTTCCTTGAAGGTTTTGCGCAATTGCACGCCGTCCTCGGCCGGATACCAGTGCTTCGGCGATGTCGCGCAATACTGCAACGTCGGGACGACCTCAGCAGGAACCTGGAACCCAACCGTGAAGACTGTGACGCCCTCCGCCTTCATGTTGTCGCACAGCGCGCGAGCCTGAGCGACGGAGTTTCCGTTGTCGCCCTCGTAGTAGGTGTTGAACATGCCGTCCGTCATCAGGATGGCAACCTTGCGGACCTCAGGGTTGTCGTAGGCGGTTGGTGCGCTATCGCCGGGCAGAACAGACGACCATTCCGGCGACAATAGATACCAAGCCCAGGAGATGCCCAGATGACCCGCCGTCAAGCCCCCAGCGTTCATCGCATCGATGGCGTCGTGCAGGTCTTCAATGTTGTTGGTGAGCGGCAGCACGGCGCTGGTCGGGCAGGATGTGGTTTCCTTCTTGAGTAGGTTGGTGGTGGGTGAAGCGTCGGTGAATGCCTCGGCGCCCGCACGTTCGGTCACGCACGTCGTCCCTGCGCGGCTGCGGCGCCCGTCGTAGCTCACCGTTGCTGCCAGAGATCCGGCATTCACCGACGTCGAGAAGGGAGCAATCGCCACGCGGTTTTCGTGCGGCGTGTCGAGAGGGAGCATGATGTCCACGAGATCTTTTGCGGCCAACTTGAGGTCGGCAAGCTTGGTGCCCGACATGGATCCGCTGACGTCGAGCATCATGGAAACCTCAACATCCTTCACGTCGTAGACCGCCGAAGCATTCAAATTCACGTCCATATAGTCGCTGCCGAGCAGCGCCGTGATGGTTGTCGGCACCTTCACCTTGGCAACGAGACTGACGCTGTTGATCGTGCGGTCCACGACGACAACCAGATCGTTTAAGACAGCGGCTGCATTGCTTTCCACGAAGTTCGAATTGAAATAGTCCTGAACAAGGGCGGTCAACTCCTCGTCGGTGGGGTTGTTCAGCCGCAATGTCTTGGCGGCAGCAAGTGCTGCGGCGTCAAGAGCGTTGGATGCGACTAATGAAATGCGCGTGCCCCGGGCGCCGTCGATGCTGACGCCGACGAGGATGAGCATGGCCATCATCATCAATCCGAAGAGCGGCGCGATGGCGCCGCTGTCCGCGGCCTTGAAGTCTCGTAAGCACTTGAGAGTGCGGGACATGGCTGGCCCTACCGGTAAAAGTTATTCAGCCGAACTTACGTCCCGGTGTGTAAATGAAATCTTGAATTAAGTTTTCAGACTGAAGAACATCGATACGATTTGAAATAATCGGGTTATCGCTTCGTAAAGGTCGGCTGCGAAATTCGATGCTGCGAAGAAAGAATTGCGTAACCACGCCGGGTGGCCAAAAAAACAAATAGCCCTGTCTGGAACAGAGCTATTTGCAAGACATGCACCAGATTTCCGATTGCTAGTTGGGCCGCCGGTGGTCGGCATTCCCGCGCGGGTCGCCGGGCGTTGCCCCTTGCGCGAAGTCGTCGATAAGCGAGCCAATCAGCTTCCAATCTTCGCTTTCGCTCCTGCCCACCTTGCTCAAAGCTGATTCATGATACTTGAGACGCTGCAGCAACTGCTGCTCTTTGCGGTCTAGCTTGTCTTCGCCATTCGCCGCCTCAAGGCTCTCGATGAGCTTGAAAAGGTTCTCCTGATAAACGCCGCCGTGCATCAGAATGATGGCGGGCAGGATGTCTCTCAGCTGATCGGCAGCCTCGTCGATAGCTTCGCCCGAGAAAGCTTCATGACGCATCGCTGCGACGGCCCGGTCAAGCTCGTCGTTGAGGTCCTGCAGTTCGTTGTCGATGTGCTCGCCGATCGAACGCTGCTGCTGGCAGAGACGCTTGAGTTGATTTGCCAGAATGTTCGCCTGGGCGAGCGCTCCGCTGCGCACCAGATCGCCATAGGTCGACGGTGCGAACCCGAGTTCCATCATCAGGCGCCGCCGGATTGATCGCACTTGTTCCTGACCGGCCTGGCGCGACGCGGCAGGCGGAAGCGGATCTGAAGCTTGCTCCAATGCAGGCGGCGCCGGCCGGTGCTCCAAGGCGGGCGGCGTACTGTCGAGAGGCAGAGCTGGGCCAGGAGGCGCCCGGTCGTTGCCGAAGTCGAGCGCACCACCATTTGACGTGAGCAGCGTTCGTGCCCGCAAGCGCGCAAGCGTTTGATAGAGGTCGCGATGGATGAAGTAATGTGAGGGGTCCGAATCCGTCCTTTGCACGCGCTGATGGACGGCCCCGGCATTCAGAACTTGACGAATAACCCGCCGGTCGGCGTCGTCGTTGATCTCGCCGATCTTCATCTCAGCCATGAAGCCGTGTTTTTCCGTGATCGGATGCATGTAGGACAGCACCGTATCGATGTTGCGCGCAATATCGGGCAGCAGCGCCACCGAAACCGTCTTTTCCATCTCTGCGATGGTGGCGTGCTGTGCATTGGCCTGGAACGATTTCTTGGAAATTCCCGACAGGAACTCGAACAGTTCCGCCCGCACCAGATAGCGATCCGCGACCGGATCGTGTTCGACGGCGTGGATCGTCGTGCCCGCATTCAAGACGGCAAGCACGCGGTCGGCGCTGTGTGGATCGAGTCGATCGGGGCGCACTTCGGCCATGAAGCCGCGGTCGTTGGTAATCGGCCGCATGGCCTGGAGCGTCGCACGCGCGTTCTCGAACGTGTCGGGCAGCAGCGCGTTCTCGATGATGTCTTCAAGCTGCTCGGCCGTCCGCGCCTTGCTTGTCGGAACGTCAGACAGGGGCGACCGAACGGCATTGGCGCCGAAGAGACCGGACATGAAGATCAGACTGTCGATGGCGATGGCAATGGCCAGCGCCAAGTAAGCCAGCCTGTTGCCATCCTGGAACGCGTTTATGGACACCACGAAATTGTGTGCCTTGTCGTCCCGGTTCAGCTCGATGAAGTTGATCTTGGTGCGCAGCGCATCGGTGTCCGCCGATGCCAATCCGCTGTCGGCCAGACAGCGGCGCGAAAATCCCAGAAGTTCGTCGGTCGATTTGTTCGCGGTGAGCTTCTCGCCGCCCACGCAGTTCGCGGCGAACACTTGGGCGCCGGTATCGAGCGCCAAGAGAAAGGCGGCTGCGTCCTGTGCTCGCTTGGGGTCGCAATCGATGCCCTGAACCCGGTCCTTGGTTGTCGGCGTCGATACCATGGCACTGAAAAGCTGCGCGCACTGGTCTTGCACTGATTTCAGGCCAGCGCCGTCAGGCTTTTGACGGAAAGCAATCCGCGCCGCGTCGAATTCGGGCAGCACGCGCGACGGATCGACTTTCGGCATGGCTTCAGCGGCGAGGTTCGGGCTGCTGGCCGCCGCGATGCGCTGTTGCGCGGTCTCAGCCTCCCCCGTCAGCTTGGCAAGACTGCCGTCGATGCCGGCAAGCTCGCGCTTGATGGCATCGATCCGTCCGCTGGTGTCGTCGACCCGCTTTTGCGCGTCCTTTACCCGCTGTTCGCCGATTTTGTAATAGTCCTGAAGCTTGCCAAGTTCAGCCATCCGCTGACGATAAAACTGACCTCGGCCAACCTTCAGCGTGCCCTCGACACCCTTTTCCTCGGCCATCGCCTCGACGCGCTTTGCATCGACTTCCTTGGCGCGCGCATCGAGTTCGCTTTTCTTGGTCTGCAATTCGGCAACGAGGGCCGGCCGCTCCGCTTCCAGGCGTGCAACCTCTTCGGTCAGCGCCGTCTTCTTCAGCGCCAGGCCGGACTGACTGCTCTGTGCCGTTGCAATCCTTTCCTGCTGCTCGGCGATGCCGCGCCGGCGCTCTTCCATCTGTTCGACATAGTAAGCCTCGATCAGCTTCTCGGCACCACGCGATGCCGTCGAGAGCTTGTCGAGCTCTGCTTCGTAGCCGACCCACCCCTCGGACTTGAACAGCGCATTGGCGGCTTCCGCTCGGCGCGTCTCTATTGTTTGACCAATGTCCGCGATAATACCGCCGACTTGGTTCTGCGCGCGCAATTCTGCGGCGCGCACACGCTCGTCCTGCGGGAAGATGGCATTGAATCGGCTATCGAATGAGAAGAACACCGACGACGCCATGCAGGCGAGAAACATCACCCACAGCATGGCATTCTTGGCGATGACGCGCGTCGACTGAAGTATTGGCTTGACCACGTCACCGGCCGAGTAGAGTGCGACGAGGGCTGCCACAAGCAATCCGACGACGACGATCAGGACGCTGTCGCTCGTCTCCAGCGGCGTCGCATCGATCGCCGGTTGCCCGCCAAACCCGCCAAGCCAGAAGCGAACCGATAGAATGCCGAGCGTGATCGCAAGAAGAACGCCAATGACCGCGCCGGCGCCAGCCTGCACGGAGCGGGGCAAAACACCGGAATGGGCCGCCGCCTTCTGACTCATTCCCGTCGCGAAACTCTCGCCGATCAGCCAGGCGATAATCAGCATGATCCCCTGGATCCCGAACGTAATCATGAACGAAAGAACAGGCTCGTTCGTGAAATTCCGCATGCCATCCCACGTCGTCCAGCCCGAGGCCAGGGAGAGAATGATGCCCGTCGTGCCGAGCAGTGCGAGCCGCCAATTCGTGAAGAACACATTCTCGATGGCACGCCACAGCCGGGGCATGATGCGGTAGAGGCCGGCCATCGCCAAAAGCAGTGCGACCCCGAGGAAGATCTTGCCCGATAGCGCCTGCACGGCCGCTGGATCTTGCAGAACCGTAATGTCGGGCCACGCCATGCCAGCGGCCGGCGGTGTGGGAAGCGTGTCGTCAGCCATGTCAGGAACCTCTGGAAACCCCACCCGGCGCCGCCGCCTATCTGCCGCCTATCTTCGGACAGACCGTCAGCGTTTCCCCGGTCGGCGCTTAACTGGCTTGAGCGATGAAACGCGGTAGCGGCTGCGATCCGTCGCTGAGCAAGCCAATTCAAGGTCGTCCGGCGTCCAAATTGGGGCGTAGGCGCGCGTTTCCGAATTAAAGTTTATTCACTCCGGAACGCTCAGGTATGCCGCCGCCCGCCTCGGCGTGCCGGCGCAGCAACGCCCCCTATGGCAATCATCCGCATAATCGTTATATTATAACGGTAACACATTGCATCGTCACAGCCGGGGCTCTGCCGCACCCGGCAATAAGGTCGCTACATGAGCGAAACTCAAATCCCTACGAAGTCCGACGCGGGTCAGCGGTCACCATTCCCAAACCCCGACCAGCAGACAGCCAAGAAACTCGCTCAGACGGTCGAGCGGGCGGCGAAAGTGTTTGCCGACCGGAACCTTAGGTTCACCAAGCTGCGCCAGCAGGTTTTTGAGGAAATAGCCGCCACCCATGCGTCCATCGGGGCCTACGATATCCTCGCCCGCTTGGGCGAAAAGGGCACGCGCGTCGCGCCGATCTCCATTTATCGCGCCATCGACGCGCTGATCGACGCCGGCGTTATTCACCGCCTCGAAAGCAAGAATGCCTTCTTTGCCTGCCGCCGGACCGACCACACGAGCAAAGGCCGCCGCCCGATTTTCCTGTCGTGCGAGAAATGCGGCGCGGTAGGCGAGGTCGATGGCCAGCATATCTTCGACCAGATCGGCGAAGCTGCGAAGGGTGCCAAATTCACGCCCCGCATCAAGTTCGTCGAAGTCCAGGGTCTCTGTCCACGCTGCTCGGCGGGCGAGACCTGACGCGCGCACCTCGAAGGAGCAGTCGCAACAATGACCGGCGCGCCGCACGCTGAGGCCAACCATCATGGGCATGGCCCTGCGCCCCATCACGCCTACCAGGCGTGCGGTTGCGGGCACGAACACGGTCCCGGTAAGGCCTTCGATACCACCGCGCTGATCAGCGCCCGCGGTCTCACGCTGAAGCGGGCCGACCGTTTGATCCTCGACCACGTCGATGTTGATATTCACCCCCGCGAGATCGTCACCCTGATCGGCCCCAACGGGTCCGGCAAGACGAGCCTCGTTCGGGCCCTGCTTGGTGTCCAGGAACTCACCGGCGGCGAAATCAGCCGTGTCGAGGATTTGAAAGTCGGGTACGTGCCGCAGCGCTTCGATATCGACCGTGCGCTGCCCATGACCGTCGTGCGCTTCCTGTCCCTCGGCCACACGTCGCCGCGCGAACATTTGCGAGCCTTGCTCGCCGAGGTCGGTGCCGAACGCTGCCTCGATCAACAGCTAAGCGAACTTTCCGGCGGCGAACTCCAGCGCGTGCTGCTTGCGCGGGCGCTGACGGCAGACCCTGATCTCCTGGTCCTCGACGAGCCAGTCCGTGGCGTCGATTATACCGGCGAAGCAGACCTCTATGCCCTGATCGGTGCCCTGCGCGACAAGCGCGGCATCGGCGTCCTCCTCGTCTCACACGACCTTCATGTCGTCATGGCCCAGAGCGACCGTGTTCTCTGCCTCAACCGCCACATCTGCTGCTCCGGCGTGCCCGATACAGTCGCTCAGCATCCCGAGTATATGCGCCTCTTCGGACCCGAGACCGCTCGCGCTTTCGGGGTCTACCGCCACCACCACGATCATGCCCACGGTCTGGATGGCAGCGCCCTCCCTGGATCGGACAGCCGTGGCGCGGGAGACGCCTCGTGATCGAACCATTTCTACTCCGCGCGCTGGCTGCCGGCGTCGGCCTTGCCGTGATCGCCGCGCCGCTCGGCGCCATTCTCGTCTGGAACAGGATGGCCTATTTCGGCGAAACGGTCGCCCAGGCGAGCCTCGTCGGTGTCGCGCTTGGGCTTTTGCTCAACATCGACGTCACCGCGAGCGTCATCGTCACGACGCTCGCCGTCGCCTCACTCCTCATCGTGCTGGGCCGGCAGAAACTTGTCCCCCTCGACGCCATCCTTGGTCTCACCCATCACGGAACCCTCGCCCTCGGCGTCATCGCCACGGCGGTTATTGCCGGGCCATCGGTCGATCTGATGGGATACCTGTTCGGCGATGTGTTCGCCGTCACCTCGGGCGACCTCTGGTTGATCTACGGCGGCGGCGCGGTGGTGCTTGGCGTCATGGCCTGGCTCTGGCAGCCGCTGCTGCGCGTCGCCGTGCACGAGGAATTGGCCTCCGCCGAAGGGGTGCCGAGCCGGCGCGTTCGCGCCGCCTTCATCGTGGTTCTGGCGCTGACCATCGCGATCGCCATGAAGATCGTGGGCGTGCTTCTCGCCATCGCCTTTCTGATTGTTCCCATTGTCGCCGCCCGCCCGTTTGCCGCGACGCCCGAGGGTCTCGTCCTCACCGCCGCGCTGGTCGGTGCCATGAGCGTCGCACTCGGTTTGACGCTTTCCGCCAACGTCGACGCCCCCGGCGGACCTTCGATTGTCCTCTGCATGGCCATCATCGCGGGCTTATCACTGGCCATCTTCAGCCGCCGCTAACCGCGGCCATCTGGCGAACTCCGCCTTGATCGGCTAGTTAGGGAATGGAAGCCCGGTAATTTCGCACCGGATCGAACGAGGCATCGGGTCTATGAGCACCGACGGCACTGTTGTTCTCGCGACCCGCCGCCCTTCGGTCGCCGTCCCGGTGGGAGGCGTGGTCGTCGGCGGTGGCGCGCCGGTGGTCGTCCAGTCGATGACCAACACCGACACCGCCGACATCAAAGGTACGATCGATCAAGTCGCGGCACTCGCTCGCGCCGGATCTGAAATCGTGCGCATAACCGTCGATCGGGACGAAGCCGCCAAGGCCGTGCCGCACATCAAGGATGGCCTCCTGAAGCGCGGTGTGAAGGTCCCCCTGGTCGGTGATTTCCACTATATCGGCCACAAGCTGCTCGGCGAAAATCCCGCCTGCGCCGAAGCCCTCGACAAGTACCGCATCAATCCCGGCAACGTCGGCTTCAAGGACAAGCGCGATCGCCAATTCTCAGCCATTGTCGAAATGGCGATCCGCTACGGCAAGCCCGTTCGCATAGGCGTCAACTGGGGCTCCCTCGATCAGGAACTCCTGACCCATCTGATGGATGCCAACGCCGCGTTGCCCGATCCAAAAGATGCGCGCGAAGTCATGCGCGAAGCCATGGTCCAATCGGGACTGCTATCCGCGGCCCGCGCCGAAGAACTGGGGCTTGGCGCCGACAAGATCATCATTTCGGCCAAGGTCTCCGCCGTCCAGGACCTCATCGCCTGCTACGCAATGCTGGCCGCGCGCTGCAACTATGCGCTCCATCTTGGGCTCACCGAAGCCGGCATGGGGTCGAAAGGCATCGTCGCATCGTCGGCCGCGATGGGCATCCTGCTCCAACGCGGCATCGGCGACACCATCCGCTTCTCGCTGACGCCCGAACCAGGCGGTGACCGCACGCTCGAAGTCCGCGCCGCCCAGGAGCTTTTGCAGACGATGGGCTTCCGCGCTTTCGTTCCCGTCGTCGCGGCGTGTCCGGGCTGCGGCCGCACGACGTCCACGACCTTCCAGGAACTCGCCCGCGACGTGCAGAACATGATCCGCGATCGCATGCCGGACTGGAAGACGCGCTATCCCGGCGTCGAAAACTTAAACCTCGCCGTCATGGGCTGCATCGTGAATGGCCCCGGTGAGTCCAAACACGCCGACATCGGTATCTCGCTACCCGGCACCGGCGAAGCGCCAGCCGCCCCCATTTTTGTCGACGGGGAAAAATTCACGACCCTGCGCGGGCCCCGCATTGCCGACGATTTCAAGGCCCTCGTCGAAGAGTACATCGAAGCCCGCTTCGCCCGCAGCGCCCCCAAAGGCCACCGCCTCACCGCCAAGGCCAAGCCCGAAACGGTGGGTTAAAAAAAAGGCCGGACCTCTGGGCAGAGGGTCCGGCCTCGTTTGACCGCTTCGGGGGAGAAGCGGAGGGGCTGTCTCGCTTTTGGGACGGGGATGAACAATCCCCGCGGGAGAGAGAGGCGAGACGGCGATCGACTGGGCAGTCGAAAGGGTCGAATGCAGTTACAAACTCAGCACGCTGCAGCGAAGGGCAGTTCGGGCTCATCAGCCCGCTCGCCGGCCAAGGGCGCAACCACCGGGAACGCGATGATGTTGGTGTGCTCAGTGACGTCGATCCCGGCGCGGCGCTGACGGAACCAACGCAGCGACGTGTTCGTCATCACCGCCTCTTCCTTCACCGGCTGGATCAGGAGGCCATCATCGGCCTCGAGATACCGGCCGAGCCAGGCTTCGAGAGTTTCTTCACTTTCGTCCGAGCGCACGTACCACGTGTTCTCCAGTGGACGCGCCCAGCTTGAGCCGAGGCTCATGATGGCGTGGGCGACGACATGCTTGGAAACGTGGGGCTTCGCGAGATCGTAGGAGATGAGATAGGTGCGCATCTGGGGAGCTCCTTGGGCTGGAGGAGTTAGGCTGGATCTATTCTACGGGGAACGCGGGGGGGACTCTATGGGCGGGAACATAGGAAGAACATGCCGTGAGTCGCGGGCTCCGTCCAGCCAAAGTTCGTAGTTTGTTCTTCTAGGTTGCGGCGAAATAAATAGATTATATATTACAAAGGGTTACACGGTTGTATGGTGTCCTTGTATCAGCCAAACAGGTTCAGCTGGTCCGGACTACGGGCCTTCAGCGCAAACCGCCGGTGGTGGCTCGCATCGACGTGTCCGGCGAGCTGTGGATACCGTGTTGCGAACTCAGCCAATGCCAACTCTCTGGCGCGCGGAAAACGCACGCCTTCCCAGATTTCATAGATGCGCCGTGGATCGCAATCGTACCGCTGAATCAGATCCTTCCGTCGCACGCGCAACCACTTCGCGATCCAGATCTCGATAGCGTCCTTCTCGGTGAGTGGCCGGGTGGTGTTGAACGCGGGCGGCGCGGACTCTGGGCGGTGATGGAACGGCAGGGTCATCGGAGACTCGAACGCTTGACGAACGGAACGGAACGCGATTGATCGCGCTGAACTCCAGCAATGTTATGACCGCACAATCGCGGCGAGCGAGAAAAAAGTGATCCTGTTCCCGGCCATCGACCTGAAAGACGGCCAGTGCGTGCGCTTGAAGCTCGGTGAAATGGACCAGGCCACCGTCTTCAACGACAATCCGGCCGACCAAGCCGCCCAATTCGAAGCTCAGGGTTTCACATATTTGCACGTCGTCGATTTGAACGGGGCGTTCGCCGGTAAACCCGTCAACGGCGCAGCGGTTGACGCCATCCTCGCCCGCGTGAAGATGCCGGTTCAACTCGGCGGCGGCATTCGCGACCTCGCAACAATCGAGATGTGGCTCGCGAAGGGCATCCGGCGGGTGATCCTCGGCACCATCGCCGTCCGCGATCCCGAACTGGTGAAGGCAGCCTGCCGGCAATTTCCAGGCCGCGTCGCGGTCGGCATTGATGCGAAAGGCGGCAAAGTCGCTGTCGAGGGCTGGGCTGAAACCTCCGAACTCACCGCCGTCGACCTCGCCCGCCGCTTCGAGGACGCGGGCGTTTCCGCCATCATCTACACCGACATCGAGCGCGACGGTGTCCTGAAGGGTTTGAACCTGCCCGCCACAGCCGATCTGGCCCGCGCAACGTCCATCCCCGTCATCGCATCGGGCGGCCTCGCCTCCATCGACGACGTGCGCGCCCTGATGCGCCCGGAATACCGCCTGCTGGAAGGCGCCATCACCGGCCGTGCCCTCTACGACGGCCGCATTGACCCCCGGGAAGCCCTGGCCGTCCTCGCCGCCGCGTAGTGTTCCGAAAGGAACATCTCTCGCCCGCAAAACGAGCGATGCTTCAGCCCCGGGAATTCGCCTGGAGGGGACATATGACACCGCGCTTCATTCTGGCAGCCATCGCCTTGACGATTGCCGGCCTCGCACTCGCCTACACACCAGCCCACGCCGCCGACATAACGAAAGGTCTTATCCGAGGCGGCATCGGAGTTGCCGGCATAGAACTCGGGATGTCGGAAGCACAGGTCAAAGCCACACTCGGAGAACCGGCTCACGTCAATCGGGAATCGAACGGCAACGCCGTTTACATGTCATTCCACTCCGAACAGAATTTCGGCGTCCACTTCAACGCCACGACTGGTCGCGTCAGCCAGTTGATTGTGGCCGTTAAAACCAAGCAAATCTGCACAGCCTTCGACGTCTGTCTTTACCGTGAAGGCGACCTGAAAAAGCTCAAGAAGCACTACGGCAAGAAGATAATCCGCTTTGTCGACCGCGACGGGTCCGTCACGTATCGCCGCCTCATTCCCATGAAGCCGCGCAACGTCATGCTGGAATACACGCCGGTGGAGGACAAGAACGGCGTCGTCCAGGTGGCCATGCTCTACTGGGACGGTAAAATCACGGACAGCTCGTTCGATTGAACTATCGCACCACCACCCGCGTTCCGGTTGGCACGCTCGCGTAAAGCTCGAAGATGTGCTCGTCGAGCATTCGGATGCACCCTGACGACGCTGCCTTCCCGATGCTCGACGGCTGATTGGTGCCGTGAATGCGATAGAGCGTGTCGCGGCCGTCGCGGAAAAGATAAAGTGCCCGCGCGCCGAGCGGATTGGCCGGTCCACCAGGCACGCTCACCGGCAGCGACGGATCGCGCCGCCGCATATTCGCCGTCGGCGTCCATGTCGGCCATTTCGCCTTTCGCCCGACGACCGCCTCGCCCTGCCACTCCATCCCCTGCCGCCCGACCGAGATGCCGAAACGCAGTGCCCGCCGCCCGGGCTCGACGAAATAAAGAAAGCGGTCGGCTCGTGCCACCACCAGCGTCCCCGGCGGTTCCGGACCGCTGAACGGGACAACCTGCCGGTGAAACGCGCCTGGAACGCGGAACTTATCGACGACCCGGATCGGAAAGGGCTCGTCGGGAATAATGCCGATGTACCATTGCGCCGGTGCCGCCCAAACGGTTTTCGCAACCGCTACGGTACTCGCAAAACCGGCGGCACTGCGTATGAGATCCCGGCGACTCAACCCCCCACTCAATTGTCATCCCTCCGCCATCAATTTTGGGGCTATCCTGCCGAAGTCAATTTTGGCCGCAACGGAATTCCCCTGCGTCAACCGTTTAGGGTGAATCAGTCATCGCCATGGAACGCGCAATGTCCTTTTCGCTAAGCCGCCGCGACGCCCTCCGTAAGCTCGTCCTGGGTTCCGCTGGCGCGTCGATGCTGCCCGCCGTCACCGCCGCACGCGCCGAAACGCCCTCACCCGGCAACCCCGCTGCGGCAACTCAGCCCTCCGGTGCCTGTGTACTCACGCCCCAGGCCATGGAGGGGCCTTACTATTTCGATCCGGAACTTGTCCGCGCAGATATCACTGAAGGCCGCCCCGGCGCGGCCCTCGACTTGACACTTCGCGTCATCGAACACGGGCCGTGCACACCTACCGCCGGCGCGCGCGTCGACGTCTGGCACGCCGATGCCGGAGGGATCTATTCCGGATATGACGGCCAGGGCGACGACCGCCGGACATCCGCCACGGGTGAGAAGTACTTGCGCGGCACTCAGAATACCAGTGCGGACGGCCGCGTGACTTTCCGTTCGGTTTATCCAGGCTGGTATCCGGGCCGCACGCCCCACATCCACATCAAGGTCTTCCTTGATAAACTCACCGTGCTGACCGGCCAGATCTACTTTCCCGACGATCTCTCCGCCCGGATCTATCGCGACCGCGCGCCCTATAACGTCCGTCCTGTCGCCGATATGACCAACGACCGGGACTTCCTTTTCAAAGCTGGAGAACGCGAAGGCGGTGGCATTGTCCTCGCCGCTGAGGAAAAGGACGGCGGAGTGATCGCCGCATCGCTGCTGATCGCAGTCGATCGAACGGGAGAGGCAGCGAAAGGCCAGGGTTGGCGCCGCTTCATGCGCGAATTGATGGGTGGCTGAACCCGTTCAAATCCCAGGCGGCGGCTTCACATCGGCCTTGCGAAGTTCCGGGGGTGGTTCGCTCTTGCCGCCGCGCCACCAGGTTTTGAAATTTTGCCGCCACAACCGCACGCGCGGGATGTCATAGGACAGCACGACCAATCCGAGCGGGATCATCCAGAAGCCAAGAATAGGTAGAAATCCCAAGAAGCCAAAAATGATCAGCAAAATGCCGATGGCCATGCGCGCCGGGGCCCAGTCCGGCAAATCATAACTCCAGCTTCCGATGCGAATTGTCCGCGCCAAACGTGCCTCCTGAAAGTTGTCGACCCACACGAACGCGTTTCGGCGAGAAAAGTTCCGGTCCTAGATTTTCCACCCGCTGTGGATCGCCGCCACGCCACCGGTCAAATTCCGAAAGCTGACGTTGTGGAATCCTGCGGCGCGGATCATGTCCGCGAACCGCTCCTGCTTCGGAAACTTGCGGATGGATTCCACGAGATATTGATAGGGCTGAGCATCGCCCGCCGTCAGCTTTCCCAGACGCGGAATAATCTCGAACGAATGAAAGTCATACAATCGGTCGAGGATCGGCACCTGCACTTCGGAAAACTCCAGGCACAGAAAGTGACCGCCCGTCCTCAACACGCGGAAGGCCTCGCTGAGCGCTTGGTCGATGTGGGTCACATTGCGGATGCCGAACGAGATCGTGTAGGCATCGAAGCTCTTCTCCGCGAACGGGAGCGTCTCCGCATTGCCCTCGATCAGTTCGATGCGGTCCGATAACCCGGCATCCGTCACACGCCGGCGCCCGACATCCAACATCTCCGGGCTGATATCGCAGATGACCGCGCGCGTTTTTGGCCCGCCCGATCGAAGCGCGCGCATGGCGATATCGCCTGTCCCGCCGGCGACATCGAGCAACCGGAAGGGCGCTTCGCCCTTTGGCGGATTGAGCATCGCCACGAAGTCCGACTTCCACAACCGGTGCAATCCGCCCGACATGAGGTCGTTCATCAGGTCGTAGCGCTCGGCGACTTTGGAAAAGACGTCGTTGACGAGGCCCTGGCGCTCCTGCTCCTGCACGGTGCGGAAGCCGAACGTCTTGCTGGTATCGGTCGAATTGGAATCGGATGTGCTCATAGCCGCAACCTTATCTGCCCACCGCGCGGCCCGCCATGGGTCAATTGCCGTCACACCCGCAGGAGCGGATGGAGCGCCCCATTCTCTAGGTAGTTGGCCACCGCGCTTGCAAGTACCGGCGCCAGCAGAAACCCGTGCCGGTACGCCCCGTTCACCATGATGCTGCGGGATCCGTCCACGACGGTAACCACGGCGCGCGGCACGTTGTCGGGAAACGCCGGCCGGACGCCCGCGCTCATCTCCAAGATCTCCGCCTCGCCGAATGCCGGATGCAGCGTATAGGCCGCGCCCAAAAGTTCCAGGGCGGACCGCGCCGAAACCGGTCCCGCGTCCTCGCTCTCGATCATGGTCGCGCCCACGACAAAGCGGCCCTCGCCCCACGGCACGACATAGATCGGATGGCGCGGATGGAGGAGCCGGATCGGCCGCGAAAACGTCACGTCCGGAGTTTGCATAAGAATGCGTTCGCCGCGCACGCCCCTCAGGTCAGGCAACCGGTGCCGCGCACCCATGCCGCGACAATCCACGATGAGCGCCTCGCGATCGCTGTCCTCCAGCGCCCGGCCGAAGTGAATATCGACACCGGCGTCCCGGCAGGCGTCGAGAAGAAACGCCAGCGCCGGCACCGTTGCGACGTGGGCCTCGTCCGCGAAATAGAGCGCCGACGAAAAGCGTTGGGCCAGATCCGGCTCGAGTTCGGCCAGAGCCGCCCGGTCGAGTATCCGATGCTCGCGCGTAAGCTTGGCAAAGCGCACCAGATCGGGTTGGTCGCGGGCCACTGCCACGACCAGACTGCCGTTGTTGACGACGCCGGGAAAGGCCTCCTGCCATAGTGCCAAACCGTCGGCGCCGCAGTCGCGGACAACGTCGGGGGCGGATTCCGCCTCGACCCACGGCGCCAGCATCGCGCCCGCGTGGCGGCTTGCGGAGTTGGCCAGCGGATCCATCTCGCGATCAACGAGCATCACATCGAAGCCGCGCCGTGCGAGTGTCAGGGCCTGCCAGAGACCAATCACTCCGGCACCCGCAACAGTGATGCGTTGCCGCGTCATGGCATCAATCTCCGAGTGCCGCGCCCTCGCGGCGCGGATCGCTGGCACCCTCGATAGCACCGTTTCGCACGGTGAGTATGTTGAGGCCCGAGTTCATCAGATCCGCACGCACGTCGTGGCCGAGGGCCTTGAGTTGCAATCCCAGTACGATCGATCGCCAATCGGTCTCAAGGTCGGCGCCATCGCCCATGCTGCCAAAGTTCGGCAAGGCCGAAGCCTCATAGGCATCAAGCTTCCAGTCCATCAAGGCGATGAGCGCCTTTGTCACGAACATGATGATGCGCCCGCCGCCGGGTGACCCGGCCACGGCAAAGACGCCGCCCGTCTCGTCGAACACGATCGTTGGAGACATGGTGCTGCGCGGACGCTTCCCGCCTTCGACGCGATTGGCAATGGGCCGCCCCTCCGCATCCGCCGGCAGGAACGAGAAATCCGTGAGCTCATTGTTGAGCAGAAACCCCGCCGCCATCACGCCCGACCCGAATACGCCTTCGATCGTCGTCGTCATCGACACAGCGTTTCCGTCCGCGTCGATCACGGAGATATGGCTGGTACCTGTTGTCTCCGCCGTCGCGTCAACACCGAAGCCGCGCTCCGATAGTCCTGGCGGCAGTCCGGGCGGCGGCGGCGGCATCGCGGACATTGGATCGATCAATTTGCGCCGCTCCGCGAGGTAGGAAGCGTCTGTCAGACCTGCGGGGATGGGCTGGAACGCCGGATCGGCCAAATACCGGCCCCGATCCGCATAGGCGAGTTTCTGCGCTTCGAGGATGACGTGCACGCCCTTCGCCGATGGTCGTCCGTTGCTGACGCTGCCGAGTTCGAACGGCTCGACGAGCATCAGGATTTGCGCAATCGCAATGCCGCCCGACGACGGCGGACCCATGCCGCACACGCGGTAAGCGCGATACGGCGCACAGACCGGTGTGCGCTCGATCACTGTGTATTGGCCAAGATCAGCCGCTGTGAGGTCGCCAGCCGCGTTCGGAGCGCTGGCTGCCGCGCGCACCATGTCGTCTGCAATCTGCCCCGAATAAAACGCCTCGGGACCATTCTCCGCGATCGCGCGTAGCGTCGCCGCATACGCCGCGTTCTTAATGGTCGCCCCCTCCGCAATCGCCGCCCCGTCCGCATCAAAAAAATAGGCGCGCGCTGCCGCATCGAACGCGTCGATCCCGACCAGTCGCAATAGAAAATGCAGCCGCCTCGTAACCGTAAATCCCGCATCCGCGAGCCGGATTGCCGGTTCAAACAGCCGGGGCCAAGGCAACTTGCCGTGCTTGTCGTGGGTCGCTTTGAGAAGTTTCACGAGACCGGGCGTGCCGATGCTGAGCCCGGACCGCACGGCCGTCTCGAACGGCATCGGCTTGCCGTCCCGCAAGAACCGATCCGGCCTCGCCGTCATCGGAGCCGTCTCGCGCCCGTCGTAGGCAACGAGCGATCCGGCGCCCTTGTCCCAGTGCAGTAGAAAGGCCCCGCCGCCGAGCCCGGATGACTGCGGCTCGACGAGACCCAGGACGAGTTGCGCCGCGATAGCCGCATCGACCGCGGAGCCGCCGGCCTGCAGCATCTCGCGCCCCGCTTCCGACGCAGGCTTGCTGGACGTCGCGATCATGAAGGTCCGGGCGCGTGCGAGCGTCCCTTCAACCCGTCCCGTCGCCGCTTCGGGTTCGGTGAGCTGCCGCTGGGCTAAGCTGCTGTCCGGCAGTACGGCAAGCATGAGTCCGAGCGCCGCCGCCCGAACAAACGTGCGAACGGCACAACGCGCCGAATGCCGGGCTGCGCAACTGACCATCTGCGTTGGTTGCCCTGAAAATCGCTATTCGGCAAGCCGGGCACGCGCGTCAAGACGCAAAAAGGGCAGGCTGCCCGTAGGCGCCTGCCCGCTTGCAACTCGAAATGCCAGCGAAGACTACTTCTTCACTGTGACGACAAAGGTCACTTCGGCCTTTTTGTTTTCCTTGCCGGCGCGCGTGATCTTCGCACCGCACTTGTACGTGGGAGAGAAGTCCAGGACGCGGCAAGTCTTCGTGTTCACCGTGAAGTCGAGGTCACGCTTGTTGTCGACCCGGTTGATGTCAACCGGATCGTCGACGCTCAGATCCTTGTCGATGAGTTCTAATTTCACTTTCACGACGCCGGCCTTGACCTTTTTGGAGAGAACCCAGTCCGGTTTGATGCTGCCGTCCTGCTTGACGACCGGGCTTTCCAGCTTCTCGCCGTTAATCGTCACCCGCGCGAAGAAATCGCCGTCGGAGAGTTCATCGGCGCGGTCGAGCGCGCGAACGTTTGTGACCTTGATGATCAACTCCGGGTCCTTGGCGGCGGCCGTCGTCGCCGTTGAACTGAGAACCAGAGTGGAAAGGGGAAGCGCAGCGAGCGCGAAGGCAAGGGCGCGAAACTTCGACATGGACAATCTCCAAACATTTGCGAGACACGCAGGATCACACCGCGCGAGACGGCTTTCCCTCGATGGGCAAAGCAGCCTCAAGTGTCGATCGTGGCGGGACGCTATCAGGAAGCGGCATTGCTGTGATGGACCGAGCCGGTATCTTTGCCCGATCCTGGAACAGGCGTTGCGGTTGGGTGACAGGGCTTCTCTCCCTGTTGGCAGAAATCTTAGGACATTCAATGGAAGTCCCGGGACTTGGGGATAACGCGCTCGTTCCTGGGGTGCATCGGTCTCGGCCGTACCGACGGCGCTCCGCGTGACCATCGCGGGTGCCCCTCCGCGCCCGTTGCGAGCGGGTCGGGGCCCGGCGATCTCACCTCGTCGGCATTCGCAAGGGGGATCGGCATGTCGCCAGCCATATCCGACAGCAGGCCGAGCCAGTCGCTGCGATCCTCCAAGCCCGTCGCTACGATGTGAATAATGCTCTCGTGCCGCTGAACGCGCCCAGAAACCAGCATCAGCCGGGCCTGCATCACCGTCTTGCGGTGCTTCTCCAGCATCTTCGGCCACACGACCGCATTGGCGACACCGGATTCATCTTCGAGCGTCATGAACACGACGCCCTTGGCCGACCCCGGCCGCTGCCGCACCAGAATGACACCCGCGACCCTCACGAACTGGCCGTCGCGCATCGACCGCAAATCGTGGCACGTCGCCACCCGCTCCGCCTTGAGCCGTGCGCGCAGGAAGCTCATCGGGTGCGCTTTGAGGGAAAGCCGCAGCGTCTGATAATCGTTCACGACATGCTCCGAGAGCGGCATCTGAGGCAACGCCACCTCCGGCTCCGCGCCTGTCTCGCGTGTTTCGTTCCACGAAAACAACGGCAGCGGCGGCGCGTTCGCGAGCGCCGTCACCTCCCACAGCGCCTGCCGCCGGTCGAGGCCAACGGAGCGAAATGCATCCGCGGCGGCAAGCTTTTCCAGCGTCGGCAGCCGCAAGCCAGCCCGCTGCCACAGATCGTGCACCGAACGGAACGCCGCTTTCGCCCGGGCCGCCAGAAGCTTTCCGATCTCTCCTTCCTGCAATCCATCGATCTGGCGCAACCCCAGCCGCAGCGCCGGCCCGTCCTCGCAAACGTCCTCCAGCGTCGAATCCCAGTCGCTGTCGTTGATGTCTGCCGCTCGCGCTGTCACACCGTGCTCGCGCGCATCCCGCACGATCTGGGCCGGCGCGTAAAACCCCATCGGCTGGGAATTCAAAAGCGCGCACGCGAACGCCGCCGGATAATGGCACTTGAGCCATGACGACGCGTAAACGAGATGCGCGAAGCTCGCCGCATGGCTTTCCGGAAAGCCGTACTCGCCAAACCCTTTGATCTGGTTGAAGCAGCGCTGGGCGAAGTCGCGGTCGTAGCCGCGCGCCGTCATCCGCTCGACCATCTTGTCTTCCAGAAGCCCGATCGTCCCGCGCCGCCGGAACGTCGCCATCGCCTTGCGCAGATCGTTCACGTCCGCGTCGGAAAACTTCGCCGCCTCCATCGCGATCCGCATCGCCTGTTCCTGGAACAGCGGCACGCCCTTCGTCTTGCCGAGAATCTGTTTCAGTTCGTCCGCCGGCCCGTGCTCCGGCGCGGGCGACGGATAGGTTTCCGGCTCCAGTCCCGAACGCCGCCTGAGATACGGATGCACCATGTCGCCCTGGATCGGCCCCGGCCTAACGATCGCAACTTCGATCACGAGATCATAAAAGCAGCGCGGCTTCAGCCTCGGCAGCATGTTCATCTGCGCCCGGCTTTCGACCTGGAACACGCCGATGGAATCCGCGCGGCACAGCATGTCGTAGGTTTCCGGGTCCTCGCGCGGCACCTTCGCCAGCGTCATGTCGAGCCCGTGATGTCCCTTCAACAGTTCGAACGCGCGCCGGATGCACGACAGCATCCCAAGCGCCAGCACATCGACCTTCAACAGCCCGAGCGCCGCGATGTCGTCCTTGTCCCATTCGATGAAGGTGCGGTCCGCCATCGCCGCGTTGCCGACCGGCACCAACTCGACGAGCGGTCCCCGCGTCAGCACGAACCCGCCGACATGCTGCGACAGATGCCGCGGGAAACCGATCAGGTCTTCCGTCAACTCCAGAACCGTCGCGAGCAGCGGGTCGGCCGGATCGAGCCCAGCCTCGCGCACCCGCGTGTCGCCCAGCACGCCGCCCGACCGCGTCCCCCACACCATGCCGGCCAACGCCGCGACCGTATCCTCAGACAGCCCCATCGCCTTGCCGACGTCGCGCACCGCCGAGCGCGCCCGATAGGAAATCACGGTCGCAGCCAACCCGGCCCGGTCGCGGCCGTAGCGCGCGTAGATGTATTGAATGACCTCCTCGCGCCGGTCGTGTTCGAAATCGACGTCGATGTCCGGCGGTTCTTTGCGCGCGTGGCTGACGAAGCGTTCGAACAGGAGGTTCACCTCCGTCGGGTTTACGGCCGTGATGCCGAGGCAGTAACACACGACCGAGTTCGCCGCCGAGCCGCGTCCCTGGCAGAGAATGCCGCGCGAGCGCGCGAACGACACGATATCGTGCACGGTGAGAAAGTAGGGCGCGTAGCCGAGATCGGCGACGAGCTGCAATTCGCGTGTGATCGTCGCGCGCACTTTGCCGGGAATGCCGTCCGGAAAGCGCCACGCCGCGCCCTCCCACGTTAATGCCTCCAGATGCGCCTGCGGCGTCGTCCCCGGCGGCACCGGCTCATCGGGATATTCGTAGACAAGCTCATCGAGCGAAAACCGGCACGCCTCCATGATGTCGAGTGTGCGCGACACGGCATGTTCGTATCCACGAAAGAGCCGCATTATTTCTTGCGGCTTCTTCAGGTGCCGCTCTGCGTTCGCCGCCAGCCGGTATCCGGCTTCGTTGATCGTCGTATGTTCGCGCACACAGGTGAGAACATCCTGCAGCGGACGCCGGTGCGGCGCGTGATAAAGCACAGCGTTCGTTGCCACCAGAGGCGTCCCGCATGCCCGCGCAAGCGTTGCGAGTTTCCCCATCCGCGCCCGGTCATCGCCGCGAAATCCGTGCGAGGCTGCGAGATAGAGTTTTGCCTCTGCCAATGCAGAGGCGATGCGCTGCAATTGCGCTTCGAACCCGTCGCCGATCGTGTCGGGTGGAACGGCAATGAAAATATTGCCTTCCGCGTGCGCCGCCACATCGTCGAGCCGCAGCAGGCACTGTCCTTTCTCCGCCCGGCTCTGGCCCAGCGAGATCAATCGCGAGAGCCGGCCATAAGCGGCGCGATCCGTGGGCAGGCACAACAAACTTGGCGCGTCTCGAAGATCGAGCCGCGCGCCGGGAATGAACCGCAAGCCAACCGCCTTCGCCGCCGTATGCGCGCGCACGATGCCGGCAAGCGTATTGCAGTCGGTGACCGCGATGGCTTTAAGTCCCAACGCCTTCGCCTGAGCGACCAGTTCGTCGGCGTGCGACGCCCCGCGCAAAAACGAGAAGTTCGTGGTGACGTCGAGTTCCGCGTAACGCATCGCACGCCCTCGTCAGAACAGACCGTGCAGAAACCAGCGCGGCCCGCCACACTGATCCGCCGCGCCATAAAAACCCTCGCGAAACATCCAGAACCGCGACCCGTCTCCCGTCTCCGCCACGTAGTAATCGCGCGTCGTCTCGCGCACGGTCGCATCGACGATTTCGCCGTCGATGCCGTCGTCCTCGAAATGAGGCGTTTCCTCACGCGCGCCTGGCAGATGCCGCCACCACTCCGGCGCGATCCGCTCCGGCCCCGACGCCTTGGCGACCGCATAGGCGACCCGCCGCCAGGTGAACCGTAATGGCGGCCCATCCGGAACTTCAGCCATGACGGTGATTGCTTCGGGCGGCGACAGCAGGAGAAACGGCCGCTCGCCCGGCAGAGACCATGCAAACGCACCGGCATCGCGCAACGGCGCCAGCGGCGCTGCACGCATCGCGGCCTGTTCGGGAATGTGGCTGGCGCGCGGTGCGAGACGGAACACGTTCTTCGCCCCGAGCCGGTTCGCCAGCCGGTCGACGAGTGCCGCGATCGCCTGCTCTGGTGCCGCTCCGGCGCGTCCAAGCGCGATCTGCTCCGGATCGAGCGATTCGGTCGCCATCGCATCGAGCACGGCCACATCGATACCGAAACCGGCGTCGATCGCAGCCAGCTTTTCGTCGAGCAGCCGCAGGAAATGCACCGCCTCTGCGCTGGCCCGCGCCATCCCCGCCTCCACGTGCGCCACAGTGCCGTCTGCCCGGTAAAGCGACAGCGCGATCCGCCGCGCGCCGAGCCCCGCCGCTTTCAGCGCGCGTGCAAGATCGTTCGCGAGCCCGCCCACTTCCGAAACGAGTGTGTCCGATGAGATCAGCGGTTCGCCCCAGGAGCGCCGCTCGGACAGAACCGGCGGCTCCCCGAGCGCAGCCCGCGGTTCCTCCGTTCGTCCCAACGCCTGATCGAGCCGCACGAGAACCGCGTCTGCCAATGCCCTCGCCTTGGCCTGTGCCGCTCTGGAGCGCGCGGATGCCTCCGACGCAAAGCGCGTCTCCAGGCTTGCGCGCGGCAGTTCGTTGAGTTGCCCGATGCGCGCGAGCCCCAGCCGCCGCAGCAGAAGAACGGTTTCAGGCGCAAGCCGCAGCGCCTCGACCGGCAGCGCGGCAAGCGCCGCGAGCGTTGCAGCCTCTCCCGTAAGAGCGAGAACCGCGCTCCGCCGCAAGGTTGCAAAGCGCGCCAGTGCATGGGCCGCCCCCGGTGTCCCGGCAAGCCCGGCACGTGCCGTGATGCCGAAACCAGCGAGCCGCTGCACGAGGTCGTCAAGCAACGCTGCTTCCCCGCCGAAGAGGTGCGCGACGCCGGTGGTGTCGATCCATACGCCGTCGCAGCCTTCGGCATTGCGGTGCGGCCCGTAGCGCCCGAGCCAAAGGGCCAGACGTTTGAGCGCCCGCGCGTCCCGCTCCGTCTCGCACGGATGCGACACAAGGATCGGCACGGCTGCACGGGCATCGGCAAGGCTCATGCCCGTCCGCAAGCCCTCCCGCGCGGCGTGCGTGTTGATGGCTGAGATTCGAATCCCGTGCGCCCCGCCGGCGACGAGTGCGAAGGGTTTGTCATCCGGCACGGCGCCGGGCCGGTGCCGCTTCAGCCGTTCGATCGGCCAGTGCGGAAGCCATACGGAAACGATACGCTTCATCGGACCATTCCAAAGTCATCGCCGCTTGCATTGCGGGCGGTGCCGATCGGCAGCGTTCGAGACGCACCGCGATCCGCGCTGCGCCGGAAGCTTTCGGATCGAACGGGTGCGGAGAACTGACGGCCGTGCCGATCCGCCAGCGCGTGGCGGTCGCCGCGCTTGGCGCCGATCGAGCGCTTGTCAGCAATAGAAGCGGTGTCGCCCCATCCCGCGCCGCCAGACTGAGACGCCGTGCCGGTGTCAGTCCGATCGCGGAGAGCGAACCGATGGCGAGCGCCAGGCTGCCCGAGCGCAGGCCTTCCTCCAAGGCCCACAGCACCTCGCCGTCGCGCCGGGCGTCGATGAAAAGAAACGACGCGGCATCCAACCCGAAGCGCGCCAATCCCGGCGGATAAAGATGACCCGTGTCGAGGTTCGTCGGCCGCGATGTGCACCACAGGATGCGCGGCAGACCCCTTCCCGCGTGCGCCGTTTCGCCGAGCCGGCGGCGGGCAAGCGCAAGAGCGAAGCCGAGCGCCGCAGCGCGCTGGGCAGTTTTGCCCGGCTCAGGTTTGATTTCGTGACAAGCCGCCGTATCGAGCCCATGGGCGCCAATGAGCGCGTCCGCCTCCGGCATGCCGAGCGACCACGCCGCCGTCCGGGGTCCTCGACTGAGTTCCGCCGGCGTCTCGCCGGTGCCCGGCTCTTCACCAAAACCATGCCGCACCTCGAGCTTGGGCCGCTCGATGGCCAGAATGCGCTGGCGCAATCTTTCGAGAGTGGTTTCTGAAGGCAGCCCCGCCGGGGACGCCGGAGCAGCCATTGAGAGGGCGCTGCTCCGGCGCGGGGGCATCCGGGAGGGCAGGAACGCGACGCAACGCGCCCCCCCGGATAAAGTCACGGACGCATCTGAAATTTCGCTGCGCATCTGCCTGGAAGGCGCGATCGGGAACTCGAGGGGGGCGGGCGCCTTGTCCATGGTCTGAACGCTTCGCAACGGGGTTTCACAACAAAGACGCCACACACCAATGTACTTGTTTTGTTCTATATCTTCCGTGCCCGCGACGGTCAAGAAAAATCAGAACAAGACAAGAACAAATATCGCGATCTCTGCAACCCGAATGCCATACTGCCAACAGCAGCCGGCCCCACGTTGTCCGCAAAAGCGGAGCACACTGCCGGCAATTCGAAACGGCTGCGATGCAACCCGAAGCCTGACCGGCGCGTTCCCGAGCGGGTGCCACGGCAAGTCGCCTAAGTATCAACCGCCGAATGCTCAAGCTATGGACATCTCTAGGAGAATTTCTCCAACAAAACTGTCGCTTCGCTCCGAGGTGTGGCCCGAAAGCCCTCACCTCGAATACGCGACTGCGATATACCAAGCGTTCACCATACTGACACTAACGATAGGCCTTCAGGTCCAAACCGGACTTCGGCCGAGGGCCAATCGTTGAGCATAAACTGGAGTAGCAGAATGCGGGTTCGCTCCATCTTCACCCGGGCACTGACTGTCGTCGGCACTTCCATCATTGTGGCGGCGGCCATGCCGACCGGCGCGCAGGCCCAGTTCGCCGACTCCCTATGGGGCGGCGATGCGGAATGGGGCGGCAAACGGACCACCGTCGGCTTCAGCACAAAGTATCGCCCCGGCCAGCTCATCGCCTCCTTCGGCGACCGCCGCCTGTACTACATCACCAAGCCGGGCACGGCGATCAGCTACCCGATCGCCATTCCACGCGAACAGAGCCGCTGGCAGGGTCGCCTGAACGTGACTCAGAAGCGCGAGAATCCGTCCTGGACTCCGACGCCGGAAATGCTGCGCGAAAATCCGCGCCTTCCGGCCTGGGTTCCCGGCGGCCACCCCATGAACCCCATGGGCGTCCGCGCCCTCTATCTCGGTTCGAGCACATACCGAATCCACGGCACGGACGCCCCCTGGACGATTGGCGAAGCCGTCTCCAAGGGCTGCATCCGCATGTATAATGAAGACGTGCTGGATCTTTATCCGCGCATACCCGTCGGAACGGTCGTCACGGTCACCTGGGAACGCTTCAAGACCGGCGCTGCCGTCGCCAACGAAGACGCGGCACCTGCCGCCACCGCACCGGCAAAACAGCGCCGCGTCGTCAACTATGGCCGCAAAAGCGAGACCCCCACGCGCACCGTTGCCGTCGAATAACTGACGCGCGCCGGCACCAAATAAACCGGGCGGCCCATCGTGCGATGGCCGCCCGTTTTCTATTCGGCGTCTGCCGGCGCTACGTGCCGAGGCAAGACGTCAACCCGCGCGCGAGGTTGGTGATGAGAGCCGTGTAGGCAGTCGGGCCCGGCTCCAAGGTTGCGCCTTCCGGATCGAGCGTACCGGATTTGGCCCCCGTCCCTTCCAGCACCGTCGCCACGAGCTTCGATTTGAATTGCGGCTCGGCAAATACGCACGAAACGTCTAAATCCTTGATTTTGCGCCTGATCTCACCCAGCCGCTTGGCTGAAGGCTGGACCTCGGGCGATACCGTGATCGCCCCGGCAGCAGGCATGCCGAAACGCGATTCGAAATACTGGTAGGCGTCGTGGAACACGACGAACGACTTCCCCCTGACCGGCTGCAACGCGGCTTCGATGTCTTTCGATGCAGCTTCGATACCCGCCTTTGCGGTCTCGGCATTGGCTCTGAACACGCTGGCCTTGTCCGGCTCCGCCGCTGACAACACGCGCGCGATCTCGCCCACCATCGCCACTGCATTTTGCGGATCGAGCCAGACGTGGCCGTCGCGGACCGGGCCGTGAACATGCTTGCCATGCCCATGATCATGTTCGTGACCGTGGCCATCATGGTCATGGCCATGGTCGTGCGTCTCGAACGTATCGCCCCCACGCTTGTCCAGCAGCTTCAGGCCGGGTGCATCGGCCAACGTCACCACCGTCACGGACTTCGGCAACGATGCAACAATCCGCTTCGTGAACGGCTCGATCTCCTCCGAAACGCGGAAGACGACGGTCGCGGCGTTGAGAGCCCGGGCGTCCGACGGTTTGAGCGAAAACGTGTGTGGCGACGCCGCGCCGCTAACGAGGAGGCGCGGTTCGCCCACCTCACCCATCACCTGTGCGACCAAAGAATGGATGGGCTTGATCGTGGCGACGACGTTCAACGCGCCCTCAGCCGAGGCTTGGGTTGTCAGCGGCAGCCAAGCAGCCGCCAACGCTAACCCAAATGCCGCGCAACGAATGATCCGTATCCTATTGTTTCGACTGCATTCTTTGCAACGCTTCCAGACGTTTCGCATCGGTCTCGCTTGCTCTCTATGGTCCTCGCCGCCTGCGGCGCGCATCGATCGGATAGTATAACATCCAAATTGCGCCACATGGCAATCGTATGGCGCAGCGCCGCTACTGGAGCGTCACGAAACCGCGTACGGCGCCGCAAGGAGGCCATGCTGATCGCTGACAGTGGTATTAGGAAAGGCGCGAACCATATCCCGTAAGCTGGACCGGCGCGTGCACACCATCGCGCCTCAGGCGGCTGACCGATGACGGAGACACGACTGATGACCAAAGCCGGGTATTTGGCGGCTGCCGGAGGAGTTCTTGCCGCGCTGCTTTTCGCGGCTCCGCATCCCGCCCACGCACACCCGCACGTCTGGGTGAACGTCGAAACAACGGTACTCTACGACGCCGGCAAGGTATCGGGGTTCAAGCACCGGTGGACGTTCGACGACATGTACACCGCCATGGCCGTTCAGGGTCTCGATAAGAACGGCGACGGCGTCTTCGCGCGCGAGGAACTGGCCGAACTCGCCCAGGTCAATATCGATGGCCTCAAGGAGTTCGAGTTCTTCACCTTTGCCCGCATCAAGGAAACGCCGGTCAAGCTTGCTCCGCCGAAGGAGTATTGGCTGGAGCACAAGGACGGTGTGCTGTCGTTGAACTTTACGATCCCGATTGCCGAGCCCGTCCCGGCGGAAACCGAAGGTTTCGAGTTCGCCGTCTATGACCAGACGTTTTTCATCGCCTTCGACCTGGCAAAGGAAAATCCCATCCGCCTCAGCGAAGGCGCGCCCGCCGGGTGTGCGGCGACGGTCGGTAATGCCGACAAGGACCTCGCCGACTTGCAGCGCTTGAATGACGCGTTCGGTGGTCAGTTGACGGCCGGCGATGCGAACGAGGGCACCGGCGTTGGCTATGCGTCCACCGTTCATCTCTCATGTGCCAAGACATGATGCGGCGACTGGCGGCTCTTGCCGTACTTCTCCTAACAGCGGTGGTGGCCGGCATCCCGGCTGCAGCATCGCCCAATGCGGCAGGCGAAGCCGTCGTCGCGCAAGTATCGCCCGATCGCGCACTGACCGCTGGCCGGTCTCCGGCCGGCGCGCAACCGGCGGCCGAGCTTGGCGCTTTCTCCGGCGTCTACAATTGGTTGTTGACCCAGCAGCAGCGGCTCAATCGCGAACTCGCCAACGCTGTGAAGGAATTGAAGCGCTCCGGAAGTGTGAACGCCGCGCTCGTCCTCGGCTTCATCGGCTTCAGTTACGGCGTTCTCCATGCCGCCGGTCCCGGCCATGGTAAGGCGGTTATTTCTTCGTATGTTCTCGCCAACCGTGAAACTGTTCGCCGCGGCATCATGCTCTCGTTTTTGTCGGCCCTGATCCAAGCGCTGTCAGCCATCGTGCTCGTCGGCATTCTTTTTATCATTCTCAATAAAACCAGCATGGAAATGACGGCTGCCGAGCGCTGGATCGAAACGGTCAGCTGGGCGTTCGTCGCCGCCGTTGGAGCTTGGCTGCTCTATAGCCAGGTGCAACAGATCATGGCCCGCCGTTCATCCAAGGCCGCCACCGCGACGGCGCAAACCCACGCGCGTGCCGCCCCGTCTCATGCAACTGCCGCCCACGGCCATCACGCCCACGATAGCCATGACCACGATTGCGGATGTGCGCACGACCACGGACATCATAACCACGCACAGCCGATCGACCACGGACATGCGCACGCCGATTGCTGCGGCCACGCGCACATGCCCGATCCCAAGGAACTGCAGGGCGACCTGACCTGGGGCAAGGCGCTTGCCATTGCATTCTCGGTCGGCATCCGGCCCTGTACCGGCGCTATTCTGGTCCTCGTCTTCGCGCTCTCGCAAGGGCTGCTTTGGGCTGGCGTGTTCGCGACGTTCGCCATGGCCATCGGAACGGCAATCACGGTTTCGATCTTGGCTGCGATGGCGGTTGGATCGCGCGATCTGGCAGCCAAGCTGGGCGGCGAGGGCAGCGGCTGGGCAACCGCTGTGGCGGATGGCGCCGGCCTTCTGGGCGCCAGTCTCGTGCTTCTAATGGGTGCGGTCTTCTTTATGGGGTCGCTGCAGCCGCAGGTGCCATTCTGAAATTAACCACCTGCTGACGGCAGCGCGGGCCTACCGTTACACTGGCGCGTGTTTTGGATTGGAAGCGGCTAAATGCCGTTTCGGATCGCAAGGTGTGCCGCCGTGTCTCGATTAGCCCAAGTCCTTGCCGCTATCGTCTTTCTGGCAATCGCCAGCGCGCCGGTTCGTGCCATCGTCGACCTCGAAACCTCGGCACTGCCTGACCCCCGCTTTGAACTTTTGGTCGTCGAGATAGATAACTGCATCTATTGCGGCCTTTTTCGCCGCGATGTGGCCCCGGCCTACACCACGTCCGGGCGCGCCCGGGTGGCCCCTCTGCGCTACATCGACATCAATGCGCCGGACGTCTCCCGGCTAGCCCTGAGTGCCCCAATCGATACCGTCCCCACGGTGCTGGTGATCGAGAACGGCCGCGAAGTAGGCCGCATTTCCGGCTATGTCGGCCCGGAGACTTTCTTTCATTCGTTGAACCGACTGCTGCCCGATCAAGGGCCTTGACGCGGCGTGCGGTAACCGGCCGTTGAGTTCCAGCCCGCATTCGGCTTTGATGCGACCGGGTACGGGGAGCTGGCGGAGCCGCGAAGCATGGATCGGCGTAATTTTCTGAAATCGACAGGCGGCATCGCGGCCGTGGCTGCCGGCTGCGCCTCGACGGCCGTCCAGGCCGGCGGCGCGCCGGACGCCGCTCATGTCGCCGCCAAAGAACGCCGCACGTTCACCTTCGCCTGCCCCTGGGAGGCCCATCCCGCCGGATTCGCCGGCGACGCCCATCGCTTAGCCCGCAGCATCGAATCCGCGTTGAATGGCGCCGTTACATTCGACATCCGCACGGCGTCGACATCACCTTCGGATTTCGCCGTCAGCTTCGTCGGAGCGGACACGTCGCTCCATCCCGCCTTCGCATACTTCGGCGGATTGCCGGGAAGCGAAGCGCTGCCACCGCGCGATCTCGATGACTGGCTCTCGACCGGCGGCGGCCAGGAATTGTGGGACGAATTGAGCGGCCGCTTCGGGTTCAAGGCGCTGCTCGCGGGACACACGGGCCCAAATACCGTCCTGTGGTCGAAATCACCTGTATCGCGACCGGAAGATCTGGCCGGCCGGAGGGTCGTCGTCCGTGGCCTCGACGCTGACGTGATCCGTGCGCTGGGAGCAATTCCAGTGGTCGCCGATGAACGCCGTTTGGAGCAGGCGCTACCGGCTGCGGATACCGATGCGGCCGCATGGGGTGGTTTGGTGCAGGCGAGTGCCGCGGGTCTCCCGCAGCACTTTCCCTTTGCGGTTACCGGCGCGCTGGGTGCTGCCGGCGGCGCGGTCGCGCTGAAGATCTCGCTTTCAGCCTGGCAAAGCCTCAGCGCCCACGAGCAGATGATCTTTTCGACTGTGGCGAACTCTGAGTTCCGCTTGAGTTTGGCCGACGCCGGAGCGACCCGTTCCGCCGTCGAGAACGCACTCGTTTCCCGCTACGCAACGCGCTTCTCGCGCCCGTCGGCCGACTTCGCCGCCGCCGTTTCACGTATCTGCGCCGCCGTTGTCGCCCACACGGCGGCCCACGACGCGACCTCGTCCCGCATCGACCGCAGCTACACCGCCTACCGGCGTGCAAGCGCCGCCGAGAGCCCGGAATTGGCCTAGACCGGAGCCTTTCGCCACAATCTAAACCTTGACCGCGCATGGTCTTTTGTATCTGTGACGGTTTGTTATAGTTGGCCGGGACGTGCCCATCGCGCGATGGGCGCGCCCGGGATTGAAGCGCGGACCCTGGCATGAACGTACCGCCCAGCGATTTGAAACCGGCGCTCGCGCCGAAGGAAAGCCCGCCTGACCGCATGGAGCAGGTGCGCGAACTTCTGTTCGGCGAGCAGGCGCGCATTCAGGAAGCGCGCATTGCCTCCATCGAAAGCCGGCTCCGCGACCTGGAAGGTCTGGTCTTCCGCCGCGTCGATGCACTCACCGCGCGCATCGAGACGCTTGCCGCCGAAACCGGATCAGACCGCCGCGCTGCGTTCGACGAACTGTCGCGCATGGTTGTCGATCTGTCTGAGAACATCCGCCGCCTGTCGCGTGGCTGACCGGAGCTGGTGCCGTCATGGGTGAGGTGCCGGCCATGCCCGACAGTATTGATCGCCTGAAACAGCTTCTGTTCGACAGTGAAGCCCAGACGCTTGCCGATTTGGCGCGCCGCATCGAGGATTTCTCCGGTGAGGCAAAGTCGGCCCACGCCGGACTGGCAGCGGACCTGCAAAGCCTGAGCGAGAGCGAAGGCCGCAGCCGGTCTGAAATTGCCGCCCGTATCGACGAGATCGCCGCGCGCGTTGGCACCGATGCACGCCTGGAAGAACGGGTCGCAGCCGTTCTCGATGGGGCCCTGCGCCGCGCCGAACAGGCTAAGCATGCCGCCGTCGCCGACGCCGTTGCGCCATTCGTCGTCAACACCGTCCGCACCGAGATCCGCAATAGCAAGGATGAGTTGGTCGAAGCCCTCTATCCCGTGACCGGCCGCATCGTGAAAGCCTATGTCGCGAGCGCCATGAAGGACCTCGTCGACCAGATCAACCGCCGCCTTGAGATGAATCCGGTCATGCTGCGCATGCGCAGCCTGGCGACCGGCCGGTCGGTTGCGGAATTGGCGATCGCCGATAGCCAGCGGCTGGTGGTCGAGGAGCTGTACCTGATCCGGCGCGGCACCGGCGAGCTTGTCGAAAGGTGGCCGGCTGGCGGCGGCAACCGTGATCAAGTTATGAGCGGCGTCCTCACCGCCATCAACGAGTTCGCGACGGAAGCCTTCGATGCCGGCAGCAATGCGTTGCGTCAGATCGATCTGGGCGCGGACCGCGTGTATCTGCGCGAGTCCATCGCTTATTTGCTGGCCGCCAAATGTTCCGGACAGGCCCCGGTCGCGGTCGAGCAGGTCATCGATGATGCGTTTCTCCAGTCGGTCTGCAAGCTCGGATCGGCAGCTCGCGACGAGCGCCCACCTGTATTGCCGGATCTTGCAGATCACCTCACGGCATCCATCGAATCCAAGCATGCTGAATTTACGGGCCGGGGCCGGGGCGTCAGTCCGGTCAAAATTTTGGGCCTACTCGTCGGCCTGCCGCTGGCCGCATGGCTCGCCTGGACCGTTTATGCCGATTGGCGCGTCGAGCGGACGGAACGGATCGCCCGGGAAATCCTTTTCGAAAGCGCGGAAATACGCGGCTATCCGGCCAAAGTGGAAGCCGGCAGGCTTGGCGAAAGCCTGTCGGTCACCGGTCTTTCGCCGGACGCAGCGGCCAAGCGCACCTTGGTCGAACGGCTCCAGCGCGCACTCCCAGACGTGACGATCACCGATGACCTCGCGACTGTCCCCAATCCGCTCGCCGATGTCGAGCCTGAACTCGATCGCCTCCGCGGCAAGGCTGACGAACTCAGTCGCGCCATCGTCGCGGAAGCGGAGAAACGTGATCTCAACCGTGCGGCATCGCGATTGACGCGCGCCCGTGCGACGCTCGCCGCATTGGCTGCGGACGTTGAAGGCAATGAACGAACCCAAACCGACGAGGCGATCAAGGCACTGGAGCGCACGCTTGGCGAACTCGACACAGCCGGCACCGGCTCGTTGGACGCCGCAGTGGACCGCACACGCAGCGCCGTTCGCAACCTTGCAAACATACTCCCTGCCCGTCCCACCACTCCGGCAGATCGCGATAGCAGCCCCACGCCTGTCTCCGCGATGCTGACCGCATCCGAAGAAGCCGAGATCGTCGCTCTCGCACTGGCGCAGGCCGTCGCTGTGCGCAAGGCGCTGCCTGTTAAATCACCGCGCGAGAAGCTGGAGGCATGGACCCGTGCTCACGCCATCTTCTTCTCCGACGACGATACCTATCGCGATCCCGCCGAAGCCGGCAGACGTCTCGGCGAATTGTCCGGTCTGATGTCTGGCAACGACATCGTCGTGCGGGTTATCGGCTATACCGATGGCCTCGGCGGCAGCGACCGCAACTCGCCGCTCAGCCTCTCTCGCGCCGAAAAAGTCGAATCGGCGCTTATCGCCGCTGGCGTCCCCCGCAACCGTCTCGTCGTTCTCGGCCGCACCGATCTGCGCAACATCGCCGAAGACGAAGGCACCGGCAGCCCCAATCGCCGCGTCGAATTCGAGGTCGGCTTCGAGGGCGAGGCGCGCCGATGATTGCGCGCAAGGTCATGCTGCTCGGCGAAATCGGCGTCGGAAAATCGTCAATCGTCCAACGCCTCGTTTTCGATCGCTTTGACATGAACTACAAACCGACCATCGGCGTCGACGTTTACCGCTATGAAGTGCCGGAAACCGCTACGCGCCCGCGCATGGCACTGATTGTCTGGGACACCGACGGCAATTTTGGCGAACACATTTTCCGCCATGTCTACATGCGCGAAGCATCCGCCGCCGTGATCGTCGGCGATGTCACCCGTCCGCGAACTCTAGAAACACTTGGAAATCTGGCCGACGGTTTTCGCGAAGCCCTTCCGGGCCGCACGCTCTCTCTCGTCGTCAATAAGCTCGATCTGCTACAGGCCGAGGACGAAATGGTGCTGCCGGACCGATTGCAGCGTCCCGGCTTAGCGTTCCATCGCACCAGCGCCAGAACCGGGCAGAACATCCACAACGTTTTCGCAGAAACCGCTGATGCCATCGACCGGCGACGCCTCTGATCGCGGCCGTCAACTGGCTGCCGCACCGCTACTGACGGCCGTCCGGCAACTGGCCGAGCGCGAAGTCTTCGGTCTCGTATGGGCCGGTCCCGACTTGATCGTCGATAGCACCTTTGGCGCATTGGCACGCTTTGTTGCCATCGGCGAGCCGCTGACGGACAGCGTTTACGCGCTCATCGGCATGGAAGACGACATCCGCGCGCTGAAAGACTTTGCCGGTCAGGCTATTGAGCTGCCCGACATCACGCTTGTGATGCCCGAGTCCCGCCGCCCGCGCGCGACGTTGACGATTTCGTGGTCGCATGACGCTGCGGCATTCCTCCTGCTGATCGCCCGCACTGAATCCCGCTCGGAACTCGAGATTGAACTGACCGCGCAGATGCGCGCTCGCTTCATGGCGGAATCGGAACTGGCCACCAAGTCCCGCGCACTGGAGCGCGCGAACGCCGACCTGGAATCTTACGCATCGGTGATTTCGCATGATCTTCAATCACCGATGCGCGTCCTGCGCTACACACTCGACGAACTCGAGTTAGCAGCAGGGCCGGCATCGCCGGAAGCGCAAGAGAAAGTCGGCCGGCTTCGCGAACTGTCTCAAAGAATGACGAAAATGTTGTCGGCGCTGCTCGACTACGCGAGCGTGACCCGCATGAGCGACGCGATCGAACTCGTCGATACAATGGCCCTCGTCCACACGGTAACCTCGTCGATCTATGTGCCGCCCGGCATCCGGTTGACCATGGAGGGAAACTGGCCACGCGTCAGAACCATGCCGGCGCCGCTCGATCTCGTCTTGCGCAACCTCATCGACAACGCGGTCAAGCACCATGACCGTGCGACAGGTCGAGTAACGGTCTCTGCTGTTCCCGAAAACAACGCGATCGTTCTCACGGTCGCAGATGACGGGCCGGGAATTTCACCTGAGCATCGTGCAGCCGTATTTCTTCCGTTCCGAACGCTCGGCACGAGTAGCACGGGTTCAGGGCAAGGAATGGGTCTGGCCTTGGTGCGCCGTTCGGTCGAAAGCATCGGTGGCAGCATAACGTTGGAAAGCGGTGCCCCTGGCGAACGCGGCACGACGTTTACCGTTCGCTGGCCCGTCGCCCCCGTATCCGGCTCGGATCGTTAAGTGAAATTTGCAGCAATCCTGGTGGCGTCGCGATGAACGGCCTTAGTTTGCGGCACGCGCGGGGGCCGGCGGACTTGCCACCGGGTCCATCACCGTGCTTGTTACGGTCGGCACGCGCAATGCTCAGCATTCGCGAAACTCGGCAAAGGTCGTTGGCGTGAGTAGCGGTGGCACCGGTGGGGATTTCCTCGCCAGGAAAAGCGACATCACGAAACTTCGCAAGGCCGTCCCGGTCTTGACGGATGTTCTTGTCGTTGACGACGATGCGCCTGATGCCGCGCGCATCCGCGCCACGCTGCGGGTCATGTTCGGCTACGATGTGGAAGTACGCCATGCCGCCACGCTGGGGTCCGCCGTCGATTGCGTCTTGCTCAAGACTCCGCAACTTGTCTTTCTCGACGATATTCTGAAGCCCTCCGATCGCGCCAACGACACCATTCCGTTTCTGCGCCGCGCCGGATACGAAGCGCCGATCGTGGTGATCAGTGGACAGGTGACAAAGAAGCGACGGCTCGAACTGATCGCGGCTGGTGCGACCGACGTCATTCACAAAGATGATCTCGACAGCGTTCGCCTCGGCGAAGCGCTCCTGCGCGTTTTCGGAGGCCAAGTTCCCTGAATTTGAAGATGTTAATGCGAGACGAGACACACGAAGCGTCGCCTCCGTTCGTCACGCATTTGTTGATCTCACTCACTTATTCACAGTTGATCCTTGCGGTTAACTGTCGCTGAGATGCTGTTTTGCCTTTTTTCAACCGTGCCCGCATGGTTCAGCACAATCGTGCAAAAAAGAAACGGGACGATCACATGAGCTTGAAAGTAATCATCGCGTCCGGCGCCGTACTCGCGTCTGCGGGCCACACGTTCGCGCAGGACTTCAAACTTCCGCCGGAAGTAACACCGGCTCTTCGCGCCGCATGCGAAACCGATGTACGCCGCCTCTGCATTGGCGAAAACCCGACAGTGCCTAAAGTGAAAAGCTGCGTCCGTGCGAACTTCATGCGCCTCGGCCGCCGCTGCCAAGTGCAGATCACGCTCGCCGGCCTGCGACCCTGAGCCGGACGTAGATGACTTGGTCCATACGAAAACGCCGCCCGGTCTCGGGCGGCGTTTCGCATTCCAGCCGGTGCACAATTGCGATCAGGCCGCTGCGGCTTCCACCGGTTTCATCGCGTCGGCCAGATAGGCCATAGCGGCATCCACGCCCCCCTTCTTGTGCGGCACGCCGGCAATCTCCAGCCCCATCTCGATGCCCGTCAGTGCACCCATGATGGTGAGTTCGTTGGTATCGCCGAGATGGCCGATGCGGAACGCCTTGCCGGCAAGTTTATTGAGGCCGGTTCCCAGCGACATGTTGAACGTCTCGAGCACGACCTTGCGGAATTGATCGGCATTATGTCCGTCCGGCATCAGCACGGTCGTCACGGCGGGCGAATAGTACTTCGCATCGCGGCAGTTGAGTTCCAGACCCCACGCACGCACGGCGCGGCGCGACGCTTCCGCCAACCGCTCATGCCGGTCGAAGACGTTCTGCAGTCCTTCCTCGTTGATGAGGTCGATGGCTTCCTGCAGCCCGAAGAGCAATCCCGTCGCCGGCGTATAGGGGAACCAGCCGCCATCGTTCATGGCAAACATGTCGTCCCAGTTGAAGTAGGCGCGAATGAGCTTCGCCGTTTTCGTCGCCGCAATGGCCTTGTCGCTGACCGCCGTGAACGACAGCCCCGGCGGCAGCATCAAGCCTTTCTGCGAACCGGCGACCGTCACGTCGATGCCCCACTCGTCGTGGCGCAAGTCGGCGGCCGCAAGCCCCGAGATCGTATCGACCATGAACAGCGCCGGGTGGCCCGCCGCGTCGATCGCCCTGCGCACTTCATCCAGGCGCGTGCAGCATCCCGTCGACGTCTCGTTGTGCACGACGCACACCGCCTTGATCGAACGGTCTTTGTCCGCGCGTAATTTGGCTTCGATCTGGTTCGCGTCAGCCGCAATCCGCCAGTCGGTCCCGATCACGTCGGCAACAAGCCCGAGCCGGTCGGCCATCTGCTTCCACAGCACGGCGAACTGTCCCGTTTCCACCATCAGCACCTTGTCGCCGGGCGACAGGGTGTTGGTGAGGGCGGCTTCCCACGCGCCCGTCCCTGACGCGGGATAGATGATGACCGGGTTCTTCGTCTTGAACAGGCCCTTCACGCCCGACAGGACGGATTTGCCCAGCCGCTGAAAGTCCGGGCCACGGTGATCCAGGATCTGCCGCGACATCGCCTGCAGAACGCGCTCCGGAATTGGCGTCGGACCGGGAATTTGCAGAAAATGGCGGCCGGGGCGGCGAGGCTCTTTCGTCATGGGGCGTCCTTGAAACACGGGCCGGGAAGCGTATCAGCGGTCGCGACCGTCACTGTCCCGCCAACTTGGATCGGCGGGGCACGGAAGAGCGCTGAACGATTAATCCCTCTTGCTCAACAGTCGGGCAGCTATAGGAAGTGACGCGGAAGCCCGTCAAGTGACTGAAAGGCCGAAGCGGTCGGCCAAACGTCGCGTCCTGCGATAAGTCAATCCGTTGAAGGTTTCCGCACAGGAATGAGTTGGCGCTTGCGCCCTTGGATGCGCAAACTTGGCCGCGAAACGGGGGTCCAGAATGAATGATTTTCACCGCCTCTCGGCTTGTGAAATGCGTGAAGAAATCGCCAGCGGGCGGCTTTCCAGCGTCGACTTGGTGAATGACTGTCTGCGTCGCATCGCCATCCGCGAACCGGCAATCGGCGCTTGGGCGCATCTTGACGCCGATTTTGCCCTCGCCCAAGCCGACGCCGCCGACGCAGCCCGGGCGGCCGGCCAACCGTTGGGTCTGCTGCACGGCATCCCCGTTGGCATCAAGGACATCATTGACACCGAAGACCTGCCTACCGAACACGGGACACCCGCATTTGCCGGACGGCGACCACAAAGAGACGCCGAAGTCGTCCGCCGATTGAAAGCGGCAGGCGCCGTCATCCTCGGCAAAACCGTCACCACCGAACTCGCGTTCTATGGACCGGGCAAGACCCGCAATCCAGCCGACCCGCAGCGTACGCCCGGCGGCTCGTCGTCAGGCTCGGCCGCCGCCGTCGCCGACTATCACGTCCCGCTCGCGTTGGGCTCGCAAACTGCGGGCTCCATCCTGCGCCCCGCGTCCTACTGCGGCGTGATGGGTTTCAAGCCGGCGTTCGGTGAAATTCCGCTCGACGGCGTCCTCGCGCAGTCCCCGCCTCTCGACACACTCGGCGGCTACGCCCGCACGGCCGCAGATCTCGCGCTGCTCACGAGCGTGCTCTCCGCCAAACCATATGATCACCCGCCGCACGACGATCGTCCGCTGCGTCTCGCTTTCGTCAAAACGCCTGCTTGGCCTGACGGCGATGAGGCGATGCGCGGGGCGTTCGAACAACTCGCCGCCGCAAACGCCGGCACAATCGTTGAAGTGCAGCTTCCGGTCAATTTCGAAGACACCGGCGGTTTCCAGCGCGCCGTGCAGTTCCATGACATTGCGAAAAACTACGGCCCCGTCGTCGACCGGCATCGCGATGTCATGTCGGACAAACTGAAGGAAGTCGTCGCCGCGGGACGCAGTGTAACCGAAGACGAATATGCAGCCGCGCTCGCCAACCGCGAACCGCTTTATCGATCGCTTGCGCCGATTTTCAATACGTACGACGCCATTCTCACACCGGCCTCGCAGGGGATCGCTCCCCCCGGCCTGGCGGCCACTGGTTCCCCGATGTTTAACTTCATCTGGACCTACCTTGGCGTTGCAGCGATCAGCATTCCTTTGCTGACGGTCGACGGCGTTCCGCTCGGTGTGCAACTCGTGGCTCCGCGCGATAGCGGACCACGCCTTTTGACCATCGCTGACGCGGCATTGAGTGAACTCAAGCGACCGTCAGTTGGTCGCCCGGCTTGATGCGGCCAGCGCCGGTCACGCGGGCATAAACGCCGAAATCGCTGTGGCGGAATGCGCGCAGTAGAAGCGCGGGAATATCGAGATCGCGCCGCCCGCTTTTCGGATCGACGTTGGTGGCCGCGCACCGCCCCGTCCGCTCGGTGATTTCGAACATGGCCTCGCCGATCCTCACCGTTTTGCCGGCCCAGGCAAACTCCGACCAGGCGGGAGCACCGGTCACGATCAGGTTTGGCCGAAACCGCAAGGGATCGATGGGTTGCGCCGCGATGCGCTCCAGGTCGGCGATGCTGCCGAGGTTGACGATATGCACGCACGGTTCCGAAACATCCGACAGGACGTGACCCTCGGCCTGGACCACGCGCGGCGGCCCTTTCACGCTATCCTTCATGTACTCGGCGAAAAACTGCGCGATAATCGCGCGGCCAGCAGGCGAGGCAAGGGAGCCTTTGGCGACCTCGCCCCCGTCACGGCAGATCGTGAGGATCTGCGTTTGAGGATCGAACCGGCTTGAAACCGTCGCTAGGTCCGCGTGCCGCACGAGCGTTAGAAAGTTGATCTTCGGGACGTGCGCCGGCTTTAGAGGATCGAACCGTCCTCGGCCGTTTTCGATGGCAAAGGCCCGGTCCCACGGCACGCCCCCGCCGGGGTACAATTCGGCGCTGTCCAAGGTCTCCGCGCTCAGACCCTTGACGGGATAACGGTAAATGGCGGCAAGGCGGGCAGTCATGCGTAACCTGGATCGGAACGGGTCGGGATAGAACTGCGCAACGAAACGGCTAGGATGTCTTGCCGCTGGAGGCTCCACCCCCCTTTGCGGCGCAGTCAGCCAATCCCATATGCCTGCCGTGTGCAAGCCGTGGGATGCCTTCGGGGTCCCGCAGTGATGACACAACTCGTATCCTGACAAAAAACGGCGGTTCGTCCACGCACCTCTGTGGTGGCGGCACGCGCGGGAAGGAAAGCAAACATGAATTTCGATCGTTACACCGATCGCGCCAAAGGTTTTGTCCAATCGGCGCAGAGCCTCGCCCTTCGCGAAGGCCATCAGCAGTTCGCTCCCGAACACCTCTTGAAAGTGCTCCTCGACGATGAGGAGGGGCTCGCCGCCGGCCTGATCGACCGCTCCGGCGGCCGTTCCCGCGAGGCGCTTGCCGCGGTTGAGAAGGCGCTCGCCAAACGCCCTAGCGTTTCGGGCGGCGGCTCCGGCCAGCTCTACATGGCTCCTGAACTGGCCCGCGTTTTCGACAGCGCGGAGAAGATAGCCGACAAAGCCGGCGATAAATTCGTCACCGCCGAACGGTTGCTGCTGGCCCTCGCACTGGAAAAAGGCACCGAGACCGCAAAAATTCTGGCCGACGCCGGCTTGACGGCGCAGGGCTTGAACACCGCCATCAACGACATTCGCAAGGGCCGCACCGCAGACAGCGCGTCCGCCGAACAGGCCTATGACGCCCTGAAGCGTTACGCCCGCGATCTGACCGAAGCGGCCGCATCCGGTAAGCTCGACCCCGTGATCGGCCGCGATGAAGAAATCCGCCGTACGATCCAGGTCCTTTCGCGGCGCACGAAAAACAACCCCGTCCTCATCGGCGAGCCCGGCGTCGGCAAGACCGCCATCGCCGAAGGCCTCGCTCTGCGCATCGTCAAGGGCGACGTCCCCGAAAGCTTGAAGGACAAGAAGCTTCTGGCTCTCGACATGGGTTCGCTCATCGCCGGCGCGAAATATCGCGGCGAGTTCGAGGAACGCCTGAAGAGCGTGCTGTCCGAGGTCCAGGCCGAGGAAGGCCGCATCATCCTGTTCATCGATGAACTGCACACCATCGTCGGCGCAGGCAAATCCGAGGGTGCGATGGATGCTGGCAATCTGTTGAAGCCTGCCCTTGCGCGCGGCGAACTCCACTGCGTCGGCGCCACCACGCTCGACGAGTACCGCAAGCACATCGAGAAGGACGCCGCGCTTGCCCGCCGCTTCCAGCCCGTGTTCGTTTCCGAACCGACGGTCGAGGACACCATCTCCATTCTGCGCGGCTTGAAGGAGAAGTACGAGCTGCATCACGGCGTGCGCATCACCGACAGCGCGCTCGTCGCCGCGGCCGTGCTTTCCAACCGCTACATCACCGACCGCTTCCTGCCCGACAAGGCCATCGACCTAGTCGACGAGGCCTCCTCGCGCCTGCGCATGCAGGTCGACAGTAAGCCGGAGGAATTGGACGCCATTGATCGCGATCTCATGCAGTTGATGATCGAGCGCGAAGCCCTGCGCAAGGAAACGGACACCGCCTCCAAGGATCGCCTCGCCAAACTCGAAACGGAAATCGCCAATCTGGAAGAAAAATCCCAGGCGATGACCGCGCGCTGGGAAGCCGAAAAGCAGAAACTCGGTTCGGCCCAGAAGGTGAAGGAAGAACTGGAACACGCCCGCAACGATCTTGAACTGGCGCAGCGCAAGGGCAACCTCGCGCGCGCTGGCGAACTCACCTACGGCGTTATCCCGGACCTCGAAAAGAAGCTTGCGGCCATCGAGACGAACGACGGTAAGGGCGCCATGGTCGAGGAGGCCGTGACGCCCGACCAGATCGCCGCCGTTGTCTCGCGCTGGACCGGCGTACCCGTGGACAAGATGCTGGAAGGCGAACGCGACAAGCTCCTAAAAATGGAAGAGGCGTTGGCCAAGCGCGTCGTCGGCCAGAAAGAGGCCGTCATCGCTGTCTCCACCGCCGTGCGCCGTGCGCGCGCGGGCTTGCAGGATCCCAACCGTCCGATCGGCTCGTTCATGTTCTTAGGACCGACGGGCGTGGGCAAAACGGAACTGACCAAGGCGCTCGCCGCGTTTCTCTTCGACGACGACACCGCGCTCGTTCGCATCGATATGTCGGAATACATGGAGAAGCACTCGGTCGCCCGCCTCATCGGCGCGCCTCCGGGCTACGTCGGTTATGAGGAGGGTGGTGCGCTCACCGAAGCCGTCCGTCGCCGGCCCTATCAAGTCGTCCTTTTCGACGAGATCGAGAAAGCCCACCCGGATGTATTCAACATACTTCTGCAGGTGCTCGACGATGGCCGCCTGACGGACGGCCAGGGGCGCACGGTGGATTTCAAGAACACGCTCATCATTCTCACGTCGAACATCGGCGCGCAGTATCTCGTTGAGCAGAAGGAAGGCGAGGATACGGAAGCCGTACGCGACGAGGTGATGGCGGAAGTCCGCGCGCGCTTCCGGCCGGAGTTCCTGAACCGCCTTGACGAGATCATCCTGTTCCACCGCCTCCAGCGATCGGACATGGGCCAGATCGTCGATATCCAGATGCGCCGCCTGCAAAAGCTCGTCGACGATCGCAAGATCACGATTGAGCTCGACGATGCCGCCCGCACATGGCTCGCCAACCGCGGCTATGATCCCGCCTACGGCGCGCGGCCGCTAAAGCGCGTTATCCAAAAGCAGGTGCAGGACCCGCTCGCCGAGCAGATCCTGGCCGGCGGCGTCAAGGACGGCGACACCGTCAAGATCTCCGTCCGCGACGGCGCCATCACCATCAACGGCTGGCCCGTCAAAGGCGCGGTTTAGGTACAAGCCGGGGTCAGACCGCTCACTAAGGGTCTGACCCCGCTCACGCTGGACCTGTTTGGATGGATGTCCAATCAGCGCAATTCGTAGCAGTTGACGAATTCGCGCGGTGTGCGGGTCACATCGTAGCCCGAGAGACATTGCACGAGGTACGTCTCGGTCGGATGCTTAAAGAGGATCATGGCCGCCCTGTTACCCCCGGCGGCGGCGTATCCGGCAACCAGCCATCCCGACTTCAAGAGCTTTTCGACGGTAATCGCGTCATTTGCCGGCTGGGCTAAAGTGGATGCACAAAAACAGGAAAACGCGAGCGCCGTCGCTACGGAAAGCAAGGACAATGTTCTCAATGGTCGAACCATGGCGAAGAACTCCTGCGGACGATGCAACGCCGGTCTCACAGGCCACGACCAAAGAGGCCATGCAACGATAATCAGGGAATTCGGTTGATAGCGGCGCCCTGAGAGGGTCGGCAAGCGGACGGTGCACACGTCCGCCCGTACAGTCCATCCCTTCTCCGCCGCACTGCGCACAAACCACGCCATTCTTGCGCGGAAATGCGCCTTTTTGCGCAACGCGTGCCCTACTCCAGCCGCCTCGGACCAGCCAATCAGTCGTCTTGCAAGCCGGACGAATGGTCGGCCGGCTGGAGATGATCGAGACCCAGATGTCGGAAATCGTAGCGGCTGTACGGCGCATGCTCGAAAGCCCCGCATTCAAATTATGCCTGATCGGATTTTTGATCCTCCTTTTGCTTTTGCCGCTCGCTATGGCCGGTGCACTTGTCTCGGAACGCGAAGCAAGGGCACAAGGCGTTCGTAACGAAGTGGCCCAGATCTGGGGTCAGCCCCAGACCATGAATGGACCCTTCATCGTCGTCCCCTACACCGTCAAGATCGAGACGAAGGATGGCGACAAGCGCGTCGAAACAGTTGTCGAGCGCCGCGCGGTCTTCACGCCGGAGCAACTCGACATCACGGCCGACAGTTCATCGCAGGTGTTGCACCGCGGCCTTTACGATGTGAACGTCTACACTGCGAAAGTCGGCGTCAGTGGCCGCTTCAGCGCGCCCGACATGAGCCTCGTGGTTGCCGATCCGCAAACTGTCCGCTGGAACGATGCCGTCCTCGTTCTCGGCTTGAGCGATGTGTCCGGCCTCAAGGAAGCCGCGAGCATCAAGATCGATGGCACGCAAGACATCCCCTTCGCGCCGAGTATCGGCATGGCTGGCAGCGAAACGAGCGGCATTCACGTCCGGCTGAGCAACATCGCTTCCGGCATGCCAATCGCCAGCGACGCACCGCTGAAGGCATTCGCCTTCGAAGCGTCACTGACCTTCACGGGTTCCGGCCAGTTGTCTTTTGCTCCGGTGGCGCGCGAGACGCGCATTGCCATGACATCTGATTGGTCGAGCCCGAGTTTCTCAGGCGCCTTTCTGCCCGCCGAACGCGCCGTGACGGATCGAGGCTTCACCGCCAGTTGGCGCGTTCCACACCTCGCGCGCAGCGTGCCGGAGGCTTGGGTCGGCAACGATCAGGGGATCGAGCGACTGCACCCCCACCTGTTCGGTGTGTCGTTTTATCAGCCCGTCGACTTCTACGATCTCGTCAATCGGTCCGCGAAATACAGCGTCCTGTTTCTCGCTGCGGCATTCATGGCGGTCTTTCTGCTCGAAGTGCGCTCGCAGAAACGCGTGCACTGGGTGCAGTACGTGTTCACCGGCATCGCACTCACGTTCTTCTACGTTCTGCTGCTTTCCCTGTCGGAACACATCGGCTTCGGGAAGTCTTACCTAATTGCATCGGCGGCCACGGGCGGCATGCTCGCCGTCTACGTATCCCGCGCAATGCACAGTCACAAAGCCGGCGTCGCGATGGCCGGTGTCTTCACGCTGCTCTATGGCATGCTGTATCTCATCTTGCGTCTTGAAGATTACGCGCTGCTTGCCGGAGCGATGCTCGGCTTTGCCGGTCTGACCGTCGTGATGTTTGCAACCCTGCGGATCGACTGGAGTGGATCGCAACAGCGAACGGCCTAGCCGACACCCCCAGCGGCTCAGGTGGCTACATCGCACAGCGCACGCAACGCTCTCGCGCGCAGCCTGATGAAAATGCCCCTCCCGATGCGGGGAGGGGCGACAGTGAAGATGGCTTCACCTGACAACGTAACCACGATACCAACCTCCGCTTCACACGCCCGCATAATTGGCGAAATGCACAAAAAACGTTCAGAAATCGAATTGGACAATATTCGGACTAATCACTAGCCTGCCTGATCTGAGAGACACTTACGCTGGCGAGTTGAAGGCAGGGTCACGCATGTTCTGGCGCAGTTCGAATGGCAATTCGGGTGCGCCCGAGGCCCGAGGCGAGACGCCCTCGTCAATAATGCACGTCCCTCCAGCTCGACCGCAACCAGCACCAATCCTGCCGAGTTTCGGAGCGCCCTATGTCGTGGCGCCGGAGTTTCCTGCAGGCGTCGGCCACACCGCGTCAATCGATAAGCCGAAAATCAGCCGTCCTGTATCCTCGCCGATCATGGACTGGCTGACGAGCCTCCATGACAGGCACCGCCACAGTGACCATGGTCAACTGGCGTCCTACATTCCCGAGCTCACCAAGGCGGATCCGAAACATTTTGGTATCGTTCTAGCCGCAGCCGACGGGCAGTCCTATTCGGTAGGCGACAGCGAAGTCCTCTTCACGATCCAGTCGATCTCGAAGCCTCTGGTTTATGGTCTGGCCCTTGAGGATCACGGTCCCGATCATGTGCTGCGCCGTGTCGGCGTCGAGCCAACGGGCGAAGCCTTCAACTCAATCGTCATGGACGAAATCAACAATCGTCCATTCAACCCCATGGTAAATGCCGGTGCGATCGCCACCACGGCCTTGATCCGTGGCAACGGCTGCGAAGAGCGCTTCAACCGCATCCTCGACATGTTCAGCCGCTACGCGGGACGCAAGCTTTCCGTCGATGAGAGCGTCTTCGAAAGCGAGCGTGCAACGGGGCATCGTAATCGCGCCATCGCTTATTTGCAGCTCAATTCCGGCATGATCGAAGAACCGGTATCCGAGCATCTGGACCTCTACTTCCGCCAGTGCGCGATCCTGGTCTCCGCCCGCGATCTGGCCATGATGGCGGCCACGCTTGCCAACAACGGCGTCAATCCGCTGACGGGTGAGCGCGCCATCGCCGCCGGACACGTCAAGACCGTGCTGAGCGTAATGGCGAGTTGCGGCATGTATGATTACTCCGGCGAGTGGGTCTATCGCGTCGGGTTACCGGCAAAGAGCGGCGTGGGCGGCGGCATCATAGCGGTTCTGCCGGGTCAATTCGGTGTCGGCACGTTTTCACCCCTGCTCGATGAACATGGCAATAGCCATCGCGGTATCGAAGTCTGCAAAGAACTGTCGCAGCGCTTCCACCTTCATGTCTATGACATGCATTTCGTCGCCGACAACATCGTCCGGCGCAGCTTTCGCGGCGGCGGCGTCATGTCGAAGCGACTGCGCGGCCAGCGTGAACGCAAGGTTTTGGACGCCCACGGGCACAAGATCATCGCATACGAATTGCAAGGCGGACTTTACTTTGCGACCGCTGAACAGCTGGTTCGGCGCATCGTGGCGGATTGCCCCCAGTCACAGTACATCGTCCTGGATGGACGCCGTATCAGCCGCGCCGACCAAAGCGCGCTGATGCTGCTGCGCGACCTCAATCTGGCCCTCTCGGCGGAAGGCAAGACGCTCCTGCTGGCCGACCTGCCGCCGCAGGTGGAGGCGGATTGGCTGGAAGTCGCAGGCGCCAGCAATCGCGCTCTGTGCTTCGACGATGTCGATGCCGCCCTGGAGCACTGCGAGACGAAGCTCATCCTTGAATACGATCCCGAGGCCGTCGCCGGCGAAACGCGCCTGCCGTTGTCCCATATGGACATCCTGCAGACCTTTTCGCATGACGACATCGAACGGTTGCGGCCGTTTATCGAGCAAGCGCGCTATGAAGCCGGGTCCAGGATCATTCGCGAAGGCGATCCGGCCGACCGTCTCTACCTCCTGGCGGCGGGCACCGCGACCGTCGATGTGCTGTTGGACGACGGCAAGCGACGCGCCCGGCTCGCAGCCTTCCGGCCCGGTGTCGCCTTCGGCGAGTTCGCATTTTTTGATGGTGGTCGGCGTGTGGCCAACGTTGTCGCCGAAACCGAGGCGGAATGTTATGTGCTCGATTTCGCCAAACTCGAAGCGTTGGAGGCGACCGACCCGGCCCTATACCGCAAATTGCTCTTCGCACTTGGCCGGCTGTTAACCGACAGGTTGCGCCGCGTGACGGCTGAAGTAAGGGCGTTGACATGAGATGTGTCCGCGCCGCGCCGTCAATTCGGCAAGCGGCGCTCTTGGCGATTGCCGCCACGTTTTTGGCGATCATCGCGTTTGATTTGCCGCCGGCCATGGCCGCGGAGGCGCCGGAAATCGGCAAGACCATCGCGGTAAAGGACAAAGTCACCGTCGAAGCCGGGGACGTCCCCCGATCGCTGGCCAAGGGCCAGCACGTTCACCAGAACGAAATCGTCGTCACCGCAAAGGCCGCGAGCGCCGAAATCGAATTGAAGGACAATACGAAACTGGCGGTCGGGCCTTCCGCGCGGATTGTGCTCGATAAATTTGTCTACGATGCTAGCGCTGAGCCGGGCTCCATTTCCATAAATATGGCCAAGGGCGCGTTTCGCTTCATTACGGGAGATAGCGCAAAGTCGGCTTACGAGATCAAGACGCCGACGGTCTCGCTCGCTGTACGCGGTACGGTCTTCGACGTCTACGTTGATGGCGACGGCGAGACAGTGGTTCTGCTGCACGAGGGCGAATTGGACATGTGCGCCGCGCCAGGCTCGTGCCGCAGACACAACAAGGCGGGGCACATTGTTCGCGTCGGCGTCGACCGCGTCATCACTGATCCACTTCTCTGGTCGGGTTCCCTGATGAAGGGACTGGCTGTGGGAACTGTGTTTCCGTTCGTCGGCAGAAAGCTTATCATCGATCCCGTACGGCGTCTGTCGCGCACGTCTTTGGTTACGGGCGGCAAAGCGGTTCGGACGATCACGAAGACGCCTGGCCGTGCTGTTCGTGGGATCGGCCGCACTTTGCGAAAATTCAAGCCGCGGTTCTGAGCGGATTGCCGTCGCGATCTACTCTGCCGCGGCGTTCTTCGTCGGCGCGGCTGCCGGCGTGGCGGGAGCTTTCTTCGCGGTAGCAGGCTTCTTCTTCTGCTTGGCCGGTTTGGCTGCGGGCGGATCCGACCCGAAGAATCCATCGAACAGCGACGAAAGCGGTGCATTCGCGCTCACGCCACCGGCGTAAGACTGCATGACCTGAACCTTCGCGCCGACCTTGGCAATGGAAGCCAGATGCACGACATGCTCGTTCGTCAGCCGGAAGCACCCGGATGAGTTCGCGCGCCCCACGCTGCGGTCGTTGTTGGTGCCATGAATGCGGTAGATGGTACTGCCGAGATAGAGTGCCCGCGCACCTTGCGGATTTTTGAGCCCTCCCGACACGGTGACCGGCAACCCCGGCACGCGCTGATGCATTTCCGGAGGCGGCGTCCAGGACGGCCAGGAGGCGATGCGGCTGATCCGCTCGGTGCCGGTCCAGGTGAAGCCATCCCGGCCGACCGAAATCGGATACTCATAGGCCTGTTTGTTTGGCAGCATGAAATAGAGTTTGCGGGCCTGCGTGTCGATGATGATCGAGCCCGGCACCTCCGCGCGGTCGAAATAAACGATGGGCGGCGCAGCAGGCTTGATGTCGGGCCGCTCGCCCCCTTCCATGTATTTCGGGTAGACCACAGGCTCATAGGTCTTGCGGTTCGCCGCGCGCTCGGCCGCCTCCCGCTCTTCCTGCTCGCGCCGGTCGCTCTCCCAAACCGGACCGCTGTCAGACCAGTTGCCCTGCGCCAGAACGGCATCTGACCCGATTACCAGCCCAGCGGCAATCAATGGCAGCATCACGCGCAAGAGCCACATGCGCAGTCTCCAAGCTTCGTCCCTGCGCCGGAGTTCCGGCACCCTAGACGTCATGGACCGGAATAGGCGAGCCGGACCCGCCCGCACAAGGTCATATATCCTGGTGCCTCGACGGTGAAGGATGACTGTGGCCCTCTTGCGCCAATCCGGCCCTCGTAACATTACGGGTTGACCGCACAAATCGGCAGGGCGTTGAAAAATGCGACGCCACAGAGCTCATTGAGCCGGCCAACCTTCACCCTCTCACCGTCTGGTGCGGGGAATGGGTACCGCCGCTCGCCCTATGCAAATTCGCTCTGATCTGTCGCTACAGCGGACTGCGTTTCATGCACCGCTTGGCCCGGCTCACGACTTCGTCGGCCGACAGCGTCTCAAGCAAGGTCGCGCGATGTGATTTCAACTCGGTGAAGGCTTCGGCCTCCTTAAGTTTCTTGGGGAGGGCATAGGCATTGAGGTACGTCATTGACGTCACCAAGGCGCGTTTCGCCAGCTCAGGATCCCGGTCCACCTTTCCACTGGCAACGAGCGAATCTGCAGCGCTGATCAAGGCCGCGCAGTCGAGGTTGGAGTCGACTCCAGCGCTGTCAACGGCGGTGTCGCTCTCGCCTCCGGGCGGACCGCAACCGGTCAAAACACAGCAGGAGAGGGCTACGAATACCACCGCTCGTCTGTTCATTCTGCTTACCTTAGAATTTCGGTCTTGCAAGGGCACGGCTTACGCCGCCGACTTTGGCTCACCCGCCGCCACTGCCGGTTCCTCCACCAACGCCACGGGCTTTGCGGGCCGCTGCGCCAATGAATCCTTCACGAGCTTGGTCGCCGACACGTAGTCCGGCTTGCCGGAACCCAAGAGCGGGATGTGATCCACCACGAGAATCTCCGCCGGCACGTTCAGCTCCGACACGCCCTTCGCTTTGACGTGCCTCTGGAACTGATCCCGCGCGAGCGTCTTGTCGGTCGTCAGCAGCACGAGCTTCTCCCCCTTGCGCGCATCCGGCACCGAGACGACGATGGTGACGAGGCTCGGCCAAAGTTCCGCCGACAAAGCCTCTACCGCCGAAAGCGACACCATCTCGCCCGCGATTTTCGCAAACCGCTTCGCGCGGCCCTTGATCGTGATGAAACCCTGGGCGTCAATAGAAACAATATCGCCGGTGTCGTGCCATCCCTCAGCCGGAGGTTCGAGCACGCCGGGATTCTCCGTCCGCATGTAGCCGAGCATCACATTCGGTCCGCGCACATAAAGCCGCCCGCCGTCCTCGATGCCGGGCACCGGCTCCAACCGCGCTTCCATGAGAGGTGCAAGGCGGCCCACCGTTCCGGACTTGTTCGATAGCGGCGTGTTGATGGCCAGCACCGGCGCCGTCTCCGTCACGCCGTAGCCTTCCAGGATGCGCACGCCGAACTTCTCCATATACGTCTGCCGCGTGCGATCCTTCACCGCCTCCGCGCCCGATACGATCAGGCGAATGCGATGGAAGTCGTAAGGATGCGCCGAGCGCGCGTAGCCGGTGAGAAACGTGTCCGTGCCGAACAGGATGGTCGAATTCGAACCGTAAACGAGTTCCGGCACGATCCGGTAATGCAGCGGCGACGGATAAAGATAAACGGGCACACCGCCGATCAGCGGCATCACGAGCCCCCCCGTCAGCCCGAACGAGTGGAACACCGGCATCACGTTGAACACTTTGTCCTGCCCGTTCACCGCGATGCGATGCAGACATTGGAACGCGTTCGCCAAGAGGTTCTTGTGGCTGAGCACGACGCCCTTCGGTGTGCCCTCCGAACCGGACGTGAACAGGATCGCCGCCGGATCATCCGGCTTGCGCTGCGCCTGTGCCTTGGAGCCCTGCAGCAGACCCTTGATCTTGTCGCCGGTCCCGATCTGAGCCTTCACGTCTTCCAGATAAACGATCTTCACGACCGCCGACAGCTTCTCGACCGCCTCGCCGAGCTTCGCCTTCTCCACGAACGCGCGCGAGGTGAGTACGACATCGACCTTCGCTGCCTGGCAGGCGTAAATCATGTTCTGCGCCCCGGCCGAGAAATTCAGCATGGCGGCCACGCGTCCGATCGACTGCAGCGCGAAAAACGTCACCGCCACGCCGGCCGCGTTCGGCAGGAGCACGCCGACCGCACCGCCTTCCGGCGCCAGCGGCGCGATCTTCGCACCCAGCACCTGCGCGCCGAGGATCAGCTTCTTGTAGGAGAGTTTCGCGCCGAGCGCGTCCTCGATCGCGGGCTTGCCCGTATCACGCGTCGCCTTGGCCTCGACCAATGCGGAGAATAGCGTCTGGTCGAGGTTCGCCGTCAGCACGGCCGTGTTGACCATGATGTCCTGCAGCGCCGCGCCCGCCGCCTGACGCCGCGCCTTGCCGCGCAATGTCTGATCGACCGGCAACTTGACCGGCGGCAATATCGTCACCGTCGTCTTGGGAAACCAGGATTTTCGCGTCTGATACCGGTTGAGATAGCCGAAGTGCGACCGCTCCAATCCGTCGATCCGCACCGGCACGACGATCGCATCGGCCTTGTCGGCAATCATCGCCGTGCCGTCATAGACTTTCATCAGGCCACCCGTCGTTGTCAGCCGGCCTTCCGGGAAAATGACGAGCGTGTCGCCGCCCTTCACGTCGTTGATGAGGTGTCGCGTTGAAAGGGGCTTCGTCGGATCGATGGGATGCACCTTCGCCAACTGAAGAAACGGCTTCACCCACCACCGTTCGGCAATGCCGGTGTCGATCGCGTAAGATGCAAAGTCCGGCATGATCGAGTGCATCAGTGCCGCGTCGAGAAAGCTTACGTGGTTCGGCGCAATGATCGCGCGCGTGCCGGCGGGCGGCAGATTTTCCATGCCCTTCACGTCGAGGCGCAGGAAGGTCTTGAACAGAAACATGGCGAGATCCTTGAGGCCATGTTTGCCCCACGCTTTGAGAACCAACCCGAGTGCCACCAGGTTCGCCGCGCCAAGCATGAGGAACAGGCTGGCCGTGCCGTAGCCCGCCCACTGCAGCGCCGCCAGCAGGAGGCTCCCGCCCACGATGAACGCCGCCGACAGAATGTTGCACGCCGCCACAACGCGCGCCTTGTGATCGTCTCGCGCCCAAAGCTGCACAGCCGCAAACGCCGGCACGATGAAGAGGCCGCCGGCAAGCGACAACACGAACAACCCTGTGGCAAGGCGCAGGCCGGTGAAGCTCGCTAGGAATGTCTCGATGCCCATCGGCTCCGCCGCGCGAACGAGGCCCCATGCCGTCCAGGCAAGATCGAACGAGGCAAGCGCCATCAGGAATGCGCCGACCGGCACCAGCGCCATGTTCGGCCGCATCCGGCTAGCCTTGGCCGCGAGGAATGAACCAACCGCGATGCCGACTGTGAATACGAGCAGCCCGAGCGTGATCAAGCCCTGCGTGCCGTTCATTCCGTCTTTCAGCATCACCGGCAATAGCGACAGCGCGACCGCGCCGACCAGCCAGAACCAGCTCGTGATGAGACCGCCCGTCCATAAGCGGTGGTCTTCACGCAATTCGCTGATAAGCGCGAACGTCGATTTCAGCGGGTTCTTTGTGACCAAGAGATGCGGTGCTGCGGCGCCCGTTTTCGGAATGAATCGCGCAGCGATCCAGCAAAGAACTGAAAGCACCACAACGGCGATCGGAAGTTCCCACGCCGTCCCTTCCGGATGCACCATCAAGCCGCCGGCGATCGTGCCGATCAGGATCGCGGCGAACGTCGCGCTCTCCACCAGCGCGTTGCCGGCCGAGATTTCGCGCTTGTCGAGCAGATTGGGTAGGATGCCGTATTTGATTGGCCCGAACAGCGCCGCCATCACGCCGAATCCGGCGAGCGCCACAAACAGGACGGGAACCGAGTTGAACCAGAAGCCCGCCGCCGCCACCACCGCGATCGGGATTTCGAACCGCTTAAGCCATTCGGCGAGTTCGCCCTTGTCGTACTTGTCGGCCCACTCGCCACCGAGCCCCGACAAAAAGAAAAACGGCGCCACCAGCACGGCTCCGGCAAGCGCCACGAGCGAGGCGCCGTCCGCCTCCCCGATCTTGAAGAGGATGAGGATGACCAGGGCGTTCTTCACGAAGTTATCGTTCAGCGCCGACAGGAACTGACACCAGAACAGTCCGGCAAACCGGCGCGTGGTCAAAAGCTCGGGGAACATCGACTGAGATCCTTGCGGTCCAAAGAACGGGTATTGGCGGCTGACGCGGGAAGTATCGCCCGCAACGTGGTTAAAGAACGGCTTATCCGGCGCCTGCGAGTCGCTGATTGTTCGGGGATTTTTCGCAGTGATGCCGGGACCAGACCGGCGGCCGGCCCGGATAGGACAGGCCCGGCACGTCGGAGGACGCGATCACCATGGCGTCCGCCGCAGGGCCAAGGAACAAACGGGTCAGAAAGGTCAGCACGACAAGCTCCCTCGAGAATGAACACTGTTCAAGCTCCATCAATATACACACGCATGAACAAAGTTCAAGGGCGATTTGGGAGGTATTTTTGACGGATCAGCCGGCTCCGCGGCATCAACCGCAAGGGGGCCGGACCCTCAGCCTGGAATTTATCGGCTCGCGGTCATCACCGGCGCGCGCCGCATCAGGTCCTCGATGCGCGACCGCTCGCGTTGGAAGTCGGCCAGATCTTTACCGGCAAGCTTGCGCTCGCGTGGGACCTGGATGGACGTCGGATCGACGAAGCGCGTGTTGATCAGAACTTCGTAATGCAGATGCGGACCCGACGACAGACCCGTCGATCCGACATATCCGATCACCTGTCCCTGGCGCAGCTTCAAGCCGGGCTGCATGCCCGGTGCGATGCGTGACATGTGGCTGTATGCGGTCTGATAGCCATTCGCGTGCCGAATACGAACGTAGTTGCCGTTGTAGCCCTTGTAGCGCGCCTCTTCGACCGTGCCTGAACCCGCGGCCAGGATCGGCGTGCCCACCGGTGCTGCCCAGTCCACGCCCGTGTGCATCTTGCGCACGCCCAGCAGCGGGTGTTGCCGCATGCCGAAACCCGAGGTCAGGCGCATGTCGCCGCGAATGGGTTTGCGCATGAGAAATTTGCGCGAGTTGTTTCCGTCCTTGTCATAGTAGTCAATGACGCCGTCCGAGGAACGGAAACGAAAATAGCTCGTCGTGTCGCCGCCGCTGGTGATCGCGGTGAAGAGCAGTTCGCCCGGCGGACCCTCGGTTCCGTTCTCCTGCTTCAGATCGAAAAAGTACTCGGCCGTGTCGTCCGCCCGCAGACGCCGCCGGAAGTCCGTTTCGGACGCGTGCACGCGCAAAATCTGTTGGATCGTGTCGCCGGGCACATACTGCACGAGACTCGCGTGATAAAGGCTCGCGTAGAGCGTCGAACTGAGCGGTGAATCGCCTGATTGAACGCGCGCCGCCACGACCTCTTGCGTAGGCGGCGTGGCACTCGCAATGAAGTCGCCACCGTCGCTCCGGCTCACCGTCAAGAGATGATCGTGACCGTCGCCAAACACGGAAAGCCGCGTCGGCTCGAACTTGCTTGGATCGTCGAGCGACGGCACGAGCGTGATGTGGACTTCCTGCCCCGCCTTCAATTGCTCGTCGCGAAACACCGTCTCAGCGGAGGCAAGAATTTCGCGCACGACCCAGGTTTCCGCACCTGTCGCGGCGAGTATTTTTGCAAGCGTGTCGCGCGGCCCCGCTTTCACGACGCGCGTCTGCTGATCTTCCAGTTCCGTCGCGGTGTCATCGGCCTCGACCACGGTTTTTGCCAAATTGGTGGTGTTCGGCGCTGAGATGGCAGCCGCCGGGATCAAAGCGGCTGATCCGGCCTCGACGAGCGGTTCGTCGGCGCTGCCGTGTTCTTCCGGCACGTCCAGACTTGCGCGCTGCACCAGGTCGTCGACTTCGCCGCTGTCGAGTTCCTGTCCGTCTTCGCCCGGCAGAAATCCACCGAGCAGTTCCACGACGCGCACGCTGACATCGCGGTTCTGCGGTGCCGTTTCGTCTTCGCGGTTGCTGGCAACCGGTTTGCTGTCGGCGTAGAGCTTGAGTGGATTGAACGGGGGAATGACGTCCGCGTAGTTCGCCGGCACCGGCGCCAGTCGCGAGACGATGCGCACATACGGCTTCGCGTAAATGTATTCGCGCCCATTGCGCCGTTGCTTCAGCGTCTCGTGAATAATGAAGCGCATCGACGTCGCGCCGGTTGTTACCTGCAGGCGGTCGGTTTTTGCGATCGCCCAATTGAGACCGTCGTCCGGTCGGTGCGGCGCCGGCATCGGCGTCATGGTTGCATCCATGCGCAATCGATCGAGTGTCGGCATTCGGCCTTCCGCCACGTTGCGCGGATCGGTCGATCCATAGATGACGACGATGATTGCGACGGCGCCGACGGCCGCCGCCAGACATGTGCTCAACAGCCAGCGGAAGCGGCCGCTCTGGCGGCTGTCGGCGTGATCGGCCGCGTAGACGTCAGCGCGTGCACCGCGTCCGCGAGAGCCCCGGTAAAGGTGCGGCAAGCCGTTGGCCTGATCGGACGACCTCGTCGCGCGAACCGGGCGGTGCCCTGGTCGCGTGCGCGGCCGATGTCTGAGGTTGTGAGCCAAACGGCTACCCCTTGCGCGTTCCCCCGACCCGTGGCGCGTCCGGAACCTTATCCGGCAATCGACCACGTCGCCCGGGCTCCCACGGATCGTCGGAAACCCAGTGCGTGCGCAGACTGTCCGCTGTTCGCGGGTCTGCGGTCAATCAGAACGGCCGATTTGTCGGGCTGTTTTGTGGCAGAGGCCGCCGCCCCAGGTGCGAAGCTCAGGACGCACGAATGGACCGGACACGCGCGTCTCCCCCATCCCTTCACGCCACCTGAACGAGGGTTTGCTCGCAATTGCACAAAACGGGGGATACGGACTGCCCTAAACCGGTGCCGATCGGACTTGGCAGAGCCCCTGGGGATAACCATATTTCCGTAGCTAAAACAACACACTAGCCAGCGCCCGGCTAAATTCCGAAGATTTTTTAAATTCCGGTGTTGACACTGGGCCGGGGAAAGTATTTATTCGGTCTTCGTCGGGGCGCCACGGTGCTTCGCCGGCCCGCGACGGGCATCGCTCTTCTCGAAACCTCGGTTCTCTGCCGGGACTACCCGGAGGGAGCCCTGTTGTCTCGAAAGTCAGTCTATCAGGACTGGCTCGAGTAGCTGTCGCTGGCTTCGCTCTTTGAAAATTGAATTCGGAAGAAAGAGAAACGCAGGCGGCGGAGTCCTGGCGAGATCTCAAGCCCTCACGGGTTTGGGGTCGACAGATACTCTGGCGATATCTGCGTTTCAGCCATCACCATAATGCGCGGCCAGCAATGGCAGCGTGTTGTGTGAAGGTGCCCGTTACGCAGTAATATCCTTGGAGATACCTCCAAGCCGATCCAGAAATCGAACTTTCAACTTGAGAGTTTGATCCTGGCTCAGAACGAACGCTGGCGGCAGGCCTAACACATGCAAGTCGAACGCTCCGCAAGGAGAGTGGCAGACGGGTGAGTAACACGTGGGAATCTTCCTATCGGTACGGAATAGCCCAGGGAAACTTGGGGTAATACCGCATACGCCCTTCGGGGGAAAGATTTATCGCCGATAGATGAGCCCGCGTCTGATTAGCTAGTTGGTGAGGTAATGGCTCACCAAGGCGACGATCAGTAGCTGGTCTGAGAGGATGACCAGCCACACTGGGACTGAGACACGGCCCAGACTCCTACGGGAGGCAGCAGTGGGGAATATTGGACAATGGGCGCAAGCCTGATCCAGCCATGCCGCGTGAGTGACGAAGGTCTTCGGATTGTAAAGCTCTTTTGGCGGGGACGATAATGACGGTACCCGCAGAATAAGCCCCGGCTAACTTCGTGCCAGCAGCCGCGGTAATACGAAGGGGGCTAGCGTTGTTCGGAATTACTGGGCGTAAAGCGCACGTAGGCGGATTTGTAAGTCAGGGGTGAAATCCCGGGGCTCAACCTCGGAACTGCCTTTGATACTGCAAGTCTCGAGTCCGGAAGAGGTGAGTGGAATTCCTAGTGTAGAGGTGAAATTCGTAGATATTAGGAAGAACACCAGTGGCGAAGGCGGCTCACTGGTCCGGTACTGACGCTGAGGTGCGAAAGCGTGGGGAGCAAACAGGATTAGATACCCTGGTAGTCCACGCCGTAAACTATGGATGCTAGCCGTCGGCAAGCTTGCTTGTCGGTGGCGCAGCTAACGCATTAAGCATCCCGCCTGGGGAGTACGGCCGCAAGGTTAAAACTCAAAGGAATTGACGGGGGCCC
>CAYWIF010000007.1:70309-103195 GCA_964458265.1 uncultured Hyphomicrobium sp. | reverse complement strand
CATGATGGCCGCCGTCTTCGCAACCCTGACGCTCGCGCTGATCTTGGGCTGGCTCGGCCGCGACCGCGGTGCGCTGGCGGCGATCGCGGCCTGTCTTGCTCTCGCCGTTTGGCTGTTCCTGTGGGAGATTTATAGTCCAGAGTATGGCTTCCGCATGCCGTGGATTTCGACGGAGGCTCCCGCCACGCAACCTCATCCACCGAAGACGGCCCGCACATGACCGGGCCCGCCACGCCTTCTCATCCGGCCGGCTTGGCTGTGATCCTCAATCACACCTTTTTGCTGATGATGCTGACGATCATCGCCGGCATTCTCACCGCTGCCATGACGATGCAGTTCGTTTACGGCGAACTCCCCTGCCCGCTCTGCCTCCTCGAACGTGTTGCGCTGTTCGGCGTGGCCTTCGGCATAATTTTGAATTTTCGCCACGGGTTCAGCTACCGCAATACCGGTCTGAGCCTCCTCTTTGCGATCTTTCTGCTTATTGTCTCTGTGCGCCAGACGCTGCTCGACATCTATCCGCGCCCTGGCCACGCCTACATCGGCACCGCCATATTGGGACTTCACATGCCGGTATGGTCGATCCTGATCGCGGTCGCGATCCTCACCGGCTATGCTCTGAAGCTGACGGTTCTCGGCAGCGACGACCATCTCGAAGGCACGCAAATCTCATCTGACCCATGGCTTGCACGCGTCGCTGCGGCCTTGAGCATCTATGTCATCGCGCTGTGCGCCATCAACTTCGCGGCGGTGATTCTGCAGTGCGGTTTGGGCGAGTGCCACACGGACTCCTACGCGCTGCTGAAATAGGGCGTCTCACCTACAGCTTCCCTTCGCGCTGCAGGATCATCATGTACGTATCCATCGTGTGCTCGGAAAGCTGGTGCCACAGGAATCCATTGCGGCGCACCTTAGTCATCGCCTCGTAACCGGCCTTGAAATCGGCGTTCTTCGCCGACAATTCGGCATAAACGGCATTCGACGCGGCAAAACACGCATCGAGCACCTCTTTCGAGAACGGCCGCAAGAGCGCGCCGTTCTGCGCCAGAGATTTCAGGGCCGGCGGGTTCTGCATGTCGTAGCGCGCCATCATGATGGTGTTCGCGGTATGCGCCGCCGCGCGCATGACAGCCTGATAACCAGGCGGCAAGGCATTCCATTTTTCCAGATTGAAGAAGAAGTGCAGCATCGCCTGCCCTTCCCACCAGCCGGGGTAATAATAATACTTTGCGACCTGCGCGAACCCGAGCTTCTCGTCGTCGTAAGGGCCGACCCATTCCGCCGCGTCGATGGTGCCCTTCTCCAGCGCCGGATAAATGTCCGCTGCCGCGATCTGCGTCGGCACCGCGCCGAGCTTGGCGAGGATCGCACCGCCAAATCCGCCGATGCGGATTTTGAGCCCCTTCCAATCCTCTGGCGAATTGATCTCACGCCGGTACCACCCGCCCATCTGCGCGCCCGAGTTGCCACCGGGAAGCCCATAGATGTTGTAGCGCTGATAGAAGGCGTTCATCAGTTCGACGCCGCCCCCCTCCCACATCCACGCGTTCTGCATCCGCGAATTGAGGCCGAACGGCACGCCGGTCGCCAATGCAAACGTCGGATCTTTGCCCCAGTAGTAGTAGGACGCCGTATGCGCGCTCTCCACCGTGCCGTCCGTCACGGCATCCGCCGCCTGCAATCCTCCGACGATCTCGCCGGCTGCGAACACCTGAATTTGAAAGCGGCCGTCGGTCATGTCCGCGACGGCCTTGGCGAACACCTTGGCGGCGCCGTGGATTGTGTCGAGCGACGGCGGGAAGCTCGACGTCATGCGCCAGCGCAGTTCCGGCTGCTCGGAAACAATTGCCGGAGCCGCCGGGCCGCTCTCGCCGCAGGCGGCGGCAGCGAGCCCGGCGCCACCGCTTGCGGCTCCGGCAACGAACTTGCGGCGGGAAATGCGCGTCACGAAAGCCCCCTCGTCTCCACCGGACCCGGTCTTCCGCCGGCCGGGCACCTTATAACGAGACCGTTCGGTGTTCTCAAACGGCCGATCGGTGGATGAAGCACCATCCGGCGACGTCACGGCTTGCCGCACGGTCGAATTGGAGGTCATTTAACGGGTCGGCGACAACGAGCGAACGGCGGATCATGCCCCAAGTCACACCCCTTGCCCGCAGCGGCAGCACCCTCGTGGCGGCACTCGCCGCGGCTCTGTTGCCGGTATGCTCAGCCGTTCTAGCAGCCGACCCGAAAGTTCCGCCCGCCATCGAACCGGGCAACCGCGTTCCCGTCGCCATCCTGACGGCCGGGTTCGACTACACGCGGCCCGAAATCGCCGCACGATTGGCGCGCGACGGCGAAGGCGAAATCATAGCCTGGGATGTCGTGGGCGAAGACCGGTTTCCTTATGACCCAACCGGCGACACCGAAGTGCTAAGCGCCCTGGCGACCCAATTGCAGCCGGCGGCGCCCGTCTCGCTTCTTGCCATCAGGGTGGACGCGAACGATCCCGTCTCGCTCGGCAAGGGACTCGCTTTCGCGGCCCGAACGCCCGCGCGCATCGTCCTCGTCCCGATGTGGTCGCCGTCGCGCGAGACCTGGACCGTGTTCCAGCAGGCCGCCCAGTACTTCACCGAGCTGCGCATTGTCGTCAGGGCGTGCAGCGACATTCCGCCGGGCAACGGTCCATCCGTCTTTCCCCGTGACTTGAACCTTCCCAATGCCATCAAGGAACTGCCGCAAGCGGCTGATCCCGCAACGCCGCTGCTGACCTATCTCGCAGCCCTGCCCTGCAATCGCCCGTAGATGCGGTAGCTGAGAACGATGAGGCCGATCAATCCAGCAATTAAAATGGCCGCAGCCTGCATGAGGCCTTTGCGAATCTGAGCATTCGCCCGGCCGGATTTCACAACGACAGGTCGCCGTAAATCAAATCGTGATTTCTGCGTATAGCCGGTCGCCGGATGCTCTTTCGGCAGAACCTGGAACGCACGCTTCGATGTTGCCGGCGCCTCTATCCCAACCGCCGAGCGCGCGGTCTCAGAGCCGCACACAGCAAGCGCCACAACAACACTTCCAACAAGCGCGCCGCATCGGCCTAAACGCATGACCCCGCCTCTCGCGACCGGGCGGAGGACGCGCAGCTAGCTTGTCCATTAGGTTACTGGAACAGCACCAGCGCCTTCTCCACGGTCTTCCACACGCCCCACGCAAGGGGAATGCCAACGAGCAGCCAGAACGCCGCCGCCTTGCCGTCGAGCCCGCCCTTGCCGATGCCGAACGAGCCGGTTTGCGCGACGGCCGACTTCTCATGCAGCTTGGCGCGTTCGGCAGCCAGATCGGCCTCTGTCATGTGCCATTTCGGATTGACCGGCCTCACCAGAAGATTGGCCACGAACCCGACCACCAGCATGCCGGCGAGAATGTAGAAGATCGGCCCATAGACCTGATCGGGCGACACGCCCGCCGCGATACGCGTATCGTGCAGATAGTTAACGATCACCGGCCCGATGATGCCCGCCGTCGACCACGCCGTCAGCAGACGTCCATGGATAGCGCCCACGAATTGCGTGCCGAAAATATCGGCCAGATACGCCGGAATGGTCGCAAAGCCGCCCCCGTACATCGACGCGATGATGCAGAACGCGCCGACGAAGAGTGCAAGGCTCTTCCAATCCGCCGCGAACGACGCGAGCACATAGAGCGCCGCGCCAAGCGTGAAGAAGATGAAGTATGTGACCTTGCGACCGAGATTGTCCGACGACGACGCCCACACGATCCGGCCGAAGATGTTGAACAGCGAAATGAGCCCCACGAACCCGGCGCCCACGGCCGCCGCCGTTGCGGCCATCGCCGCATCTTTCTTCATGTCGAGGTACCCGACGCCGGCTGCACCCGCCAGCGCCCCGCCGAATGTTTCCTGTAGCATTGGCGACGCCGCGCCGATGATGCCGATTCCCGCCGACACGTTCATGCACAGCACGATCCAGAGCATCCAGAACTGCGGTGTCTTGTGCGCGTCCTTCAAATGCACGTGCTGCGAGGAAATCATGGCGTTGGAATTCGCGGGCGGCGTCCAGCCTTCCGGCTTCCAGCCCGACGGCGGCACGCGATAGCCGAACGTGCCGATCAGCATGAACACGAGATAGATCGCCGCCATGGCGACGAATGTTTCCCAGACACCGGCATTGGAGTCGGTCTTGAAGATACCCATCAGCGCCGTGGCCAGCGGCGATCCGATCATCGCGCCGCCGCCGAAGCCCATGATGGCCATGCCGGTCGCCATGCCGCGCCGGTCGGGGAACCACTTGATCAGTGTCGAAACGGGAGAGATGTAGCCCAGTCCCAGGCCAATTCCGCCGATCACGCCGGAGCCGAGCCACAGCATCCAAAGTTGATGCGTGTAAACGCCGAGCGCGGAGATCAGCAGCCCGCCGCACCAGCACATGGTCGAAACGAAACCCGCCTTGCGTGGACCCGCCCGCTCCAGCCAGCCGCCCCAGATCGCCGCCGAGACACCGAGCAGCACAAAGAAGAACGTGTACATCCACCCGAGATCGAACTGGCTCCAGTTGCAGTCCGTCGCCGTCAGTGCGGTCAGCGTTCCGGCCGCCTTTTCGGAAAACGTGGTCGCACCTTCCGAGCACAAGGGAAGCGGCTTGCCGTCCGAACCCGTCAGTACGCCTTCAAGCGGCTTCCAGAAGACGGAAAAGCCGTAGGCCATGCCGATGCAAAGATGAATGCACAGCGCCGCCGGAGGCACCATCCAGCGATTGAAGCCCGATTTGGCGATGATCCGCTCACGATCAAGCAGTCCCACGCCGGTTTCGTCCGGCGTTGCATTTGTGTCGGTCATGCCTTCCCCCCGGTGTCCGGAACGGTGGCGGCTGCGCATCACGCCCGGATCGTTGCGATATTTGGGGGTTACCACTAGCGTGGCGGATCGTCATGGACAAGCGCGGTTGCCCCCGGGGGCGGCGGCCGCCGCCTGCGTTTGGGCTGGCCTTGCAAGACCCCGGAGGGTTGCTAGATAGAGAGGGAAGCCCCCAGTCTCCCCGAATATGGCGTGGCTCGTAGAAAGGCACTCGGTGGATACCGCTCCAGACATCGAACAATCACCCGGTTTGGTCGACCCGTTCGGCCGCGCGATCACCTACCTGCGCGTCTCGGTGACGGATCGCTGCGACTTCCGCTGCGTCTATTGCATGTCCGAACACATGACTTTCCTGCCCAAGCAGGATTTGCTGACCCTGGAGGAACTCGATCGCCTCTGCTCCGCCTTCGTGGCTCGCGGCGTTCGCAAGTTGCGCATCACCGGCGGCGAGCCGCTGGTCCGCAAAAACATCCTCTGGCTTTTCCGCGCGCTTTCGCGCCACCTCGACGCCGGACTGCTCGACGAATTGACCCTGACCACCAACGGCAGCCAGCTCGCGAAGTATGCTTCCGGCCTGAAGGAATGCGGCGTTGAGCGCGTCAATGTATCGATCGACACGCTCGACCCGGTCAAATTCCGGGCCATCACCCGGTGGGGCGACCTTGCAACGGTGCTGCGCGGCCTCGATGCCGCCGAGGAGGCGGGCCTCAAGCTCAAGATCAATGCCGTGGCGCTGAAGGGCGTCAACGAACACGAGATCGACGATTTGATCCGCTTCGCCCACGGACGCGGCGCCGATCTGACCCTCATCGAAACGATGCCGCTCGGCGAAATCGAAGCCGACCGCACGGACCAGTATTTGCCGCTTTCGCTTGTCCGCTCCCGCCTTCTCGACCGCTGGACGCTCGAAGATATCCCCTACCGCACCGGCGGTCCGGCGAGATACGTGCGCGTCAAGGAGACGGGCGGCCGCCTCGGCTTCATCACGCCCCTCACGCACAATTTTTGCGAAAGCTGCAACCGCGTGCGGCTGACCTGCACGGGCACGCTCTATATGTGCCTCGGCCAGGAAGACGCCGCCGATTTGCGCGCGCCCCTGCGTGCCTCGCCCCATGATCGCGTCCTCATGGAAGCGATCGATGCCGCCATCGCCCGCAAGCCGAAAGGCCACGATTTCATCATCGATAGATCGACGAAAAAGCCGGCCGTGGCGCGCCACATGAGCGTCACCGGCGGTTAGCGACGGTCTGGCCGGGGGGCAGGGGGGAATAGCAGATGACGACCCAGCGCACGCTTGGGCTTCTCCGGCAGGCACGCCTGACCCGGCGTCAACTCATGACCTTCGCGCTTTTCTCCGCCGTCATCAACGGCATCATCACAGCGTCGGTCGGCGCATGGCTTGGCCAGACATATGCGAAGTATCAGGCCCGCAAGCAGTCGATCGAAAGCCTCGTGCACCTTGTGTATGAACGCCGAACTCGCGCCGGCATGGTCGCGTCCGCCCTTCGCCGCGGCGCCGACATCGAAGAAGTGAAATACCGCAAGCGCGCCTACGACGAAGCCTACGTCGACTGGAACAAGTCGATTATGCAGAACATCTTCGCCATTCGCGAAGTGACCGGCGAGTATTTCCTTTCCAAGCTCGAAGGCCACTTCCAGGACGGCCTGGTCGCGGCCATGGCCGATGTCGACCGCTGCCTCACCAAGGCGTACGACGCGCGCCTCGCCGAACAAGACCCCAAACCCGTCCTCGAACAGTGCCGCATGCCGGTCATGCACCAGTTCGTCCTCGATTGCGGCGCGACCTTTACAAACGAAATCTACAAACTCACCAAACTCTCCTTCATCCCCTTCCAGTCGCAGTTGACCGAGGGTCCCGAAAAAGCCGAGCAGCGCATCGCAAAGTCGTGCACCCGTCCGGCCGAACCTCCGCCCGCACCGCCCATCGCAGCCGCACCGGAGCCAACCCCGGCACCGGCGTCCGCAGCCGCGCCACCGGAACCCGTCGCAGCGCCCGCAGCGCCGCCGGTGCCGCCATGAGCACCCAAACCTTCGACGCCATCGTGGCCGGCGTCGGCGGTATGGGGGCGCAGACGTGTTTGCGCCTGGCGGAGAAAGGCATCCGCGTTCTTGGCCTCGAACGCTTCGACATTCCCCACAACATGGGATCGTCGCACGGCGTCAATCGCATCATCCGCCTCGCCTATTTCGAGCATCCCAGTTACGTGCCGCTCTTGCGCCGCGCCTACGAACTGTGGCGCGATCTCGAACGCCGCGCCGGCGAACAGCTCCTCTACACGACCGGCTCGCTCGACATTGGACCGTCAGGCTCCGCCGTCGTCGAAAATTCCTGCGCCAGTTGCCGCCTGCACGATCTCGCGCACGAAGTTCTCTCCGCATCCGAAGTCACGCGCCGCTATCCCGGCTATGCGCTGCCGCCCAACTACGAAGCCGTACTCCAGCCCGACGGCGGCTTCGTCGCCTCCGAGCGCGCCATCGTCGCCGCCGTCAATCTCGCAATGGAACGCGGCGCCGTCATCCGCGCCCGCGAACCACTCATCGATTATACGCCACTACCCGGTGGCGGCGTCCGCGTCCGCACCACGCGCGACACCTACGTGGCCGGCCGCCTCGTCCTGACCTCGGGTGGATGGATCGGCGAGCATGTCCCGCACTTGAAAACCAACGCGATCCCCGAACGCCAGGTTCTCGGCTGGTTCCAGCCCAAGCGCCCCGAACACTTCCGCCTCGGCGTGTTCCCGGTCTCCAACCTGAAATGCGATCTCGGACACTTTTATCAGTTTCCCGTCTGGCACGTTCCGGGCTTCAAGATCGGCCTCTACCATCACCTGCGCGAGACCGGCACCGCCGACGCCATCTCTCGTGAACCCACGCCAACCGACGAAAGTATCCTGCGCGAAGGACTCGCCCGCTTCTTTCCCGCCGCGAACGGCGACTGTCTGGCCCTGCGCGCCTGTCTCTTCACCAACACGCCCGACGAACACTTCGTCATCGACACGCTGCCCGGCTTCCCCGAAGTCATCGTCGCCTCGCCGTGCTCGGGCCACGGCTACAAATTCGCAAGCGTCGTGGGAGAAATCCTCGCCAATCTCGCCGTCGCGGAGACGCCGCCGTTCGACTTGTCGCTCTTTGCGATCGGCCGTTTCAGCGCACCGGCCTGACGCCGGCCTCAGCCGGTCAGCACCGCGATCTTCGCCCGGATGTCCTCGATGGAGCAGGGCTTCGTCAGCGTTTCGACATGGCCGGTGAGTTCCGCCCTGCCGCGCTGCAACTGTTCGGGAAACCCGCTCATCAGCAGCACTTTAAGCCCCGGCTGTTTGGCCGTCAGCGTCTTGGCGAGCAGGATGCCGTCGATCCCCGGCATATGAACGTCCGTGACGAGCACGTCGAACGCCCCGCCGCTGTCCGCGAGCCCCAGCGCTTCCTGACCGTCTTGCGCAATGCGCACCTCGTGCCCGCCCGCCGCCAGCACGCGCTCGAACAGGTCGCGCACCATCCCGTCATCGTCCGCCAGCAGGATGCGCGCCATGAGTTCCCCCGATCGAGGCTGAACGTACCCTCAGTGCTTCGTGATCCGCCCCACGAATGGCAATTCCCGGTACCGGTGCGCCACGTCCATGCCGTAACCGACGACAAACTCGTCGGGACATTCGAACGCCGCGAAATCCGCCTCGACCGTCACCGCCCGCGGCACCTGCTTTTCGAGGAGCACGCAGGTCCGGATCAAATTGGCGCCGCGCGCTGCCAGAAGGTCTTTGGCAAAGGCAAGCGTCCGGCCGCTGTCCAGCACGTCGTCGACGATCAGCACGTTGCGCCCGTCCACACTGAGATCGAGATCGCGCAGGATTTCGACCCGCCCCGATGATGTCTTGCTTTTCTTGTAGCTCGACAGCGTCAAGAAATCGACTTCCGGCGCGATGCCCACGCGGTACAGGGCTCGGATCAGGTCGGCAGCGAACACGAAGCTGCCCTTCAGCACCGCGACCACGAGCAGGTTCTTCAATCCCGCGGATTTGATTTCCAGAGCCAGTTCATCGAGCCGCCGCGCGATCTCCTCGTCGGAATAGACGATCTCGACGCCGCTCTCCGCGCTGGTGGTGGCCTCAGCCGACATACCCGGCCCTTTCCGTTGCCTAAACTTCTGATTCGACTATGAAGGTATCGGGGTGTTGCCTGCAATGTTCAAGCGTCGCACAGGCAAATCGCCGCCAAGCCTGCATGTACACGACGCCGCCACAATCCTAAATGATTGATCATCCGGGGGCATTGGCGGCATAAACCGCTCCCATTCTGGCACCAGCAACTGGCTTGGCGGGAACTTTACGTGATCCGGCTTTCGAACGTCGCGCTCAATTACGATCGCGGTCCCGATGTGCTCGCAGAGGTGAACGTCGAGCTGAAGCCCGGCTCGTTTCACTTTCTCCATGGCGCATCCGGAGCCGGCAAGTCGTCTTTGCTGCGCCTTTTGTTCATGTCGATTCATCCGACCCGCGGCCGCATCGAGATGTTCGGCCAGGACATCAGCAACGTTACGCCGTCCAAGCGCGCGCAACTCCGCCGCCGCATCGGCATCGTCTTCCAGGATTTTCGCCTGCTCGATCACTTGACCACATGGGAAAACGTCGCGCTGCCGCTGCGTGTTGTCGGCAAGCGCATGGACGACTACCGCGAGGATGTGACGGACCTGTTGCAGTGGGTCGGCCTGGGTGATCGGATGCACGCCTACCCTTCGGTCCTGTCCGGCGGTGAAAAGCAGCGCGCGGCCATCGCCCGCGCTGTCATCGGCAAACCCGAAGTGCTTCTCGCCGACGAGCCGACCGGCAACGTCGACCCGCAGATGGCCCGCCGCCTGTTGCGGCTTTTCATCGAACTCAATCGCCTCGGCACGTCCGTTGTCATCGCCACCCACGATCATCAACTCATGCGGCAATTCAAGGCGCCGCGCATGGAACTTCATAACGGCCATGTCCGGATCATATGACAAGCGGCCGGGCCGCGCCGTGCCGCAAGGCACGTATCCGGCCGAGCCCTACTACGACGACGACCCGACGACGGGTCAAAGCCCGGCCGCCCTGCGCACCTATCCGGCCACGGCGGAAGACCCGGGCTATGGACTTTATCCGGAAACGGCGGTTCCACGCCTGGAACCCGAACCGCGCCCCAGCCCTGCCGAGCCCGCGCGCCGGGGCAAGGCGCAGGCCAACGCACCCATCGTACCAGCCGGCTCCGTCACTGGCCGCTCGCTGACGCTCGTCATCGCCATCATGTGCTTCCTCGCCTGCCTGACGGCGGGCGCCGTCTACATGATCAACCAGTCCGCCGACGCATGGCTCAAGGATCTGGCCAGCGAAGTCACCATCCAGGTCTCCCCGCGCGACGGCGTCGACACGGAGAAGACGTTGCGCGATGTGGCCGCCGCTCTTGGCCAGACACCGGGCATTACCGGCACGCGCATTTTGGCGCTTCAGGATTCCACCGCGCTTCTCGAACCGTGGCTTGGCAAATCCGACGCTCTGAAATCTCTGCCCGTCCCTCGGCTGATCGCCGTCGACATCGATCGCAGCGCGAGCCTCGACCTTGCCGCCGTAGGCCGGTCGTTGACCGGCAAGTTCGAAGGCGTCACGCTTGACGATCACCGCCAGTGGCAGCGCCAGATCCGCACCGTCACACGCTCTCTCGCCTTGGGCGGCGTCGCGATCCTCATTCTCGTTGCCGCCGCGACCACCGCCATCATCGTTTCGGCGACCAAAAGCTCGATGGCGTCGAACCGCGAAATCGTCGAAGTGCTCAATTTCGTCGGCGCCAACGACCGCTTCATCGCCCGCGAATTCGAAAAGCACTTCCTGCGCCTCGGCATCCGCGCAGGTTGCGTCGGCGCCTCACTCGCCGCCTTGGTCTTCATCACGATGCCCCTGGTGCTCGAGATACTTGGCGGCGGCCCGGTGATGATGGCCGAAATGCATCGCCTGATCGGTACCGGCAGCCTCGACACCGCCGGCTTCGTTCTGCTTGGCATCGTAGTCGTGATTATATCGGCGCTCTGCATGCTGACGAGCCGGCTGGGCGTTTATCGCATCCTCAACACCAAGCGCTGAGCCGGCCCAGGCGGCCGCAGCCAAGCCTCCGCGCCGTCCAGGACAACACCTTGTTTCCCTTGTCGTGCCCGGGCACTTGCCAACCTCCGGGAAATGCCGTCACACCGTGACCCAAATCGGCTAGGATTGAAGAGAGTGGGCACGGGAAGCCAGGAGGACGGGGCCGCGCCACGCGCCGTTGATTGAGTGATGTCGCGACTTGGAAAAGCGCTGGCACTGTTTTCCGCGGTGGTCCTGTGGGCCGCCGCCCTCGGCTTCGTTCTCTTTTCCGCCAACGTTATGCGCACGCCCGTCTCGGCCGCCGGCAAGGCCGACGCGATCGTCGTCCTCACCGGCGGCCAGTCGCGGATCAAGGAAGGTGCGCGGCTCTTGAAGGACGGCTATGGGGCCCGCCTTCTGATTTCCGGCGTCAACCCGCGCACCAGCGAGGCCGATCTCATCCGCATTTCGGGCCTCGACACCAAGACCTTCGACTGCTGCGTGGACCTCGGCTACACCGCGCTCAACACCATCGGCAATGCCTCGGAAACCCAGACCTGGGCCAAGGCCAAAAACTACCGCTCGCTGATCGTCGTGACGTCGAACTATCACATGCCGCGCACAATGGTGGAGTTGTCGCGCACACTTCCCGACCTGCGCCTGATACCGCACACCGTCACTCCGGAAATGTTTGACACCGAAGCTTGGTGGCTTTCGCCCGTCACCATGCGCAATCTGGTAGCGGAATATGTGAAGTTTCTGCCTTCTGCGGTCCGCTTCGCGCTGCATCGGGCCGTCACCCCATTCGAAAACGGATCGGTCGCCAACGCACCCGCTCTCCACGACCGCAAGACCTGATCTCTCCAGAACAGCCGCCGACCGGAAACTTCATGCTGCGTTCCCTCCTCTACGCCGCCGCGTTCTACCTCGTGACCGGCCTGATGCTGGTCGGCCTGTCGTGGCTGCTTCTGGCGCCGCGAAGCTGGGCAATGGCCGGCTTGAAACTGCACGCTCGCATTTCGATCTGGCTCCTTGCCAAAATCGCCGGAACGAAAATGGAAGTGCGCGGCCGGGAGAACCTGCCGGATGGTCCCATCCTCGTCGTCGCCAAGCACCAGTCGACTTGGGACACCTTCGCGCTGATCCCGCTCTTTTCCGATCCCGCCATCGTGCTCAAGGACGAACTGAAGTGGATCCCGTTCTACGGTTGGTTCTGCGTCAAGTTCGGCCACATCCTCGTCAAGCGCGACAAGGCTTCCATCGCTTTGAAAACTCTTGTCGCCGACGCCAAGGATCGCATCGCCGCCGGCCGTGAAGTCGTCATTTTCCCCGAAGGCACGCGCATGCCGCCCGGCGCTCCGCCCGACTACAAACCGGGTTATCTGGCCCTCTACGACGCTCTCGGCGTGCCCACGGTACCGCTCGCGCTGAACTCGGGCCTGTTCTGGCCCCGCCGCAGCATTGTCCGCTACCCCGGAACGATCGTCGTTTCGTTTCTCCCCCCCGTCCCGCCGGGCCTTCCCCGCAAGATCGCCAAGGACCGCATCGAGAGCGCAATCGAGACCGAAAGCGCCGCGCTCATCGATGAAGCCAGGAAACAAGAAGTGAACAGCGTTATCGCTCCTCGGGAAAAGTGACACGCCGAAAGTGACACTATTGAGAACATTTTACGAACTTATAAAGAACATATATTGACTTTGAGGGCCCGGCAACCTACATTTCGTACAGTTGTTTCCTGAGCCAACACGGGGGCTTATCTCCTCCGGCTTCGGAGTGTTCGGCCTATGTCGGAGCGTTTCGCGTTCCCAGCGCCCGTCTCGCGCGAGATTTGGGAGCAGAAATACCGGTTCAAAGTGCCCACCACGAACAACGGCGGGGGCCTTGCTGCGGGCGCTGAGGGTGATGCCGATCTGGCGGCAACCTTCCGGCGTGTCGCGGGTGCCGTCGCCGCCGTCGAACGCGGAAAGAAGGCCCGCGCTGCCTGGGGTGCCAGGTTTTTCGACGCCATCTCCGATTTTGGCTTCCTCCCCGCCGGCCGCATCCTCGCCGGCGCCGGCACCGGACGCGAGGTCACCCTCTTCAACTGCTTCGTCATGGGCCGCATCGATGACGATCTGGCGTCGATCTTCGACAATGTGAAGGAAGCCGCCCTGACGATGCAGCAGGGCGGCGGCATAGGCCACGATTTCTCGACGCTGCGCCCCAAAGGTGCCCTGGTCCACTCCATCGGCGCCGACGCCTCCGGCCCGGTCAGCTTCATGGACGTCTGGGACTCGATGTGCCGCACCATCATGTCGGCCGGCGCCCGCCGTGGCGCGATGATGGCGACGCTCCGCTGCGATCACCCAGACATCGAAGCCTTTATCGACGTCAAGTCCGACCCGGCGCGGTTGCGCAACTTCAACCTCTCCGTCCTCGTGACCGACGCGTTCATGGACGCCATCGCGCGCGACACCCCCTGGCCGCTCGTGTTCGGCGGCAAAGTCTATTCCGAAGTATCGGCGCGCGGCCTGTGGGAGCGCATCATGCGCGCCACCTACGACTATGCCGAACCCGGCGTCATCTTCATCGACCGCGTCAACCGCCGCAACAATCTGGGCTACCTCGAGGACATCCACGCCACCAACCCCTGCGGCGAGCAGCCTCTGCCGCCCTACGGCGCTTGCCTTCTGGGTTCGATCAATCTCACGCGCTTTGTCAAACGCGCCTTCACACCCGATGCGGCAATCGATCTGCCGGCATTGGAAGAGCGCGTGCGCATCGCCGTCCGCTTCCTCGACAACGTCGTCGATATGTCGAATTACCCGCTGCCGGCCCAGCGCCATGAAGCCAAATCGAAGCGCCGCATCGGACTGGGCATCACGGGCCTCGCCGACACGTTGATCATGTTGGGCCAACGCTACGGATCGGCGCGCGCCGCAGCCCTGGCCGGCGAGTGGATGGCAGCCCTCTCGCGCGCGGCCTATCTCGCCAGCAGCGAAATTGCCCGCGAAAAAGGGGCTTTTCCCCTCTTCGACCGCGACCGCTTCCTTGACCGGCCCCATATCGCGGCGCTCGATGCCGATGTCCGCAAGGCCATCGCCAAGCACGGCATCCGCAACGGCTGCCTGACCTCGATCGCCCCGACCGGCACCATTTCCCTTTTCGCCGGCAACGTGTCGAGCGGCATCGAACCGGTGTTCGACTTTCGCATGCGCCGTCGCATTCTGGACGCCTCGGGCGCGGCGCGAGAAGAGGTGCTGGAAGATTTCGCCTACGCTGAGTTCATCCGCCAGGGCGGCGACGGCGCAGCGCTTCCCGATGCTTTCGTCACCTCAGCCGGCCTCAGCCCGCGCGAGCATTTGGCGATGCAGGCTGCGGTCCAGGCCCATGTCGACAGTTCCATATCGAAGACAATCAATTGCCCGGTCGATATTCCCTTCGAAGAATTCATGTCGGTCTATCGTGAAGCCTACGACCTCGGTCTCAAGGGCTGCACCACCTATCGCCCCAACCCGGTGACGGGCGCAGTGCTCTCACCCGTCGATACAGCCGAACCCGCCGCGCTCATCCCGGCGCCCGCGCTGGCGCCCGCCGCCACGACGCCCGCACCCCGCCCGGCCGCTGCATCCGGCGGCATCGTTTACCTGTCAAAACCACTCGAACGCGCGCCGGTCCTGTCCGGAGCCACCTATAAACTCCGCTGGCCCGACAGCGACCATGCGCTCTACATCACCCTCAACGACATCGAGATGGAAGGCGGCGATCCGGGCAGCCCGCCACGCAAACGCCCGTTCGAGATTTTTATCAACACACGCAACCTCGAACACTATGCCTGGACCGTCGCCTTGACGCGCATGATCAGCGCCGTCTTCCGCCGCGGCGGCGATGTTTCGTTCGTCGCCGAGGAACTGAAGGCGGTGTTCGATCCGCAGGGCGGGCGCTTCATCGGCGGGCGCTACGTCCCGAGCCTGCTCGCCGCCATCGGCGACATCATCGAAACCCACATGCGCGCCATCGGCTTTCTCGCTCCATCCGCTGAATCGGGGGCCGATGCCGCACCCGGGACCACCCCAGAAAACGCCAGAAAAGTGGCAGGCGGCCGCGTCTGCCAGCGCTGCGGTCACCCGTCGCTCATTCGCCGCGAAGGCTGCTGGGTTTGCACCGCTTGCGGATTCTCGCGCTGCGGCTGAGGGTTAGCTGGTCACAACGGCCATTCCGAGCGCCCGCAACCGCCACCCGGCCGCTCACCTTCCCGCCGGGACACACCCGCTAACCAGCCGTTCACTCTGCCACAATATCTCAAAGGTCGAGCCACACTTCATCCAGACTCTTCAGCGAGAGTGATGCTCAACAAGTCGAGGCGTCACAGGCCGGTTAACGGCCGGGTTCGGAAATCGGCAGGGTAGAATGACAGCGACGATCATCTCTCTCGCAGACTATAAGTCGGGCCGCACGGTCTCTGCGGCAACAGCCCTGCGCGGCGAACCCGCGATGCTCGATGGCGCACCCGCTCTCGCCGGTCGCTTCCACTTCTGGAGCGGCGCTTCCGGCCGCCGCTACGTCCACACGATCTACAGCCTGATCGAGTGCCCCGCGATTCCGGCCGGCAACTACATCCTCGTGCACCGCGACGCGCTTGGCCGCCGCCTCGTTCTCGCCATCGGCCGCGTCAGCAACACGGCTGCCTCGCTGAACCTGGCCGAGATCCGCCGCCGCGGCGCGGCCCTCGGCGCCAACGAAGTTCACGTGCACCTGCTCGCCCCCAACGCCAAGCAGAGCCGCCTTGTCGAATCCGACCTGCGCGCCGGCCACTGCAGCGGCATCATCACCAGCGTCGCCGCCGGCATGTAACGGCGAACGGCCAAGCGCACATCACGAACGGCGGCCCTGGGCCGCCGTTTTCTTTTTCTCGATACGCCGATGGATCAACTCGCCAAGTGCCGCCGGTAGGCAAACGCATGCCGCCGGTCGGCCCTGACGGCGCTCGCTCGACAGCCTTTGTGCATTCCGAAGGCCCGGCTGCGCCCCTCCATCATGCCCGCGGCCGCAGCCTCTGCGCCCAGTCCACCGATACCCGCCACGACAGCCAGCCGCTCCAGATCCGCCTGCCGGATGCCAAGCTCCCTGAGTTTGCGCAGCGTCGCGACGAAATAGGCGAGATTGCTGCCCGATCGTCCCCGTGCCGCGCGAATGATTGCTGCCCGCCGCACCATGGGTATGTGTCCCGCGAAGCTCGGATGTCCCGTCTCGGCAATGTAGGTGAGCACATCGACCCGTTGCGCTTCCCCCGGCCCGATCAGATCCGCCGGCACCATGGCCTCGCGATATACGCCGTAGATCAATTCGCGGGCATGCAGATACGCCCTGACCGCTCGCGCCTCCTCGTTAGCCACGCGGAACGCCACGCCCTCGCACGTCCCGCCACGCTGCAGACCCAACACCAGACCCGGCCGCGCCTGCGTCCCCCGATAGTGAAGCGAGTAGATGCAGAACGCCCGATGATAGCCTTCGAGCCGCGCCCGCCGCGCCTCGGCGAAAGGAAAACCCGGCTGCCACATCAACGAGCCGTACGCGAAGACCCACAGGGATCGTGTCGCCGGCGGCCGCGTCACGCTTTGTCCGCTCCGCCTTTTGCCGGTTGCGGTGCCGGCGTGCGGCCGAAGTTGGGCTCCGGCGTGTCCTGCCCTGCCTGGATCACGCCGCGCCGGATCGACCGCGCATTCGAAAACAGCGCGTGCAGCGTCTCCCCGTCGCCGAAGCGGATCGCTCGCTGCAACGCCGTCAGATCCTCGGAAAACCGTCCGAGCATCTCCAGCACGGCGTCCTTGTTGTTGAGAAACACGTCGCGCCACATGACCGGATCGGACGCCGCAATGCGCGTGAAATCGCGGAATCCGCCCGCCGAGAATTTGATGACCTCGCTGTCAGTCACCCGCTCCAGATGCGCGGCGGTGTTGACGATATTGAACGCGATGAGATGCGGCAGATGCGAGGTGATCGCCAGCACCAGATCATGGTGATCGGGCGACATGATCTCCACGTTCGACCCGAGTTTCTGCCAGAAAAGTTTGAGTTTCTCGACCGCCGCCGCATCCGTCCCCGCTTCCGGCGTCAGGATGCACCACCGCCCGTCGAAGAGTTCCGCGAACCCCGATTCCGGTCCCGACTGCTCGGTGCCCGCGATCGGGTGCCCGGCCACGAAGTGCACCCCGGCCGGCACATGCGGAGCCACATCCCGCACGATCGATCCCTTCACCGAGCCCACGTCGGTCAGGATAGCCCCCGGTTTCAGAACCGGCGCGATCTCTTTGGCGATTGCCCCGCACAATCCCACCGGCACGCACAGGATCACGAGATCGGCACCTTCCGCCGCCTCGCGCGCGCTCGCATATCCTTCATCGATGATGCCGAGCTTGAGAGCCGTTGCGACGGTTTGCGGCGTGCGCGCCGAACCTACGACCGACCGCGCGAGCCCCGCGCGGCGGCACGCATGGCTGATCGAGGACCCGATGAGCCCGATGCCGATCAGCGCCACGCGCTGAAATAAGGGTTGCGTCGCGGCCGTCATGGCGTGGCCTTTCCAAGAAAAGCCGAGAGCGCTGCCACGACAGCGCGATTTTCTTCGCCGGTCCCCACCGTCAGTCGCAGGCAGTCTGGCAATCCGTAGCTTGTCACCCGGCGGAGAATGATCCCGCGCGACTTCAAGAACTCGTCGCAAGCCGCCGCACCCTTGCCGGCCTGTGCGGGAAAATGCATGAGCAGGAAGTTCGCCACGCTTGGCGTCACGCGAAGCCCCAGCGTCTCGATTTCGCGCGTGAGCCAGCCCAGCCATTCGTCGTTGTGCACGACCGCCTTCTCGACGTGCCCCACATCCTCCATCGCCGCCGCACCAGCCAGGATCGACGGCGCCGACATGTTGAACGGACCGCGAATGCGATTGAGCGCATCCGCAATCTCAGCCGGACAGTACGCCCAGCCGATTCGCAGCGCCGCCAAGCCGAAGATCTTCGAGAACGTGCGCGTCATCACGGTGTTGTTGGTCGTGGCCACCAGTTCGATACCGCTTTCGTAATCGTTGCGGCGGACGTACTCGGCATAAGCGCCGTCGAGCACCAGAACGGCATGACCCGGCAGCGCCGCGCGCAGCCGCTTCACCTCGCCGATCGGCAGATACGTGCCGGTCGGATTATTGGGGTTTGCAAGAAACACCATGCGCGTCCGCGCTGTCACCTTGGCCAGGATCTGATCGACGTCGGCCGTCAGGTTTGTTTCCCCGGCGACAACCGGCGTCGCCCCGCACGCAAGAATGGCGATGCGATAAACAAGAAAGCCGTGCTGCGTGTAGATCGCCTCGTCGCCCGGCCCCAGATAGGCGTGCGCCAGCATCGTCAGGAGTTCGTCCGACCCGGCCCCGCACACGATCCGCGCCGGATCGAGCCCGTAGCGTTTTCCAATGGCCTGCCTGAGCGAAGTCGCCTGCCCATCGGGATACCGCTCCAGGTCCGCCGCCGCCGCCTTGAATGCGGCCACCGCCGCCGGACTTGGGCCCAGCGGTGTTTCGTTCGACGACAACTTGATTGGCTTCACGCCGCCAGGAACCTTGCTCTCTCCAGGCACGTAGGCCTCGATGGCGAGCACGCCGGGACGCGGAGCGGGAGCGGAATTGGTCATGCGGTTAATCGGTCTTTCTAGAGTAGGGCGCGCAGCGCGACTCTGCAGCTTGGTAGACGACCGGGCGGCGAACGAAAAGGCGTGAAATCGTCTTTCTGGAGCGAGCCTTTATGGCCGCCCGCGCCGGTTGCGTCCATCCTCCGCCCTTGCGCCATGCGCCGCCATTGGGTATTTACCGAAGGAACGTCGTGGTGATTTGGCCGGCCGGCTTGCAGCCACGTTAAACAACTTGCTAAAGGGCCGTGCGCTCCCGGTAACGGATGGGCCCGGCCATGAGGCAGGGTGATCCGGCCGGGTTTTTTGTTGTTTGGCCCACCATCTTTGGTGGCCGGCATTGGAACGCGCGCATCGATGGCCGCTGCTGACACCCAATCGGACGCCACCGCCCGCCCGCAGGCCCAGGCAGATGCGGCCGCACGTCAGGTCGACAATCCGGAAAGCAAAATCGTCCGCTTTCCTGAAAGCCAGCCTTTGCGCCTCGACAGCGGCCGCGAAATCGCGCCGCTCGCCATTGCCTACGAAACCTACGGCGAACTCAACGCCGACAAGTCGAACGCCGTCCTGATTTGCCACGCGTTGACGGGCGACCAGCATGTCGCGAGCCGACATCCCGTAACCGGCAAGGGCGGCTGGTGGGAAACGCTCGTTGGCCCTGGCAAACCCATCGACACCGACCGCTACTATGTGATCTGCCCCAACATCCTCGGCGGCTGCATGGGCTCCACCGGCCCCGCATCGCGCAACCCCGCCACCGGCCGGCCCTACGGCGTCGAATTTCCCGTGATCACCATTGGCGACATGGTCAATGCGCAAGCCCGTCTCGTCGACCACCTTGGCATCGGCCAGCTCTTCTCTGTCATCGGCGGATCGATGGGCGGCATGCAGGTCCTGCAATGGTGCGCGCGCTTCAAGGACCGCGTACTTACAGCCATGCCGATCGCCACCGCGCCGTGGCACACGGCGCAGAACATCGCATTCCACGAAGTCGGCCGGCAGGCGGTGATGGCCGATCCCGACTGGCAAGGCGGCGCCTATTACCAGACCAACGCACGTCCCGCGCGCGGCCTCGCCGTCGCGCGCATGGCCGCGCACATCACGTATCTGTCGGAGAAGGCACTACAGGACAAGTTCGGCCGCGGACTGCAGAACCGCGATGCGCACTCGTTTTCCTTCGACGCCGATTTCAAGATCGAAAGCTACCTGCGCCACCAGGGCTCCACGTTCGTCGATCGCTTCGACGCCAACAGCTATCTCTACATCACCCGCGCCATGGACTACTTCGATCTCGAAGCCGAATACGGCCGCCTCGCCAACGCCTTCACCGGCACGAAAACGCAGTTTTGCGTCGTCTCGTTCACGAGCGATTGGCTTTATCCCACGCGCGACAACAAGGAGATCGTGAAAGCCCTGAACGGTGTGGCGGCAAACGTCTCGTTCGTCGAAATCGAAAGCGACAAGGGCCACGATGCCTTCCTGCTCGACGAGAAGGTCTTCTTCGACACCGTGCGCGGCTTCCTCAACGCCGCCGCCAAGAAACGCGGCATCGCATGACGAACACTGCCAACACCGCTCCCCGCGCAGTCCGCGCCGACCATCGCCTGATCGCGGAAATGGTCGCACCCGGCTCGCGCGTGCTCGATGTCGGCTGCGGCGACGGCGCACTGCTCGAATTGCTGATCTCGGAAAAGAACGTCGATGGGCGCGGCATCGAGATCCTGCGCAACAACGTCAACGCCTGCGTCGGCCGCGGCCTGTCCGTCATCCAAGGCGACGCCGACCAGGACCTCTCCGGCTATCCCGACAAGGCGTTCGACTACGCCATCCTCTCGCTCACGATCCAGGCCACGCGGCAACCCAAAGCGGTTCTCGAAAATCTTTTGCGCATCGGTCACCGCGCCATCGTCTCGTTCCCCAACTTCGGTCATTGGAAAATTCGCACCTCGCTACTCCTGACTGGCCGCATGCCGCGCACGCCGAACCTTCCCGAAACGTGGTTCGACAGCCAGGACTCGCACCTGTGCACCATCAAGGATTTCTCCGATCTCGTGACCATCGTCGACGCGGAGGTGGAAGACGCGGTCGCGTTCAACGGCCGCGGCCAGCGTCTGGCGATTAAGAATTCGCTGTCGCTGCAAAACCTGCTCGGCGAAAAAGCCGTGTTCCTGCTCGCGCCGCGCGAGACCCGCTGATCACGGCGACTTCGTCGGCCCGGCCTCGCTGTCCCGCCGGATCGCGACCAGTTCGCGCAAGGCCCGCACCGCCGCCCGCTTGCCCCCGATCGGGGCCATCACTTCCTTGCGCGCTTCGACAAGCAGCACGCCGCCGAACGCGGGCCATAATTTCTGCCCGGCGCGCTCCCAGACCGTGGCCGATTTCAAAATGATCTTCCGGTTTACCGGTGGCACATGCAGCGCCGTGCCCCACGACACAGGCGTAAAAAGGTTCTCCACTAATAGCCGTTCAAGTTGTGACCGGCTGTAGGGGCGGCCGTGACCGAACGGTGTCGCATCGATACGCGCCCACACGCTGCGCCGGTTGGGCGTCACGATCAAAAGCCGCCCTTCGGGCACGAGCACGCGCCACACTTCGCGCAACAGCGTCGCCGGCCGGTCCGTTGCTTCGAGGCTGTGCGCCAAGAGCAGGCGATCGACCGAATTATCCGGCAACGGCAGTTGACGGTCCTCGACCAGCACACTGAGCAGCGGCCCCGCAGCTGGCCAGACGAGCGCGCCTTGCGTCTCGGGCATCAGCGCCGCCACCCGCGTTCCCTCCTGCCGGAACGTCCCGAGATATGGCACGCCGTAGCCCAGCCCCACGATCATGCCGCCGCGCACACCGCGCCAGCGCGTGCGCACTTCGCCGCCGACGATCCGCCGGACCGTGAGGCCGAGCGGCGACTGATAGAAATCCCTGAGATCGACGACGTCGAGATCCATGACAACCACTGTTGCGGCCGGGGAGCTTAGCGCCCGGCGGTGAGCCGCACCATACCTGGATGGAGATAGGTATTCTCCACCGCGATCTTCACGCGCGACCGCATTGAACTTGGCAATTGCCGCCGCTACTCTCCCCTCCCGCCACGTCTCGGCCTGACCTCAATCCGGCATCATCGCAGCATGTCCGCACTTGAAATTCACGTCTTTCTCTGCCGCAAGGACAACATCGGCGTACTCGTGCACGCCGAGGACGGCACCACGGCGGCCATCGATGCCCCCGACGCTGCCGCGATTGAAGCGGCGCTCGCTGGGAAGGGTTGGAACCTCACCCACATTCTCATCACCCATCACCACGGCGACCACACGGCGGGAAATATCGAGCTGAAAGAGAAATTTGGCTGCCGCATCGTCGGACCGCGGATGGAAGCGGAGCGCATTCCCGGCATCGACGTGGAAGTGGCCGACGGCGACAGCTTTGAACTTGGCGGCCATCCGGTGGATGTCATCGGCACGCCAGGCCACACGATGGGCCACATCACCTACGTCCTGCCGAAGGATCGCGCGGCCTTCGTCGGCGATACGCTGTTCGTCATGGGCTGCGGCCGCGTCCTTGAAGGCAATCACGAGATGATGTGGCATTCGCTCTGCCGCATCGCGTCGCTTCCGCCCGACACACGCATCTACTGCGGCCACGAATACACGGTCGCCAACGCGCGCTTCGGACGCTCCATCGAACCCGACAATGCCCTGCTGCGCCATCGCCTGGAGGAAGCCGAACAGAATATCGCCGACGGCCGCCTCAACGTTCCCACCGTTCTCGAACAGGAACTCCAGACCAACGTTTTTCTGCGTCCGCACAACATTGGCACGCGCACGCGGCTCGGGATGGGTGCCGTTGCCGATTGGCGTGTTTTCGGCGAACTGCGCGAGCGAAAGAACAAGGCATGACGGTCCCGCCTGCGGTTCCCCCCGAAGCCCAGCGTCTGATCGACATGCTTGAACTGGCACCGCATCCCGAAGGCGGCTTTTATCGGGAAACGTTTCGCGACCAGGCCACCGATGCCGCCGGCCGGTCCCGCTCGACGGCCATCTACTTTCTGCTTCTCGCCGGCCAGGTCTCCCGCTGGCACAAGGTCGATGCCGTCGAAGTCTGGCACTGGTATGCCGGTGGCCCGCTGGAACTGGCGATCGCCGAACCCGGCCAACCCGCGACCCGCCATCGCTTGTGCTTCGATCCAGCCAGCGGCCACGCTCCCCAAGCAGTCGTCCCGTCCGGATGGTGGCAGCAGGCCAAAAGCTTTGGTGATTGGACGCTGGTGGGTTGCACCGTCGCCCCTGGCTTCGACTTCGACGGTTTCATCCTGGCGCCTGACGGCGCCGAACCGCCCCTTCCCTGAGCCTGTCGAACCGCCTCAAGCCATTGGCGATTCCGCCATCCCGCTGAATTGTGGCCGCTAGACTTTTCCACCACTAATTGGTTCTGCGGCTGCCGGCTAACTTATTGCCTGTATTAGCATTTTTTGGCGCGCGAGATCGCGCGGCCTCGCCGTCCTTGCCGCTCTAATACGACTCATCAAGAGTGCGCCAACGCATTGATTCGCCTAACGGGGGTTGCAGATATGAAGGCCCAGGCACCTGGACCGCTGTTGAGCACGATCTTCATCGACTACGACAACATCTATTTGTCCCTGAAGAGAAAAAACGAAGAAGCCGCCAAGCGTTTCGCGAAGGATGCGAATATCTGGCTGCGCGAAATCGAAAGCGGCCGCCTCATCACGCCGACGAATGGGCTGGCCGCCGCCGGCCCGCGCCGCATCGTGATGAACCGCTGCTACGGTAACCCCGTCCCCCGCCGCAATGCGTCCGACAATGCCACCGACATGAACTCCTTCCCCTTCGTGCGCCATCACTTCCTGCGCGCCGGGATGGAAGCCGTCGACTGCCCGCCGCTGACGTCGCAACTCAAGAACTCCGCCGACATCCGCATGGTCATGGACGTGCGCGACCTCCTCGGCCACGACACCTATTTCGACGAGTTCATCATCCTGTCCGGCGACGCCGATTTCACCCCGCTTCTGCATCGCCTGCGTGCCCATGCGCGCCGCACGGTGGTCTTCGCCAACGACCACACTGCGGCCCCCTACACCGCGATAGCCGATGGCGAAATCCGCGAATCAAGCCTCATTGGCGTGTTGCTTGACGGCAGTGTTTCTGCGGCTGAAGCCGACAGCACGCCTGCAAGCGCGCCGGCAGTGGCGCCATCACTCGAAACGGTTCGCCGTGAAATCCTCGCCGAGGTGGCCGGCTGGGTAAAAAGCGCCGGCCAGCCCGTGCCTCTCGAAGCCCTGGCCGACCGCGCCGTGCGAACGCTTGGTCACGATCGCACCGTGGGCACCGGTTGGGGTGGAGCCGGCAGCTTTTCCAACCTGCTCACGAAGGGCCTGCCTGCGGAAATCCGCTTGTCGGAGCAGGCGCCCTACTACGTGTTCGATGCCAGCCGCCAAATCGCGGCGCAGCCCGACCAGCGCCGCAACGGACCCGCGCCGCGCGAAACAGCCCGTCCCGAATTCCGCCAGGAGCCGTCGCTGCCGCTACCGGCGCGCGATAGCCGTCTCGATATTCGCGACACGCACGCACCGCTGCATAATCACGATCTCGGAGCGACAGCCCCGCGCGCGCCATCAAGCCCGCCGCTGTCACAGCCGGCAAGTTCGGTTCCCGAGCGTCAGCCGCCGGCCCGCCAAGACGCCTACGCGCCGGTCCGCCCCAACGGTTCCGCGCCATCGTCAGCCCAAGCCACGTCCAGTGCGCCCGCTCCGCGCACCGACGCGCCCACGATCCAGCAATCGATCACCCGCATCCACGATGCCTGCCAGGCACCACCCCTGGCGCCGCCAGAGTACCGGGCGCTGTTCGATGTGATGGCGCAGGAAATCAACGCCAACGGACTCACCGGCGCACAGACGCTGACCAACATCACCCACCGTGCCGCCGATCTCGGCGTAACCGTGAAGCGCGACGACGTGCGCTTCGTGCTCGAAGTCGTCAGCGAAACCGACCCGTGGTTCGAGCAGGGCGCGTCCGCCAACCTCTTCGCCAGCCGCTTCCGCAACTTCGTGATCGCCCGCTGCCGCAGCCAGGGCCTCCAGCTTTCCTCTGAGGAACTGGACCTGATCGACGCGTGGTTCGGCGGTTCTCCCATGGCACAGCGTCCGTCGGCCGCCACCCAATCCGCTCGTGCCGCCGACGGCGCATCCCATGCCGCACCTGCCGGCAACCGCCCGGCCTCCCATGCATCACCGGCCTATGCCACCGAGTCCCCGGACCGTTGGTGGGGAGGTGACGACGGCCGGCGTTACAGCGCCACCGATACCAGCCAAGACGATGATCAGCTCCCGCTTATCGTCCGCAACCGGTTGCGCGGCTGACGCAGTCTTAACCGCATCTGAGCGGCACCGCGCCCCGGCTCCTGGCTGGGGCGCTTCGTTTTGTCGTTAACCTCTCCGGCCCGTGTCACACGCCTGAAACACGGCTGCGAATATCTCGAACTCGAGGGTGATGGGAAGCGAATCGCGGCGCATTTGCGCGCCCACACGAAGATGAGCGCCAGGATGAAGATACTCGTCGCCACCGACGCCTGGCACCCTCAAGTCAACGGCGTGGTCGCAACGTATCAGCGCCTCGCTGCCGAACTTCCCGCCCTCGGCGCCGAACTCGCTTTCCTCACACCCGACGATTTCAAAACGATTGCGATGCCCCGGTATCGTGAAATTGCGCTCGCGATCCCCGATCGCAGAAGGGCCGCGTCCCGCATCGCCGCCGCCGCGGCCGATCACATCCATATCGCGACGGAAGGCCCCGTCGGCTGGATGGCGCGAAGCTACTGCCGCCGGCATAAATTGACCTTCACGACAAGCTATCACACGCGCTTCCCCGAATATGCCGCCGAGCACTTCGGCCTGCCGCGATCCATCGTCTATTCCGTGATGAAGCGGTTCCACCGCGGCAGCGCCGGCATCATGGTCGCGACGCCCTCTTTGCAGCGCGAACTCACCGCGCGTGGCTTCCGCAATGTGACGCCGTGGACGCGCGGCGTGGACACCGAAGTCTTCAAGCCCCGGCCGGATCGCATTTTCGGCAGCGACGGGCCTGTGTTTCTCTACGTCGGCCGCGTCTCGCGCGAAAAGAACATCGAGGCTTTTTTGTCGGCCGATCTTCCGGGGATCAAAGTGGTCGTGGGCGACGGACCTCACTTGCACGCACTGATCGAGCGCTTCCCGAACGTGCGTTTCGCGGGCCGCCGCACGGGCGAGGATCTCGCGCGCCATTTCGCGTCCGCCGACGTCTTCGTGTTTCCCAGCCGGACCGATACATTCGGATTGGTCATTCTTGAAGCCATGGCCTCGGGATTGCCGGTCGCGGCATATCCGGTCACAGGCCCGATCGACATCATCGACGACGCAAAAAGCGGCGCCGTCGACGAGGACTTGGCCGCTGCCGCGCGGCGCGCACTCAAACTCGAGTCCACGAACGCCCGTCGCCGCGCACTCGATTTTACATGGCGCGCGACTGCGGAACTCTTCTTGAAGAATGTGCGTCAGGCCCGCGCGTTCGCCGCCTGGCCGCGTCCAGCGCCCATCCCGGGCGACGCCCGGCGTGCATTCGCTGCCGCGATCCGCAAATGAAAAGCCCCGCGGCGCCTGCCACGGGGCTTTTCGATATGGTGTCTGTGCCTAGCGGCTAAGCGAAATACTGCCCGCCGTTCGCGGTGATCGTCGAGCCGGTCACGAAACCCGCATCGTCGGACGCGAGGAACACCACGCAGCGCGCGATTTCCGATGGCTCGCCGAGTCGGCCGACCGGGATCTGCGGCAGGATGCTCTTTTCCATCACGTCCTGCGGAACAGCCTTGACCATCTCGGTCGCGATGTAGCCGGGGCAGATGACATTGACGGTGATGCCGGCCCTCGCGCCTTCCTGCGCCAGCGCCTTGGTAAAGCCGATGTCGCCGGCTTTCGAAGCGGAGTAGTTCACCTGACCCATCTGGCCCTTCTGACCATTGATCGATGAAATGTTGATCACGCGGCCGAACTTGCGGCTGCGCATGCCTTCCCAAACCTGGCGCGTGACGTTGAAGAGCCCGTTGAGATTGGTGCCGATCACGGCGTCCCACTGCTCCTTGGTCATCTTGTGGAACATCGTGTCCTTGGTGATGCCGGCATTGTTCACCAGCACGTCGATCGGCCCCAGGTCTTTCTCGACCTGCTTCACGGCCTTTTCGCTCGCCTCATAATTCGAAACGTCGAACTTGTAGACGGGAATGCCGGTTTCCACCTGGAACTGCTGCGCGGCGGCGTCGTTGCCGGCATAGCTCGCCGCAACGCGATAACCCGCATTCTTGAGCGCGATCGAAATCGCGTGACCGATACCGCGCGTGCCGCCGGTGACGAGGGCCACTCGTGCCATGCTGATCCTCCCTGGAGTTTATGTTTGATTGGTAAGGTGGGGTCAGACCCTTCAGCCGGCCCTTCGGTTGACAACCGAAACCGCGCCCCAGGAATTCCAACCCCATTTTTCGTTAGTCGCGAGCGACGCAGACCGCGATGCCCATGCCGCCGCCGATGCAAAGTGTGGCAAGACCCTTCTTCGCGTCACGGCGCTGCATTTCGTAAAGCAGCGTCGTCAGCACACGCGCGCCCGAAGCGCCGATCGGGTGACCGATGGCGATGGCGCCGCCGTTGACATTGACCTTGTCCGTGTCCCAGCCGAGTCCCTTGTTGACCGAGATGGCCTGTGCCGCGAACGCTTCGTTGGCTTCGATCAAATCGAGATCCTTGATCGTCCAGCCGGCCTTTTCGAGAGCCTTCTTCGAAGCCGGGATCGGACCCGTGCCCATGATCGACGGATCGACACCGGACTGCGCCCACGACGCGATCCGGCCGAGCGGCTTCAGTCCGCGCTTCTTGGCTTCCGCCGCACTCATCAACACAACAACCGCCGCACCGTCGTTGATGCCCGATGCGTTGGCTGCCGTGACGGTGCCTTCCTTCGGATCGAACGCCGGACGCAGTTTCGCAACGCTATCGAGCGTCACGCCGTCCTTGATGTATTCGTCGGTGTCGACGACCGTATCGCCCTTCTTGCCCTTGATAGTGACGGGCGCGATCTCGTCTTTGAACTTGCCGGCCTTGCGCGCGGCCTCTGCCTTGTTCTGCGATGCGACGGCGAACTTGTCCTGCTCGTCGCGGCTGATTTGCCATTGCCGCGCAACGTTCTCCGCCGTCGAGCCCATGTGGTAGTTGTTGAATGAATCCCACAGCCCGTCGCGGACCATCGTGTCCACGAGCTTGCCGTCACCCATCTTGGTGCCGTCACGCATGTGAATGGCATGCGTCGACTGGCTCATGCTTTCCTGACCGCCCGCGACCACGACCGTCGCCGCGCCGGTCTGGATCTGCTGCGCGCCCAGCGCCACGGCGCGAAGACCCGAGCCGCAGATCTGGTTGATGCCCCAGGCCGGTGCATCCACCGGAACGCCGGCCCCGATCGCGGCGCGGCGCGCCGGACCCTGGCCCTGAGCTGCCGTCAAGACCTGGCCGAGAATGACTTCCGACACGTCGCCGGGCTGCAAATTGGCGCGCTGCAGCGCTGCCTTGATGGCGACCGTGCCCAGTTCGTGAGCGGGAAGCGAGGCGAGGGATCCGCCGAACGACCCGACGGGCGTGCGGGCAGCGCTGACGATGACGATATCGGTATCCTGGCTCATTGAGTCCGGCCTCCTCCCGGGGGTGCATGATTTGGGGCTTTGCGGCGTGATTTCTTCTGAGTTTGACGTGCCGCTGAGTGGGAAACCCATAGCAGCAACATAGAGACGACCGCAAACGCCCAAGCGGGTGGCATGGCATGTGCCCAGGCGGGTGGCAATCCAGACCAAAATCGGTGCAGGAAGCTCTGGCAAGCGCCACCGGCCGTGTGTTACGATGACGCACCGCAATAAGTTGGATGCCGCCGGAATGTCCCCGCTCAACAAACCCGAACAACAGCCAGAGAAGCGCGAAGCGATCGTCATCAAGAAGTACGCGAACCGCCGCCTCTACAATACCGAGACCAGCCAGTACGTCACGCTGGACGACCTCGGTACGATGGTGCGGGCCGACCGGGATTTCGTCGTCTACGACGCCAAGAGCGGCGACGACCTCACCCACTCCGTTCTGACCCAGATCATCGTCGATCAAGAGAGCCGCAACGACGGCCAGAACATGCTGCCGACGCCGTTCCTGCGCCAGCTGATCCGCTTTTACGATGATCAGATCGGCCGCATGGTGCCAAGCTATCTTCAGTTCAGCCTCGAAAATCTGGTGAAGGAGCAGGAGAAGATCCGCGCCCAGTTCACCACCGCCTTCACCAACCCGGCCGCCGCCTTTGAGGCCTACCAGGAGCAGGCGCGCAAGAACATGGCCATGTTCGAGCAGGCCGTTGCCATGTGGACATCGTTCGGTGCCGCGGCCCAACCTGGCGCCCGCCCGGCGGAGCAGGCCGCCGCTGGCGAAAAGCCGAAAATCGAAGCCGTCCCCGCCACGCCGGCTGCCGGACAGCGCGACGAAATTTCCGAATTGAAGGCTCAGCTCGAATCCATGCAGCGCAGCCTCGAAAAGCTCACCAAGGACCGCACCTGAAACGGTGCGTCCCTTTCGCGTCTTGCAGCGTTTGAATGGGCCGTGCCGCGACGCCCGGCGTCACGCCGGCGCGTATTGGTCGGCGAGAATGGGCTGCCCATAGTGGAAGCCCTGCAGATAATCGATCCCGGCGCGCGCGAGAAACGTGGCGGCGTCTTCGTCGCCGACCCACTCGGCCACCGTTTGCAGTTCGAAAGTGCGCGCCAGTTCGACCATGGTCCGGATGAAAGCCTGATCGGCCGCGTCCGTCATCAGTCCCTTCACAAACGCCCCGTCGATCTTGACGATATCGACCTTCAAGGCCTTCAAGTTCTTGAACGAGGTGTAACCGGCGCCGAAATCGTCGATGGCGATGCGGCATCCGAGTTCCCGCAACGTATCGACGAAGGCCTTCATCATATCCATGTCGACGATGACACTCGTTTCGGTGATCTCCACGATCAGCCGCTGCGTCAGTGCCGGATCATCGGCCGTCAGCCGCTGCAGGGCTGCAAGCCAGTCGGGCTCGTTCGCCGTGAGGCTCGAAACGTTCACCGACAACGTGAGTTCGGGGTGCTTCTTGAGCAGCGCTATCGCCATCTCCAGCGTGCGTGTATCGATCAGACGCGACAAACCGAGCTGTTCCGCGATCTCGATGAAATGCCCGGCCGTGACGATTTCGCCGGTCGGCCGCTCCATGCGTAGGAGGCATTCGTAAATCTCCGGCCGCCCGGTGGCGGTGCTCACCATCGGCTGTAGTGCGAGCCGCATGCGGCCGTCTTCCAGCGCGGAAATCACTTCCTCGACCATCGCGATGTTGCGCTGGCGCGCGATCTCGGAGGCGCTGTTCGGCTCGTAGGCGACGAAGCCTTCCAGCCGGGTCTGCTTGGCTTTTTCCAATGCCTGGAGCGCTGAACTCAAGGCCTGATGCACGGTTTGCGCACCATCCAGAAGCACCACCCCGCCGATGGCGACGGTGACATGCACCTGCGCGCCGCCGGCCCGGATCTCCAGATCGCGCACGGCCCGCATGAAGCGGTTCGCCGCAATCTCCATGGCGCCGGGACCACAATCGTTGAGAATGATGCCGAACTTGTTCGCCGAATACCGGCCGAGCGAATCCCCGCCGCGCAGTTTGCTGCGAATTGCGCCCACCACGGCGCCGATCACGTCGTCGCCTGCATGATGACCGAACGCCTCGTTGATCATCGGCAGATTGTTGATTGCCAACATCAGGAACGCGGCGTGCCTGCGCGAACGCGAACAGCGCAGAATCACCGCATTCAGCGCATCCGTCAGCCGGGCCCTGTTGAGCCGCCCGCTCAGTTCGTCCTGAGTGCTACGATAAAGCAGGCGCTGCTCTTCGACGTAGCTGTCGGAGAGTATGCGAACGACGCCGCGCGCCCGACCCGGCTGACCGTCGCGGGCCGGCCACCACAGGCCATGATCCGCCACCCATACAGGTATTGAATGCTGGCCGTTCGGCGCCAGCCGGTATTGGATACGGTAGGGTGTGCCGCCCGGCGGCGGCGTGCGCGCTGTTTTCTCGAATTCCTGCCGGTGCAGGCCGCGGTGTTCGGGCGCGATCATCGCCGCGAACTTCGCGCCGGTATCGATGTCGCTCTTATCGCAGACGTTCAACACGCCAGGCGCGTTGCTTTCCCACTCGAGCCGGTCCGTGTTGAGGTCCCAAGTGTACGCCGTCTCCTCCGCGGTCGAATGCACCACGGCGAGATCAAATTCCATTTTTCCGGCGGCAAGTCCGAGCCCCGTGTCCGGGGCTTCATCGGCTGCACCGGTCAAAGGGATGATCGGCTGATGAGACTGACTCACAAGGGTCCCCACGCCCGCACGATACCATGCGTGGGGCGGCGGTCGTTCCGCACCACGCCGTTAAAACTAGGCGCAAAATCCTAACAACATTTGAAATCGGCAGGCCGGAACGGCCATACGAAACGGCCCGGTGCACAAGCGCCGGGCCGTTAAAATTTCGTTTCGCGCCCAAATTCGAGGTGCTGACCATCCAGGCTCTATTGATCGATTCCGCCGAAGCCGATGTCGCGCTTTGCGACCCGGATGCCGATGGTGAACCCGGCGATTACGTCGATAAGCGCCGCCATCATGAGGAGGAAAAAGGTCGAGGACGACGCCTGCGGGACCATCAGGAACTCGACCAGGAACGCGATGAAGACGAGCATCGACAGCCCGTGGTCGATCATGGAAGCCGTGCCGGTATACGTCGCCTTAACGATTTCGATGAAGAGCACGACCATGCCGATCAGCAGGAGAAGGTCGCCCCAGGTGAACTTCCACACCCCACCGCTCATCATCGTGATGCCGTCGCCCACGAGCGACGTCGATAGATCGACGCCCGTAAGCATGAGCACGTTGTAGAGAATGAACGGAATGATCGTCAGCGGCAGCGCAGCGAGCGACATCTTGGTCTCCCCTTGTATTTTCCCCCGGACCCGGGCCCGGCAAGGTTACCCTAGCAGGTTCACGTCGCGCCGCGACAGGCCCCCGGTCGAATAGGCGCCCTGCGTAGCGGTGGAAGATGGCCGCGATCAGGCCGGCGCCCGCTTTCGAGCTTAGGCGTCTGCCTTCGCAGGCAAAATCTGACGGCCCTTGTACTTGCCGCTCTTCAGATCGATGTGATGCGGGCGGCGGCGCTCACCGCTCTCCTTGTCTTCCACGTATGCCGGGCGGGCGAGCGCATCGTGCGACTGGCGCTGGCCCTTCTTCATGCGCGATACTTTTTTCCTGGGTACGGCCATCGTGGACTACTCCGCTTGTCGTGGTTGGGGCCCACTCCACTGCACCGTTGAGGCTTCAAACCTCTGAATCCGCAGCAGGATTTGCCCGAAAATGAAGGCCGTGTTGTCGCCCGGCTGCGCGCAATGCAACGCCATGCGGCGCGGGCGAGTCCAGGCCACAGAGCGCGCCTTATACTATAAACCTTCCGCTGCGCCAGCCCTCTTCTTCACGGTCGTCTGCCAACCCGTCTGCTCACCGGCTCCCCCGCCGGACCGCAATTGAGCGCGCCGTTGCCGTCCGGCCATGGCGCAATCCGCCACCGACGCACCTGCGGCCCGCATTCGGGCCTGAATAATCGAAGCTTTGCGGGCCGTGCGCGTCCCCGGATCACCCGCATCCCGCACGATCGGATTTGGAAGTGCAGCTGCAAGTAGCGCGGATTCCCGTTCCGTCAGCCGCGCAGCCGGCTTGTTGAAATGGTGCCGCGCCGCCGCCTCCGCGCCGAACACGCCCGGCCCCCACTCGGCAATATTCAGATAGATTTCGAGCATCCGCGACTTCGGCCAGATGATCTCCGCCACGAAGGTCAGCGGAATTTCGACCGCCTTGCGGAGGTAGCTCTTCGACTGAGACAGGAAGAGGTTCTTGGTCACCTGCATGGAGATCGTGCTCGCCCCGCGCGCGAGCTTGCCTTCGCCCGCCTGCTCCAGCGCCTTCTCGATCGCATCGAGATCAACCCCGAAGTGATCGCAAAACCCCCAGTCCTCCGATACCACCACCGCCCGCAGAAGGTTCGGCGAGATGTCTTCGATCGCAACCCAGTCCTGCTCGATCTTGGTGCCCGTCAGCCATTGATAGGCAATCAGCGTCGTCGTCGGCGGGTTGATGAAACGGTAGGCCAGGATCAGGAATAAAACGGTCGCGAAATAAGCGGCCAC
>CAYWIF010000007.1:67057-70209 GCA_964458265.1 uncultured Hyphomicrobium sp. | reverse complement strand
CGAAGTCGAAGCGAAAGGCGGTTCGACGGCAACCGCCTCGGGAACCGGATTCGGCTGAACCGCCGGAACCGGCGGCAGGCTCGCCGCGATCCGCTCGACCGCTTCACGAATGAGCGCCTCGACATCGGCCGGCACGGTCGAAGCCGGGCCGGACGGTGCCGGTTCGATGCCCGCCGCATGATCGGGCCCATTCTCCGCCACATCGCCGTCGCTCACATCCGCGGCACCTTCGCCCATATCTCACCGGCCTCACGCCGTCGATCGCAGCAGCCAGGCCGCAGCGCCCGCCGCTGCCCACCCAGTCGCCCGCGTGCCAGGTGCATGATAAGGCTTCTGCCCCGCGCCCGCCCGTTTCCCGGCAACATAGGTAATTGCTTCATGACTTTCGCGCAAAGCCTGACGGCAGCCGCCCGGCTGACCGAAGCGACGCTCGAACGCATCCTGTCGGAAAAAACCCTTGCAGGTGATGCGCCTGACCCCCAGTCGGGACGATTGATCGCGGCCATGCGCCATGCCGTCCTGGGCGGCGGCAAACGCGTTCGCCCGCTGCTCGTCATCGAAAGCGCCGCGCTTTTCGACGTTCCGGCCAACAGCGCCGCCTTGACCGCCGCAGCTCTCGAACTCGTCCATTGCTATTCGCTCGCACACGACGATCTCCCGGCCATGGACAATGATGAGCTTCGGCGCGGCCTGCCCACGGTGTGGAAGGCTTACGACGAATGGACGGCCGTTCTCGCCGGCGATGGGCTCCTCACGCTCGCCTTTGACGTCTTGGCTCGTCCCGAAACACATCCCGATCCCGAAATCCGCCTCGCGCTCATTTCCGCCCTCGCCCGCGCCGCTGGAACCGCCGGAATGGTCGGAGGCCAGGCGCTCGATTTGATGGCCGATAAGCTCGGCGATCCTGCCCAGCCCACGGTCGAACATATTCGCCGCCTGCAAGCCATGAAGACCGGCGCGCTGCTCGTATTCGCATGCGAAGCCGGCGCCATCCTCGGCCGCGCATCCCCGCCGGAACGCCAGGCACTGGTGAGCTTTGGAGCGGACCTCGGCTTTGCCTTCCAGATAGCCGATGACCTCCTCGACGCCGAAGGCGACGCAGCGACCGTCGGCAAAGCCGTCGCCAAGGATGCGTCCGCCAACAAAGCCACGCTGGTCTCGCTGGTCGGAATCCCTGCCGCCAAAGCAATGCTGGCCGAAACGGAGACGAGAGCCACTGCTGCGCTTGCAGAGTTCGGAACGAAGGCTGCCGTCCTGCGCGAGGCCACACGCTTCGTCGTCAACCGCAAGAACTGATTGTCACGGCGACCACTGTAAAAAATTGGCGATCAGCCCGAGCCCAAGCATCTGGCTTTTTTCCGGGTGAAACTGCGTACCCGCGATGTTGTCACGCGCGATCAGCGCGGTCACCGGACCGCCGTATTCCGTCTCAGAGACGACATCGTCGCGATCCGCCGGAACGAAATGATAGGAATGCACGAAATAGGCGTGCAACCCGTTGGGGCCGGTCGGCAGCCCGGCCAGCAGCGCGTGCTCGCGCATCGCCGTCAGCGTGTTCCATCCCATGTGCGGAATCTTCAATGCTGGATCGTTCGGCTCGATGGCCCGCACTTCGCCGGCGATCCAGCCCAGCCCTTCCGTCACGCCATGCTCGAGCCCGCGCGTCGCCAGCAGCTGCATCCCGACACAGATACCCAGAAACGGCCGTGCCTTGTCGCGGACGGCATCTTCCAGCGCCGCGACCATGCCAGGAACAGCTTCGAGGCCGCGCTTGCAATCCGCGAACGCTCCGACTCCGGGAAGCACAACGCGATCGGCGTCACGCACCGTCTTGGGATCGGACGTCACGACGATCCGGCAGGCGCTTCCGCTCTCGCTAGCAGCGCGCTCGAACGCTTTCGCCGCCGAATGGAGATTGCCGGAACCGTAGTCGATGATGGCAACGTGTTGCATGCAGAGTCCGCCGCTGCGTCGTCAGGCGCGGCCGGGGATGAGGCGGCGCCAGGACGCTTCAAGAAAACCTGACGCCGGGCTGAGAACGGCCACGCTGCTATCGGCCGGCATCGCCGCGAGCCAATTTTCTATGAACCGCCGCTCGCATTCGGGAAGATTTCGCCCGGCCACCGTGCCGAGTTCCGTCCAACCCCGGTAATTGAGCCACATGCGCTGGAGCGTCGAAGCTTCGAAACCCAGATAGGCATTGAGGCCGATGACGAGGAACGCAAACCACGCCTCCAAGAGCCCCAGCGAATAGAGCACCGCCGACGCCGCCATGATGATCACGAAGTAGGCGGCGAACGCCAGCCACTGGCCCTTCACCGCCAGATAGACCGGCGAGAACAGTGCCGCGCCCCAAGAAAACCCGTCGCGCACGAATACAAGCGACGCGGCCCGGTCAATCCGGTCTGCGGGCGGCCTTGGCGGTTCATGCACCGTGTAGACATCCACGTCCGAATTATCCTTCGCGCGGACCAGTAACCACATCATACGCTGAGTGTCCCCTTGGTCGAAGGCACGCGCCCCGCCTGGCGCGGGTCCGGCGTGATGGCCAGACGCAAGGCACGGGCCAAACCCTTGAAACAGGTCTCGACGATATGGTGATTGTTTTCCCCGTAGAGGTTCTGCACGTGCAACGTGATCCCGGCATTCTGCGCAAAGGCCTGGAACCACTCGCGGAACAACTCGGTATCCATCTCCCCGACCTTGTCGCGCGAGAAGGTCACGTTCCAGATCAGATATGGGCGGCCCGATACATCCACCGCCACTCGCGTCAGGGTCTCGTCCATCGGCAGGTGCACGTCGGCATAGCGCGAAATGCCAGTCTTATCGCCAAGCGCTTTCGCCACCGCTTGCCCCAGCACGATGCCGCTGTCTTCCGTCGTGTGGTGATAATCGACGTGCAGGTCGCCCTTCGCTTGAAGCTTGATGTCGATCAGCGCATGCCGTGAGAGCTGTTCGAGCATGTGGTCGAGAAATCCGATGCCTGTCTTGATGTCGAACGCGCCACTACCGTCCAGGTCGATCGTCGCCTGGATGTCGGTTTCCTTGGTCTTGCGCGCTATTGTCGCCTGCCGCTTCAAGTCCGCCCTCGTGCTCTCTCTTCCGCGCAACTGCCCAACTCTTCCGCGCAACCGGCCGGCTCCCCGCAAGGG
>CAYWIF010000007.1:0-66957 GCA_964458265.1 uncultured Hyphomicrobium sp. | reverse complement strand
CTTCCGCGCAACTGCCCAACTCTTCCGCGCAACCGGCCGGCTCCCCGCAAGGGGAGTCGGTTGCGCGATTATAGCCCCCACTTATCAGCCTTTGGACATTCGTTCCAGCTTCGGTAACCTTGAGAGCGACTTCTTGATTTACGTCCGCCCGAAGCCTAGATCACGTCGGCGATGAGCACAGATCATTCCCCCGCGAGTGTCCCAACCTGGCACGGCACGACCATCCTCACGGTCCGCAAGGGCGGCGAGGTCGTGATCGCCGGCGATGGGCAAGTGAGCCTTGGCCAAACTGTCATCAAGTCGAACGCCAAGAAAGTCCGCCGCCTTGGCCGCGGCGATGTCATTGGCGGCTTTGCCGGCGCCACCGCCGATGCCTTCACGCTGTTCGAGCGTCTCGAAGCAAAAATCGAGCTTTATCCCGGCCAACTCGCGCGCGCTTGCGTCGAGCTTGCGAAGGACTGGCGCACCGACCGCTATCTCCGCCGGCTTGAGGCCATGATGCTCGTCGCCGACAAAGACGTAACGCTGACCCTCACCGGCACGGGCGACGTTCTGGAGCCCGAATTCGCCTGCATGGGCATCGGCTCGGGCGGCATGTTCGCACTCGCAGCCGCCCGCGCGTTGCTCGATCAGCCGCTTTCGGCGGAAGAGATTGCGCGCAAGGCCATGGGCATCGCCGCCGAAATTTGCGTCTACACGAATTCCAATCTGGTGGTCGAAAAGCTTACCACCACCAAGTGAGCCCAATGACATGACCAATTTCTCGCCCCGCGAGATCGTATCCGAACTCGACCGCTATATCGTCGGCCAGAACGACGCCAAGCGCGCGGTCGCCATTGCTCTGCGCAACCGTTGGCGCCGCCAGCAGTTGACCGGCGACCTCAAGGACGAGGTTTTGCCGAAGAACATTCTGATGATCGGCCCGACGGGCGTCGGCAAAACGGAAATCTCCCGCCGCCTCGCCCGTCTTGCCGGCGCACCGTTCCTCAAAGTCGAGGCCACCAAGTTCACTGAGGTCGGCTATGTCGGCCGCGACGTGGAAAGCATCATCCGCGATCTCGTCGAGGTCGGCCTAGGCCTCATCAAGGAAGCCAAGCGCAAGGAAGTTCGCGCCAAGGCCGAGAAAGCCGCTGAAGAGCGTGTGCTCGACGCGCTCGTTGGCGCCACCTCGTCGCCCATGACGCGCGACAGCTTCCGCCGCAAGCTGCGCTCCAATGAACTGAATGACAGCGAGATCGAAGTCATGGTCGCCGACACCGGCGGTGGCCTGCCGATGTTCGAGATCCCCGGCATGGGACCCGGCATGGGCGGCCCTGGCATCAACATCGGCGAGATGCTGCAGAAAGCCATGGGCACGCGACTGAAGCCGCGCCGGATGACTGTCCGTGACAGCTACGAAGTCCTGATCGCCGAAGAGAGCGACAAGCTCATCGACAACGATAACCTCGCGCTCGAAGCCATCCGCGCCGTTGAAAATGCCGGCATCGTCTTCCTCGATGAAATCGACAAGATCTGCTCGCGCGGCGACACCATCCGCGGCGGCGCCGACGTCAGCCGCGAAGGCGTGCAGCGAGACCTGCTTCCGCTGATCGAAGGCACCACGGTTGCCACCAAGTACGGGCCGGTCAAAACCGACCACGTTCTCTTCATCGCATCGGGCGCGTTTCATGTCGCCAAGCCGTCCGACCTCCTGCCCGAATTGCAGGGCCGCCTGCCGATCCGCGTCGAATTGCAACCTCTTTCGCGCGAGGACTTCCGCCGCATCCTGACCGAACCCGAGGCGTCCCTGATCAAGCAGTACGTCGCGCTTATGCAGACCGAAGGCCTGACCTTGTCCTTCACCGCCGACGCCATCGACGCGCTGGCCGACGCCGCCGTCCTCGTCAACTCCACCGTGGAGAATATCGGCGCGCGCCGCCTGCAAACGGTCATGGAGCGCGTCCTCGACGAGATCTCGTTCGAAGCCTCCGACCGCAGCGGCGACGCCATCACGATCGACGCCGCCTACGTCACCTCGCGCATCGGCGAACTCGCCAAGAACGCGGACCTCTCCAAGTTCATTTTGTGAGGCTCGCCCGGCGCCCGCCGCGCGCCGCGACGTCGTTCGCGCCGGGCCGGAACCGGTCGGCAATGCCGGTCACGCCGAATGACGCACGGTATTGACCACGGCGCTTTTTCGCCCGCCGCCGACTCGAACCGGCCTGCCGACAACAAATGTTCGTCGTTCGATCTCTTTATGTTCAGGGCAACTGTCAAGCATGAGAACGATGTTCAAGCCTTGTTCGCAACTGCGGCATATGCGCGGTCGAAAGTTCACTAACCCTTCTTACTACTGACAATCTCGCAATTGTGCCGCGCAACACGAGCGGCCGGGTTCGACACGTAGCCAGGTCTCCTAGGCTGCGTTCGGGCCGATCCCGGCCATGCCCGTCGCCGCCTTCCCGCGCGGACCCCCTGGCCAAAATTCGATCCCATGCCAGTATTGCGCCCTGAACCGACATGCGGATGGGGGGCTCGGGTGACCGGCAAATTCTGCACGGCCTTGCGCGGGGCTTTCGCGCTGCCGTTCGCCATGGCGACGCTGACCGGCGCCGCCGCCGCGAACCAAGACACCCACATCGCGGCTGAAACGCTGGCCCGGTCAGCCCCCGGCACCATCTTCCGCGTCTGGCCGATGGAGGGCGGCGTCAAGCCCGGCATCAAAGGCTACCGCGTCCTCTACCGCTCCACGAACTACGACGGCCGCCCGGTCGCCGTCACCGGCGCACTCATTTTTCCGGCCGAGAAATCCGATCGCCTTCGCCCGGTCGTCGCCTGGGCACATCCGACCACGGGCGTCGTCTCGGCTTGCGCGCCGACTCTGCTGCCCAACCTCTCCCAGGTCATCATGGGCATCGACGAAATCACCGATCGCGGCTGGGTCATCGCCGCCACCGACTACGTCGGCCTCGGCACGCAAGACCAGCACCCCTATTTGATCGGCTCGGCGGAAGCGAACGCCGTCATTGATATCGTGCGTGCCGCGCGCCAACTGTCCGACATCCAGGCCGGCGACCAGTTCGCCGTCTGGGGCCATTCGCAAGGCGGTCACGCGGCGCTCTACACCGGCCTGCGCGCGAAAACCTATGCACCTGAACTGAATTTGGTGGGCGTCGCCGCCGCGGCTCCGGCGACCCTGCTTGCCCAACTCTTCAAGGCCGATGAGAGCACGTCGAGTGGCCGCAGCTTGTCGGCCATGACCGTGCTCGCCTGGTCGCGCCTCTTCGGCTGGCCCTTGCCCGAACTGGTCGAGCCCGCCGCCATGCGTCCCTTCGAACGCCTCGCAGGCGACTGCATCGAAGACCTAGCGCAGTTCCTACAGGAAGACGACGACGAGAAGGCCCTGCCGCGCAAGTTCTTGAAGATCGATCCCCTCACCGATCCGCGCTTTCAGAAGGTGATTGCCGACAACACGCCCGGCCCACTGCCGTCCGGCATGCCGGTTTTCATCGCCCAAGGCACGGCCGACACCACCGTCCTGCCCAGCATCACCAAACAGTACGTTCGCGAACTCTGCGACGGCGGCGCGCATGTGAAATTCAACGTCCTGCCGGGCGTCAGCCACGTCACCGTTGCGTTGGACAGTGCCTACGACGCGGTCGAGTGGATGGCGCAGCGCTTCGCACGCCGCGCCGCCCCCAACCAATGCTAGGATCGGCACCCGCGCTTCATTTCAGAGCTTTTCTAACGCATAGCGCGTAAGGTCCAGAACGCCTCGCTCGACAGGTTGGCGATCGATGGCCAGCGCGTTGATGCGATCATAAACGCCCCAGAAGTTCGGCGACGTCCGGCGAATGCCAAATCGATCAACCAAACCTTCAAAGCCTTGCTTGTCCTTGATCGCCACGGCCATCTGGCCGAACGCTGGCGCATCGGCCTCGTTCAGTTCAAACAGCATATCGGGGTAGGCGCCGAGCACGCCGCGCGCGATCGTCAGCGTGTCCTCCTGGGGTGCTAGCCGCAGCTCCTCGCCCATGATCCACGACACATTCTCCAGCTCTCGATTGTGCACGATGGAGTAGACGTCCGATCCGCCGTCCGCACGTTTCAGATGCACCAGCGACAACTCTGGAAAAAATCGCGAGAACGGTGTCGCATCGACAGCCGGAGTCGACGCCATTTTGCGCAGCACCTCTTCGGCAGCGGTCATCCGCGATACCGCTTGCATACCCGATGGCGCTCGCAACGCCCGCCAATTGATCGGATCGGCCGCGCCTCTCGCCGCAGGTGACAACCGTTCGAACAGCACGCGTTCGACGAACTCCTGCTTCGGCGATCCGCTCGTAAATTTTACCCCGGTCGGCACGTCCAGATTGGTAATCGGAAACACGATATTCATCTTGATGTCGGTGAGCAGGCCGCCTTTGTACCAGGCGCTCCGTAGCTTCGTCCGGTCTGCGGCCGGCAGAAACGACAGAAAAAGCTCCTCCGCTTCCATCCGGATGAGATCCATGTAAACGCGCGTCAAAAACTGATGCCCGACGTTTCCGAAGACATCGAAATCCACGACCAAGTTGTAAACGAGCCGCTCGAACAGCGCGTAGTCGAGAACGAACGCAGTCTTCGAAAGATCGCCCACGGCGCCCCGCACCACCGCCGCGTTGTCGTAGTGGCGAAACACGGTCAGCACCGCGTTGGGATTGTCTCCATCGCCATCCCAGATATCGGTGAGCGAGTATCCTGACGGCCTGAGGCGGCGCACGCTATCGGCACGCAAGCGCCGGTAGCTTTCCCGGTAATCGACGATCCGCTTGAGCAGACCCAGATCCTGCGCGATCCCAACATCGCTGCCGTACTCACCGGGAAGCTTGAGCTTGCTTTCAGCCGCCGCGGAAAACGACGGCAGCAGCACCATGCTGTCGGCACCGGGGGCAAGGAAGAAGACGAAAAACTGCTCTTGAATCGAGTTGACGGCCGACGACCCGTTGCAGACCGGCCCCTTGATGAAAGTCGCGATGTGATAGTGCGCGTCGTCGAGCAGGAACTGATACCGCGCCCGCACCGGAATATCGGCAAAACGCCGGAACGGGTTCGGATCATCCTCGGCGGATTTGAACACACCCTCCGCAACATTCCAGTCCCCGCTCAGAAACAAGTTTCGCAGGCGCTCCAGTTTCGCCGCCGAAAGCGCGTAAGGAATGTGCGTCTTCTCGACGATCACTTGCTCGACCGGCGCCAAGCAGTAGAACATCGGCCCCGAACCCACCGTGTCCGCCGGTCGCCGCGTGGCGATCTCGTCGATCCCCGCATCGCAATGGGTTCTCGACCGCACCAGCCTGAAGAAGTGCGTCTTCTGCGCCGGCGGCACAGCTCCGCCCGCAGGTTGGTCGCGGTCCCGGTCGGCGGAAAAATGCAGATGCGCCAGAAAAAGATGTTCGTAGATGTATTGGCTGACGAGCGCCTCACGCCGTCCGGAAGCGTTCAAGAACTCTTCCCAAGCGCGCACGTCTGTTTCGGAATTTTTCGGCAAAGACCTTGCGCTATCGCGGGCAGTGGTCGCCGGTCCCTTCGCGCCTTGAGCGATCCAGGATTCGATCGCATCGATCTCTGAGTCAGAAAGCGCCGGCAATCCATAGGGCATGCCGAGCGCTTGCAGCTTCTCCGGATCGTCGAGGCGAGGATCGGTCAATTCGACCGGGCAAACCAGACTTTCCGCGGCCTGCTTTTGTGGTTGTGCCTGTCCGTGCTGCTGCCGCAGGCGCGTGAGCCTGAGGAGTAGACTTTGATCGGCGCGGCCAGCGCTCAAGACATCGAAGAAACCCTTCTCCCGCCACGCGACCGTCGATTGCGCATCGATGCCGAGCCGGCTCGGCAGCACGCTCTTCAGCCGCGTACCGTCGTAAACATTTGTCTTTGCAGCCCCGCGCGTGGCGCCGCCATACGTTTGCAAATTGAGTTGGCACGGCGCGTTGTAGCAACTGTGACAGGCGACACATCGCGTCTGGAAGATCGGGGCAACCGATTGCCACGATCCAGCCGGCTGTTTCGCCAACGTTTCAGCCTCGACGGACTGCGTCGTGCCGGCAAGAATCAATAGCGCTGCGAGACACTCGCGAACGAAACGGGGCACGGCTCGGCGCATGGACAGGCCACCTGATCGATTGATCCGAACACTGAATCATGTCCGGCCGCGCGCGGTCAAGCGTGCCGGGGAAACCTGCCGGTGCGGGTTCAAGCGCAGTCCGTGCGAAACATCCGCAGCGTCCGCGCCCTGGCCCGCATCGCCGGCTTATCCCGGCCGGACCTGTCCCGTGCCGCGCACGACATATTTGAAACTTGTCAGCTGCTCCACGCCAACCGGTCCGCGCGCGTGCATCTTGCCCGTTGCGATGCCGATCTCGCCACCGAACCCGAACTCGCCGCCATCCGCGAACTGCGTGGAGGCGTTGTGGAGCACGATGGCGCTATCGACGTTGGTCAGGAACCGCGCCGCCGCGTCCTCGTCGTTGGTCACGATGGCATCGGTGTGCTGCGAGCCAAACCGCGTGATGTGATCGATCGCGCCGTCCACGCCATCGACCGACTTCACCGCGATGATGCTGTCGAGGAACTCCTTGCCGTAATCATTCGCTGCCGCCGCGTTGACCCGTGCATCGGCGGCGCGCGCAGCCTCGTCGCCGCGCACTTCGCAGCCGGCTTCGAGCAATGCCGCGACCAGCGTCCCCATGACGGCCTTGGGCGCTGCCTTATCGACGAGCAGGCATTCGGTGGCGCCGCAAATTCCCGTCCGGCGCATTTTGGCGTTGACGACGATCTGCTTCGCCATGTCGAGATCGGCGGCCTTATCCACGTAGGTGTGACAAATGCCTTCCAGATGCGCGAACACCGGCACCCGTGCATCCTGCTGCACGCGCTCCACGAGCGAGCGGCCGCCGCGCGGCACGATGACGTCCACCGTCCCGTCGAGCCCCGAAAGCAGGTGACCGACAGCGGCGCGGTCAGTCGTCGGTATGAGTTGAATGGCGGTTTCGGGCAACCTGGCCGCCTTCAATCCGGCTACGAGACACGCATGTATGGCGCCGGCCGACCGGAAGGCATCCGATCCCGACCGCAGGATCGCGGCATTGCCCGCCTTCACGGCGAGCCCGCCCGCGTCTGCCGTCACGTTCGGCCGGCTTTCGTAAATGATGCCGATGACGCCGATGGGCACGCGAACGCGCGCGATGTTCAAGCCGTTGGGCCGCGTCCAAGCACTGAGCGTCGTACCGATGGGATCCGGCAGCTCCGCGATGTCCTCAAGCCCCCGCGCCATCGCGTCGATCCGGGCATCGGTCAACGTTAATCGGTCGATGAAGGCGTGTCCGAGTCCGCCAGCACGGGCTGCCTCCACATCCGCCGCATTAGCCTTCAGGATGGCAGACCCGTCCTGCCGGAGATGGGTCGCCATGGCGCGTAGCGCCGCACGCTTCGACTCAGGCGATGCGAGCGCCAGCTCACGCGATGCCGCGCGCGCGGCCCGCCCGATGGCGAGCATCGCCCGACGCATATCTTCGGATTTCTGTTCCGGCCGTGCTGACATCATTTCCTCGACAAGGCCATATCGTCACGATGAATGAGTTCATCGCCGCCGTTGTAGCCGATCAGTGCCTCGATGTCGGCACTGCGCTTGCCCGCGATCTTGTCCGCCTCGGCCTTTGGATAGGCGATCAGACCGCGGCCCAGTTCGCGGCCGTCCGGCGACCGGATGATGACGGCATCACCCCGGTCGAACACACCGTCCACCCGCGTCACGCCCGCCGGCAACAGGCTCTTGCCGGATAGGAGCGCCTTCTCGGCGCCCGCATCGATGTGCAGCACGCCGCGCGGCTCGAGTTGCCCCGCGATCCACCGCTTCTTTGCCGTCACCGGGTCCTGGCTGGCAAGGAACCATGTCACCGTCGAGCCGTCTGCGATGGCACGCAACGGATGCATCACGGCGCCTGTAGCAATGACCATGTTCGTTCCGGCACCCAATGCAATCTTGCCGGCCTCAATCTTGGTCTTCATGCCGCCCTTGGAAAGCTCCGTGCCGGGCGCCCCCGCCATTGCCTCAATCTCCGGAGTGATGTCGGTGACGACAGGTATGTGCCGCGCCGACGGATCGGCATGCGGCGGCGCGGTGTAGAGCCCGTCGATATCGGAGAGCAGCACGAGACAGTCCGCCGAAACCATCGATGCGACCCGCGCCGACAGGCGATCGTTGTCGCCATACTTGATCTCCGCGGTCGCGACCGTATCGTTCTCGTTCACCACGGGTATGGCGCCGAGATCGAGCAGCGTCTCAATGGTGTGACGTGCGTTGAGGTATCTCTTGCGCTGTTCCGTATCCCCGAGTGTCAGCAGAATTTGTGCGACCGTCATGCCGTGCTGCCCAGCCAGCGCCTGATAGGCCGCCGCAAGACTGATTTGCCCGACAGCCGCGGCCGCCTGGCTCTGCTCCAATTCGAGCGCACCCTTAGGCAGTCCCAGCTTGAATCGACCGAGCGCCACGGCCCCCGAAGAGACAAGCACGACCTGCCGTCCCGCCTTGCGGAGCACGGCCACATCTTCGATCAGCGACGCGAGCCAATCGGATTTCAAGTCTCCCGTGGCCCGGTCGGCCAGCAGTGCGGAACCGATTTTTACCACGATGCGCCGCGCCCGGTCCCATTCGGGGCGGACGGCCGGTGCGAGCGCGGCATGGGGCGGCTTGCGGGACATGAAACGAGCGGCCTTCTGGATGAAGGGGCTGGATTAGCCCTCAACCACCCCGCGGCGCAAGGAGGATTATGGCGGCGCCGGCCAGACATATGGCGGCCCCGGCCACGTCGAAGCGGTCGGGCCGAACGCCTTCGACGGCTCCCATCCAGATCAGCGACGCAACAATGTAAACACCGCCGTAAGCCGCGAACGCCCGTCCCGCCGCCTCGGCCGGAATGAACGCTAACAGCAGGCCGAAGACCGCAAGCAGCCCAACACCTGGAATGAGCCAAAGCACGCTCGCCCCGGATTTCAGCCAGGCCCAGAACGCGAAGCAACCGGCAATCTCCGCCACCGCCGCCGCCACATAAACGAAAAACGTATGCATTCCCTCACATCCTCTTCCGCCGCACCTTCGTCTGGGCCTTAGCACCTTTCGGCTTCGCGTGACGCGCGAAGGTCTCGATACCGTCGAGAAGAATTTTGATATGCGTCTCGAATACGGCGTCGGCATCGAGTTGCCGGATGACCGGCAGCAGGCCCTGCATTTTCGTCAACCCCGGCGTCGCGCGGATCTCCTTCAGCATGTCCCTACTGGGCCGGCCCGTGAGTCCCCCGGCCTCTCCGGCACACAATCCCAAGAGCGCCGCGTACATGCCGCACTCGACGGCCGGCACATGGACAGGCGGAACGCCGGCCTCTTCCAGTGCCGCGAACGCGTCGTTGCATAGCACGAGATCCTGCGGCCCCGTCGTCCAATGCCGCATCAGCAGCGGAAACGTGCGCGGATAGGATTGCGCGACCTTGCGATATTGCCGCGACATGGACGTCAGCCGCTCGCGCCACGGCCGCGCGCGATCCGGCGCCGCGATCCCCGCATGCAGGCGATCTGCCACCGCGCGCTCCAAACCTTCCCGCGAGCCAAATCGGTAGATCAGCGCCGCGGGATCGCAGCCGATCGCCCTGGCCGCAGAGCGCAACGAGAAATTGTCGACCCCCGTACGCTCCATTTCGGCCAGCGCCGCTTCCAGCAATGCCCCGTCGTCGAGCCCGCGCTGGCCCCTTGGTTGCCCTTTTTTCAACATTGTTGAAAGATGCCCCTTGCCATTGCGCGGCCAGCCCGATATTTCAACATCGTTGAATAAAGGCATCTGGCGATGGAAGCAAGCGTCGAACCGTTGACGGACCGGGCATCTTTCCGCCGCAAGAGCCTGACGGCGGTCATTCTGTCGTCCTTCGGCGTCGGCATCGCCTTCGGCCTCGGCTATCCCTTGACGGCGATGGCGCTCGAAGCGCGCGGCGAGCCCGCGTGGATCATCGGTCTTGCCGGCGCCGCGCCGTCCGTCGCGATCCTGCTGCTCCTGCCGGTCCTTCCCTATGCCGTCGCCCGCATGCGCCCCGCAACAGCGATCACGCTCGGCTGCGCCCTTTGCGCCATCGCCTACGCCTCTCTCTACCTCACCGCCAACACCGCCGCTTGGATCGCCCTGCGCTTCCTCATGGGCGCGACCATCGCGCTGCCGTGGATCGTCGGCGAAACCTGGGTGAACCACATCGCCGAGGATTCCCATCGCGCCCGCGTCATTTCATTTTATGCCGTCTCGTTCTTTTCCGGGTTCGCCATCGGCCCCCTCCTTCTCGAACACGTCGGCATCGAGGGACACTGGGCCTACACGATTGGCGCACTAGGCACGCTGCTTGCCGCCGTTCCAATTTACCTCGCCCGCAACCTCGCCCCCGATCTCGCCCACGAACCTGCGACCGGCCTCATCGGCGGCATGCGCCTTGCGCCGGCTGCCATGGCTGGCGCATTTCTCGGCGGTTTCCTCGAAACCACACATTTCGCTCTGCTGCCCAATCTCGCGATCGCCGGCGGCATGGACGAGGGCTCGGCGGTTCGCCTCCTCACCGCCCTGATCGTCGGTGGCTTGCTGACACAATATGGTCTGGGTTGGCTCGCCGACCGCATCTCGCGTCAGATTTTGCTTGTCGCTCTTGGGCTGATCTACGTCGCCTTGATCGCCGTTTTTCCCCGGATACTCGGTTCCCCCGATTTGGCCTTCGCGCTGATCGCGGTCATGGGCGCGGCTGTAATCGGCCTCTACACGCTGGGTCTCGCCATGCTCGGCCAGGAGGTCGAGCCGAGCCAGCTCGCCACCGCCAATGCCGCCTTCATTCTGATGTATACAACGGGCGGTATAGTCGGTCCTGCCGTGACAGGCGCGGCCATGACCGGCACCCCCATCGCCGGATTTGTCGGCGCAACCGCCGCCGCTGCCATCGCTTTGACCGCCGTCATTGCTTTCGCCCGCAGCCGCACAACCTAGTGCGACATGCCTTGCCGCCGTCCGGTGTCATGCGCTAGGTCACGCCCATGAGCCTCAAGATCCGCATCATCCCCTGCCTCGACGTGAAAGACGGCCGCGTGGTCAAAGGGGTCAACTTTGTCGACCTCATCGACGCCGGCGATCCCGTCCAAGCCGCCGCCGCCTACGATGCGGCCGGTGCCGACGAACTGTGCTTCCTCGACATCACCGCCAGCCACGAGAACCGCGATACCATTTTCGATATCGTCGAACGCACCGCCGAACGCTGTTTCATGCCGCTCACCGTCGGCGGCGGCGTACGCACCGTCGACGACATCCGCAAATTGCTGGAAGCCGGCGCGGACAAAGTGTCCATTAACACCGCCGCCGTTTTCAACCGCGCGTTCGTCAAGGAAGCGAGCGAGAAGTTCGGCGCGCAGTGTATCGTCGTCGCGATCGACGCCAAGAAGGTGTCCGAACCCGGCGAACAAGACCGTTGGGAAATCTTCACCCATGGCGGCCGCAAACCGACAGGCATCGACGCCATCGCCTATGCCAGGGAGGTTGTCGCTCTCGGTGCCGGCGAGATCCTGCTCACGTCCATGGACCGCGACGGCACCAAGGCCGGCTTCGACATCGCCCTCACCCGCGCCATTGCCGACGCTGTCCCCGTTCCCGTCATCGCGTCCGGCGGCGTCGGCAATCTCGATCACCTTGTCGATGGCGTAAGGGATGGCCACGCCAGCGCCGTGCTCGCCGCCTCCATCTTCCACTTCGGCACCTACACGATCGGTCAGGCCAAAAAGCATCTGGCAGCCGCCGGCATTGCCGTGCGCCAAGACGGGCCGGCCGCCGCGATCACGGCGAAATAGCGCGATCCTGTTCGTCGCGATTGCCGCGCCATACGCTGCCGGAGCCCGCCGGCCAGTACGTCACGGGACCGAACGATCCCATCTTTGGAAATATACCCCGCGCAAAGACGTTGCCTTCGACGCGCACGCCTGAGGCATCTCCCCCGCCTTTACCGTTCCGCTTGGCGCCGCCGTAGATCGTCCAGCCCCCGCCAGCCAGATGATTGTCCACGATCACCACATTGCGCCCCAGAACCGTGATGGCACTCGTCTGCGCATGCCGGTTCTCGATGCGATTGCGAACGATCTCCACGTCCAACGCGGTGTCGAACATCTGGATGGCGTCGTTGTGATCGCCGGTCTTCGACAACAAATTTGCGATCTCGCTTTCCACAATCCGGATATCCCGGCCCGCAATCTGCACGGCATCCGCCGCTGCGCCGATCCGCGAACGGTACACGCGCGCGCCGTCGCCCCTAAGCGCCAGCGCCACGCCCACGTGCGGCGAGGCACTGCGTTTGGAAAAAGAGCCGCCGATGTCGGACCAGAGCACATGCACCGCGCCCGCGCCCGGCCTGACCAGCACCAGCCATGGCATCACCTCGGGCGCGAAGAGTGTCACCCGGCGCAGCACGACCGGCATCCGCGTCGAAATATCGAGCGCACCGTTGATCGTCACGCCGTCAATGAGAACATGCGGACCGCCAACCTCAAATCCGTCATAGGTCGCGCCCGCATCAATTTGCACCGCATAGTCCGGGCGCTTGGCATCCGAAATAACCCCGCTCTCCACATGCCGTCCGCCACGCCAATTCACGCCGTCCGGACCAACCAGCTCACGCGACACCTCGCGACCGTGCGTCAACGGCCGCGCCGTCTCCGCGGCGAGGAGCCCGCCGCTCCAGATCGCGAATCCGCACGCCGCGAGTACCCCGGCTCGCTGGAAATTCATGCGCGCTTGTCCTTGGCGAAACATAGGTCGGCCACCACGCAGGTCCCACAAAGCGGCTTCACCGCCTTGCAGGTGTAGCGCCCGTGCAGGATCAGCCAATGGTGCGCATGCATGAGATAGGACTCCGGAACGATCCGCATGAGATCGCACTCGACCGCGTCCGGCGTGCTGCCCTTGGAAAGCCTGAGGCGATGCGACACCCGGAAGACATGCGTATCGACCGCCATCGTTGGCTGGTGGAAGGCGATGTTCAAGACCACGTTCGCCGTTTTTCGCCCGACGCCCGGCAGCGATTGCAGTTTGTCGCGATCCCCTGGAACTTCGCACCCATGCTCCGCGATCAGTTTCTCAGATAGAAGAATGACGTTCTTCGCCTTGTTGCGATAAAGCCCGATCGTCTTGATCAGCTCGCGAACATTTTCTTCCCCCAGCGCCACCATTTTTTCTGGTGTGTCGGCAAGCTGGAACAAGGCCCGCGTCGCCTTGTTGACGCCTGCGTCCGTGGCCTGTGCCGAAAGAACCACCGCCACCACAAGAGTAAACGGGTTGGAGTACGCCAATTCGCCCTTCGGCTCCGGCGCGAGAGCATGAAATCGCCGGAAAATCTCTTGAACCTCTTCCGGCGTACGCTTGCGGCGGCGGGGTGTTGTGCGCGCAACGGTCGGCCGCCCGGCAGGCCCGTCCGGGAACGTTCCAGTCAAAGTGGTCTTTCTTTTTTTTGCGGAGAGAGGTTTCATGCGATCGGACCAGCAGCAAAGCATCTCGACATGACGGCAAACCCGGCCACCACGCAAGAGTCCCGGACCTTCCGGGCGATCCTCCATCCTCACCGGTCTCTACCCCACGGAGGATTCCTGATCCTGCTCGCATTCATCGGTTTCGTGAGCGCGGCAACAGGCATCGCTTTCTACCTGATTGGCGCCTGGCCGGTTTTGGGCTTCTACGGGTTAGACGTCCTGGCGATCTACATCGCCTTCAAAGTCAACTATCGCTCCGGCAAGGCCTATGAACTGGTGGAGCTGTCGCCCGAGTTGTTGAAGATCACGCAGGTCCAGCCGTCCGGCCGCAGCCGCTCCTTCGACTTCAACCCTTATTGGGTCCGCGTGCTGCTCAACGAGTGGCCGGACGGGAGTGCCGATCTCAAACTCGCAGCGCACGGCAATGAATTCGAGTTCGCGCGCTTCCTCAATGCCGAGGAGAAAAAGGACTTTGCCGTCGCACTTCGCGATGCCCTGATGCTGGCCCGCAGCACACCGCCCGCAATAGCCTAAAGGCAGGGGTCAGTCGTCGAGCATCGCCAGCGCCGCGCGCCGCTCGTTGGGCTTCACTTTCAGGAATTGGGCGCGCGCCGCTTTGGCATCCTTTTCCGCGCCGGTTTCCGCAGCCTTTTTCAGCGCGACCGTCGCCGGATGGTCCGCTCCGCAGATGAACGCCAAGGCCTGCGCGAGCCGCCCCATCATCGCCGCATCGAATTTGAGTTCGTCGCTCACTTGAACCGGCCGCGGCGTTGGAGCACTTCGATCTTGTAGCCGTCGGGATCATCGATGAAGAAGAACCGCCCGAACGGCTGGCCGTCGTGGGTCATTTCCTTGATGTCCTTCGGGCTGTAGCCCGCGGCCTTGATTCGCGCGTGCTCGGCATCCAGGTCATCGACCACGAACGCAACGTGCCCATACCCGTTGCCCGGATCATAGGGCTCCGTCCGTCCCTTGTTGACCGTCAATTCCACTTCGAAGTCGTTTTCCGGATTGCTCATGTAGGTGAGTGAGAAATCCGGCCACTCACGCCGTTCGGCAATTTTCAATCCGAAACACTGCGAATAAAAATCAACCGAGCGCGCCTCGTCCAGCACGCGCACCATCATGTGAACTGCTTTGGCCATTTTTGGTCCTCCGTTCACAACCATGGACGCGAGGCGGCCGTCTTCTCCTCGAACGATTTGATCGCACCCTGCTTCTGCATGGTAAGCCCGACCGCATCCAGCCCATTGAGCAGGCAATGCTTGCGGAACGGATCGATCTCGAACTTGATCACGCCGCCGTCCGGTCCCCTGATCTCCTGCGCTTCCAGATCGACCGTCAGCGTGGCATTCGCTCCCCGCTGCGCATCGTCCATCAGTTTGTCGACGTCCTCTTGCGGCAGCTTGATCGGAAGGATGCCGTTCTGGAAGCAGTTGTTATAGAAAATATCGGCGAAGTCTGGCGCGATGACGCAACGGATGCCGAAATCGAGGAGCGCCCACGGCGCATGTTCGCGCGAGGACCCGCAGCCGAAGTTCTCGCCGGTCACCAGAATCTGCGCATTGCGATACGCCGGCTTATTGAGCACGAAATCCTCGATCTCGCGGCCCGTCGCATTGTCATAGCGCATCTCGAAGAACAGCGACTTGCCGAGCCCCGTTCGCTTGATTGTCTTCAGGAACTGCTTGGGAATGATCATGTCGGTGTCGATGTTGCGCAGCGGCAGCGGGGCGGCGACCCCGGTAAGCTTGACGAATTTGTCCATCGCATCCTCTTCGGCGGGCGCGCGTCCGTTACGCCCGCAATGCATCGGCGAGAGCCCTGAAATAACCTTCCGCCGCCGTCAGCCGGTCGCCCGCCGCATGGTGCAGGCCGGCGGGGAGAGCCGGAGGACGAACCGCCGGCTCGGTCGGACGAAGCAGTTCGAGCCGCCTTTTAACGCCAGCCAGCTTGCGCCCGTCAAGATGGCGATGCAGCACGCCGACAATGGTTTCCAGATATCCCGAAATCCGCCCGAATTCGCGCACCAGAGCCCGCTGGGCCTGTGCGCAGGAAGGGTCTGCGTCCAGCTTCAAATGCGCCTCTGCCGCCCGTGCCAAGGTCGCGGCGATTTCCTCGGCATAACGCGCCACCTTCTCGCGCCGCGCGCCGTCGAGTTTCATCAATTGCCCAGCCCACCGGTGGAGGATTTCGGCCAACGCCAGAATTCGTTTCGAATAATCCGCAACGCGCATGGACGGCCCCGCCCGCAATCCGGCGAAGCGCCGGATCAACGGGACCAGCCTACGGGCGGTTGCAACGGCGGGGATAACTCTTCAGCGGATTGTGGGGTCCGCGTAGCACTTGCGCATGTATTCGCAGCGGTGGGAGCCGGACAGGTGCATGCTGGACCCCTTGGCCGGAGCGATGAATTTGCACACTTCTTCAAGGCCGCCTTCCGTCAGCCAGCCTTGGCGGCGGCCGCGCTGCACGGCAAAGCAGTCCGCCGTTTCCTCGTCGGGTCCGCGGAACTGATGGCCGCACTCGTGCGCGTAGATCCACAGTTTCACCGGGGTCGAAACCCGGTCCATCAGCTTTGGGTTGAGGATCAGGAAGCCCGGATAGGCCGCACCGTAGTCATCGAGATTCCTGTCGATCACGGTCGGTCTCTGACCGCACACCTGCCGCCGGCCGTCGAGCGTCAGTTCGCCCGGCTTGAGGATCGGCGCGCCGCCGACATGCGCGGAATACTCTTCCGGTGTGGGCACGCTGTCGTCGGCTGCCGACGGCACGGACCCGGCCATTAAGAACCCGGCCAACAGACTGAGCGCAATTCGTCCTAAAGCCATGATCGTTCCGGAAAAATTCTTCCCGTCAACAGGCGACGTATGAGCCTACCATTGCCCATGCGTCCTCTCAGTGCAAGCCCCGGTCCGTCCGTATCGCTGCCGGCGTGTTGTGCCGGCATCAGCGCCAGAATCTGCCCGGTTCTCAGCCCATTGCTTCCTGCTCGATCTCTTCCATATCGGCGTCCGAAAAACCGAAGTGGTGCCCAATCTCATGCACGAGCACATGCGTGATGAGGTCGCCCAGCGTCTCGCCCTCGTCGGCCCAGTAATCGAGGATCGCCCGGCGGTACAAAAACACCATGTCCGGCTCGCGCGGCGTATCGGAAACGCTTTTCTTGTCGAGGCTTACGCCTTGATAAAGCCCCATCAGATCGAACGGGCTTTCGATGCCGAGCTCGTCGAGCACCTCGTCGATGGCGAAATCTTCGCAGCGGATGACGAGGTCGCCGCACATCTGCCGGAAATCTGCGGGCAGCCGGTTCCATGCTTGCGTCGCCAGCACTTCGAACGTGGCCAGCGTCGGCGCGGTAGCGGAACCCCAGTCGATGTCGTCGGCCATGACCGTCCCCGCTGTTCACGCCGCCCGCAATGAATTCGCCCCGGCCGGACACCGGGGGCGGGCCATAGCATCGCAGGCATTGGGTCACAAGAAGAAGGTGTCGCACACCCGCCGCAAACGTCGCTGCGACCGCACGGCCACTCGATTGGCGATCAGAACTGGTAAGCTACCACCTACAAGACGGGGAACCGGGCCGCTGAGCCGCAGTTTTCCCGGTATGCTGCAGATCGTCGATCAAAGTTCACTCGCAGGGCGGCCCATCGTGTTGCCTCAGAAGCGTATCGTCGGACGCCCGGTTCCTTCGCGTGTCTGGGCCTCAGCCGACGTGCCTGACCTATCGGAGTTGAGCCGCCGCTCCCCACAGCGTGCGGGCGATCTCGCATACCGCCATTTCTGCGAACCGCATCGGTCTGAGCGGCGCGAAGCCGGCCACACGTTCCTGGTTCGCCGCGCGCGACGGTTTCTGAAGGACGCGCACCGCCACACCGTACCCTCACCCCACGGCGATATCCCCGTCTACGTCTTCGAACCCGAAACCGATACACCGCGCGCGACCATTCTCGTGGCTCATGGTTGGACCGCCGAGGCGTCGTTCATGACGCTGTTCGGCGAACGCCTCCGCCACATGGGCGCCCGCGCGGTTCTTCTCGATGCTCCGGCCCACGGCAAATGCAAGCGCACGCGCGCGAGCCTCGTCGACTACACCGAATCGGTTCTGCGCGTGGCGGATGCCTTCCAGCCCGACTACGCGCTCGCCCATTCGATGGGCTGCTTCGCGGTGCTTCATGCCGGCGGCGGCGGCCCACCCTTTCGCCGCAAGTACGACTTCAAGCGCTACGTGCTCATCGGTCCGCCCGACGAGTTCGGCGAAATCACGCGCGAGTTCGCCGATGCCCGCAGTATGACGCCGGCCGCCCGCGTCAACTTCGAACGCCATCTGGAGCGGATCGCGCATCGCCGTTTGCCGACCTTTACGGCCTCGCACCTGCTGCGTGCCGCCAATCGCCCTGCCCTGCTCATTCACTCCCGCGACGACCTCGAAATCCCCTTCGAGCATTCCGAGGCCATCGTGCAAAACTGTCCCACCGCCGAACTGATGCCCTTCGACGGCACCGGCCACCGGAAAATCCTCTCTTCTCCCCAAGTTGTACGCGCGGCCATCGGCTTTCTCCTGCGCGACTGATCGCTCGGGCCGCCGGGGTCTCGCACAACCGCCCCCGCAGCGCTATATGAAGCCCCATGTGAAACGCGGCCCCCTATTCGTTCGTAGGGCTGGGTGCCGCATCCAACGCGGCGCTTCCACTGGAAATCGATCATGACCCCCACCAGGCACTCCAAGGTAATCATCCTCGGCTCCGGTCCGGCCGGCTACACCGCCGCGATCTATGCGGCCCGCGCGATGTTGAAGCCGGTCATGATCCAGGGCAGTCAGCCGGGTGGCCAGCTCACCATCACCACCGACGTGGAAAACTACCCGGGCTTTGCCGACGTGATCCAGGGCCCCTGGCTCATGGAGCAGATGCGCGCCCAGGCCGAGCACGTCGGCACCGAAAACATCATGGACCACATCGTCAAGGTGGACTTGAAGAACCGGCCGTTTCGTCTCGAAGGCGACAGCGGCGACACCTACACCTGCGACGTCCTCATCATCTGCACGGGCGCCCAGGCGCGCTGGTTGGGAATCCCTTCGGAAGACAACTTCAAGGGCTTCGGCGTATCGGCCTGCGCGACCTGCGACGGCTTCTTCTACAAGGGCAAGAACGTCGTGGTCGTGGGCGGCGGCAACACCGCCGTTGAAGAAGCGCTGTTCCTCACGAACTTCGCCAGCAAGGTCACGGTCGTCCATCGCCGCGACAGCTTCCGCGCGGAAAAAATCCTTCAAGACCGGCTGATGAAGAACCCCAAGATCGAAGTGATCTGGGATTCCGCCATCGAGGAAATCACCGGCAACGCCGACCCGAAGACGGTCACAGGCGTGCGCTTGAAGAACGTCAAGACCGGCAAGGTCACCGACCACAAGACGGACGGCGTCTTCATCGCCATCGGCCATTCGCCGGCCACCGAACTGTTCAAGGGTCAATTGCCGATGACGCCCGGCGGCTACCTCATCACCAAGCCGGATTCCACGGCGACCGACATTCCCGGCGTGTTCGCCGCCGGCGACGTGAAAGACGAAACCTACCGCCAGGCCGTCACCGCGGCCGGCATGGGCTGCATGGCGGCGCTGGAAGCCGAACGCTTCCTCGCTCACGCAAACGTCCACGCCGCAGCCGCCGAGTAATGACCAGCGTGCTTGCCGAAGCGTTCTGATCGGCAAAAAGTAAGGCCCGGCTGGAAAGCCGGGCCTTTTCGCATCGTGCCGAATGCAAGGGGTTAGTCGTCGTAACCGCGCAGGATTTCGCCCGTCGCCGGATGAACGTGAAGTTCCATCTTCGTGCCGTCCTTGTCGACGACATCGACTTCGTAAACGCCGTCGTCCGTCTCGATTTCGCGCACCGAGTAGCCGGCCGAAACCATCCGATCCTTGATCTCAGCCGCCGACTTCCAGTCAGCTGACGGCACGTTCAGCCGGTTGCGGTCGTCATCGGCGCGCAGCGGGGCGCTAAGGCCGGCGGTGGCGAGCACGGCGGCCGCGAGTGCGAATTTGCGCATGGTTTGGTCTCCTGTCATGATCACTGGCAGGGTCGCCAGCATGAGGCCGACTTTGCCATCCCCACCCTGACACCCCACTGACCCCCGCTGTCAGGCCCCTGTCAGCCTGCAAGCGCGAAAAAGGCATCATGTCGAGGTCGATGAAAAGACTTGCAGGTGTTGTCGCTGCCGCCGCCTTGGCAATCGGTGCGGCGTCAACCGTGCGCGCCGATGACGACGACATCGGTCACGAGGCCGCCCGGCGGTTGGTGGAAAGCGGGCGCATTCTGTCCCTCGAAACCATCCTGGATCGCATCGCGGACGTCGTGCCCGGCAAGCTGATCGAGACCGAACTCGAATACGACGACGGGATCATCAAATACGACCTCAAGGTGCTCCGCCCGAACGGCCGTGTGCAGGAAGTCGAACTCGACGCCGCCACGGGAGAACTTCTCAAAATCGAAGACGACGATTGATGCGAATACTAGTGGTCGAAGACGACGCCCGGATCGCGGCCGACGTCGGCACGGCGCTCAACGAAGCGGGCTACCTCTGCGAATTCGCCGCCGACGGCGAAGAAGCCTGGTTCAAGGGCGACACCGAAACGTTCGATCTCGCGGTTCTCGATTTGGGCCTGCCGCAACTCGATGGCCTCACCGTCCTGAAACGATGGCGCGCGGCCGGCCGCACGTTGCCCGTGCTCATCCTCACCGCCCGCGGCTCCTGGCCGGAACGTGTCGAAGGCATCGACGCGGGCGCCGACGACTATTTGCCAAAGCCGTTCCAGATGCCCGAACTCGTCGCCCGCGTGCGCGGCCTCATCCGCCGCTCGGCCGGCCACGCCAGCGCAATCATCGCAGCCGGCCCGATCGCGGTCGATACGCGGCTCATGCGCGTGACCGTCAATGGCGCTGCAATTTCTTTGACTGCTCTGGAATACCGGCTGGTCTCTTTTCTGGCCCACAACAAGGGTCGCGTCGTGCCTCCCGCTGAACTTCTCGAACACCTCTACGGCGACGAGGACTCCCGCGAAGCCAACGCGCTCGAAGCCCTCCTCATGCGCACGCGCAAGAAGCTTGGCCCGAATTCCATCGAAAACCGGCGCGGATTTGGCTACCTCATCCCGGACGGCGAAACGTGACGGCGGGTTCGCTCAAACTCCGCCTGCTGCTCGGCGCAACCGCCTTCCTGCTCTGTGCCATGGCGATCGCCGCCGTTGCGCTTTCGCTGCTGTTCGAACGCCACGTCAAAAACTGGATCGACCAGGAACTGTCCGCCCACATCGATCAGTTGATCGCTGGGATAGATCGCGGGCCGCAAGGCCAATTCCTCGTCGCCACATCGCCCGCCGATCCGCGCTTTAGCCGTCCCCTGTCGGGCCTCTATTGGCAGACAAACTTCGAATCGACGGACGCCGTCCTGCGCTCCCGGTCGCTGTGGGATTTCACGATCACGCTCCCGGCCCCGTCATCCGTCGACGATCACGCCCACCACCATCGCGTTGCCGGACCTTCGGACCAGACCCTCTACGTTCTGGAAAAGCGCGTCGAACTGCCGGCACGCCTTGGGCGCGAACGGGTCCGCATTGCCGCCGCCATCGACGAGACTGACGTGAATAAGGCGGTCTTCGGTTTCGCCACCTCGCTCACCCCTTTTCTTTTTCTTCTCGGCGCGCTGTTGGCCGCCGCGGCCTGGATTCAAGTCTCGCTCGGCCTGCGCCCTCTTGCCAGCATCAGGGAACGCATCGCCGCCATTCGCTCGGGCACGGCGCAGAGGTTGGGTCATGACTTTCCCGAAGAAGTGCAGCCGCTGACGCGCGAGATCGATACGCTGTTGGACGCCCGCGACCGTCAGATCGAAACAGCCCGCGCGCGCGCCGCCGATCTCGCGCACGGGCTCAACACGCCGATTCAGGTGCTGATCGGCGGCGTTGCGAAACTGAAGGTGAAAGGTGAAACCGAAATCTCGGCCGACATCGCCGCCGCCACGGAAACCATGCAGCGCCACGTCGAGCGCCAACTCGCCAAAGCGCGCCTCAAATCCAGCGGCAGCTTCGTCACGTCAGAATTGAAGGTTTGCGTGGACCGCGTGGTCAACGTCGTCCGCAAAACGCCGGACGGGATCGCCCGGCAGTGGCGCATCGAGGTTCCCGAAAACCTGCGTGTCGCCATCCATCCGGATGATTTGGCCGAGGCGGCCGGCGGCTTGATTGAGAATGCTGCCCGCCATGCGCGCGAACACATCGTAATTTCCGCCGAAGAGAGCGGCGGCCAAGTTGTCTTGCGCATCAGTGATGACGGACCCGGCATACCGGAAGAATTTCAAACCGATGTTTTGTCCCGCGGCCACCGGCTCGATACGTCAAAACCTGGTTCCGGTCTGGGACTTGCGATCGTGGCCGAGATCGCCGACGCCTGGGATGGCGCGATCGGGTTCGAACGCACTGAAAATACGTTCAGCGCGGTCCTGCGGCTGAAAGCTGCCGGACCGCGCTGAGAGTTTTTCGCCGTCACGCGCCATCCAGACGGAGCCCAACCTCTACTCGATCTTGTAACCGTAGAGGACGCCCGTCTGCATTTGCGGAATGAATGCCGTCGATGTCTTCGCATCCCAGCCGAGATCGGCGGTGCCCGGTCCCAGTTCGGCAAGCGTGCGGACTTTGCCTTTGCGCCCGATCCGGAAAACTTTGCCCGCCACCCAGTCCGTGACGAGATACGCGCCATCGCCCAGTGGCTCCACGCCGTCGAGATTGCCGATCGGCGTGCCGTCACCCAGCGACGCGATCGATTTGTCCTTGAGCGAGACTTTCTTGAGGTGCCCCGGTGTCTTGGTGGAAAACCCCTCGGTAATGATCCCCCACGAGCCCACGATCAGGTCGTCGCCTTCCGCGAGCAGCCCATTGGGACCCTCGAGCGCCTTGTCTTGCAGGAAGATTTCGAACGTTCCGCTCGCAAGCCGCCAGATCGTGTCTGTCGCCATGTCGCTGACGTAGATGTTGCCGGCGCTGTCCGCTGTCACGTCGTTCAGGAACTTCGCGTCTTTCGCGTCGTACGTCTTCACGACCTTGCCGGTCGCAATGTCGATCTCTGCGAGTTTGTCGATATCGGCCGCGTAGAGCTTGCCGCCCGCCATCGCCATCCCCTTCGGCGCATCGAGCCCGGTCACCCACTCCATCGCCTGAACCTTGCCGTCCGGCGAAACTTTCGAGATGAATCCGTTGCCGTCTTTGGCGGTCGGCTCGCCGTTCACATTACTGACGTAAAGCATCGACGCGCCGGCGTCGAAGAGAACCGATTCGGGATTCTTGAACCCCGCAGTCTCCCACAGCCTGGTGGCCTCCTTCTGATCTGAATGGGCAGGCAATGCCGAGCCCGCCAAAGTAGCGGCCATGACGAAGGCCAGTCGAAAGGCAGTCATTCTTGAACCTCTTTGATCACTATTGCCGGGTAATCGTGCCGGCGGGCCGTTAGGTGTAACGCACCCCATGGCGTTCGGATGCTACGGCGTGCGGCGTCCGGACACAAGCCCAGGTTTGCCCGAACAGCTATTCTCGCGTTCGGCCGGACAACAGATTCCGAACTGGCCTCAACCGGACCACGCCGACGATGGATTGGGACAAGCTACGTATCTTCCACGCCTCCGCCGCGGCCGGCAGCTTCACGCACGCTGGCGACACCCTCAATATGAGTCAAAGCGCCGTCTCGCGGCAGGTATCCGCCCTCGAGAAGGATTTGAAGGTCGCCCTTTTTCATCGCCACGCACGCGGCCTTGTTCTGACCGAGCAGGGCGAATTGCTCTACCGCACCGTGGCCGAGGTGATGAGCAAGCTGCAAACCGCCGAACTGCTTCTCTCTGACACGACGACGAAGCCATCCGGCGATTTGCGCGTCGCCGCTCCCGTCGGCTTGGGGTCGGTTTGGGTGACGCACCGCATGCGGGAGTTTGCGGATCTCTACCCGGACATTCGGGTCGATCTCATTCTCGACGACGAGCAGATCGACATCGCCATGCGCGAAGCCGATGTCGCGATCTGGACCCGCGAGCCCGACCAGCCGGAGTTGATCCGCCGGCCGCTCTTCACGGCCAAGGTTCGCGCCATGGCCTCCACCCAGTATGTCCGCCGCTTCGGCCTTCCCGAAACCTTGGCCGATCTCGAAACTGGGGGTCACCGCATTATCTCGTATTCCGGCCAGCCTTCGCAGCACCTCCCCGCCATCACCTGGCTGGAAACGGTCGGCCGCGAGGGTCAGGAACCGCGCCACGCGTCTTTCCGGGTCAATTCGGTCGTTGCCATCAAGCATGCGATCATGGCGGGCGTGGGCATCGGCATGATCCCGGACTACATGACCGAGGCAGAAACCGACCTCGTTCACGTCCTAACCAAGGTCGAAAGTTCCAAACCTTCGTTGCCGATACTCTTCGTTTACCCGGAGGAATTGAAAACCTCCAAGAAAGTCCAGGTGCTACGCGATTTTCTGGTTTCCAAGGCGCGCCAGCTGCAATATTGAAGGCGACAGCGCCTTCACGTGGGCGTGATCTGCCCCCGTTGCTGGACGTTCAAGGAACATCCGGTGTTGTGGAGCCCGGCTGGCTAATTGCCACCGCCAGCTGTCTCACCAAGTTCGGGTAGGATCAACTAACCAAAGCCGGGCCCTGCGCCCGGCTTCTTTTTTCCCCGGCGACCCAGGGCGCCGGGTCAAACGCGACTTATCGGTCGAAGACGTTCGTCTGATTTGCGAACCTGCGGTTACAGCGCTATTTAGTGCGCAACACCCCCGTAATCTCCCGGAAGGCTCCGCGCGCACGATGGCCGATAACGCACCCAAGACCCTGTACGACAAAATCTTCGACGACCACGTGGTCGATCGCCAGGCGGATGGCACCTGCCTGCTCTACATTGACCGGCATTTGATCCACGAGGTCACCAGTCCGCAGGCGTTCGAAGGCCTCCGCATGGCCGGCCGCAAGGTCCGCGCGCCGGAAAAAACGCTCGCCGTCGTCGACCACAACGTTCCGACGTCGGATCGCTCCCAGGGCATCGATGACGTCGAAAGCCGCACCCAGGTCGAAACGCTCGCCCAGAACGCCCGTGATTTCGGCATCGAATACTTCAACGAACGCGACAAGCGCCAGGGCATCGTCCACGTTGTCGGCCCCGAACAGGGCTTCACTCTGCCCGGCACCACAATCGTCTGCGGCGACAGCCACACGTCCACGCACGGCGCGTTCGGTGCGCTGGCCCACGGCATCGGCACCTCCGAAGTCGAGCACGTGCTCGCCACCCAGACGCTGATCCAGAAGAAGGCCAAGAACATGCTCGTCCAGGTGGACGGGCAGGCACCTTACGGCGTCGGCGCGAAGGACATCATCCTCGCCATCATCGGCGAAATCGGCACCGCCGGCGGCACGGGCTCCGTGATCGAATATGCCGGCGAAGCGATCCGCTCGCTCTCGATGGAAGGCCGCATGACGGTCTGCAACATGTCGATCGAGGGCGGCGCCCGCGCCGGCATGATTGCGCCCGATGAGAAAACCTACGCCTTCATCAACGGTCGCCCCAAGGCCCCGAAGGGCGCGGCGTGGGACATGGCGATGGCGTATTGGGAAACGTTGAAGACCGACGACGGCGCGCACTTCGACCGCGTCGTCAAACTCGATGCCGCCAAACTTCCGCCGATCGTCTCCTGGGGCACCTCGCCGGAAGACGTCGTCGCCATCACCGGCGCCGTTCCCGACCCCACCAAGGTCGACAACGAGAACAAGCGCGCCTCGATGCTGCGCGCCCTCGACTACATGGGCCTGACGCCCGGGACCAAAATGACCGACATTCCACTCGACGTGGTTTGGATCGGTTCGTGCACCAACGGCCGCATCGAGGATTTGCGCGCCGTCGCCAAGGTCGTCGAAGGCAAGAAGATCGCGTCCAATCTCGCCTACGCGATGATCGTGCCCGGTTCGGGCCTCGTGAAGCAGCAGGCGGAGGCCGAAGGTCTGGACAAGATCTTCAAGGACGCCGGCTTCCAGTGGCGCGAGCCCGGCTGTTCGATGTGCCTCGGCATGAACCCCGACCAGTTGAAACCCGGCCAGCGCTGCGCCTCCACCTCCAACCGCAACTTCGAGGGCCGCCAGGGCTACAAGGGCCGCACCCATCTCGTGTCGCCCATCATGGCCGCCGCGGCCGCCCTGGAGGGCCATTTCGTGGACGTCCGGTCGTACGTCAACTGACGGTCCGGACCACTCAAAATGATGCCAATGACAGCCGGCGGCCTTGGTCGCCGGCTTTTTCGTGCAATTCCGGGCCCGAAACGTTGCAGCTGCCGGGCAAGGCATCTTTTCCGCGCCGCAAACGTTGTGCACGGACCGGCGCGGTTCAAGCGCCGGAAAGTCTCGAAAGAAAAACCATGAACGAATGGACCCGCCTCGCGTCAGCGCGCGACCGCAACGCGCCGAATTTGGAAGACCCCCGCAACAACTCCGACGCCTTCGAAATTCGCCTCCTCACCGTCCCGGACGACATCTCCCAGGCGCTCCGCTTGCGTGCGCGTGCTTACGCGGATCAGGGCCATATTCCGGATCGCCCCGGCGCCGAATTCCGCGACCGTTTCGACAGCCTCCCGACGACAGCCATCTTCGGCGCGTTCGATGCCGGCCGCATGATCGCGTCCATGCGGCTGTGCTTTGCCGGCGACGGCCTCGCAGCGCTCCCGTGCGCCGCCTACTACCCGGCACTCGCAGACGTCAACCGCTCCGCCCCGAACGGACTGCTCGAAGTCAGCCGCCTCGCCATCGACCCGGAAATCGACAACACCTCGTACCGCGCCACGCTGTACGGCTTCATGGTCCGCTCCGCGTTCGCGGCCGCCCGCGCCACGAACGTGACCGCCATCGTCGTCGCCACCCAGCAAACCTGGGTCGCCGCCTACAAGCATCTGTTGAATTTCGAGCAGATCGGCGAACCGGCTCTCTACCCGCCCGGCGACATCCCGATCACCCTCCTTATCGGCCGCATGACGGAAGCTTCCAAAAGAGCCCAGATGCGCAACCGCTTCTTCCGCATCACCGACCGCGATATCGTGGCCATGCGCGAGCAGCTTGGCCCGCTCTGGTCTTCGCTGGGTGTGGCCCACCCCAGCGCAGCCAATCGCTGAAACTTCCCCCGCCCCGATCTTGGATTGATCACCGCGTCGGTTGTCGGCTATGCCTGTCGCGCGTGTTCGCCGCTCCCCGGCGAAGACCGGCCTTTCGAGCCTCTCCGTGGACAAACCCTTCGTCACGCGTTTCGCACCGAGCCCAAACGGCGAATTGCACCTCGGCCACGCCTTATCGGCCATCACCGCGTTCGACTTCGCGCAGCGCGCCTCGGGCCGCTTCCTCCTGCGCATCGAGGATATCGACACGCAGCGCACGCGCGAGGACCACGTCGCCCAGATCTATACCGATCTCCGCTGGCTCGGCCTGTCGTGGGAGGAACCCGCGATGCGCCAATCGCTCCGCTTCGGCGCCTACCGGGCGGCAGCCGGCGAACTGCTGCAGCGGGGCATCCTCTACCCCTGCTTCGCAACGCGCAGCGAAATCGAGACCGCCGTGGGCCTCAGCCCGGAGCATAACGACCCGGACGGCGCACCGCTCTATCCCGGTCTTTGCAAAGGCCTTGCCCGCGACGACATCGAGCGCCGCCGCGCCGCCGGCGAACCGTATTGCCTGCGCATCGACATGGACCGCGCGTGTGATGCGGTGCGGCATCATATGGGCGGCCGCCCCCTCACCTTTCTCGAGTGGAACGGCGAGCCCGGCAGCGCGCCTCTGGAAAGTCCCGCCGATCCCCGCCAGTGGGGCGATGCGGTGATCGTCCGCAAGGACACGCCCGCGAGCTATCACCTGGCCGTTGTCGTGGATGATGCCGCGCAAGGCGTCAGCCATGTCATCCGCGGTCGCGATCTCTACGCCGCGACCGCCATCCACCGGCTGCTCCAGGTCCTGCTGGGCCTGCCGCAACCCGTCTATCACCACCATCGCCTCGTCCTCGATTCAACCGGCCGCAAGCTCGCCAAAAGCCTGCGCGACACGTCCCTGCGCACGCTGCGCGAGGACGGCGCCACCCCGGCCCTAATCCGCCGGCGGCTGGGCTTGCCTCCCTTATCCGAATGAATTCCGGCGTTAACCCACGCTGGCGCACGGCAGATTTGCAATGGCAGGCCAGCGCCTTAGGCGATAGTGTAGAGGCGTTCTGCCGGGGATTCGGGCGTGGGGCGGGCGGCCGTGAAGAAGCCAAGGAAGCCGGGATCGCAGCCAAAGCAGCGCAAGGGGCACACGGCCCCTTTGCCGCTCGACACGTCGCGAACCCATCGCCCCACGACGCCGAAACAAACATCACCGGCATCGCGCCGTGCTCCTATCCGCGCCCGCGCCGCCGCTCCTGGCCCGTGGCACCGTCTGACGACCCTCAGCCGTTCCGACCGCGCCGACCTGGCGATGCTCGCCCTGCCGCTGCTCCTCGTTGCCTTCACCATCGCCGTGGGCCGCTGGAGCCATACCGAACGGGCACCAGACGCGTTCGCCATGCCCGCAGTAGGCGCCAAGCGCGCCCTCGTCGGGCTGCCGTCCGTCGCCGCGCCCGTGTCATTCGTTCAGCCTGACAGCCTCGCCTCTTTCGATCCGGGTCCAATCGAAAATCTCGCTGCCGGCCTCCCATTCGCTGCAGCCACGGTCTCGTCCTTGGACGTCGGCATCGAGCAGCTTGCCGCCTTGCCACCACGGCCTGCGCCGCTCACGGCGGCGGCCGGGCGATCCGAACCCATTCCGCAAACCAGTCCCAAGCCACCAGTCGCCCTCAGCGAGCCGGCCGTTCCGGTTATGAAGGCCCTCAACAGCCGCCCGGTCGAACCGGCAAGACCCACCACAACCTCACCCGGCACGACCAAAGCGGCCGACCTCGTTCGGGAGCACGCGGCTCTTCGCGCACCCGATCACGACGTTACGGCCTGGGAACTGCCAGGCGGCGTCGCGGCCCTTGCCACGGGCCTCTCCCAATGCCCCTTCGAACCCGATCAGCCGCGCACGCCCCGGCCCGTCTCGTGGACGCCCGGCGACGTCGAAAGCTTCGGCCTCGCCCTGGCCAAAGCCGCCCGTGACCAATTGCAGGAATTCGTCATCTACAACGATCGTTACACGCGGATGAAATATCCCATGGGCGACGTTCACCCGATGTATGGCGTGTGCACCGATGTCATTATCCGCGCTTATCGTGCCCTCGGCTTGGATTTGCAGGAATTGGTACAGATAACCAAATCCGGTTCGGGCGATCCGAATATCGACCACCGGCGCGTGGATACTTTGCGCAAGTTTTTCTCCCGTTTCGGCGAAAGCCTGTCCATTTCCTCCTTTGCGGAGGATTACAAGCCGGGCGATGTCGTAACGTATTGGCGTCCCCAGAACCGTCACTCCCGCACCCATATCGCCATCGTTTCCGACCTGACCGGCCCGTCAGGCCGGCCGCTCATCATTCACAATCGCGGCTGGGGTCCACAGCAGGAGGACGGCCTGTTCGTGGATAAAATCACCGGTCACTACAGATTTTCCGGATTGAAGGGGGCTGCCACTGAAGCCGTGACCAGTCCGCCGGCCGCATCCACCGGCACAGCAGCGCGGCCGCAAAGACCGCTGACCCGCCCGGTTGTTCGCACCGGTCTTGCGCCCCCGGCCCAGCCAAATCCTTGAACCGCTCCGTTTCGCACGCCACGCAGAATTAACTTTTGCAAAAAAGTACGGCGGACTGCGAAATATGACTTGTGAAAAACGCCGAATAGCGCGATTTTAATTCAAAGCCCAAAATTATCCGGCGGAATCACGCCGGTTTGTTATCGATTGAGTTCGTTTTGCATCCGCAAAGCGATCCGCCGCCTTGCGTCCGGAAATATGATCCTCCATGCGCACGCAATTCGCCACAGTCAGAATTCGTTTTGTTGCCGCGGAGTACTTCCGCCGGTGCAGAAACTATCTGAACGGATTTCACCGGGTGCGGCCCACGGCTGCGGCCCCGCAACTGCCTGTTCCACTGTCAGCCGCCGACCAGTGGATGCGCGTTGCCGGCGTGCTCTTTGAAGCCAAGTCCCGCACCGAACGCGCCGTCGAAACGCATTGGGCCGCATCGGCCCAGCTCGACGCCGCGACTTACGCGTTGCAGCGGCTGCGCGAGGACATCGCGCCGGCTTTCGTCTTGACCACCCCGCGCGCTGCGCCCCCTGCGCCTTCAGCGCTCCGTCGCGAGCCGTTCCGGCGCAGCGAGCCCCTGGCGGCCTGACCGGTCTTTTCTCTGGCGCTTCGATGGATTGCGGGTCAAACAACCCGTGCGGGACGCTGCCCGTGCCAAGCACTCGAAGGCCGTTGACGCATGCCACCCGACGAGGCCGACAATGCAACTTCCACAACGGATGGCGCAGTTGACGCCGGAGGGCTTCCCTCGCGCGTCGCGGCCGACCTGACACGCCAGCTTGCCGGGGCCCTGGCCCCTGGCCTCTACCTCGTCGCGACCCCGATCGGCAATCTGGCGGACATCACGCTCCGCGCTCTATCGGCCCTGGCGCGCGCCGACGTCATCTATTGCGAGGACACGCGCCACAGCCGCACTCTCGTCGCGCACTTCGGCATCGACCGCCCCTTGCGCCCGTATCACGAACACAACGCCGAGGAGCAGCGTCCGCGCATCCTCGCCGAATTGGCGGCCGGCCGGCGCATTGCCCTCATCAGCGATGCCGGCACACCGCTGGTGTCTGATCCCGGCTACAAACTCGTCCGCGAATGCATCGCCGCCGGCGTGACCGTCACCGCGCTCCCCGGCCCAAGCGCCGTCCTGGCGGCGGTCTCGTCGGCCGGTCTCCCCACCGATACCTTCCTGTTTGCCGGCTTCCTGCCGCCGCGCTCCGGCGCACGCCAGTCACGCATCGCTGAACTGGCCAGCGCGCCGGCGACCTTGATTTTCTTCGAGGCGCCCACGCGCCTCGCCGATACGCTGACCGATCTGGCAGGCTGCCTGGGCACCCGCCCGGCCGCCGTCGCCCGCGAACTGACCAAGCTTCACGAAGAGGTCCAACGCGGGAGCCTTGCCGCGCTCGCCGAACACTTCCGAACGTCTCCGCCGAAGGGCGAAATCGTCATTCTCGTCGGCCCGCCCGGCGATACACTGGCCACCGATGAGGCCATCACGGCTGCCCTCGGTGACATGCTCGCCCACATGAGTTTGCGCGATGCCGTCAAAAGCGTCGCCGACCGGCTGTCGGTGCCGAAGTCCCGCGTCTACGATCTCGGACTGAAAATGAAATCGGACCGTTCCCGATGACGGCGGCCCATCCACCGCCCAGCGAAAAGCGTCTGGCACGCTATCGCGCCGGATTGCGCTCGGAGTGGCTGGCTGCGATGGCCCTTCGCCTGCGCGGCTACCGGATCCTGGACACGCGGTGGACATCGCCGGCCGGCGAGATCGATCTCGTCGCGGTTCGCGGCCAACGGCTCGCCTTCATCGAAGTCAAGCACCGCCCCGCCCTGACCGACGAAGAGGCGCACGCCGCGATTGGTCCTGCCCAACGTCAGCGCGTCCGCCGCGCCGCCGAACTCTGGGTTGCCCGGCATAAGGCCTATCGCGAACACGAGATCGCGTTCGATCTCGTCCTCGTCGCGCCACGCCGCTGGCCGCGCGTCATTTCAAATGGGCTGTAGAGACGGCGTCAGCGCGAACTGATCGCCGCGCCGCCCAGAACAGTTTGCGCGCGCCGGTTCTGCGACCAGCACGAAATGTCGTCGCAAACCGCGACCGGCCGCTCCTTGCCGTATGAGATCGTGCGGATGCGGGCATGCGGCACGCCCTGCCGTGCAAGGTAATTGCGCACCGACTGGGCCCGCCGCGCGCCAAGCGCAAGGTTGTATTCGCGCGTACCGCGTTCGTCGGCGTGGCCTTCGACCATCACCTGATGCTGGGGATACTGCTGCAGCCACCGCGCCTGCTGCGCGAGCGTTTGCTCGGCTTCCGGCGTGAGATCGGAACTGTCGCTGGAAAAATAGACCATGTCCCGCGCGCCGGACTTGAAGTCCTCGGGCGAGCCGGGAAGCGCCCGTCCGCGGCCGTAACCGCCGCTGCCGTCGCCACCCAGAAGGCTGGCGGACGTGCCGCTCTCGGTCTTGTTGGCGCAACCGCCGAGAATGGCGGCGCCGGCCGCAACGCCAAGCAGCAGGAAGGTACGGGCAATCATCGACAAAACTCCACGCAACGTCGGGACGTGCAACAAAGGCCTGCTTAGGTTAACAACCCGTCAACGGCCTCGCGCGGTCGTTGCGTTTCCCCGCCGCACAGTTATGCCTGTGCCAGTGAAATAGGGCGGCGTGTAGGTGAGACGTGGGCAAGACGCTGAAGATCGCGTGTCAAATGGATCCGATCGACCGGATCGACATTCGCGGCGATTCGACCTTCGCGATCCTTCTCGAGGCCCGCCGCCGCGGCCATGACATTTTCTATTACACGCCGCAAAATCTTTCCCTGCACGGCAACCGGCTCTTGGCCAGGGGTGCGACCCTCGATGTCTTCGATCGCCTGGGCGACCACTATGCCGTCAGCGAGTCCCGCACCGTCGATTTGGCAACACGCGATGTGGTCCTCCTGCGCCAGGACCCGCCCTTCGACATGGCCTACATCACCTCCACGCACCTCCTCGAGCGCATTCACCCGCAAACGCTGGTCGTCAACGATCCGGCCCACGTCCGCAATGCGCCTGAAAAAATCTGGGTCCTCGACTTCCTCGACCTGATGCCGCCCACCCTCGTCACGCGCTCGCTCGACGACGTCCGCGCCTTCCGCGCCGAATATCGCGACATCATCATTAAGCCGCTCTTCGGCAACGGCGGCGCCAGCGTCTTCCGCATCAAGCCCGAAGACACCAACCTCGGCTCGCTCGTCGAACTCTTTCAGACCGTCTTTCGCGAACCGTTCATGGTGCAGCAGTACCGGCCCGAGGTTCGCCACGGCGACAAGCGGATCATCCTGGTCGACGGCGAGGTGGCCGGCGCCATCAATCGCGTTCCCTCCGAAGGCGAAACCCGCTCCAACCTCCACGTCGGCGGCACCGCCAAACCCACCGAACTCACCGCTCGCGAACACGAGATTTGCGCGCGCCTCGGCCCCGAATTGAAGAAACGGGGCCTCATCTTCACCGGCATCGACGTCATCGGCGACTATCTCACCGAGATCAACGTCACCTCCCCCACCGGCATCCGCCAGGTCAAAGCCTTCGGTGGCAACGACATCGCCGCGATGATCTGGAACGCCATCGAACGCAAGCGCGCCGCCGGATAATCCCGCGACGGATCGGCTGCCCCCGCCCGTTTAAGCCCACGGGACAGCGTGGGGAGCGGGGCATGTACAGTCAGATCGCGACATTGGCATTCGTCGGCGTGGAAGCGCGCGCGGTGGAAGTGCAGGTCCGCATCACGCCGGGCCTGCCGGCCTTTCACATCGTCGGTCTGGCCGACAAAGCCGTCGCGGAAAGCCGCGAGCGCGTCCGCAATGCGCTCCACTCCGTCGGTCTCGGCCTGCCCTACAAGCACCTCACGGTGAACCTCGCTCCTGCCGACCTGCCCAAGGAAGGCAGCCATTACGACCTCGCCATCGTCGTCGGCCTCCTGGTTGCGATGGGTGTCATTTCCCCCGAAGCGATCAGGGATTACGCGGCCATCGGCGAACTGGCCCTCGACGGTTCCATCCGTGCGGTTCCCGGCGCGCTGCCCGCCGCCATCGGCGCGAACGCTATCGGCAAAGGACTGATCTGCCCCGAAAGCTGCGGTCCCGAAGCGGCCTGGGCCGGCGATAACGTCGACGTGCTCGCGGCGCCCCACCTTCTCTCGCTCGTCAATCACTTCAAGGGTCTGCAAACGCTGCCGCGCCCGAAACCAAACCTCGAACGCTCCGAAACGCTGCTCCCCGATCTGAAGGACGTACGCGGCCAGGAAAGCGCCAAGCGCGCGCTCGAAGTCGCCGCCGCCGGTGGCCACAATTTGCTGATGGTCGGCCCGCCCGGCTCCGGCAAATCCATGCTTGCCGCGCGCCTGCCGTCGATCCTGCCGCCACTGACCCCCGAAGAAATGCTTGAAGTCTCGATGGTGCATTCGCTGGCCGGCGAGCTCATGGGCGGCAAGCTGTGCCTCGACCGCCCCTTCCGCTCACCCCACCACTCCGCCAGCATGGCAGCCCTCGTCGGCGGCGGCACGCGCCCCAAACCCGGTGAAGCCAGCCTCGCGCATCTGGGCGTCCTCTTCCTCGACGAACTCCCCGAATACCAGCCCAACGTCCTCGATGCGCTCCGCCAGCCGCTCGAAACCGGCGAGATCATCGTCGCCCGCGCCAATCACCGCATTCTCTACCCCGCCCGCATCCAGCTCGTCGCCGCCATGAACCCATGCAAATGCGGTGGCGGACCCGGCATGACCTGCCGGCGTGGCCCGCGCTGTGCCGCCGATTATCAGTCGCGCGTCTCAGGCCCGATGATGGATCGCGTCGATCTGCACATCGAAGTCCCCGCCGTCACCGCCGCCGATCTGGTCTTACCGCCCGCGCACGAAGGCAGCCGCGAGGTCCGCGCCCGCGTCACCGCCGCCCGCGACCGCCAGCGCGTCCGGCTAGCCGCGCGCGGCGTTAAAGGCGTGCGCACCAACGCCGAACTCAACGGCCAGCTTCTCGACGAGATCGCAGCCCCCGACGCGGAAGGCCTCGCGCTGCTGCGGCAGGCCGCAGAAACCATGAAGCTCTCCGCCCGTGGGTTCCATCGCGTCCTGCGCGTCGCCCGCACGCTGGCCGATCTCGATGCCTCCGACGGCATCGGCAGGCTGCACATCGCCGAAGCCCTCTCATACCGCGGCGAAGCGCTCCGCGACCGGCAAGCCGCGTAAACCAATTCACCCCGCAACACCCGGGCCTACTCCGCCAACGCCGGCTTCGTCTCCGCCGGCTCGTTGCGCGTCTTCCACAGCGACAGCACAATGCCGCCGGCGAGTATGGCAACCGTGACGCCAAGGCTGATCGCCGGATCGATCTTGCCGATAAACTGCTGCACGAACACCTTGCCGCCGACGTAGATCAGCACCAGCGACAACGCATATTTGAGATAGTGGAAACGGTGCACCATCGCCGCCAGCACGAAGTACAGCGCACGCAGCCCTAAAATCGCGAAGATATTCGACGTATAGACGATGAACGGATCCTGCGTGATGGCGAAGATCGCCGGCACCGAATCCACCGCGAAGATCAGGTCCGCGAACTCGATCAGCACCAGCGCCACGAACAGCGGCGTCGCCCACCGCACGACCTTGCCCGTCTTCGGGTCCGGCTCATGCACGAAAAAGCGCTGTCCGTGAATCTTGTCGGTGATGCGCATGTGACGGCGCATATATTTCAGAATGGGGTTGCTCGCGATATCCGGTTTGGCATCCGCCATCAGGAACATCTTGATCCCGGTGAACACCAGGAACGCCGCGAAGATATACAAAATCCAATCGAACTGATGGACCAGGGCCGCCCCCAAGCCGATCATGATCGCGCGCAAAATGATCACGCCGAGGATGCCGTAGAACAGCACGCGATGCTGATACTGGGGAGGAATGGCGAAATAGGAAAAGATCATCGCCATCACGAACACGTTGTCGAACGCCAGCGTCTGCTCGACCACCCACCCCGTCAGATACAGCTCCCACGCGGTCCACGCCCGCGCCGTATCGCTCGCCGCATTGGCAATCTCAGCGTCGAGCGACGTCGCATACCCATTGTAATAGAGCCACCACACGACCGCCGAGAACGACACGCCGAGCGTCATGCACGCGCCCGCGAGGATCGTGCTCTCCTTCAAGGTCGGTTCGTGCGCTTCGCCGTGCAAAACCCCCAGGTCAATGACGAGGATCGTGATCACGGTCGCGATGAACGCCAACCAAACCCACAAAGGCATACCTAAGAAAAGCGTGCCGAATAGTTCCCACACCGCCGAATGCTCCCCAGCAACGTTATCTAGGTGGCGACGTGGGAGTCCGTGCGGTTGAGTTCAACCCCGATAGCGGCGGATATGACCCCTCAGTAACGAGAAACCGCATACGTAAATGTACGGCTTCCGGCTGGCGAAGCTGCGCGCAGCCTGAAAATAAAATAGCTCGGCCGATCCGGTTCAGCGGTCGATCGTGAACCGGTACGTCAAGCCCAGTCCGCCGAAGAACTGGTTCTCGCTCTCGACGATCGGGCTGTCTGCGGCGTCGCCGACGAGCCGCGAATATTGTCCGATGAGCTTCAGGTTCCAGCGGTCGCTAAGCGGAACATCGGCATTAAGACCGATGTAAACGTCCTTGATGCCCGCTTCGGCTTCATATCCGACCCGCGGATCGGAGAAAAAAGCATCCATATAATCGTCGTCGGCCCAGGTCGCGCCGACTTGGCCGGTCATCTTGACGCCACCGGCGATTCCGACAGGCGCTTCCGCACCGAACCGCAACAGACCGCCCGTATCGTCGCCCGTCACCTGATGGCTGTAGGATGCAAACGGCGTGATGATCCCGAAACGGTAGGCCGCATAGCCGCCCACCACGAGACCACCGTCCACATCGCCCAGCCCATCCAACCGCGAGGCATCGTCCTCGTCGCGATCGAAGCGCCAGCCGGTCAGCGGCCCCGCCTCGAAGCCGTTCCAGTTGATGACCCGCAGACGGATGTCCTCCGGTCCACGGAACTGGATGAACCCGAACTCGCTCGAACCCGCCGGTGCCACCAGCGGCACGCCGATCACTTCATAGTCCTTCGAGCCCTCGTACCTCGGCGTCACGATCACCATGCCGCCCGCCTGCAACTCCATCGGCCCGCTGCCGAAGAGACCGGTGGCAGCCGCCGGCTGCGCGGCCAGGGAAGCAAAACTGACAGCGAGAAGGAAACGCGAAGTCGGAAAAAACATCTGCGAATGAACCTGCTATGCGGCTGCGAGGGTAACCGGGCGCTCGCGCGACCCAGCCTGCATCATGTGTAGCCCGGGATGGTTGACGACGGTTTACTTTTCAATGAGCGCGCAGTCTGCAATCCACCCCGTGTGACCGCGAGGCTACAGCCCTCACCCGCTCACCCCTTGTTCCGCTTCCCTAACGTCCGCAGGCGCAGCGCATTGAGCTTGATGAAGCCTTGCGCGTCCTTCTGGTCGTAGGCGCCCTTGTCGTCTTCGAAAGTCACCAGTGTCGGCGAATAAAGCGACTTGTCGCTTCGCCGGCCCGTCACGATCACGTTGCCCTTATAGAGATCGAGCGTGACGTCGCCCTCGACATGCTCCTGGCTTTTGTCGATGGCCGCCTGCAACATCTCCCGCTCCGGCGAGAACCAGAAGCCGTTGTAAATAAGCTCCGCATAACGCGGCATGAGTTCGTCCTTGAGATGCGCGGCCCCGCGATCGAGCGTCAGGCTCTCGATCGCACGGTGCGCCGCCAGGAGGATCGTCCCGCCGGGCGTCTCGTACACACCGCGCGACTTCATGCCGACGAACCGGTTCTCGACCAGATCGATACGCCCGATGCCATTGTCGCGCCCCAGGTCGTTGAGCGCCTTCAAAAGCGTCGCGGGCGACAAAGCTTGGCCGTCGATCGACACGGCATCGCCCTTCTGGAAACCGATGCGGATGGTCGTCACCTTGTCGGGCGCATCGACCGGAGAAATCGTCCGCTGATAGACAATCTCGGGCGGTTGGGTGTTGGGGTCTTCCAAAACCTTGCCCTCGGACGACGAGTGCAAGAGGTTCGCATCGACGGAGAATGGGGCCTCGCCTTCCTTGTCTTTGGCGACGGGTATTTGATGCGTGCGCGCGAATTCGAGCAACTCGTCGCGGCCCTTGAACGTCCACTCCCGCCACGGCGCGATGATCTTGATGCCCGGCTCCAGCGCGTAATAGCCAAGTTCGAAACGAACCTGATCGTTACCCTTGCCTGTCGCACCGTGGCACACGGCATCCGCGCCCATCTTGCGGGCAATTTCGATTTGCTTTTTCGCAATCAGCGGCCGCGCGATCGACGTGCCGAGAAGATAGACGCCCTCATAGAGCGCGTTCGCCCGGAACATCGGAAAGACGTAGTCGCGGACGAACTCTTCACGCAGGTCTTCGACGAAGATGTTCTCCGGCTTGATCCCGAGCATCAGTGCCTTTTTGCGCGCCGGCTCCAGTTCCTCGCCTTGGCCCAGATCGGCGGTAAAGGTGATGACCTCGCAACCATAGGTTTCCTGCAGCCATTTCAGGATGATCGACGTATCTAGACCGCCCGAGTAGGCGAGCACGACCTTCTTCACGCCGGATGCCTTGCCTGAATTGCCTGCCGCTGCGGCCATCGTCTTGTCCTGTCGGTGGAAGGGTGAGGTGGGAGTGCGAAAGCGCGCGCACTATAGGCGGCACGGATGACACATCAAGCACATGCGGCGTCAGGGCGAGGCCGCATTGTGCGCCGCAAAATACTGTGTCGCCGTTGCAATCCTCACCAGCTATTGCAGCCCGATGGACCGAAGTGCTGAGGAAAAAGTCACTTTGCCCGATTGATGCCCCGGGGTTTGGGTTATGTGTGTCGGCAACAAAAGCACCTCGAAGAACGGGAGTGGGACATGCGCAACGCACACGGCAATCCGGCTTCGGAAGCAGGCAGGAAGGCAGTGCTTTACGTCGTCGTGTCCGCCGCTTTGATGGGATTTTCAGGTGCCGCGACGGCGCAAATGCCGTGGAGTGGCGCGAATGATGCCCCGCCGGCCAAGGTGGCGCCACCCGCTCAGCCCGCCGCGCCGGCCACGGCCGCTGCCCCCGCTGGAACATCGCCTGCGACGGCTGCCGCCGGCCCATCCGAAGATCTGCCTTGGCTCGCGACGACCACGCCCGCCGGCCCTGCCAAACCGGCGGCCAAAGCCGACCCGAAGGCCGCTGCCAAGCCGGATGCAAAAAAGACCGCGAACGCTCAACAGTCGTGCGAAGGACAGCCGGAAGATGGCTGCCGGGCACAGAAATCATGCGCCTGGGTCGCGGCGATGCCGGCTGCGGACGGTCAGGTCACCCCGGCCCGCTGCGCCGAGCGGAAAGTTTTCGCGACGGAAAAGGAAAAGAAGCCGAAACCGGTCGCCGCGAAACCCAAGCCGAAGCCCGAAAAGCCGGCCACGGCCTTGACGACGACGGGTGAGTCGCCGGCGCCTAAGGCGCAAGCAGCTTCCGAAGGCGCCCCTGCTTCAACCCCCGACCCGAAGTCCGAAACAGCCGCCATCCCGGCTCCGGCCGCGACCGAGGCTCCGCAGAAAACGGGCGATGCGCCACCCGCTGTCGAAGCGCCTGCCGCGATCGCTGCGCCCGCCGAGCCGCCCAAGCCTGAGACGCCCACCATGCTGCCCCGCGCGCCGGTGCCGTTCCTGCCGGCTGAAACACCGAAGGCAGCGGCTCCTGTCGAACAGCCCCGGACCGAAGCGGCGCCGGCGGTCACACCGCCGCCAGCCACACCTGCCGCAAGCGCGGCTCCTCCGCCGCAACCGGAAAAACTGGCTTCGGAAGAATCGTCCGAACCGGATCAGCCGTTGAGTATTCCCGGTCTGGTAATCGCCGATTGAGCGCCGTCAGGCTGCCTTTTCAAGCCACGGCCACATGAAAGCCGCCGCTGGCAAGGTTGCCATGACGGACTTCGCCGCTGTTGAACCGATCCAGACGTGGCCGGCAAATCCGTTCGCCGACTGGTAGGTGGGAAACACCGGCCTCGCGGCTTCGGCCGTCTTCGTCGCAGCATCGATGAGCGCCACGTTCGCCTCCGCCATGGGCCATGCGACGCTGTCGGGCACGCCCGACGAGATCATGCCGTAGGCCCAGGGCCACGTTGCCGGGACCGCCGATTGGGGTGTCCAGGCCCACCAGGCGAACGGCGATGGCGCACCCTTGAACCAAACCCGGCCGCTGGCCTGCATGAGTTCGGACCACGCGGCGAACGGCGTCCTCGGCCGGCGGTGCTGTTGTTCGGCGGTGAGCAGCGTCGAATGTGGACGCTTGGGGGCACCTGACCATTCCCAATTCCCGGCCTCCGGGACCGCCTTCGGCAGCGCGGTTTGCGCCACCTGGCTCCAGACGGCGAGAGCCTGGGCGTTGATCTCGAATGCCGCGTTGATCGCCGCCTGCGTGTAGCCGAATGCGGCGTCCATGCTGCGCTTGGCGATTTCGGTCTGCTTGTCGGGTGTCAGCATGGCAAACCTTTCGCGCCTGCAAACAGGCTCTATTGTGCAGCGCACAATCTACGCCGCAACGGGTTCGGCGGCAATTGGCAATCGGGAGGAGATGAAAGATAGTATGAATGTCAGCGGGTTAGGCGGGCTTGGTGGGTTCCGGCGCCGTCGAAAGGCTGATCCGGCCAGCCACCGCCCAATAGACCCATCCGGCAATGGCGCCTGAAAATAGGAAGGCGCCGAGCGCATAGGCATTCCCGAAGCTCAGGCGTTCACCGTCTGCGGCCATGACGGTGGCAAATCCCGACAGCGCAATCAGGACGCCCCAGGACACGTAGGTCAGCCACCCTTTGAGCGCAAAGACTTCGCTCAAGACCAACGCGATAAGGGCAAACGGCAGCGCAAACGTCGCGGTTTGCGTTGCCGCCATCATGATCAAGAGGCCGACCGCCGCCGCCCCTTCCGCCGACGCAAAAATCTGCGATGCGTCGATGACGAACAGCACTTGCGTGGCACCGGCCGCCAGAGAGGCCGCAGCAAAGCCCGCCACAATACGAAGTGCCGGCCACAGCATGAACGATCGGTCCTCAATCCCCGGTGCGCCATCGATAGCCCACCTGGAGGCCGGGCTTCAATCGCCAAACATATCAAGGACAACGGCTTTGCGGTCTAAGCCGTCCGGCCGGCCAGCAGCCAGTAGGTCAGTCCGCCCGCGAAGCCCGCCGTCGCCAGCACCTGCCACAGCGCGGCCGGCGGCATCGATGCGAGGTCCGGCGACCCGGCCATCGAAGCGATCGGCAGGACGCCCAGAGCCAGTCCGCCGCCGATCATGTAGTAAAGCCACGATCGAATCCGCGCGACTTCGCCCACGATCACCAGCAGCAGCGCCGGAATGATCGTGAGCCCGGCCAAAAGCAGCCCGCCCTGCATCGCGATCTCCCAATACGCTTCGACGGTTTCCACGTCGCCTTCCCGCCCGGCCATCGCCGCCGTGATTTTTTCCAGCCCCAGCATGATGGCGACGAAAGCCGCGACACCGGCCGCGATGACGAACGCGACCGGCACGAGAATGAGCCGCCCCAGCGTGCGCAGGATCATGGACCGGACGCTCCGCCGTCCGGCGCATCCGCCGTCACCGCCGCGGCTCGCTCGCTTGCGCGCAGCCGCTGGCTCTCCGACTTCAATTGACCGCACGCAGCCAGAATATCCCGTCCGCGCGGCGTCCGGACCGGGCTCGCATAACCGGCCTTGTTGACGACCTCCGCGAACTTCTCGATCTGCGCCCAGTCGGAACACTCGTACGTGGTCCCGGGCCACGGATTAAATGGAATGAGATTGATCTTCGCCGGGATCCCGGCCAGCAGCCGCACCAACTCCCGCGCCTCCGCCAAACTGTCGTTCACGCCCTTCAGCATGACATATTCGAACGTAATGCGCCGCGGGTTCGACACACCGGGATAATTCCGGCACGCCTCCAGCAACTCCGCAATCGGATACTTCTTGTTGATCGGCACCAGCTCGTCGCGCAACGCATCGCGCACCGCATGCAGCGAAATCGCGAGCATCGTACCCGCCTCCTCGCCCCACCGCCCGATCTCCGGCACCACGCCCGACGTCGACAGCGTGATCCGCCGCTTCGACATCGACAACCCTTCGCCGTCCGACGCGACATCCATCGCATCGCGCACATTCTCGAAATTGTAGAGCGGCTCACCCATGCCCATCAGGACGATATTGGTGATCTTGCGCTCGCCCACCGGCAACATCGCGCCGTCGTCCGGCAGCGCTGCCCCCGGCCAATCGCCGATCCGGTCCTTCGCCAGCAGGATCTGCCCGACGATCTCCTCCACCTCCAGATTGCGCACCAGCTTCTGCGTGCCCGTATGGCAGAACGTGCACGTCAGCGTACATCCCACCTGGGACGAGATGCACAGCGTCCCGCGATCCTCTTCGGGAATGTAAACGCACTCGACCTCCGGCGCCTTCGCCTCGTGCCCGAGCTTCGCCAGCCGCAGGAGCCACTTCCGCGTCCCGTCGATCGACACCTGCTCCGCGATGATTTCCGGCCGCTGCAGCGTGTACAATTCCGACAGCCGCGTCCTGAGATCCTTCGACACGTCCGTCATCGCATCGAACGTGGCCACGCCCGAAATATAGATCCACTTCCACAGCTGGTTGACGCGCATCCGCAATTGCTTGTCCGGAACGCCCGCCGCCTTCAGCGCTTCGCCAAGCCGCGCGCGCGTCATCCCCGCCAGCGTCGGCTTGGCGACCGGCGCGGCGTCGCATGAAGCAGGGCTTGTGGCGCGCGTTGGGAGTACGGCAACCATCGTCGCAAAATCCAACCGATTGCAGGAATTTTCGAGGCTCTATGTATCCGGTTCGCCGCGCGGGGAAAAGAGCGCGCGACAGCGCGGACCTTACGACGGCCCCCCGACGCAAAAGCCGGCAGGCAGCGCAACGTCACTGCCCACGGCGCGATCAACAGGGTTAGCGGACCCGGCCCCCGCCGTTTGGCCTGCTGCCCGTGTCCGGCGCTTGCAATCCCAGGCCGCAGCGGCTATGCCCTGCCACCTGTCCGCGCCGGCCCCCGCCGGCCCGGATTTGCCGCCTTAGCTCAGCCGGTAGAGCACGTCATTCGTAATGACGGGGTCGCGTGTTCGAGTCACGCAGGCGGCACCAGTTTCTCCGATCGGGAATACGAAAAAACGCGCCGCGGTTTCCCGCAGCGCGCCGTCGTTTGTGCAAAACGCAATTCTTAATATCCGTACGGACCATAGTAGCCCGGGCTCGAATATCCGTAGCTGTTGTACCCATAGCCCGGCCCGACGTACACGCCGACCGGCGGTCCACTCCGGTATCCGTAGCCGCGTCCGCTGTAATATCCGTCGTCGTTGCCGCCATAGCGGCGCAGCTTCTCGCGCTCCTGCCGGGTCAGATAACTGCCCTGCCGTTCGTGCGCCCGCGCGCCTTCCACGTCGCTGATGCTGTCGGCTGATGCCGGCACGGAAACGGTCAACGCCGAAAGTACGGCCGCGGCAAAAATCATCCGCTTCATTTTGTTCTCCTTCGGGGATTTATCCTGCGTGAAAAACGCATGAGACCCGGCGGCGTTCCCGCAGTCTTCGTCAGAACCCGGTCAATCCATTCCCATTTCGCGGTCCAGTTCATGCTCATCGCGCATGCCGGGCGAAACGACGTTGCGATCATAGCGGCGTTCATCCGCCTCTTCGATCTCTTTTGCGTCGGGTCCGGCCTCCTTGAAATCCTCGTATCCCGGCGGCTCTTCACTGCCGGGAACGATCATCTCGGGCTTCGTGTCCATCTCGGTCTGCGCGGTCGCAAAAGGTGCAAACCCGAATGCCGTCAACGCCGCCAACGCAACCATTGTTCGCTTCATCTCGCGCCTCGTTTCTCGCTCAATCCTCGGCCTTGAACGGCCTCTGCATCAGCCCCGCAATCGCGTCATCGACGGTCATGCGCCCTTCGATGATCGCATGCACCGCTTCCGTAATCGGCATCTCGATGCCCTTCTCCCCCGCCAGCCGCACCGCGGCCGCCGCCGTATAAACCCCCTCCGTCACCGCGACGCGCGACCCGAGCACTTCGGCGAGCGACTTTCCCTGCCCGAGCGCCCGCCCAAGGCTCATGTTGCGTGATTGCGGCGACCCGCACGTGAGTATGAGATCACCCAATCCCGACAACCCCATCATCGTTTCCGGCCGCGCACCCAAAGCCTCTCCGAGACGCCGCATCTCTGCAAATCCCCGCGTCACAAGTCCCGCGTGCGCACTCGCCCCGAGGCCCTTGGCATCGACGATACCCGCCGCGATCGCCAGCACGTTTTTCAGCGCCCCGCCAATCTCCACGCCGACCGTATCGCTGGACCAGTAGAGCCGGAACTGCCGGTAGCCCATCCGCTCGGCAAGCTCCCGTCCCACCTCCTCCCGCTGGCAAGCGATGGTCAGCGCCGCAGGCAGTCCGCGCGCCACGTCGGCGGCAAAACTCGGACCCGACAGAACGGCCAACGTCTGCTCCGGCAAAACCTCCGACAGAACATCGCCAAGCATCCGGCCGGTCGTCTGCTCGATCCCCTTCGCACACAACACGATCGGCTGCCCCGCATGGAGAGCCGGACGCAACTGAGTCGCAAGGCTTCGCACATGCTGCGCGGGCGCGACCATCAGAATGGCGTCCATCGTGGCCAGCGCACCGAGATCATCGGTGGCCCGCAAACCCTCGTCGAGCGGCACGCCGGGCAGAAACGTCCGGTTGACGTGCCGCTCGTTGATGTCCTCCACCGTCTCCGCTTCCCGCGCCCATAGCGTCACGCGCCGTCCGGCCAGACGCAGGGTCTGCGCGAGCGCGGTTCCCCACGCGCCGCCCCCGATCACGCCGACAGACTCGATGGCCATGCACACCCCCTTCGTGGGCCGCGACTTTACGTGGTGCGCCCGCCCACCGCCAGTCTGCCGCTGCGGTCCGGTTCGCACCCGGTTCGAGCGCGTTCCCTTCGATCGCCTCTCCCCCCTGGCACGAGAGCCCACCGCGAGCAAAACGCGACATCGGGCCGGCTGCGCGCAAGCGGTGCCGGACGGCGCTGCCAAAATTCAGCGCCAATGCGAACGGCGAAAGTCAGGCCTTCACGCCGGCGCCGATCGCCGCCGGAGCCGATTGATCGAGCGGCCAGCGAGGCCGCGCCGGTGCCGCCAGATCATCCACCTGCCCCATCGACAGGCGCTCCGCCCCCGCCCACGCGATCATTGCCGCATTGTCCGTGCACAAGCCGGCCGGCGGCACATGCAGACTGTAGCCGCGCAATGTGACGAGCCTGTCGAGCCGCCCGCGCAGCGCCTGGTTGGCCGCCACGCCTCCGGCCACGACAAGACGGCACGGAGCGCCCGGCCCGAGCCGCTCCTCGGAAATATCCATCCCTCGGCTGACGCGGTCCGCCACGGCATCCATCGCCGCCGCTTGGAACGAGGCACACAGATCCGCGATGTCGTGATCACTCAAGGGCACCAGTTCCATGGCACGCCGGCGCACCGCCGTCTTCAATCCGGCAAACGAAAAATGCGCATCCGCCCGGCCCGCGAGAGGGCGGGGAAAATCGAACCGCCCGGCATCGCCGCCCGCAGCCATGCGTTCCACCACCGGTCCACCCGGTTGCCCAAGCCCGAGGAGCTTCGCCGTCTTGTCGAAAGCCTCGCCCAGCGCATCGTCGATCGTCGTACCGAGCCGCTCATACCGTCCGGCCCCGCGCACCAACAGAAGTTGCGTATGCCCTCCTGAGACGAGCAGGAGCAGATACGGCGGCGCCAGACCCTCCGTGAGACCGACAGTGAGCGCGTGTGCTTCGAGATGGTTGATGGCGAGAAAAGGCTTCGCGGCCGCCAGCGCCAGCGCTTTGCCCGTCACCATGCCGGCCACAAGTCCACCCACCAACCCCGGCCCGGCGGTGGCCGCGATTGCTGAGAGGTCGGCGAGTGTCTTGCCGCTCGCCGCCAATGCCTCGCCGATCAGCGTATCGAGACAGGAAACGTGCGCCCGCGCGGCGATTTCCGGCACCACCCCACCGAACGGGCGGTGCTCGTCCCACTGTGAGCGCACGACGTTCGACAGGATGCGCCCGCTCCCGTCCGCCGCCCTCTCGACGATAGCCGCCGCCGTTTCGTCACAGCTCGTTTCGATGCCGAGCACGACGAGAGGTGGACCCGGAGGCGATGCGGCGGACGACACGGGCGGAACCAGTCCTTGCAGGAGCCTCCTCGGCGCGTTTGCAAAGGAGACAAGGCCGGGGCTAGAAAGGCGGCCAAGATCAATCAACGTCCGCTTCGCCTACCACCCGGAGAAACATTCGTGCAAGAGCGCCTCATTCGCATCGGAACGCGCGGTTCCGCCCTGGCGCTCGCCCAGGCCCACGAAGTGCGCCAACGTCTGATGGCGGCCCACGGCCTTCCCGAGACCGCGTTCGACATCGTCATCATCAAGACGACAGGCGACATGATCCTCGATCGCCCGTTGGCGGAGGTTGGCGGCAAGGGCCTCTTTACCAAGGAAATCGAAGAGGCGCTGTTCGAGCGGCGTATTGATCTGGCCGTGCATTCGATGAAAGACATGCAGACCGCACTTCCCGATGGCCTGACCATCGGCGCGACGCTTCCCCGCGAGGATGTGCGCGACGCCTTTATCAGCCTCAAGCACAAGAGCTTCGACGACCTGCCGCAAGGCGCGGTGGTCGGCACGTCGTCGCTGCGCCGGCAGGCGCAGATCAAGCGCATCCGGCCCGACCTTAAGATCGTTGGCTTTCGCGGCAATGTTCAAACCCGCCTGACGAAGCTGCGCGATGAAGTGGCCGAAGCCACCTTCCTCGCCTGCGCCGGCCTGCGCCGGCTCGGCCTTGCCGATCACATCACGGCCCCCGTTCCGGTCGAACACATGCTCCCTGCTGTGGCTCAAGGTGCCATCGGGATCGAAATTCGCATCGACGATGAAGAGACCGCGTCCCTCCTTGCGCCGCTCAACGACGAGGCGACCGCTTTGTGCGTCACGGCCGAGCGCGCTTTCCTCGCCACGCTAGAAGGCTCGTGCCGCACGCCGATCGCCGGACTTGCGCGGCTTGAAAGCGGCACGCTGACCTTCAAGGGCGAGACCCTCTCTCCCGATGGCCGGCGCCATGTGGTCAGCGCCCAGTCCGGGCCAGCAAGCGCCGCTGCCAATATCGGCGTCACGGTTGCCGATGACATTCTGAGCCGTGGCGGCCGGGAGGTCTTGCAGGGCTGAGGCGATGCACATTCTCGTCACGAGACCCGCGACGGAAGCGCAAAGAACCGCGCGCCAATTCGAGGCGATGGGCCATCGCGTGACGCTCGCCCCACTGCTGGATGTTGTGACACTGCGGCCAACCCTAGTGACGGACGGCGTTCAGGCCATCGCCGTCACGAGCCGCAACGCCATCCACGCGCTCGCCTCGCATCCCCAATCCGCCAAGCTGCGCGCTCTGCCCGTTCTCGCAGTCGGCAAAAGCACCGCCGCCGCGGCCCGCGAAGCTGGATTCACCGTCGCACTTCAGGGCGACGCCGGCGGCGCGGAACTTGCCGGTCTCATCATCGCAAACCTCTCAGCCTCTGCTGGACCAGTGCTGCATATCGGCGGCGAGACCGTCGCCTTCGATCTGGAAAGCGCCCTCCAACCGGCAGGCTTCACGGTTCGCCGCGCGATTGTGTATCGCAGTGAACCCATCGACCGTTTGCCGGACGCCGTCACCGCCGCACTCCGCTCTGGGATCCTCGACGCGGTATTATTGATGTCGCCGCGCACATCGGAGGCGTGGTGCCGTCTCGTCGTGGCAGCCGGTCTATCGGACATCGCCAGGCAACTGCGTCATCTGTGCCTGTCGCCGGGCGTGGCGGCGGCCTTGGCGCCCCTTGGCCCACCGTGCATCGAGATTGCCGTTAAGCCGAACGAGGAACAAATGCTTGCCCTCGCCGCCCGCTTGTCGTCAAGTTCAGCCAATATCGACTGACGCCGGGCCAAAGGCCGGATCGTATCGATCCGTCAGCATTGCCGAAACCTGCTGCCGCTTTGTTGCGACAGCCGCGCCCCGCTCCCCGAAGGCCGCACGAATGACCGACAAATCGACCGACAAAAAAGACCAGCTTCCGCCGGACCCGAAGCGTCCGCACGCGACGCTCGACTTGAAGGCAACCGAACTCAAGCCGGATGCAAAGGCCGCCGCGAGCGGGTCCGGCAGCGACCCGCAGGTGAAACCAGCCGGCCCGTCCAGGACCGAACCGCCGAAGGCCGGCGCGTCCATCCAGCGCACACCGTCCGCGTTCACCCGCATCGTCACTCACCTTGCCGCCGGTCTGGCCGGTGGCACCGTTGTTCTGTTCGGCGGCGACCGGCTGGCGCAAACGCTCGGGTTTCCGGCGACCGGCGCGAATGTTCAGCAAGTCGCCTCCGGCCTCGACAAACGCATCGCCGCGCTCGAGGCGGCACCGAAGACCGACGCCTACGCTGTGTTGCAATCATCCGAAGACCGGCTCGCGAAAATCGACAGTCTCGCCGCCGATATCGACACGTTGCGAACAGCCCAAGCGGCGCTCGCCGAACGGGCCGACGGCCTGTCGTCGGCGATCGGCGGCAACCAAGGTCTCGCTGCCGTCGATACGCGGATTGCCGCCCTCGAAGACCAATTGAAGACTCTGTCCGCCGCGGCGTCGTCCGGCGCCAGCGGCGATCGCATCGCCGACCTCGCCGCCGTCACCACCCGCATCTCGGAATCCGAAACACGGTTCTCGGGCGAAGTCTCGAAACTCCGCGACGGCATCGCGCGCGCAATCGACGAAGGGCTTGCGGTGCGCGAAGACATTTCCAAAACCGATATCGCGCGCCTGACGCAGGCGGTCGAAAAGCTGAAGGCCGAGCAGACCCGCCTCGATAAGTCGGTGCAGGCCGCTCAGGAGGAGGCCGGTCGCATCGCCAGCAAGCAGGCCGAACTGAAGTCAACTTTCGACCAGCAGTCCAAGACGTTTGCCAGAACGGCCGACGTTGCCGCGGCGGTCGAGCCGGTCACGGGGCTGGTGGCCAAGATGGAGGGTAGCCTCGACAGCGTCCTGCAGAAGGAAAAGGAGCGGCAGTCGAATACCGAGCGCATCGTCACCGCATTGGAACTCGGCAATCTGAAGCGCGCCGTCGAAAGCGGTGAGCCGTTCGCTGAGGAATTCGATGCCGTCACCGCCGCTTCCGGCGGCCGTCTCGACTTGCAGCCGCTGGAGCCGTTCAAGGCGAAGGGTGTGCCGTCACTCGCTGAACTCAAAGAGGAATTCCGGCCCGCTCTGCGCGCGGTTCTCGACGCCGACGACGACGACCCCAACGCTTCCGTATGGGACCGCCTCCTCGCCCGCGCCACCTCCGTCGTCCGCATCCGTAGGGTCGACGCGGCAAATGACGATCAAAGTATGGAAGCCATATTGGCACGAATGGAGCACGCCCTGAATGAAGGTCGGTTGGCTGACGTGCTCTCGCAATCGCGCGAGTTGCCGTCGGAAGCAGCGCCACAGATCACGCCCTGGACCAACAAAGTCATCGCCCGCCAAACCGTCGATGAAGCCATTGCGACCGTAGAAGCCGAATTGAAGGCGGCGCTCACAGCGCAGCCCGCCGCCCCACCCGCAACCGGCAACGAGTAGGAAGCAGCGGTATGGTGCGTCTGGTTCTATTTTTTCTGGCCATCCTAATTATTGCCTCGGGACTGGCTTGGCTGGCCGACCGGCCGGGCAATCTGCTCGTCACGTGGGAAGGCTACGAAATCGAAACGAGCGTTTTTCGCGCCATCGTGATTCTGACGCTTGTGATCGGTGCGGCCGTCTTTCTCTGGTCGCTGCTGCGTCAGATCTGGACAAGCCCCGCCCTCATCAGTCGCCAACTCACCCACCGCCGTCAGCAACGCGGACTTGACGCCCTATCCAGTGGCATGATCGCCATAGGCGCCGGTGACCGGACCTCGGCCGCCCGCGCTGCGGTCCTAGCCCGGCGCGCTATCCCCAACGAGCCGTTGACGCACCTCTTGCGGGCCCAGACAGCGCAATTGACCGGCGATCGCGCCACCGCCCGGCGGATTTTTGAGGCCATGCTGGGTTCGCCCGATACCGAACAGTTGGGATTGCGCGGGCTCTACCTCGAAGCGCGCCGCGAAGGCGAGTTGGAGGTCGCGGGTCAGTTTGCCGAACGTGCGGCGCGATTGAACCCGCGCCTCGGATGGCCGCTTGAAGCCCAATTTGAAATGCAGGTGAAAGCTGCCGATTGGGCCGCTGCAGCTGAAACCACAGCGATCGCCCGGCGCAACGGTCATATCGAACGCCCTGCTGCCGATCGCCGCCGCGCGCTCATGCTCGCTGCGCAAGCACAAAAAATCGAGGAAGCGGACCCCGATAAGGCGCTCGCATGCGCGATAGAAGCTCATTCCCTCGCCCCCGCCCTCATTTCCGCCGCTGCTGTCGCAGGCCGTATTCTCGCCTCCCGCGGCCAAACCGCCAAAGCAGCGAAGATCATCCAGCGCACGTGGTCCCAATCTCCACATCCCGACCTCGCCGCCGCCTACGCCTATGCTCGAATTGGCGACAGCACCCACGACCGCCTCGACCGCATCAAGCAGTTGGCGCTTCTCAAGCCCCACGATGTCGAAAGCGGCGTGGCTTGGGCTTCGGCTGCCATCGACGCCCGCGAATACGCCGTCGCACGCCACGCCTTGCAGCCGTTCATAAAGACGAAGCTGACCCGCCGCGTCGCTCGATTGATGGCCCGCATCGAGTTGGCGGAAAAGAACGACGCCGGCCGTGCTCGCGAATGGATGACGAGGGCCGCCACGGCCGCCTTTGATCCGGTATGGACAGCGGACGGAACGGCGCTGGACGCATGGTCACCTGTTTCCCCCGTCACCGGCGCGCTCGACACCGTCGAATGGCGCGCTCCCGTTGGCGGACCAGAGAGCGAAGTCGAAAACTTCGCCGCAGAACTGGCCGATCTGGCCACGGTGGCAGGCGCCGACCGGAAAATTATTGACGCCAAGCCCAATGGGGCGGTCGAAGCGGCCGTTGACCAGGCGGACATGCTCATCGCGCCAGATGATCCTGGCGTTACCGGCGATGACATTGCCAAGGACGTGCAGTCCTCGCGTAGCGCGACGCCGTCCGCTTGACGCCCGGATTGCGAAACCAACCCCTCGTCGGCAACACATCCGCCATATTTTTAATTTTGTTGTGCCGACTTGCGGTATCGGCACAATGCCGTTGCAATGATTGAACTGCTGGAAAAAACCGTCACTCGATGGATAAGCCGCAAGGCGGAACCGAAGCCGGAAGCCCTCGCGGCTGTAAAGGGCATGAAGCCCGCAGTCGTCGTCACCGGCGGCTCTAGTGGGATCGGCCTCGCACTGGCACGAGAATTTGCATCACGCTCGGCTGCTATTGTGCTTATCGCCCGCACTCAGAGCCGTCTTGAAATCGCCGCCGCATCGCTTGCTGCCGAACACCCAGAAACCCGCGTCGAACAACTCGTTCTCGATATTGGGACCACCGAGGCCGCAAAAGCTCTCAAGTCCTGGCTTCTGGAAAAGAAGCTCTATTGCGACGTCCTCGTCAATAATGCCGCGATCGGCCAGTCCGGGCACTTCGCGGCATCGGCGCCGGAAATGCTCGATACACTGCTTGCCACCAATGTGGCTGCGATGGCCCGCCTCACCCGGACCATGTTGCCTGGCATGATCGCGCGGGGGCACGGCGGCATTCTCACCATTTCGTCGCTGGGTGCACTCGTTCCCGGTCCGCATCAGGCGGCTTACTATGCCAGCAAGTCGTTCGTCGCCTCGCTCAGTGAGGCGATCGCCTCTGAGGTATCCGGCCGCGGCGTGCGCGTTTCGGTAGTCTTGCCCGGTCCAGTCGAAACCCGCTTCCACGCGCGCATGGACGCCGAAGGCGCTCTGTACCGGCATTTTCTTCCCGCGGCGTCTCCGGACCGTGTTGCCAAGCTCGCCGTACGCGGCTACCAGCTCGGCCGTCGCGTGATCGCACCAGGTATTATGTTATCGCTGTCTGTCCCCATACTCCGCATTCTTCCGCATACGATCACGGTTCCGGTCGTGCGATGGCTGCTGAACACCGGACGGTCCGCGCTCCCCGAGCCTCCTGAAAATTGGTAACCATCAGGCGCAATATTCTTCACCATGTTTGCAGCTTCGAAACGTTTTTACGCTCTAATGGCGGGAGCTCCGGTTTCCTGTACCGCGTATCCGGATGCCCAGGCGGCGGTGGACGAAGGTCATAACGACCAGCGACCATCGCCGCTTCGCTTTTCAGGCGGCATTTCAATCATCAATATTAGACCGCAGCTGCGACTCCGCGGTCGCACGAGATTTCAAGGCCGGCATCAGGGCATGTCTCTTGCTTGAATGCCCCTGCCGAGGCGGGTTCGAGGTCATCGTATGTCACTAATTGTGCCAGTTATACTTTCCGGCGGTTCCGGAACGCGGCTATGGCCCCTGTCGCGATCAATGTATCCCAAGCAGTTCATTAACTTTTTTAACGGTAATGGCACAACTCTGCTTGGCGCCACGCTCGGTCGCCTGCCGACAGCTGCCGGATTCTCTGCACCGATCATTCTTTGCAACAGCGAACATCGCTTCCTCGTCAAGGAAGAGCTCGATCGCGCCAGCCTTCAGGCCAAAGCGATCATCCTCGAACCGGTCGCGCGCAACACGGCCGCTGCCATCACTGTCGCAGCTCTCGCCGCCATCCACGACGATCCGCAGGCCATTCTGGTTGTCATGCCGTCCGACCATGCGGTGAGGGACGAGGCTCGCTTCAGCGATGCCGTGCGTAGGGCCGCAACAGTCGCAGCCACCGGCAAGCTCGTGCTCTTCGGCATTTCCCCCGACAGACCGCACACCGGTTACGGCTACATCAAGCGCGGCGCAGCGATTCCACAATCGCATGAAACCGCGTACGTCGTAGAAAAATTCTGCGAAAAGCCCGACGCCAACACGGCCTCCGCCTACATCGCGGAAGGCAACTACTTCTGGAACAGCGGGATCTTCGTCCTCAACGCCCAGACTTTCCTTGATGAAGTCGCCCGTCACGATCCCGATATCCTGCGAGCCGCACGCGGGGCCCTTGCCGAAGCAGCCACGGATCTTAGCTTCCTGCGCTTAGGCCGTGAACAGTTCGCCGCAAGCCCAGACATTTCGGTCGATTACGCCATCATGGAAAAAACCACGGCTGCAGCCATGCTGCCGATCGACGTCGGCTGGAACGATGTCGGCTCCTGGTCGTCGCTCTGGGACATTGCCATCAAGGATGACAGCGGAAACCACGCGCAAGGCGATTCCGTTCTGCAAGATACCACCGGATGCTATGTCCACTCCGAACGCGGCCTCGTTGCCACGATCGGCGTCGAAAATCTCATTATCGTCGACACGCCCGACGCCCTGCTGGTGGCAGACAAAGCGCGAGCACAGGATGTCGGCAAAATAGTCGCTCAACTGAAGCGCAAAAATCGCAAGGAGCAGGAACAGCACCTGCGCAACTACCGTCCGTGGGGCTACTTCGAGACGCTCAATATCGGCTCGCGATTCCAGGTCAAGCTTCTGCATGTAAAGCCCGGCGGCAAGCTCTCCATGCAAATGCATCACCATCGATCGGAGCACTGGATCGTTGTGCAGGGAACTGCAAAGGTCGTGATCGGAGAAACCGAGCAACTCGTGCGGGAGAACGAGAGTGTTTACATTGTCGCGACGCAGTGGCACCGCCTCGAAAATCCCGGCAAGGTCGACCTTGAACTTATTGAAGTGCAGATTGGCACATACCTTGGCGAAGACGACATCATCCGGACCGACGACGTATATCACCGGGCGCCCGAAGAGACGAAATAGAGAAGTGGGGTGCGGTGATTTCCAGTGCCCTTCTCAGGGTCACTCCGAGATCCATTCGCTGCATTTCTGCGGCGGCGCAGTTTCGCCCCACGGCGCGATTGGGACGCTCGACGTCGAGTTCTCCGGGCTGCCTTCGATGATTTTATCGGTGTAGACGAGGTACACGAGAACGTTGCGCTTGGCGTCGCATCCGCGCACGATCTGCATTCGCTTAAACAGGATTGAACGGCGCTGGCTGAAGGCTTCTTCGCCCTGCTCCAGTTTGCGCTTGAACTTGATCGGTCCGACCTGCCGGCACGATAGCGACACGTTGGAAAGTTCTTCCGCTAGGCCCGCCCAACCGGCCCATCCGCCCTTTTCCGGCGTCGTGAAATAGCACGTCACGCCGTCCACCTCCGGATCGTCGATGGCGAATGTCGCGAGCTTTGCATCGGGTGCCAAAAGCTTCCAGACGGTCGTCTTCTTGAAAATGAGGTCCGGCCCGTCGGCTTGCGCGGGAGGTGAAACCAGCACGATCGCGGCGGTCATAGCAGCGCCAATGAGCGAACGAATGAACATGGTCGAGTTTCTCCCCGATCTCCGCCGGAACATACGAAAGCGCCCCGGAAAGCCGGAGCGCCGCTGGCGGGTCAATACTAGAATACATGGGGACCCCGTCCGGTTCCGTCAACGACGCCGTGCCGGAGGAGAAGCAAAATAAAAAGGACGCCGGCACCCGGGGGTCTAGCGTCCTTCCATTCCGTCGCATCGCATGATCGGTCGGCTTACTTCGGCGCCAGCACCATCACCATTTGGCGGCCTTCGAAGCGCGGTTCGCTCTCGACTTTGGCAACCGCCTCGGTCTCGGTCCGGACACGGTTCAAGACATCCATGCCAAGGTGTTGATGTGCCATCTCACGGCCGCGGAACCGCAGCGTGATCTTCACCTTGTCACCTTCTTCAAAGAACCGTTTTATGGCGCGCATTTTGACATCGTAATCGTGATCGTCGATGCCAGGACGCATCTTGATCTCTTTGATTTCGACGATCTTCTGATTCTTGCGCGCTTCGGCCTGCTTCTTCTGCTCCTGGTATTTGTACTTCCCAAAATCCAGGATTTTGCAGACCGGCGGTTCCGCATCGGGAGAAATCTCGACAAGGTCGAGACCGGCGTCGGTCGCCCGTTGCATCGCGTCGATTTTGCTGACGACTCCGACGTTCTGTCCATTCTCGTCGATCAGTCGAACGTCTCGGGCCCGGATCTGGTCGTTGATCCTGGGACCGCTTTGCTCGCGCGTCGGCGCGGCTCGCATGGGTTTGCGGATGGGTCGAACTCCTCGTGTTGTTGCAATGCCCGTTTGGCGGCTGAAAGTCTGCCGGAGCAGACGCTAGCCCCAATAATGCGCCCGGAGAATTAGGATAAAAGGGTATCAAGTCAAGCGGGAACCGGACCCTACAACCCGACTTAACCATCGTCTTGTGGACGCACGGCCACGTATTTGCCGGCCAGATTGGTCGCCAGCAACTCATCATAAACCTGCAATGTCTTGACCCGCATTTGCCGGAGCGAGAAACCGCCGACAGCGTGCGCCCGCGCCCGGGCACCCAATTCGGCCCGGGCCGCCTGGTCAAGGCTCAACGCCCACTGCAGGGCATCCGACAGAGCCTGCCCATCCCCCGGAGGTACCAGCCAGCCAGTCATCGTTCGCGGGCTGTGCTCGGGCGGAGAAAGCACCGTCTCCGGCGGAGCACCGATCCGCGTCGCGATGACCGGACACCCCATGGCCTGGCTCTCGACTGCGGTGCGCCCGAACGCTTCAGGCTCGGTAGAAGCGACGATGGAAGCATCCGCCGCCAGAAAGGCTGCCGCCATATCGTCGACGTGCCCCACGAGGCGTACGCGGCCCTCCAAGCCGCCGGCCCGGATCGCCTCTCGCAAGCCGTCGGCATAAGCGTCACGTCCCTGCGCATCGCCCGCCAGCACCACCACACCGGCAAAGTTTCCGTGCGCTTTAAGCCGGCGCACCGCATCGACCACCACATGTTGGCCTTTCCAATTGGTCAGGCGCGCAGCCTGCAGAACGACGCGATCATCCGGCTTGATGCCCCACGCGTCCTTGAGCCGCTGTACGCGCTCCGGCGAAATCCTGGCCGGATCAAATTCGTTGACGTCGACACCTCGGTGGATCACGCGAATAATCCGGTCCGGTGTGCCGTACCGTGACCGGATGAGATCACGGGTATAGCCCGAATTGGCGATCACCCGATCGCCCCGCGCCATGACGCCATTGTAGAAGCGCTTGGCGGTCGAATTTTCGTTGTACGCCCCGTGGTAGGTTGTCACGAACGGGCGCTTTGTCCCCCGCGCAGCCCAAAGCCCACTCCATGCAGGGGCCCGGCTGCGCGCGTGGACAAGATCGACATTATCTTGGCGAACAATCCGGGCAATTGCCATCGCATTGGAAACGAGCTTCGCGGGGTTCTTGGTTGCGGCTGGAAAAATGCGCACGTCCGCTCCCGTCGCCTTCAGCCGGTCAAGCATGCGTCCGCCCTCGGTCAGCACGATCGCACGTCCCCCCGCGACCGTCACAGCTTCGGCGATCTCGATCGTTGACAGCTCCGCACCGCCGGTGTCGAGCTCGGGAACGATTTGCAGTATGGTCGCGGCGCGATCGGCCAAGGTCGGCACCTTTTTCGAATAGAAATCGTCGTTAGGTCTCAGGCACTCATAGGATGACCGGGCAGGAACCGCAATTCATCGAGGTGGGCACGGGCATAGCGCGCCGCCGCATTGCCTATCGCAGGGAAAGCCGCGCCTCTCAGGGCAAACCGGGGCTGCTTTGGCTCTCCGGATTCAAATCCGACATGGCGAGCACAAAAGCCACTGCACTTGCGGACTATGCAGCAGATCGCGGCAACGATTGCGTCCGGTTCGACTACTCCGGCCATGGCCTATCCGATGGCTCTTTCGAGTCCGGCACCATCGGGCGATGGCTGGAGGAAGCCGAAGCAGTATTCCGCAGCGCGACCAACGGACCACAAATGATCGTCGGATCCAGTATGGGCGGCCACATCGCCCTCCTGCTGTTAAAGCGCCTCCTTGCGATGGACCCATCGGAAGCCCGGCGCATCGCGGCCCTGATCCTCATTGCGCCCGCCTGGGACATGACCGAGGAACTGATGTGGAAGCGCTTTCCGGCAGAGGCCCGTCGCGCATTGGAGACCGAAGGCGTTTATTTCGAGCCTTCGAATTACGGCGAGCCCTACACCATCACGCGCGCGCTGATCGAAGACGGCCGCCACCATCTCTTGGCCCGAGAACCGTTTGATCCCGGCCGGCCGGTCCATATCCTGCAAGGTCTGCAAGATCAGGACGTACCCGCCAGCCACGTTCACGAATTAAAGAGCTTCCTGAAGGGCGGCCACGTCCGCCTTACCGAAGTTCCCGATGGAGAACATCGCCTGTCGCGCCCGCAAGACCTAGCGCTGCTGTTTCAACTGATCGACGAGGTTGCGATGTCGTCGGCTAGGGGCGAGCAGATGCCTCACGCACCGGATTCGCGACCAGACCGCGCGTGACGGCCGCCTCGAGTGCTTGCGGCCCCGCTTCATTGGCGACCTGCTCAGGCACCACCCACGCGCGATACCCGGGCGCAACCACGGTCCGGCCGCACGATAGCCGGCCAGCCAGAACCTGGCACGACGCATCGCCGGAAATCACGCGCCGCTCGCGCCGGTCGTGCACCAGCACTTTCAAGTCAACGGGTTGAATTGCCGAAGATGCATCGAGCGTCAGCCCGCGAAAAACGCAACTCAACTTGCCACGGCAGGCGCCGGCTCGCTTGCCAAACGTGTTCCCGGGACCCAGCGCCTTGCGCATCGGCATCGCCCGCGCCGGTTGCGCCGGCCCGTTGGAAACGAAACATATGTGCTGCTCGCAGACCACCGGATCAGCGGTCTTGTTGAAACGGCGGATACCCTTCTTGCCTGGTTCCATCACAAGCAGGATCGTGACCCGCATATCGACCTGCGCGTTCACCGCAGGCGGCAAGGGTGCCGGACGTCCCAGAGCCATGGGCGGGGCAAGTTCGGGGTCGCGCGCGATCACTTGCGGGGGCGTCGCCGTTTCCGGATTCTGCTGCGGCGGCGTGACGATGATGGGCGCTTTCGCCGTATCGGCCTCTGGCTTCACTTCTTTGTCTTTGTTGGTCAATACAGGCTTGAACGGCTTCTCCCGCAAGTCCTCCACCGCCGCATCAGCCGCCTTTTCACGACGCGTCTCCTGTGCGCGTTTCAGCCTCTCCGAAAGCGCGCGCGACTCCGCCTCGCGCTGCGCTTCCAGCGCCCGTTGACGCATCTCGTCGTCTGAGGGCAAATTGTTGTCCGACGGCACTTGCTCGGCCGCCTCCCGGCGGGCCCGCTCGAGCATGTCGGCTTCGTAGTCGTCGCGAACGGCATCGTCGCTAGCCACCGCCTCCACTCTCTCGCCGCCGGCAAACTTATTTGCCAACTCGTGCGCGGCATTCTCGGCCATCGCCGGCCCGACCATCGCCGCCACCAAACCGAAGACGCTCAATCGCGCAGCCGTACCCAACCGCATCACACGCACCCGCCTCTCGTCTCGCCATCGAGTTTTCAATTTAATTCGGGCAGGAAAGCGGACGTCATCTGAATGGCGGCTGAACGGCAGAGCCGGACAATTGCCGGATCGCTCAAGTGAGAGCCGCAAGCCCTTCGCGATATGTCGGAAACGCGAGCTTCACACCCAGATCGCTTTTGATCCGATCATTGCGCACGCGCTTGTTTTCCGCATAAAAGCTGCGCCCCATGTCCGACATTTCGGCATCTTCGAACGCAATTTCCCTCGGTGCAGGCAACCCAAGGAGTTTCGCGGCAAACGCGTTCACAACCTGCGGCGGTGCCGGTTCGTCGTCCGTCACGTTGTAGATCGCGTGGAGTTGCGGCCGCGAGATAGCCGCAATCAGCGTCCGCGCGATGTCTTCCACGTGGATGCGGTTGAACACCTGATCTTTCTTAACGATCGACCGAGCGGTCCCGCTCCGCAAAGCATCAATGACGCTGCTGCCCGGCCCATAAATCCCGGACAGCCGGAAAATTTCCACCCGTTTTCCCGCTTGCCGGCCGAAGTCGAGCCATTGCTGTTCGGAAAGCGCCCGCCGCCGCGACCGCTCCGACGATGGTGCCGCCGGTGTCATCTCGTCCACCCACGCGCCACCGTGATCCCCATAAACGCCGATCGTCGAAAGATAGCCAATCCACTCAGCGCCAGACTGGGAGATGTCCTCCGCGTGATGCTGCAACACCGGATCGCCTAGTCCATCCGGCGGAGCCGAAATCAAAACATGCGATGCCGTCCGCACCGCAGATCCTGCACTTTGCCCCGGGTCCGAACCTGGACGAGGTTTCGACCCGTCGAACACATGACCCATGAAACCGAGGGCCTGAATGCGTGCCACACCGTCTGCCGAGCGCGCGGTGCCAGCAATTTGCCAGCCATCCTTTTTGAGCTTTTCGGCCAAGTGCCGCGCCGAATAACCGAGCCCGAAACAAAACAACATCGGCATCAAACCGTCTCCATCGTCCACTCGGCCCGCACGCCCTGGTCGTCTTCAACCGCAAGTCGCCGTGCCCGCTCCTCGCCAATGCGGTCTTCGCCAGCCAACTTCGCAAACGCCCACACGGCCATGCCACGCACCAGCGGTGACGCATCGTCCAGCAGCCGCCTCACGTCCGGCAGAAGTGACAAATCCGCCGAGTTCCCCGCAGCAACCAGGACGTTCCTCACGAACCTGTCCCGTCCTGTCCGTTTCACGGGAGTTCCCGCGAACCTCTCCCTGAATTGTGCATCGGTGAGCGTCAGCAATTCAGCGAGCGGGGGATTGTCCGTACCGGCGCGGGCCAAAAACCTCGCCTCCCGCGAAGCGGCTGCAAATTTGTTCCAAGGACACACCGCCAGGCAATCGTCGCAACCAAAGATGCGGTTTCCCATTGCGGGGCGGAATTCCCGTGCGATCTGGCCTTTGTGCTCGATGGTCAGATACGCGATGCACCGCCGCGCATCGAGTTGGTAGGGCGCTGGAAAAGCTTGGGTCGGGCACACGTCAAGGCACCGCCGGCACGATCCACAATGATCGGTCTCCCGGTCGTCGGCTACGAGATCCGCGGTGGTCAGCAGCGCGCCAAGAAACAGCCAGGAACCCTGCAATCGCGAGACGAGATTGGTGTGCTTGCCCTGCCAACCCAGTCCGGCAAGAGCAGCCAATGGCTTCTCCATCAGCGGCGCGGTATCGACGAAAACTTTCACCTCACTGCCCGTCGCCGCCACGACCTCGCCGGCCAATTGCTTCAGTTTCGGCTTCAGAATGTCGTGATAGTCCTTGCCTTGCGCATAAACCGAAATCACGCCACGCCTCTGATCTCTGAGATCATCGAGCGGATCTCTTTGCGGGGCGTAGCTCATCCCGACCATCAGCGCGCTTTTTGCCTCCGGCCAAAGCGCCAGCGGATTGCCGCGTCGTTCTGCGGCCGTTTCCATCCAATCCATGTCGCCGTGCCGGCCGGCGGCGAGAAAAGCTCTCAGTCGATCGGCGTGATCGGGAGCACCGCTGACACGCGCGATTCCGACGGCATCGAAGTGCAGCGCGTCCGCACAACTCCGCAATCGCGATGCCAACATTTGGGGCGGCGTCAATCCAGAAGTTTCCTTCACCCGTCGCATCACTCTAGAAATCGAGATCGACATATGTCCGGTGCGGCGGCAGACCCGGCAAGCGATCAGCAAGCAAACTTCGGAACGCAGGCCGCGATTTCAGCCGCATGTACCAGGACTTGGCTGCGGGATGCTGCTCCCAATCGATATCCCCCAGGTAGTCGAGGATGGATAGGTGCCCTGCAGCCGCCATATCGGCAAAACTCAAACGCTGGCCCGCAAGCCAATCGCGGTTGAGCGAGAGATGATCGACATAGCGCAAATGATGGCGCAGGTTGTAGCGCACCGCGCGCATAGTCTCGGCATCGGGTGGGCTGCTGTGCCCTGGCGCCAACAGACCGGTGATCTTCGTATCGATGATATCCCGGGACACCTCACGATCGAATTTGTTCAAGAACCAGTCGACGAGCCGCCTCACTTCGGCGCGATCCAGATCGGCTCCGGGAAAAAGACCGCCGCGTCCGGCATCACTTGTTTGCGCAAGTCCGCGCTCATCGAGATATTCGGAGATCGCGTAAGCGCCGGCCAAGGACCTGTCGTCGGCCGGAACAAGAACCGGCAATTCACCCGCCGGATTGAGTTCCAGGAGGTCCTCGCTCCACGCCCATGGAAGCTCCTCGACCAATTGAACGTCATGGCCAAGTTCGGCCAACGCGATCCGAATGGCGCGGCTGCGCGGACAGAATGGATGATGAACGAGCACGGTCATCGCGGTGACGATCAGAAGATTGATCCCAAAATTGATAGGCCAGCATCTACGCGAATCCGCAACACTTGTCGTGTCTATTGCCGCCAATCAGTGGCAAACCGGCCATGTCCTCTGGCGATCCGGCCATGACCATGGCATAGCGATTCAGTAGGAGTTACAGGCCGTGATCGGCCAGTCGTTTGACGGGGTCGGGGGAAGGTCCAAGCGAGCATGGAGACGTGGCAGGCCGTACTGCTCGGCATCCTCGAGGGATTGACCGAATTCATTCCAGTGTCCTCGACAGGTCATATTCTGCTCGCAGGTCATTTTCTCGGCGTACATTCGCCGGGCCGAGCATTTGAGGTATTGATCCAGCTCGGCGCCATTCTAGCCATACTCGCCGTCTACTTCGGCCGTCTCTGGGCGACCGTTGCTTCCCTGCCCCATGACATCCAATCGCGCCGCTTCGTCCTTTCCATACTGATTGCATTTCTGCCCGCGGCCGTCGCAGGCGCTTTCCTGCATGGCTTCATCAAGAACGTCCTGTTCGAAACACCGGCCCTGATCTGCATCATGCTGATCCTCGGCGGCATCGTGCTCTTGGCAGTCGACCGGATGGTCATCACGCCGCGCTACACCGACGCAATGCAGTTTCCGCCAGCGCTAGCCATTAAAATCGGACTTTTCCAAACGCTGGCCATGATTCCCGGTGTTTCCCGGTCGGGAGCAACGATTGTTGGCGCGCTGCTCCTGGGCGCCGACAAGCGATCAGCGGCCGAGTTCAGCTTTTTTCTCGCGATCCCGACGATGGCGGGCGCGTTCACCTTCGATTTGTATAAGAACTGGCAGAATATGGAGGTCTCGAACGCGACGCCGATCGTGATCGGCTTCATCACCGCGTTCATTGCCGCGCTCGTTGTAGTGCGCGCACTATTGGAGTTCGTCAGCCGCCATGGCTACGCGCCGTTTGGCTGGTGGCGAATTGCGGTCGGCATTGCCGGTCTTGCAGCGCTCAATATGGAATTTTAGAGCACGCAACCAGCCTCAGGCCGCGTGGGAAGCTGCGGTCGTCGTCAGCAACCGCAACAGCACATCGCCGTCCTTCGCCGTTCTCAGTTGTTCGAGCGTCGCCGGTTCGCGAACGAGGCGCGAGATCCGTGCAAGCGCTTTCAAGTGATCGCCGCTCGCATGTTCCGGCGCCAGCAGCAGAAAGATAAGATCGACGTCTTGGTCATCTTGACTGTCAAACGGGATCGGCTTCGCCAGTCGCGCAAACAGGCACACGATCCCGGTCAAGGCTTTGAATTTGACGTGCGGGATCGCAATGCCCCGGCCCAGCCCGGTCGAGCCCAGCCGCTCGCGTTGCAACAGCGCATCGAAAATTTCACGTTGATCAAGCCCCGTGACGTCCGCGGCCTTGACCGACAGTTCGTTGAGAGCCTGCTTTTTGCAGGTGACGTCGAGCGACGGAATGATCGCATCAGCTGACAGGATATCTGCCAAATCCATGGTTTGAACTCTCGATGGGGCACGGCCGCTGTTCGAAGTGATCAGTGCCAGCCTGTCCGAAGCCTCAGTTGGTTCGCGCAGGGCAAAGTTACGTCCCGCGATCGTAGCCGCTCAAAATCCGGCGCTGCTCGCCGGTCCTATTTCGCCTCGCAACCGCAATGTCCCTGGCCGATAGTCAAATCCACCAGCAGACAACCGTTGCTCCTGTATACCAGTTCCGGAGATCGGCCCTCAGTCTTTCGCCGCACCTGCGTAAACGGACAGTTCCGCAGCGTCCCGTAGGGTCCCGCTCTCACGCCGTCAAGAATGTCGGTTTTCCTAACGCCACCCACCCGATTGCCCGCTTTGCTCCCCTGCAAAGCCGCACGAACAGTAGCCAATTCAATCGGTTACGCGAACGCCCGCCGCGATGACCCGATGCCAAGAGACGCTAGTCTGTGTCGCGGCGTATGTCAAACGCTTGTCGAGTGTACAACTTTGTGCGCCGCAACATGCCGCACGGGCGGCATCGCCAATGGCGGATCGCCTTTCCAACAAGTCATGCCCAAGACGTGAAGCCGAAGCGGCGCGAACGTTTTCAGACCCGTACGCCCTGCTCGACCAGCCGCTTATCGCGGCGGCGTTGCACCGATGACGGAATGCGCAACGCTTCCCGGTACTTGGCGACCGTTCGCCGCGCAATATCCACGCCGTCACTCTTCAGGCGCTCCACAATCATGTCGTCCGAGAGAACGGCATTCGGCACCTCGCCCTCAATGAGTTGCTTGATCCGGTGCCTGACAGACTCCGACGAGTGAGCTTCGCCGTCGCCGTCCGATGCAGCAATCGCTGACGTGAAGAAGTACTTCAACTCGAGGATACCGCGCGGGGTTGCGATGTATTTGTTCGACGTTACGCGCGACACTGTCGACTCGTGCATGGCAATTGCGTCGGCCACTGTCTTGAGATTCATCGGCCGCAAATACTGCACGCCGTGCGTGAAGAAGGCGTCCTGCTGCCGCACGATCTCCTCGGCAACGCGCAGGATCGTCCGCGCCCTCTGATCGAGGCTTTTCACCAGCCAGTTGGCCGTTTGCAGGCACTCCAGCAAATAGCCCTTGTCCTTATCGTTGCGCGCTGTCTTCGAGACCTTTGCGTAATAGACGCGGTTCACGAGCACCCGCGGCAGCGTGTCAGAATTGAGTTCGATCAGCCAACTTCCGTCGTTCCCCGCACGGACGATAATGTCCGGAACAACCGGCTGCACCTGGACAGATCCGAACTTGAGCCCCGGCTTGGGATTGAGCGTCTTGATCTCGGCGATCATCTCGGCGAGTTCGGCCGCATCCACACCAACCGCCCGTCTCAGGCCCGCCAGATTGTGCGAGACGATCAACCCGAGATTATCGAGCAACGCGGCGATCTGGGGATCGTACCTGTTCTGCTCTTTGAGCTGCAGCGCCAGGCACTCCGCCAACGTCCGCGCGCACACGCCCACGGGCTCGAAGCCCTGTAGAACCCCGAGCACCCTCTCGACCATTCCCTTCGGCGCCGCGAGTTTGATTTCGATATCTTCCAGGTCCGCGTGGAGATATCCCGCTTCATCGACGGTATCGATGAGATACTGCGCTACGAGCCGCTCGGCCGGGTCGGTAATGGCCAGCGCAACCTGCTCCGACAAATGCTCCCGCAAGGTGATGTCCGCCGTCGCGAACGCTTCAAGATTTGCGTCGTCGTCCTCAAATGAGGACCCGCGCTGCTTCACCTGGGACCACTGCGGACCGTTGGGATCGGGCCCCATTCCGGCGGGAGCATCGTCCGGATAAACGTTCTCGTATGCTGTGTCGAAGGTTTCGGTTGCATCCGGCGCCGTGGGCGCATCGAGATCGAGCCATTCGTCGCTTTCGCCGCTCTCGCCTGCAGACTTGGGCTCGCCGCTCTCCCCCACATCGGCCTCAGGCGGCGCTGGCGCGTCCAGGCTGGCTTCCTCGATCTCCAGGAGAGGGTTGCGCTCCAACTCACCTTCGATGAATTGGGTGAGTTCGAGATTGGAGTACTGAAGCAATCGAATGGCCTGCTGCAGCTGCGGTGTCATCACCAGCTGCTGGCCTTGCCGCATCTCCAATTTTGTCGAGATCGCCATGACTACTTCGAGGCACCAATACGAACGGACGTCGCGATCCTTAATCAACGCCCGTTAACGAACATATCTCCCAGATAGACCTTACGAACGTCCTCGTTCTCTATGATTTCCGAAGGCTTACCGTGTGTCAGAACCTGACCATCGTAGATGATGTAGGCCCTGTCGATAAGGCTCAGTGTCTCGCGGACGTTATGATCGGTAATGAGTACGCCGATTCCCCTGTCTGTGAGGTGCCGCACCAACTGTTGAATATCGCCCACAGCGATGGGATCGATACCGGCGAACGGCTCGTCCAGAAGAATGAACGACGGCCGCGACGCCAAGGCCCGGGCGATTTCGCACCGGCGCCGCTCGCCGCCCGACAACGCGATTGACGGGGATTTTCTAAGCCGCGTGATCCGGAATTCTTCAAGCAGGCTGTCGAGCTGTTCCTTGCGGCGGCGGCGGTCGGGTTCGACGAGCTCCAGCACCGCCATGATATTGTCTTCAACCGACAGGCCGCGAAAAATCGAGGCCTCCTGCGGCAGATACCCGATCCCGAGCCGGGCCCGCCGGTACATCGGCAAACGCGTGACGTCCCGCCCGTCTATGGTGATCCGCCCCGCATCCGCCGGCACGAGCCCGGTGATCATGTAGAAAACCGTCGTCTTGCCCGCCCCGTTTGGACCCAGCAGGCCAACCGACTCGCCGCGCCCGACCGCTAGACTGACGCCTTTGACCACCTGCCGCTTGCGATACGCCTTTTTCACATCGACGATCGTGAGCCAGCCCTCGCCGCCAATGGAGGGATCGACCGCCTCCGCATACTCATCGTGCCGGCCGTATGTCGTCGCTGTTTCCGAAAATCCTGGTTGCGCAGCCCCCTGCGATCCCCGCCCGCGCTTTGGCGGCTTCAAGAAACTTGTCAACGATGTGATCTTCACAAACGGCAATCCTGCTCAAACGTGCGCATGGCGATCACTGTTGCCCGGAAGGCAGCGTTTGGGAACTCCACCCCTCCGCGCCCGATCCGGCAGCCCCGGGTTGTGCTTTCGACACCCCGGATTTTTGCCCGGACTTGTCCTGCGCTTTGCGGAGTTCGTCCGGAAAGAAGATAGCGCTCGGCCGTCCGCCGGTCGAGCGGCCCTGGACTTCGCTCGACCACCCCTCCGAGGGCTTGGCCAATGCCTTCGATGCGGTGGTGTCGATGGTCGCCTTGCCGGACGTCATGTCGATCACGAGCCGGTTTCCGCGGACGACGGTGCCGGCCTGCGACAGCTCCACGTCGCCCGAAACGGCCACGCTGTTGCTCTTGGCCTCGTAGCGCGCCGAATTGCCCGTCACCTTGCGCCCATCAGCTGTCGTCACCACGACCGCGCCCGTCGCATCGATCTGGCTCAACTGGGTGCTTCCACCCGGCGCGTCGCCACTCGCGCCCGTGTCGGCCAGCCGCGCCGATCCGGTATAGCTCGCCCGGATTTCCGCCGACCGCATTGTCACGTCGCCTTGCTTCGTCACCACATCGCCGCGAAAAATAGCCAGCCTCGCATTGTCATCGACGTCGAGCGAGTCTGCCTCCACATCGAGTGGCGCGTCCGGCGAGGTCTTGAATTGGGCGATGCTGGCCACGCCGCTGGCGGGCTGCGCTGGTTCGGATTTCTTAGCTCCAGATTCCTTCTGCACGAACCGGGCGGTTATGCGGCCCGGACCACTTCCGGCCATCGGCGGAGCGGTCAACGAGGTCCGACCGCCGGCTCGGTCGATCGCGAGACGCCGTCCCGTCAGAACCGTCTCGCCGTTGACGACGGATACTTGTCCGAGCAGCACGGCGCTGTCGCGGCCTTGATCCAGCTCCACCCGATCCGCTGTTACCCGCCGGTTGGGCACCGAAGTCATCACGATGTTGCCTTCCAGCAGGCCCGTCTCGGCCACGGCATCGAACGAAGCACCGTCGCCGGTGACGCGATCACCGTTGTCGCGCGTCATCACGAACGGACCTTTCACGGCGATGCGCGTCAGCTTACCTCCGGCTCCTTCGGCCCCTCCCTGCGATCCGGGCAAAGCCGACCCGCCGTCGTACGAAACCGTCATTTCCGGCGTATCGATCGCAGCACCTGCCTGTGTCGCTCGCACGTTGCCGGTGAAGATCGCTCGCTTGTCGATGTCCTGGATGTCGAGCCGCGCGGCGGTGATATCCACCGGCCCATCCGAACTACCGATTAGCGGTCCAGCAGCCGCCGGCTTTGGTGCCGAAGTCGTCGCAATGTCTCCGGGCTTCTTAGGCGGCGGGGTCAACCGCGCAACGACATCCTCGATGAACGTCACCTCGCGCAGCTTCTGGCGTATTTCGAGCCGCTTCGCCGTGACACCTCCTGCAGGAAAGCCAACACGAACCGGCTCATCGCTATTGATGCGGCCTTCTCGCGTGCGCACGACCGCGCGCGTCAAATCCGCCGAAAAACCATTGTCCGAGCGTATTTCGATCTTTTCGGTGAGTTCGAGGACGTTTTCTTTGTGATTGAAGACGCCGCTCGCCGCCGTCAACTTCGTGGCGCTCTTGTCTTTCGCGACAAGATCGCCGGTAATGGCTTCAAGTTCGATCAGGTCCGTCTGTTCGAAATTCTGCCGCGCTCGCGCCGCTGCCACGCGGTACGTGCCGCCATCTTCCATGACCCCGTCATAGTTCGGATTCTGCATTGCGAGATCTTGCGGCGTTATTCGCGCAATCGCAGCCTC